>NZ_JAWOTT010000010.1:0-159559 GCF_033338995.1 Vibrio sp. Vb0304
ATTCACTTCCAAACTTTAGCATTTCTAACCTTAAACCTTGTGATTTGGTTACGTTTATCCTCTTGGCAACTAACGCTTTCTATACGGCGATTTGCCGTTTTTCTGGCAGGCTACCGCCTTCTTTCTTATCAAAAGCGCTATCAATCGTAGCACTTATATGCATGAAACAAATAGAAAAACAGTATGAATATGTGTGGTGGCGCGCGCAATTAGGCGGCGCACAGCACGCTAATTTCAAAAGTGGTGATACATTAACGGAGCTGTATAAATAAACAGGTTAATTTATCATGAAAAGTCAGTTTTTACTTAGTGTAAAAGAGCACATGCTTACTCGTCATTATGCGAATAAAACTATCGAAAGTTATCTATTTTGGATAAAACGTTTTATCACTTTTCACCAGCTCGCCCACCCATCAACACTAGCAGAAGATGATGTCATTCAATTTCTGAGTTACTTAGCGGTAGAAGAAAAAGTTGCGGTAAAAACGCAAGCTTTGGCGCTGAACTCAATATCATTTTTATATCGTGATTATTTTAAAACCCCACTATCACTTGATATGAGATTTCAGAAATCCTTGACCGAAAAGAAACTTCCCGTTGTGTTAACTAGGGAGGAGATCCGAAGATTCGTTCAGCATATCGACCCGAGGTATAGACTCCATATTCAGCTACTTTACGGCTCCGGGCTTCGAGTTATGGAATGTTTACGCTTAAGAGTTCAAGACATCGATTATGATTATGGTGCAGTTCGCGTTTGGCAAGGAAAAGGAGGTAAAAATCGTACAGTCACATTAGCCAAAGAACTACATGAACCACTCAAAGCTCAAGTTAATTTAGCAAGAAACTACTACTTTAAAGATAGGCACATGCCTGGTTATGCGGGCGTATATATCTCTGAAGGTTTACGACGTAAATACCCAAAAGCGGAGCTAGATTTTAACTGGCACTTTTTGTTTCCATCAACAAAGTTAAGCGCAGATCGAGACACTGGTGAACTCAGAAGGCATCATATCAATGAAAGCGCAATACAAAGAGCGGTAAAGCGCGCGGCAAGCGACGCAAGCATTGAGAAAACTGTAACTTGCCACACACTAAGACACAGTTTTGCCACGCATTTATTGGAATCTGGCGCAGACATTAGAACTGTTCAGGAACAATTAGGGCATACTGATGTAAAAACCACGCAAATCTATACTCACGTTATCGAGCGCGGGGCTGGCGGTGTGTTGAGTCCATTATCCAGCCTTTAGAAAAACAAAGCCACCTCGAAAGGTGGCTTTGCTTTACAACTCGTTATTGACGAACACCGAGTTTCACATTGCCTTTTGAATCAAACCAAAGTGCTTGCGAACGGCGACGTCCTATTAGTATCGGACCATCGTCATAAAAGAGAAAGTTCTTCCAGTGCTTTTTAAAAATAGACCATTTCGTTTCGATGACATTGTACTTCTCGTAGCAAAAGTAAACGGTTACATCGTCTTGCCAATCGATATGTGCCTCAGCTTCCGCTGGCATGTCAGGATCATCCGACTCCCACGCAGCCATCCAATCCACAGTTTCAGACCAATTCGCCTCGTTCATTGGCCAGTCTTGGGAACTTAGTCTATCCATATCAGGGCTTTGAGCACTGATATTTTCTTTCCAAAATTGTGCTGAGCGGGCTTGGCTCATCGGCTTAATAAAAGCCAAATCTTCTTCTGGCACAGGCATCGACTGATGCGTAAAAATCCATTTTCTTTGGTATTCGTCCAAAGGCAAATAAGACATTCAGTCTCCTTTATTACGATTTCAGCCAACCTTTCTCTGTGGCTTCTTCAATCAACTCTTTCGCTTTGTCCCATAAGGTAACAGAGCCAAATTCAATTCGTTTATTAATGGTAAGTGCTTGTTCGCGTGAGACACCATGTTCCTTCCAACTCTGACCATTATTATGGTAGTTCAAGAGCATTGGAATTAACCGATCGAGTGCTTTTGCATACTTAGCATCATCGGTCTGCGCGGCTTCAAATTCATGCCAAAGCGCCAATAGCTCTTGCTCCTGATCGCTGGGTAACATACCAAACAAGCGCTCTGCAGCTCTAATTTCTTTTTCTGCTTGCTCTTGAGACGCAGCAGTATCATAAACAAAGGTATCGCCCGCGTCGATCTCTACTACGTCATGTATCAATAACATTTTCATCACTCGGCAAATATCAACAGGTGCATTCGCATGCTCTTCCATCAATATTGCCATCAGTGCGACATGCCAACTATGCTCACCACTATTTTCGAGGCGCCCTTCAGCACTTTTAACTCGAGTTCGGCGCAAAATGCTTTTGAGTTTATCGAGCTCGATTACAAGTGCTAACTGCTTTTCCAATCGTTCCATACTATCGCCCTTCTTGCTGCCAATTCGGATTAATAAGCGACGTTAGAACGTGGTCTTGCCACTCACCATTAATCAAAAGGTAATCTTTTGCATACCCTTCTCGGTTGAACCCTACATGCTCTAGCACAGATTCACTGCGTTTATTGTGAGGCATGTAGCCAGCTTGAATACGATGCAGTTTCTGAACGTTAAACATGTAGTCGCAAGCCATGGTTAATCCACGACGCATATAACCATGCCCTTGCGCTTTTTCAGCGAGAGAATATCCGACGTTACAAGAATAAAAAGGAAAACGACTCAAACTACTAAAGGATATCGTACCTAGCATTTCACCCGAAGAGGCTCTGACTAAAAGGCAATAATACCCCAATCCCATTCGATGCAGCTCATTGAGCTTGATAAGCTTTTGCAACCAACCGTTCACTGAGAAAAAAGCCTCTTCACGTTTCGGTTCAAACGGTTTCAGGTATTCTCGGTTCGCTTGAAAATATTCGGCAATCATATCTGCGTCACCGATTTCAGCGGTACGAAGAAGCAAGTCACCGTCCAACATATGAACGGCGATAGATGAGCTGTTATCTTCCATTACAAATGATTAATTCCGTCTTTTCGTTCAATTCGATTAATTCTTACGGATACCGTAATCACGCAGTTTATTAGCGATTGAGGTATGCGATACATTTAAGCGCTTAGCAAGCTTACGGCTTGATGGGAATGACTGATACAAACGTTCCAGAACTTGAGATTCATAATCACGCATGATCTCATCCAAAGAACCGTCGATGTTAAGCGTTGCACTACCAGCGCCGACTGACTGAGGCTGAGGTAAATTGAAGTGACCCGCGTTTAGTATATCACCATCCATTTCCGTGAGCGCTCGAAGAACCATGTTATCCAGCTGGCGCATGTTTCCTGGCCACTGATAATTTGCAAGGGCATCAACTAGACCATCATCAAACTCTGGCTTATCAATCCCAAGCTGTTGAGCATGTTTCGCCACAAACAACTCAAGCAATGGTGCAACGTCGTTTGAGCGCTTACGTAACGGAGGAATGCTGAGCGTAAGTACGTTGAGACGATAATACAAATCTTCACGGAACATTCCTGCTTCAGAAAGCTCGGCAAGGTTATGTTTTGTTGAAGCGATGATACGAACATCGACATGCATCTCATCTTCTGCACCGACACGACGGAAATTACCATCTTGTAGAAAACGTAACAGCTTGATTTGAAGATGCGAACTCATTTCACCGATTTCATCAAGAAATACCGTCCCGCCATTTGCTTGCTCAAAGATGCCTTTGTGGCCTTGTTCATGATTAAATGAACCCGGCGCATGACCAAAAAGTTCGGTTTCTGCTACATCGTCAGGCATCGAAGCACAACTCAAAACTAGGAATGGCTTGCTCGCGCGGCTAGAACGGCTGTGGCAAGCTTTAGCAAGCATTTCTTTACCGGTCCCCGTTTCGCCCTCAATCAACAATGGTTGGTCAAGCACAGACAGCTTCTTAGCTTGGTTCATTAGTGCTTTATGACGGTTCGATATACCAACAAAGTGCTCAAAACCCAGAGGGTTATGCAGCGGTAGCGCTTCTTCAATTCTGGCAACTTGCTGACTAGAGCGAATCGTCATTAGAGTACTCGCTAGAGTCGAGTTTTGCGCTTCGTCTCGGATATAAACGGGCATCAACTCTAGAACATAGTCCAAGCCCTCAATCACAAGGTTTTCCCGTGTTCGGCCATTCACACCCTCAGACCAACGAGAGAAACGAACACTTGGTAACAAAGCACCGATTTGAGTACCAATCACTTCTTGCTTGTGAAGGCCAAGCAATGAAAGTGCAGACATGTTTGCCATGTCTACGGCACCTTTAAGATCAATGGCAAAAACAGGATCGGGCAAGTTATCAACTAACGAGAGCAGCTCCGTATTGTGGCGCTCCATCGGCATAAACTGGATTTTACGTACGTCTTTCACCCCCGGAATACGGCGGATTTCAGCCATCAGCTCACTAAACGTATCAAAATCAATATCCGGGCAATTCAAATAGATAATACCGCTAATATCGATTTCGATACCACGCAAGTCGATGCTTTTAGACGCTAAAATATCGAGCAGTTCTCGGGTCAAGCCGAGTCGATCTTCACATAAGACTTCAAGACGCACTTAAAATATCCCAATTCACAACTGTCAGGAAAAGTTGACAGTAGTTTCTATCATGCTTGGAATGGCGTCAAGCAATCCTATCCATCAAAGTTGATATTCGTTACGGTTTCATCGTAATTGATGCAACTTTCGCCGCCACTGCCTTGCGTATGGTGCCCAACTTAACCTGACGGTCAGGATACCAGGGTAGTGGACGCAATAAGGTCATCGCTTTCAAGCCCAAACGTGCCGTTAGAATACCAACACCTAGCCCCTGCCCCGCACGAGCAGAAACTTTGCCAGCAAGATCCATCGACATCAAATCCATACTGGCATCAATAGCGAGCTCACTGGCACCAGCCGCCGCCATATTGACAAATACCGCTTTTAGTAACTTGATGCGAGATGCATAACCTAGCTCTACCCCATATACCTTGGAGAGGTTGTCGATCATTTTGAAATTTCGCCAAGCCACCAGCAACATATCAGCGGCAGCCAGAGGGCTCACGGCGACTAGGGCCGCACACTCGGTTGCGTGCTGTGATACGATTTTCGTTGCCAACTTGTCTTGTTGGCTCACCACCATCGAGTCATACATATCAAGAATTTCAGCGTCACTATGAGCAGGGTTAATACTGTTCTGCCAACGATCAAAGCCCGGATTCTCTGCCATCACACCACTTTGTTCTGCTACGGTTTCGCAAAAGGCTTTCCCTTTCCCAACGCTCTCACTATTAACAAGTGCTTCTGCTTCTTCTTGAACACTAAAATGATTTCGTAGTTTTCGCAGTTTCCAAAGCTCTTTACCCATAGCTCCTAAACCAAGCGAAGCGATCGCAGCAATAAACCCCGTCCAGCTTAAGGCCAGCCAATCAGAAGCCTGAATTGCGGTTATAACCGAGTCCAACGCTTGCCAGCCAACCAAACCAGCAAAAGTTGCAAATGCGCCAGTCGCGAGCCATTTTCTGCCCGATTTTGGACGAATGACATGCTCGAGTTGCAATTCCTGTTCGGTCTCCTGGTGCGCTTCTTTAACTTCAACAGGTACAAATGTTTCTTTTTCGCCGAATGTTTGCTGCGCCGTCAACTCCGGTTGATTCGATTGCTGATCTTTTTCCATTACCTTTTCAGAGAAAACTTGTTTTTGCTTCAACTCACTCATTTCAATTTATCTCCAATCAGGTAATCCAGTGCTTTGTCTAAGCGTATGTGCTTCACTGGCTCATCATTCGGTGAGGGCATCGGACGAAACGACGTAAAATCAAACCCGTTGTTTTGCCAATAAGCTGCATTTGGTAGCTTTTTCGGCACCTCTCCGGGAAACATAGTCATCGGCTCACCACCCAATGTTGTTCCTTGTAACGCCGGGATGGTCTTATCTCCAGAGGAAATAAACCCCGTCGTGGTTGCTTGGATGGAAGCGATACTCATGCAGCTCATCTCAATATTCTCGTAGGCTGCCGTTTGCCATGCTGGATGCACCATTTGTTGGAGCAGAGACACCAAATTTGGGTGCTGATCGGGCGTGATATGATCCGCTTTTGTAGCAGCAAACAACACTTTGTCGATTTTTGGTGAGAACAAACGACGCAAAAAGCTACTACGACCATAGCGGAAGCTATGCATGATCTGTTCTAGCGCTTGGCGCATGTCGTAAAACGCTTCATCACCGGCATTGAGAGGCTGCAAACAATCCACCAGTACAATCTGGCGATCGAAGGTCGCAAAATGATGCTTAT
This sequence comes from Vibrio sp. Vb0304, assembly GCF_033338995.1. Lineage (NCBI taxonomy): Bacteria > Pseudomonadati > Pseudomonadota > Gammaproteobacteria > Vibrionales > Vibrionaceae > Vibrio > Vibrio sp. Vb0304. Next base: position 6,254 of record NZ_JAWOTT010000010.1, read on the forward strand.
AAAACGCTTTCACTACTTTCTGTTGGTATTCCTGAAAACGGGCTTCTAGCATCGCTAAGTTACTGCCCTTGGGCGCTTTGCTTTCCGAATCAGCACGACACGGAAAAAACTGTAGCACCGGCGCGCCTGCTAGCTCACCAGGTAATACAAAGCGGCCAGGCTGAACCCAATGAAGGCCAGAGTCTTTACAAGAATGAAGGTACTCTGTGTATGTGTGTGCAACTTTCTCAAGTAGTTTCTCATTCACTTCTGCAAAGAGATCCACTTTCTCCAGTTCAGAAAGCCAAGCTTTGGCTAAATCGCCACGCTGGCCTTTAAGTGCATCAAACTGAGTTTGCGACCACGTTGCAAAGTCCATGTCCAATAAAGGCAGGTCGAGCAACCACTCTCCTGGATAGTCGATAATATCAACATTTAAAATTGCGGTTTTACTCAACAGCTTTTTCGTAGTTTTATTTGGTTTGTACTTGAGCGCTAAGCGAATCTCACTCACATCACGTGTCGGTACTGGCCACTGAGGTGGAGTGGCATGAATTTGGCTCATCGCCTCATCGTAAGCAAAGCGTGGCACCATCATATTCGATTGAGGCTCACGCTTCGCTCCAATAAGGCGCTTATCTCTAGCCGCAGTCAAAAGAGGCAAATTGTCATGGGTTGCAGTATGAAGAAGCTGATTCACTAATGACGTGATGAATGCCGTCTTACCGGCACGAGAAAGTCCGGTGACAGCAATTCGAACATTAGAGTCCATACCTCTGTTGATAAAGTCATTAACTTCTTTCTTTATTCTCTTCATTACGCTTCTTTATCTTACTCCACTTTAAAACAACGTTGTCAGCGACTTCGAATTTCGAGCTATGAATACTGTTCTATCCCGAATTCTATGAGTTTAACTTTATATACCTTAATAAAAGATGAACAAAACATCCGGCTTAATGCTGTATCAAAAAAGAAAAGCCCCTGAGTGGTTCAGAGGCTTACTTAATCTACAGCATTAGTTAATCTATATGCGCTGATTACTATGTTAAACAGGAACCCGCTTTCTTTAAGCCTAGTCGTCTTCGATCAACTTATAGATAACAAATAGAGCGATTTCTAAAATCAGCCACAACACACATGTGATGGTCACGTACTTTTCATCAAAGATGCTGATACCGTGAAGAATCAAGTCATAGCCAACAAAGCCACCTATCACTACAGCAAGAATAATTTGTAGAATCTGAATAAAACGAGGCATGCCGTCTCCTAATTATTGTTCGCATAACGTTTGATTGCTATGCCTAAAGGTTTATATCCTTAATTATATAGACAAAAAGTGCAGGTTTCGCTGCACTTTTGTCAATTGTTTGCTAGGTAAATCAGCACCTTGTCACATTCTCTCTACTGAGACGCAGCAAGATTGCCCTTTGCCTTATGCTTCCATCTCTTGAATTTTCACTTTCCAAGTGTCTGGACCAATTTGGTGCGCGTTAACACCATTTGAGTCGACAGCCACTGTTACTGGCATATCTTCAACTTCAAATTCGTAAATCGCTTCCATACCTAAATCTTCAAATGCGACAACGCGAGCTTTCTTGATCGCTTTCGCCACCAAGTACGCAGCGCCACCGACAGCCATTAGGTAAACCGCTTTGTGATTCTTGATAGATTCAACCGTTGCAGGGCCACGCTCAGCTTTACCGATCATGCCCATGATGCCTGTTTTTTCTAGCATCATATCGGTGAATTTATCCATACGCGTTGATGTTGTTGGGCCAGCAGGACCAACGACTTCATCACCAACTGCATCAACAGGGCCTACGTAGTAAATGAACTTACCGTTTAGATCTACACCTTCAGGCAGACCTTCGCCATTATCTAGCATGCCTTGAATACGTTTATGCGCAGCATCACGACCAGTCAGAATTTTACCTGATAGAAGAACCGTTTCGCCTGTCTTCCACTCTTGTACTTCTTCTTTAGTAATTGTATCTAAGTTTACGCGACGCGTATTTTCGCCCGCTTCCCAAGTGATGTCTGGCCAATCTTCTAGTTTAGGTGGTGTTAGCTCTGCTGGGCCGCTACCATCAAGCGTGAAGTGCACGTGACGAGTCGCCGCACAGTTCGGGATCAAACAAACAGGCTTAGAAGCCGCGTGCGTTGGCGCAGTTTTGATTTTAACGTCGACAACAGTCGTCAAACCGCCAAGACCTTGCGCACCGATACCAAGTTTGTTCACGCGATTGAAGATATCCAAACGAAGCTCTTCTTCTGCGTTTTGTGGGCCACGGTCAATAAGCTCTTGAATATCGATGTGTTCCATTAGAGATTCTTTTGCCAATACCGCTGCTTTTTCAGCCGTACCGCCGATACCAATGCCAAGCATGCCAGGAGGACACCAGCCCGCCCCCATTGTTGGTAGCGTTTTTTCTACCCACTCAGCAATATCGTCAGATGGGTTTAGCATCACCATCTTAGTTTTGTTTTCGCTACCGCCGCCCTTCGCAGCGATCTGAATTTCAACTTTATCGCCCGGAACCATGTTGATATGTACGACGGCAGGCGTGTTGTCTTTGGTATTAATACGTTTACCAGCAGGGTCCATAAGTACTGACGCACGCAACGGGTTATCAGGGTTCGTGTACGCTTGTCGAACACCTTCATCTACCATCTGCTGAACCGTCATGTCGGTCGAATCCCATTGCACGCCCATACCGATGTTGACGAAACACGTCACAATACCAGTATCCTGACAAATTGGACGGTGACCTTCTGCGGACATTCGGGAGTTAATTAGGATCTGAGCAATCGCGTCTTTCGCGGCTTGACTCTCTTCGCGGTGATAGGCTTTTTCAAGAGCTTGAACAAAGTCTAGCGGGTGGTAGTAAGAAATATACTGTAGCGCATCAGCGACACTGCTGATCACATCCTGCTTGCGTATTACCGTCATTACATGCCTCGTTATAGTTATGCTTCCATTATTGGCTTGGCTTCAATCGTGTTTGTTAAGCTTATTGCTCTTTTGAGCTTCGTTTTTTATAAACAATTGTCGAACGGCTGATATCGACACACGAAATGCTGAAGTTGCCTACTTGTAAACCATCTCAAAACCCTATGAATAGAGGGAGTTTGGCTACACAGAGGAATATGATACTCTTGCTGCCCATGACATGCCATGCAGTGAACGATCTCTTTGTCACAAATTACACAAATGAACAACATGGACAATCAATTCATTGATTTTAAAGCGTTGGAATACGCACCAGAGTTTGCTCTTCACCTTTTTTCTCGCATTCAACACCAGCCTTGGGCGATGTTGCTGCGTTCTGCATCAAAAACGCATATCGATAGCCGCTTCGATGTATTGGTTGCCAACCCAATTGCAACGTTAGAAACCACTGCCGACAACACACAAGTTGAAACGCCATCGAATGCCTATTCAACTCAAGATGACCCATTTGCGCTGCTTCATCAGATGCAAGAACAGTGGCTTCCTCACGTAGAGTTAAATAAAGAATTGGATTTGCCTTTTGTCGGCGGTGCGCTAGGTTACTTCAGTTACGATTTAGGTCGCCGCGTAGAAACGATGCCAGAAGTGGCAGAAAAAGATCTCAACACGCCGGATATGGCGGTAGGTCTGTATGAATGGGCCGTCGTTGTTGACCACAAGCTTAAAAAAGCATGCTTAGTCGGTCAGAACATCGAGCAAGCTTGGCAATGGTTAAACGAGCAAAAAGCAGAACAAACCGTTGACTTCGCTTTGTCTGGTGCTTGGCAGTCAAACATGACAAAAGAGAGCTACGCCACTCGCTTTGACAAGGTGCAAGAATACTTGTTGAGCGGTGACTGTTATCAGATCAATTTGGCGCAACGCTTTAACGCACCGTATCAAGGCAGTGAGTGGCAAGCGTATCTAAAATTAGAGTCCGCCAACCAAGCGCCATTTTCCGCTTTTATCCGTATGCCTGAGTCTTCGATTTTGAGTATCTCTCCAGAGCGCTTTTTAGAGCTCAAAGATCGCGTCATTGAAACAAAACCAATCAAAGGTACTCGCCCACGCAGCGAAGATCCAAAGAAAGATAACGCTAATGCCCATGACTTGCAGACAGCGGAAAAAGATCAGGCAGAAAACCTGATGATTGTCGATTTGCTGCGTAATGATATTGGTCGGGTTGCATCACCGGGTAGCGTTCACGTGCCAAAGTTGTTCGATATTGAAAGCTTCCCTGCCGTGCATCATTTGGTGAGCACCATTCGTGCAAATTTGGATGAACAATACGCTCCTGCGGATTTGCTGCGAGCGTGTTTTCCAGGCGGTTCAATTACGGGAGCACCTAAAGTTCGCGCAATGCAGATTATTGAAGAACTGGAGCCGCATCGACGCAGCGCGTATTGCGGCAGTATTGGCTACATTTCACGCCATGGTCGTATGGACACCAGCATTACTATCCGAACTCTTGTAGCGGAAAAAAACAAACTTTACGCTTGGGCTGGCGGCGGCGTCGTGGCAGATAGCGATTGCGCCTCTGAGTATCAAGAAACGTTGGATAAGCTTTCAAAGATTTTGCCAGCGCTGCAATCGTAGGTTTCAACAGCACACAACGCCGCTTTAATGCTATTGACGAAAACAATCTAAAACGCCTCCAGAACGGATAATGCCGCTCATTTAACAGCGAGTGGCATATTTCTGTATCTCATCACCCTGCACAGCGACGAAAGAGCGTGATACAGGTTCTTCTATTCAAGCACTTTGTGGTCAAATTTGTTTCATTATCCGCTCGGCGTGCTGCTACTAGATTCTTAGTCTCGCCAAGGCTCGCTAGAATGACCCAAAAAACATCGTTAAATGATCGGCATTATCCGGTGTGGTGCGTTTTTTTGTGTGTTTTATTTGCATGTACTTTAGCTTTTAGCCGTTGGCCAACAAACATACTTTTTAAGAGGCAGCGTCTACTGCTCAAGCCACTTACACATAATCTGTTCGATATCGGTTGCGGTGTACGGCTTAGTGAGGATGTCGTCCATGCCTGAATCAATGCACTTTTGACGCTCTTCGATGGTAGTGCCAGCGGTTAATGCAATAATAGGATGAGTAAAGCCACGCTCTCTCAGATACATCGTCGCCTCATAACCATCCATTTCAGGCATTCGGCAGTCCATGAATATCAGTTCGTAGTCTTTACTTTTCACCGCTTCTAATGCTTCTTTTCCGTTGGCTTTTAAATCAGGTGTAATGTCGAGTTTTTTCAGCATTTGAGTAACAATGACTTGATTCATTCTGATGTCATCAACCACTAATATTGAGCGTCCTGCTAAATCGCTTCGCTCTATAGTGACCAATTCCCCCTCTGCTGTGCCTTGTGCTTGCCCTTCCTCAAGAGGAATAGCAACTTTAAAAGTTGTCCCTTTGCGCTCTTCACTCTCAAAGCTAATTTGACCTTGCATCAAATCCACGAGGTTTTTACAAATCGCGAGACCTAAACCTGAGCCTTCAAAGCTGCGTTTCGCCGAGCGATCAACTTGGACAAATGGGTCAAAGAGTGACGGCTGTGCTTTTATTGGGATGCCAATACCAGTGTCTTCAACCTCAAAATAAGCCGTGCCGTTAAGCCATTCCACACGTAACACGACACCACCCAAGTGAGTAAACTTAATCGCGTTTCCCACCAAGTTAACCAAAATTTGTGTAATGCGCTCTAAGTCACCGACTAAAAATTCAGGGATCCCCAGCTTTTTGTCGATAGAGAAATGGATGCGTTTTTCCGCAGCCTTAGCTGCAAATACACCCATGATGGCTTTTTCAAGCTCCTCCCAGGCAAAAACTTTATGTATGATTTCCATCATACCGGCATTCATCTTACTGAAATCAAGAAGATCATTAATGATAACTCTCAATAAGTCCCCTGATTGAGTCAAATTGCTCAAGTATTGACGCTGCTCTTCTTCTAATTGGGTTCGACTCAATAACTCCGCACTACCCAATACGCCATTGAGAGGAGTTCGCAGCTCATGGTTAATCATGGCGACAAACTCCTTCGTCGCTTTTTCTGATTCCTCAGCCCGCTTTCTCAGCTCGACCTCTCGCTCTAAACTTAAGTGTCGACCAATAACACCATGAACTAAGTCAGACACGAGCTCCATCTGTTTGGAAATAAAAGACTGATCGATTTGATCTTGCAACACGGAGAAAATCAACTCCCCAACCGTTTCCCCATCAATGATAACTGGCAAATGCAAATTCTCTCCCTGCCAATTAGGAGTGGTGAAAATCTCGTTGTTATGACGAAGCTGTAAGTGACCAAAGTGATGACGACGCAATGAGCTCAGCTTTGTAGCGTCAAGAAACAAGTAAGCCGCAGAAATGATCGAGTTAGAAGTGAGCTGCTCAATAAAGCTCGCTATCATTGCTTCATCGAACGTGCTCGATAAAAAAGTACGACCGAACTTAATCAACGTCGCATCAATTTGCTCTTCAAACTCAAACTTACGAAGATCCTTTTTAGATTTCAGCTCCAGCTTTTTCAATGCAACACTGAGTTGCTGGTTGGATTCATATAACTCTAAGCTTTTCTGTTCCAACAGCTGCTCAGCTGCTTTTCTTGATGCAACTTCTCGTTTGAGTTTCCTTTCTAATGAGGAACTTCCCGTCATATCGTTCTTATTGAGCCTCTAACCAAAAACGTACTTTGCTACCATCTTCTGACTGATTTTGATGTTTGATATGAACTACCTCACCAAAATGCGCAGCACAGCCTTTTATCAATCCTAAGCATACGTGAGACATACATCTTGCGCTGTGGTAGTCAAATACCAATTGGGATTGATTTTCACTAATGAAATCAAATTGCGGAGGGTTAGCATCAGGATAGAGCTTCTTAACTTCGACATGAATAAAATCTTCAACATGGCGAACAAATTGAAACGTCGTTTCACACTGTTGCAAACTGGCGTGACTAGGAATGGAGCGAAGTAAATTCAAAAAGACGCACTCTCCAAACACTTCTTGCAGTTGCTCGGGGGGAACACCAGATACTTTACTGAGATTCACGATCAACTTAACCAAGTCTTTGTGATCGTAACTACCAACAGCGGTGTAAACACCTTCATCGTTAGAAAGATCGAGAACTTGGTCTAACACATCAAGACCGAATTTCTCTTCTACTAACTCCATGAACTCGGTGAAAATAATCCCTTTCATTGGCCAATACTTGTCCTATAGTGACGTCCTAAAATAAAGAATGGTGTATAACCTTATAAGTTTCAAATTAATATGTTCAAGCAGAGTGAGACACACAACACAAAGAGGGAAAGTGCTGGCGAGTGCTTTAATGCGAATGTTTTATTTGGTAACCAGTAACGATAACGCCATACGCTTTGCCGTCTTTGAGTATAATAAATAATGGTTAGGCACGATAAATAAGGACTCAGTTTGGTTATCGACAAAACTCATTTACTACAGAACTTTCAATTTCGGCTTCCAACGGGCTACCACAAAGAGTCCCTTGCACGACTGAAATGGATGAAAGAAAAGTCCCTGAGAGATGCGGCAGTCTTAATCGGTTTTGTGGAACGCGATGACGGGTTACAAGTCATTCTGACTAAGCGTGCAGCCCACTTACGCCATCATCCGGGACAAATCAGCTTTCCCGGTGGCAAATATGAGCAGGAAGATATTCAGCTCGTGAATACCGCTTTAAGGGAAACCAAAGAAGAAGTTGGGATAGAAGATGAGCATATTCATGTGTTTGGTCAACTGCCTACACTACCAACGATTAGTCAATTTAATGTGACACCTTTTTTGGCTTTTGTTTCTCCGGAATATAAAACGCATATTGACCCAAATGAAGTAGAGTCAGTTTTTGAGGTTCCTGCCAACCATATTCTGAACCCCAAAAAATTGTATAGCACCAAATTTGACCTAAAAAGAAGCAGTCATCGTGTATTTGCTATCCCATATAGACAGCATTTCATCTGGGGCATGACGGCACAAATTATCGAATCAATGCAAAAACATATTATTTCACATTAAACAGTTGTTGATATCGGTGCTTTTATAGGCGCGATCATTATGCGCATCAATATTAATAAAACGTTGCTTCATAAACATTCATTCACATTAGATTAATTTTCCATTTTCACCGCAAACGCTTGCGGTGAAATAAATTTATACAAACAGCCCTATTGATAAGTTTTTCTAATTTTACTCATTAGCAGAAATCACGAGTAGCACATCATTTTCGTGATAAAAAGCAGGTTTTTGACATATCATTCAATAAGCGTAAGCAATAAATGATTTAGATCTAATTTTCCTAGTGTAAAATCTTGCAAAATTACTCCCGACTTATTTCCTGTTCCCAAAATGAGTAACTAAAAAATGAATACAACTACTTCTGCGGTTTCTACCGCACAATCGTCTAGTAAGTTTTCTTACAAAGACTTTACCTGGTGTCTGTCCCTTTTTGGTACGGCAGTAGGTGCAGGTGTACTGTTCCTTCCTATTAAAGCAGGTGCAGGTGGCTTCTGGCCATTAGTAATCCTAGCCCTAATCGCAGCACCAATGACTTGGTTCGCACACAAATCTTTAGCTCGTTTCGTTCTTTCTGCGAAAAACCCTGAAGCGGACATCACCGACACAGTAGAAGAGCACTTTGGTAAGACTGGCGCAAACCTTATTACGTTCGCTTACTTCTTCGCTATCTACCCAATCGTACTTATCTACGGTGTTGGTATCACAAACACAGTTGACTCTTTCCTAGTTAACCAAATGGGCATGGAATCTATTCCTCGCTGGCTACTTTCTGGTGCACTTATTGCTGCAATGACAGCAGGCGTAGTATTCGGTAAAGAGCTTATGCTGAAAGCAACTTCAGCAATGGTTTACCCTCTCGTGTTCATCCTACTAGCACTGTCTGTATACCTAATTCCTGGTTGGAACACTTCAATGATGGAAGTGTCACCTGACTGGGGTGCAATGCCAGCTATCGTTTGGCTAGCAATCCCTGTTATTGTGTTCTCTTTCAACCACAGCCCAATCATTTCTCAGTTCTCTAAAGAGCAACGTCGTGTATATGGTGATGACGCAGTTAAGAAAACTGACGCTATCACTGGTGGCGCAGCAATGATGCTGATGGGCTTTGTTATGTTCTTCGTTTTCTCTGTTGTACTTTCTCTGTCTCCAGAGCAACTAGCAACGGCGCAAGAACAAAATATCTCTGTTCTCTCTTACCTAGCAAACGTGCATGAATCTCCACTGATCTCTTACATGGGTCCATTGGTTGCTTTCGCAGCGATCACCTCTAGCTACTTTGGCCACTTCTTAGGTGCGCACGAAGGTCTAGTTGGTCTAGTGAAATCTCGTTCAAAATCACCAGTAAGCAAGATCGAGAAGATGTCTCTAATCTTCATTGTAATCACAACTTGGATCGTTGCTATCGTTAACCCAAGCATCCTAGGTATGATTGAAACAATGGGTGCACCAATGATTGCGGCAATCCTATTCTTGATGCCAATCTTCGCAATGCAAAAAGTTCCTGCGATGGCTAAGTACAAAACTTCAGCACCTGTGCAAATTTTCACAGCAATCTGTGGTCTTGCTGCAATTAGTTCTGTAATCTACGGCGCTCTTTAATCATCTCTGCCCAGTGCAGTATGATTAATCCAAAAATATAACGATAAAATTAAGCCTCCCAACTCCCCTTGGGAGGCTTTCTTCTGAGGTAATCGATATGATTAGTGTTTTTGATATCTATAAAATCGGTGTTGGACCTTCAAGCTCACACACTGTAGGCCCAATGAAAGCGGGTAAAGAGTTTATTGATGATCTTCGTGCAATGGGAAAACTGCGCGACATCACTAAAATCACCGTTGACGTTTATGGATCACTATCACTGACAGGGAAAGGTCACCACACAGATATTGCTATCATCATGGGTCTTGCAGGCAACACTCCTGAGAAAGTTGATATCGATTCTATCCCGGGCTTTATCGCTCGTGTAGAAGAAACTGAACGCCTTCCTGTTGGCATGCACTGTCACACAGTATCGTTCCCACGTGAAGGTGGAATGAACTTCCACAAAACAAACCTAGAGCTACACGAAAACGGCATGCAGATCCACGCGTGGATCGAAGACGAAAAAGTGTACTCAAAGACTTACTACTCTATCGGCGGTGGTTTCATCGTTGATGAAGAAAATTTCGGTAAAGAAGCTGAGAACCCAGTAAAAGTACCTTACCCGTTTACAACGGCAGAGGAACTGGTTAACCAATGCCACGAAAGTGGATTGTCCATCAGCGCACTAACCATGAAGAATGAGCATGCGCTTCATTCAGATGAAGAAACTCGTACTTATTTCGCGAACATCTGGCGCACAATGCGCGAGTGTATGGATCGCGGTATGAATGAAGAAGGTATTTTGCCTGGTCCACTACGCGTGCCTCGTCGTGCAGCAGCACTTCGCCAGCAGCTACTTACTTCAGAAAAGACGACAAACGACCCAATGTCTGTTGTTGATTGGGTAAACATGTTTGCTTTCGCAGTAAACGAAGAGAACGCAGCAGGTGGCCGCGTTGTTACAGCACCAACTAACGGTGCGTGTGGCATCATCCCTGCGGTACTGGCTTACTACGATAAGTTCATCCAAACTGTGACTGAAAAAGATTACATCCGTTACTTTGCGGCTTCTGGCGCAATCGGTGGTCTTTACAAGCGCAACGCGTCTATCTCTGGTGCAGAGGTTGGCTGTCAGGGTGAAGTTGGCGTGGCATGTTCTATGGCAGCAGCAGGCCTTGCTGAGCTTATGGGTGGTAGCCCAGAGCAAGTATGTATGGCAGCAGAAATCGCGATGGAGCACAACTTAGGTCTAACGTGTGACCCAGTTGCAGGTCAGGTTCAGGTTCCATGTATCGAGCGTAACGGTATTGCGGCAGTAAAAGCAATCAACTCAACTCGCATGGCACTACGTCGCTCTTCAGCTCCAACTGTTTCTCTAGATAAGGTTATCGAAACCATGCTAGAAACAGGTAAAGACATGAACGCGAAATACCGCGAAACATCTCAAGGTGGTCTAGCAATCAAAGTGATTTGCTAATACGACTTTCTGAATACCAATCAAAACCCGAGTTTATGCTCGGGTTTTTTTATACCCCAAAAACCTAGGAGAATACGTTATCAGGACAAGTAAAAAAAAACCTAAAACGTTGAATATATCCAAATATTATGGATATCTCAGTAAAAAATCACATCTCTTCCCTAGCTTTATTGATAACGTAGCCAAAAATTAAACTTGGAGCACATCAACACATGATTAGGTTTGAAATTGGAAACCAAATCTGCGTTTGCTTGTCCGAAAACGAAATATCTCTAGAGCTCAATCAGTCACTCCACCACTCCATTCCTGTCAACCCAAATGAGTACGCCATTCTGTCAACTATCGCCACATACGGCAGTTTAAATACGCCGATTAGTCAGCGGTTAATAGAAAGCAAAATCACTCAACAATACAAAATGACACTGCCTGAAAATGGCTTTAAAAACGCGGTGGCCGCTCTAAGAAAGAAATTTCGCAAGCTCACGGAAGAACATTTAACCACTAACAAAAACATTATCGAAAACATTCACCGGACCGGATACTTCATTCCTTTTACTATGCAAAATAACCATCAGAATGGCATCGAACATCAACAGAAGATCAATCAATACACAACCAATAGTCTTCGCAAAGCGCTTCGTATTTGCCTGCGTAATAAAAAGATCTATTCAGAAGCAATGTGGGTTGTGTTGATCACTGCGATCATTTTCTTTGCTATCTGTTACTACGCGATAAACAGCATCGTTAAACATAATTATCTGGATAACGCCTTCGAAATTGCAGAGAACCTTTCCCGCAGGAGTTGCTTTGCTAATGAAAGCGAACTGAAGTCACTATTTGATAATGTGAAGTTGGTGGAGTCGAGCATGATGCTAGATCGTTTCAATATTCGATGCTTAGTCACTCCAGAAACCGTTGTCCCTGTCAGCAAAAAAGCGTTTGAAGAGTGGAGTAACAATAGCAATTACACTACCCAATCATTTGACTTAAATAACGCAACTGTTTTGGTTCGTGTTAAAAACATTAACTTATCCGACAATGTTGAAAATCATATTTCACGTTTTTTTCTTTCCGGTATGAAGCTATCAACGAATACCGGAACGTCGTTAGAGATTGGTAACACCAATGAACGCTTTTTCAATTATCACGTAAAGAATAGTGGCTATAAAGAGGTGTATTACATCTCTGGGCCGTTTCAAAGTATCATTCTACTGAGCTTACTTTTTCTCATTATACTGCGTCACCGCTCCCTACAAGCCTTTATGGCTTACTTGTGCGCAATTCGACAGTTCAAAATAAAACTGGAGCCGATTTATAACACTTCGGCACAAAAGATTGTGCACTACGAAGCTCTCTCCCGGTTTAAGGTAAAAAATACGCAACGGTTTATTGAAACACTGATCCGCAATGGATTGCTGCTAACTCATACCTTACTGGTGATTGATTCCATCTACACCAAACAAAAAGCGTTGCCCATCCCTATCAGCATTAACGTTTGTCCTTCTTTGCTGCGAGGGCGTAACTTTTCAATCCTATATAGAGAGCTATCTAATCGGGATTGCCGTTTGCTGACAATCGAAATCACAGAAAATGCATCGATGTACTATACCTCTGAGATTTATGACAATGTCGCGAAACTAAAAGCTCTGGATTGTAAAATCAGTATTGATGACTTTGGCACCGGCAATAATAATGTGGCGCTTATCAGCAAGCTGAATCCGGACTACCTCAAAATCGACCGAGAATTTGTTATTGGCCTAAAATCTGATGATAAAAAGATAGAAACCTTGCGTCAGTTAATTGCTATGGGCAATACGTATCGCTGCACGGTCATTGTTGAAGGCGTAGAAACGGCAGACAGTGCTCACTTACTCACAACATTGGGCGCCTATATTCACCAAGGTTATTATTACCCTCTTCATTGCTAGCTTTTCTTCACTCGGTTAGTTACTTAAAATAGATCTAATACTCTATAAAAACTCGTGGTGGCATAAAGGTATGCCGCCAATTTGTGATTGAGCGATGATTGCGATTAAACCCACCAAACTGAAAGATTTTTCAAGTTTGATGCAATTGGATGTGCAAGAAGAGCAAAAAGGATTTTTTACACCGTTTGAAATGGCTTATCAAAAACGTAGTAAGTCAGAGGCGTTCTTTACGATTTATTCTGATGATCTATTAGTAGGCTATCTTGTTATCGATAAAGGTTTCTCCCAACATGCGCCGTTTGCTAAACGATACGAACTGGAGCTTAAGTACTTGATGATTGATCAACGTTTCCAACGTCAAGGGGTTGGGAGTGAGGCATTGCGTAAACTGTTCCTTTATGCGTATACCATTAACCCTAAAAGCACCTCTCTTTGCGCCACTGTTCCACAAAGTCAGCAATACGCTATCAGTTTTTTTGATGCGTGCGGATTCATTAATACAGAGGAAACAACATTGGGTGATAATGAAAAAGAATGGATTCTACGACACCCATTAAGCTAACTGGTGAAGCATAATCAAAATTGGGCCATTCAGATACAACAAAGGCAAGCTTCTCGCTTGCCTTTGTTTAATGCTCAATAGAAAGTGACTTATTCGCCTTTGTAAATACAACCCGCTGTGCACGTTTCTTTGATTTCTACTTTACTTAGCAGTGGTAAGCTTGGCTTAAGCTGCTGCCAAATCCATTTTGCTAACACTTCGCTAGTCGGGTTCTCTAACCCTTCAATGTCGTTTAGGTAGTAATGGTCTAAGCGATTGTAAATTGGTTTAAACGCAGCTTTGATCTCTGCAAAATCCACTACCCAACCTGTATGTGGATCAACTTCACCTTCTACATAAAGACGAACAAGGAAAGAGTGTCCGTGCAAACGACCACACTTGTGACCTTCTGGTACGTGTGGCAAATGGTGTGCTGCTTCGAACATAAACTCTTTGTATATTTCTGACAAATGGGATGACAACTTCATAAACCTCTGTTTTACATAGACTTTTACAGCACTCAAATAGTGTACACATGAACTCATATACACGCCTATATACACACTGTATTTTTTCGTGCTCCCCGATATACACACAAATCGGCGTGATTTAAGAAAAGGATCGGGCAAACACGAAACGATAATGTGGTCATTATCGTCGGCTAAGAGGCAATGCGCAAGTGAGTTAAACTGATATACACAACATCCGGCCACCAGCTATACACACACCAAAAAGCACAAAAAAAGGGAGCACTTTCGCGTTCCCCTTTAATCAATAAATTAGAATCATATCTATCAGAGATAGTGGCCGGATTGCCACGCAAAGCATATCTGTTACGACTCTTCTTTATTGCTATTGTTGATAAACTTGGCTGCTTCAAGCAGCTTGGCCGCCTTCATCACTGTTCGCTGAATAAACTCCTTCGCAGCTTCATCCAAAGCTTCACATTCCATAAGCGTAGCGACCACTCTAAGGTCATTTGACGTATATTTCATTTTTTTCTCCTTAAAAGCCGAGTGGTTTACTGTCAAATAATTTACCAAAGAATTAGCAAGTTCTAAATAATGAAAAACAAAAATAGATTGGCTACCGACATAAGTGAAATTACTTAACGAAATATGCGTCTAATTTCGCGAATTTCATAACAAATCGGAAACGCGCATAAGCTACCAGACCACTGTTTATATATCCAGTTCTTTTTGGCTATTTAGAGGTATTTTTTTATACATATTTGATAAAAAGCAAAAAGCCGCAATTTAGCGGCTTTTTATGGTATTTAGATGTTTCTTAGCGCTCTGAAACGGCATATTCTTCGAATTTCGGCTATTGCTGCGCTGGTGGAATCACCCTTGATTTTCTCGTAGATACAGTCATCGGTTTGGGCTGCAATTTTGGCTTGAGCCTCTTCTATCTGACGCTCAATTTTGTCTCGATCAAGGTTAGTAACCAAATCACCATGAACACCCAACTCAACCTCATAGAACTTGCAAACCTTATACTTTTCGATTTGCTCTTTTAGCTCCACCTCACGCATTGCACTATTAAAGTCAAGTTCCGACTTACCAAAGCCATGCATTTCAGCAACTTTGGCTCTGCCATATTCAAGCGCTTCTTCATCCGACAAACCATTATCAACACCTTGCGCAACATTGATTTTAAAGTCACGCGAGTACAGTTTGCTCTCCATCAAACGTGCATAATGATAATCATACGGGTTTCGTTGTTCCGTTACCGTCGGGCAACGTGGTAGTTGCGCTGCGGTGGCGCACGACGCGCCACCAGCTAAACCCAAAATCATTGCTGTTAAAATGCTTTTACTAGCGATCATTTTAGATCTCTCCATACTTCTTTTCTAAGCACTCCATTAATGCTACCAACTCTGTTGCTCTTGCAGCAACTTCATATATTTTTGATTATAGTGCGCACCATTCTGTGATTTACTCGCCATTTTGAAATGTTGCTTCACCGAACGGCTTAAAACTTCGTTGGTGATCGGGTTTTGTCGGCCCCATTCCGAGCGGTTGAACTCACGGATATTGTTAAGCACGCTTTTACGTCCATCATTGTCCTTAGTGCGTACCGCCAGCCAGTAAGCATTCATTAAGCTTTGACGACGGCGAGTAACTTGACGTTCGTAGCCTTTCAATGCGCTGTTTGAGTCGTACTGCTGAACAAGTCGAGCCGGAGTAAAACCAAGCGCTTGTTGAGCATGTTCAAACAATGTCACATCATCAATGATAATTTCACCATTTCGGTTTGTGACAGTGCCACCTTCTGAAGCGTATCGCGCAGTTCTAAACACGTCCTTAATCCATTTTGGAGTCATGTATTCTACGCCGCGCAAATACTGGCCTTCTGTCATGTAGTCCAAACCACGCGCCCAAGATACAGCAATACCAAATGATGCACCTGCCGCCTGTTGAAGAATGTTTTCAGCAACACCAACGCTATCTTGTGCGTCTGATTCTTGTACCCAAAGGCGAAGCAAATCAATGTTGATTCGGCTTGAAACGCTAGGCATTGAACCGTAGTACAAGCCTTTCGCAATATCTTCACCGAACGTCTTAGCAAGTAGCGATTTTAGCTCTGTCTCTGCATCCCAAGGCTCATTGTCATCACCTGCCACTGCATAGGCCATATTAGCAATTGCCGCGATTGTAGCGACTGGTAGAGCGTTTAGACCGCCAATGGCAAACGTAACGGCAAATGTGCCAAGCAACTGCTTACGCGCTTCCTTTCTCACCTCTGGCGTTTCGCCCTTAATTGAATCAAAGAAACGGCTAAACAAGTAGTAAGTCATGTTTTGGCTGTACTGCTTGAACTGCAATGCTACCGCCGCAACGTCACCTTGCATGAATCGAGCACGGTTACGGCTCGAATAGTCAAAGTGACTATCCCAAGTCGCTTTAGTTGCGTAATCAAGTGACTCTTGTTTGCTTAGTCCGTTCTTCTTCGCCATACGGTAAGCAGTGATAAAACAAACCTCACGGTTCATTACTTCGGCCCAATGGAAAGGCGCACCGATTAGTTGCTGCGCTTTCGCCCATTTACCCGTATAGTTTGACGACTCTTGCTCTGCCATACCTGTTAAGTCGGCCATTTGAGTTACGTCGATAGCACCAATTTTGATCGCGTGGCGTAACGCCTCTCTCTCTTCTTGGTTAAGTACGTCTCCCAAAATGCCGTTGGTCATGTCCATATCACCACGCAAGCCAGCTTTTGATTTTTTAGCAACGAACGTCTTAGCAAATAGGCCCGATAGACTTGCCATTTCCGCCGCTGTTTCCTTAAAACCAAAACGTGAGCCAATGTAAGGCAAAGCAATCTGCCAGTTTTGGGATAAGTTGATCATCGCTGACGCTGGTGAAATACCGATTTGCCAGAAGAACCCAAAACCAGTTAGCGCTTGCGCCCATTGTGCGCGTTGTGGGTTCATCATCCATTCGTGACGCTTAACCATTTCGTTATACAAGCGTGACGCCGAAACGTTATTGCTCTTATCCGTAGCAATCTTCAACTCTTCCATTAGATCGGTGAAGCGCTTCTCTGTTTCTAGTCGCGCTTGTTGGTTCGCTTGGCGAACACCCTGATCTGCTAGCACACGAGCCGCATCTTCTGAATAACCAGCCACACCTTTACGGTGAATGAATGATTTACGAATTGAACGATCAGGCATGGTTTGCAAATACATTTGGTAGATTTCATCAGTTAACTGATCTTTCACCTTGTCGTTAGTTTGCGCACCTGAGATCGCCTTAATAATATCGCTCACGAATGACGCGCTAGCACCATTTAGGCCGCGACTCTCTTGGATTTTTAGACCAAAGCGCACTTGTCCAACTTCTAAGTTCGCATTCTTATCATCCTGAACCTTGTAGCCAGCCGCCTGAAGCTTTTTAACGTCTTTCATCATGGCGTTTTCAGTCTCATACATTTGGAATACACGCTCACCGCTTGGGTCAACAGCATCGATCCAGTAGTTACCAAAACGCGCCAACGGAACATAGAAACCAAGGCGTGATTTTTCCATCATGTAACGATGGTAAGTGTTCTCACCTGCTCGTTTGTTACCAGCCATGGCAAGATCAGTAATGCGCTCTTCTAGCGCCTTATCCATTTCCTCGCGTTGGCTAATGTAGTGATCGCGCACATCGGTAAAGACTTTTTGAGCATCTGGCGAAAGCTGTAGGAACTTCTCGCGTAATGCCTTGTGTTTAAGTCTTAGTTTCGGCTCGTTCTTAATCTCACGCTCTAGCGCTTGGCGTTCTTGCCAAATTTCAGAACCGCGCTTAGTTTGCGAACCGCCGTACTCTTGGTAAAGCTTCGCTAGTGTTTTGAGTAGCGCTTTCTTCTCATCAGTTTGGTCAACATACTCTTTTGACGGGTCAACATCGGCCAACGTCGCATCGTGCAACAAACTAAAGGTAGCTTCGGCGTCTTGTGGCTTATCCTTACGGAACTTATTCAAGGCATCAGCTTGTTTGTGAACTTTCTCAATCAAGTCTGTTTTGCGTGTAGTAAACAAATCTTTGTTGTTTACATACGACTCAAGAATGTTGCCAACCTCACGGCTTACTCGTTTTCTACCTACTTCAGCCATTTGGCGTAGGTTTAACAACGCCCAACCACCATTTTTAAGCGCATCAAACTGCTTGCTAATAAATGGAACGTTGATCTTGCCAAGCATTTGCTTGTAGAAACTCTCATTCTTCGCTGCCAACGCATCAGCAATGCTCACAATTGGATCGCCTTGCTGCGCCAAATCCTCATCCATGCTTGAGATTGTTTGGCTAAAGCGCACAACGTTAGAAAGCGTGGTCATTCCGTTAGGTTTTCGAAGGTCGCTATCCACGTTGTTGATCATGTTGCGCACTTCGGAAAGCGTGATTTTCTCTGCACTCAAAATGCCAGAACGACGCAATGCACCAAGCACCCAAGACAACACTTTGTCTAAGATTCGTTGAGAAACGCTAGACTCTGTTTCTGCAATCTTAGCGATCACCTCTTCCGCTTTTACGTCTTCCGGTGCGGTTCGATATGATTTATCAACCTCGGCAAAGATGCCTTTCAAAGAGTTAACGTTTCGTAGGCTGTTGACCTTCTTGGTTAACTGCGCTTGTTGAGCAACGTCTAGGTTTGCGTATAGGCCATTGTGAGCAATAAACTCATGGCGCAAAGTGCGGCGAACGTCAGCAACGTTTTCCAAGTTTTCTGCCACCAGCACAACACGGTTATCACCGGACAACCATACGCCTTTAACAATCGCATTGGATTCAGTTTCAACCAGTTCATGCAGATCGGCCATAGTTGGCACAACCATTACATTCGCACCTTTCAAACCGTCGTATTGGTTAATCCAATCTTGAGCGGCTTGAGTAACCTTTTCAGGCGATAGGCTGGTGGAAGGCTTTTTGTTGACTTCGCTGGTCTTGCTGAAACGAATATCGTCGTACTGATCGTTCGCTGGTTTTTCAATGACAATAATCTTTGTTGCTACGTTCGTAGGGTTCAAGCTGTTCTTGAATGCGCCAGCGTCTAGGTTGATCTCTTCTGCACCAACTTCATCTAGGTAACGACGGAAGTTTTTATTTGTTGTGTTGCCACGATTACCAGCCATTGAGCTAGTGATAGCAACCAACTTACCGCCATCTTTTAGCATCGTTAGCGCATGGTTGATGTGGTGAATATCTGCATCGTTACTAAATGGAGGATTCATAACAATGCGGTCATAGATTTCACCAGCGTTATATTCCAAGAAATCACCAGCAACAACGTTGTGCCCCTTCTCTTCAAGTAATTCGCTTAGAGTGAAAGCAAGTTCACCAACATCAAGATCTACGCCATTTAGAGCTGCAATTTGATCGGCAATGTGACCCATACCAGCACTTGGCTCTAGCACTTTCATACCTGGTTTAATATCGGCTAAATCAATGAGCTTTTTCACTTCTGCTTCAGGAGTTGGGAAGAAGTCATTAAACGCATTACGGTTACCGCGTACAGTTTCCTCAATCTTCTCTGTGAGTTTTTGTAAGCGTGTTTTTTCTTTCTGCGTTGACATTTTTCCGTTGTTCGCTTGCTCATATTCACGCAAGGCTTGGCGCAACGTGATATCGCCTTTAATACCCATGCGAATTAAGCGATCTTGCGACTTGAATAACTCGTTGATGTGCTCGACACGGTAAACAGTGTTTGATTTGCTACGCGCTAGCTGGCGCAATTTAGGAATAACTTTATCCCAACGCGCACCATTCAAGTTAACGCTCTCGTGCTCCTTCAAGCCTTTAATGTTTGCTCGAATAGATTTAGCCGTCATCTTGTAACCGTCTAGGTTTTCGATTTCTCGCGCAATGTATTCAAGTGACGCTGGCGTACTCTTCGGCGCTGGAAAACGAACGTAACGAGCAACCTGATTAAACTTAGTTTCTGGTTTTAAATGCCAGTTGCCTTGCTGATCTCGATACGCTAGTTTTTCTCGAACATCTTCAGGCATATCCCATTTAACACGGTTCATAACGCTTGTTAGTTCTTCAAGCTGGCTGATATCAGTCAAGTTGCCTAGCAGTAGGAACTCGCCAGATTCAACGCCATCGGCAATCTTACGCAAGATATTCGCTTGCGCCTCTTGCTTATCTGCTCGTGCCGCTGCGCTTGCTGCCATGGCTGCGCGACGAGAAGTATTAGTCAAACGCTGTGCGTTGTTTGACTCATCAGCTTTCGCCTGTAGTGATGCCGCTTTTTCGCGTAGAGCTTCAACTTGCTTCTCTTTTTTCGACTTCGTTTTCTCTTGATCGCGTTGTTTAACTCGTTCGCTTTGATCCACGTTCAAGCCGCCCATTACAGATAGGAAATCATCACGCGCTTGTTCAGATTTAAAGTCAAAACGAGCTGGCAAGTTTTTAGGTTTGTAAGCTCGTGCGTACCAACCGCCTAGCTGTTTCGCCTTGGCTCTCATATCGTTGAAAGTATCGCTATCAACTTCGCTAAACGCAGCGCCATAGCGTTGTTCACCTTTAGCTTCGTTGAGAACATCGACCTTGCTCAACTCGATAGTCCCGTCAGTTTCAACGGCCTTAACTTCAGCTTTTCGCTCTAGTTCGCGCTTTTCTTGCTCTGCTAGTTTGCTTAACTGATTTTCAGTGTATAGACGGTCAAACTCGGCTAGCTGCTGGTCATTGAAAGCATCAATAGTGCCGCCGTTAGCTCGTGCGTAGGCTTGGAAATCATCAAGTGTTTGAGGATTATCAAAAGCCTTTTTCTTGCGCTCGGCTTCCTGCTCACGCTCGAGTGCTTGTTGTTTTCGTTTCTCAGCAAGCTTGTTGTAGTCAGCATCACTCATTTCAGAAAGAATGTTGCGCATAGCTGAAGGTGATTTAACTACAAACATTCCACCATCAGACTGAATAGCAGCAAACTGGTTGCCGATATCTTTAACCGCTCGCTTAACTAGATCGTCTTTACGCAAGCTTGTATCAATCCATTGGCCCATTTGAGCAAAGAAATTGCCGATAGCTGGCTTCGTGAATTGGCTAAATTCTTCCTCTAAAGCCGGAACATCATCAATGTAGTTATCGATCAGCTCAATTGCCTCTTCCTTGGTGTACTCGCCACTTTGAAGCGCGTTGATAGCTTTTAGATATTCACGCGCTCCACTTGGGCGAGAACGGCCTTTTTTAGCTTTAGACGCATCAGTTTCGTTGCTGGTGGTCTTGCTAGATTTTAGTTTGCTTCCTTTTGGTGGCGTTGGCTCTGGCTTGTCGTCACTCAGATAGCTTTTTGCCAAGTCGATTGCTTTTTGGCGATCTGATTGATATTGGCTAGTGATCCAATTGCTGAATGAATACAAGTCGTGCGTATCCGCGCCAGCTTCTTCCATTGCTTTAGATACTGCTTTCCAAGCTGGTTCTAACTCGTAGCTCTTGACGCGATAAGTTGGGTTTTCTGCGTACTTATCTGATACAGCTTGAAGAGTATCAATGAGCGAAGGCTCTTGCTTATCTGCTTTTGTATTGGTTTTGCGCTCTTCTAATTTGGCAATATCACCTTCTAGTCTATTGATTAGTAGGCGCATGGCTTCGCCGTTCTCACCATTAGCAATACGAGCTTTGTAGTGAGCGATCTCAGCTTGTTTGTAGTTGATTAGCGCATCCAGCTCTTCAACGGTTGGATTAGACAAATCTTTAAATGGAGGAACCTTGGCCGGAATCTCTGGAATTTCCACATCGGAATCCGCATCTTCACCAAAATCTAGGTTCAAATCTTCCCAAGAGTTGGCGTCTAGGTGGCCTTGGTTTTCGTTGATAAACTTATCCCAAACCGCTTCGTTACCGCCTTTCGCTCGGTACTCTTTCCAGACTTCACCAAGCTCGTTGTAAGCATCTTGTTCGGCTTTTTCTGCTGTTCTTAGTCGGCGTTGTGCTGCTTTAACTCGTGGATGAGCCATATCAACACCACTACGATCCGTAGAATGTTGCATTTCAACTTCATCTAAGTTCTCTTGAGCTGCTTCAACTTTCTTTTGAGCTGTCGAGATTTTAGAGAGTTTGCCCTTAGCTTTACGGCTGATTGTGGCCGGAATCGCTTTTAATTGTGTAGGTTTGTTCTCAGCTTTTTTCGCCGTAGAGTCGCGCTCTGACTTCACTCGTTCAGATAAGTGGCGATCAGCATAATCACGCAGATACTTATCAAACTCTTTATGCTGTGAAGAAGTTAGATCGGCACCCTTTTTAATTCCGTTTTCGTCTCGGAACTCCGCAATACGATGAGTGATCCAAGACATATAGCCAGCATTGCTATTGATAGATTCAAGCTCTTCCGCTTCCAAAGTATCTAAGTACGCTTGATAACGTGGGTTATCTGCCTTACCTGTTTTTGCTTTAGCAAAGCGTTCTTTTGCAATTGTCTGATTTACGTCCTTAGCTTTCTCTGGAGTGGTAATGCCTCGACGCTCAGACTCAATCTCTGAACGTAACCATTTAAGATCTTCAGTAGTGCCTTTGCCGTCTTTGATTTTGTTTAGACGACCTAAACGAGCGGTAGCGCGTTGGCGAGAAAGGTCACTGTCACTTGCTTGGTATGCCTTCTTAGCGTCGGAAATCTCGCGATCCAAACCTTCCAACTCTTCATCACTAAGTAGTGCGTCATATTTTGATAAGCGAGTTTTCAGAACGTCACCAAAGCGGAGCAAATCACCTAGCTTGCCAGTAAAGTAAATCTTGCCTGCTGAATTGATATATTCCGCAGCATCTTGCAAAACATTCATTTGTTCAGGCGTAGGCATTTGACCGCGATCAAGGCGTTGCTCAACACTAGGCCAAATATCAACGGCTTTCGCTGTCTTTTCGCGTTCTTCGACTAAAAGTGATTGGTCAACAACACCTTTGCTTTGGGCTTTTTCTGCTTCGCTCTGAAGGTAAGATTCATTGCTTTTTACAATAAGGCTTACATATTTATCCGCTGCTTGATTAGCTTTTCCAATAGCATCCATCAAGCGCATATCGCTACCTTTGCCATAGTCAAAAGCAGTAACCGGTTCCTCTTGTTCCGCTAGTCGGATTTGTACCTGTTTAAGCTCTTTATCTTGAGTGACGTAAACCGATCTCTCGCCAATAGTTGCATTCCACTTTTCGACTTTAGGCGTCAACGTTGTGGTATTACCGCTGCGCTTAACGTCCACTCCATCAATACCTTGACCTATTTTAAGGGTAGGTTTCTTGGCTTTTTTGCTATCAGCTTGAGCGTTTACTTCTTTGTCCAACCAGTTCAGATCATCTTTTGTACCCTTGCCTTCCAAGATGTTCTTGATGCGTTGTTCACGGTTAACTTTCTGACGGCCTTTGATTGCGATTTCAGCTTGAGCTTTACCAAGTTGACGGCCAAGCTCTGAACGTTTTGCAGCTTCACCAGATTGGTAAACATACTCGTCGCCAGTCTGTGGCAACTCTTCACTGTATGACTCAACCTCTCGAGACTCGCGCTTATCAAATTTCTTTTGAATACGAGCATTGCGATTAGGTTGGCGCTGTTCGACCTCTTGGGTTGATGCGGAAATAGGCTCTTGAGCAACTATATAAGGCGCACGATAACGCTCCTGCTCTGTTTCTACAGGATTTAGGTCATATTCATTCGCTAGCTTGGTGAATCGCTCATCACGATTAACGTCTTTAGGATTAACGTCAGACCATCGATCAAACTCAACTTGTGGCGCGTCATAAACTCGTTGATTCTCGATACCCGTTGCTAACGGAGTAACGTCACGTTCACCGTTTGGTTGATGTCCACCAGCAAACGAGTTGGTTTGAGCTTGTTGTCTCATACCTTGAAGAACACGCGCCTGATTGCGTTGAAACTCTGGCGTTTCCTCAACGTTTGGTTGATAGCCATTGGTTCGAATGCCGCGATTCTCTAGTTGCTGTTGAGCATTGCGCTCTTGAGCTTGCTGATCACGCAGAAAACTCTCTTCATCAGTTGGGCGTAACTGATCGACTTGTTTTAGCTCGTCGGAGTTAATGACACGCTGCAAAGCGCTGATCGCTTGCTCTTGGCTCATGCTTCCGTCACGACGCGCTTTTGCAATCTGAAGCACTGCTGCTGGCGAGATTTCCATGGCGCGTTGCAAGCCTTGTTTAAAGTTTTCGTCTTGCGCTGCAATTTCATCGACAAAACCAAGCTCACCACGTTGAATTGATTGGCTCAATTCAAACTTATCTCGTTGAGTATCTTGAGAATGGTATAGCTCTGAATCTGCCATTACTTCGCCAGTTTCAGGATCAAACATTTCTGCTTGAGCAACTTCATTATCAACTGGTGATTTTTGTTTCTGTCCAATAGCACTCAAGAACTCATTGTAAATTGAATTCATTGAACGCTGCGCCGCTTGACGTTCTTCAATGGATAGATCTGTATTAAGAGTTGCCAAGTAACGGCTCATGTCTTGACGCAATTGCTTCGCGTAATCATTGCCTCGGTCTTGTTTTTCCCAAGTTTTGATTGCGCTGACAGCTTGCTGGCCGTCACGGATTAGATCGGCATGATTGTCTGAAGAGAACAGATTAACAGGCGCTTGCTCTTGCTGTTTTGCAGCTTCAGAAATTGGTTGTTGTGGTTGCGCTTGCTGTGGCTGTACTGGTTCCGGCTGTTGTGGCTCAACACTTTGTTGTGCTTCCGCTTGATCTTCCGTTGCGTGACGCTCTGCTGCTGGTGGCACTTTACCCATTGCAGCACCTAACGCTTGATGTGCTAAAGCCGTAGATTCGTTAGCATCAAAGCCCATAGAAAGAGCGCGGTTCTCAATCTTCGGTCTTAGAAGAGCCTCAATCTCTTGATCTGTTTTACCAACCGAGCGCAATTGCGAAATCACTTCTGGATTGATCGCTTGTTCAATCTTGCTTTCAAAGTTACGACGACGGTAACGACCAGCCACACCACTAGGCGCACCAAAACCACCACCGATCAAACCACCGACTAAACCAGACTCAAGCGCAGCCGCGCCAACGCCTTCGGAGTTGTCGCCTTCAACGTCCATCTTTTCGTTGGTATGAACGTTAGAGCGGTATTGTTCAACGCCACCTTGTACGGCCTCGGTGCCACCTTCAGCAAGTACACCTTTACCAATAGCACCTTTGATTGTTTTGCCTAAACTACCTTTTAGCAGTTTAACCATTGCCTGATCACCTACCGTTTCACCGATCAGGTTGACCATGCCTAGAGTAAGGTCGGTTTTAATCGAATCTCCAACCTCTTGGGCCAATCGAGTACGAGCGTTGTTTAGCGCCTCTTCATCAGAGATATTCTTATCCGCTTCTTCGGCCACATAACGCTTGAACTGTGGAGAATCCATTAATTCGTGATAAGGAATGTTCTCGATTTCTCGTTGAACATTTAAGGCTTGACCACCGTTACCAGCCGCCAAGTTTAGAAGTGCGTTAGTACCGACATTGGCACCTTGGGACACCGCAGCGCTTCGACCTGCCATTGACGCTGCTTTACCTGCTGCACCTGCTGGCAACATGGTTACAGCCATACCACCAAGCACATTAGATGCTGTGCCTAACCATGTACGCCAATCTTTAGCACCTTCGCCAAAGCTCATATCATCATTGATGATATCTTTCGCCATGGCTTCGCGCATTTCAGGCGATAAGGTTTCGTATTGCTCATTAGCCCAATTCTCTAATGAACTTGCTGCCTTTTCTGCACCAACGAAATTCGCAGCACCAGCCAAAGTTTGCAAAGCGCCTTGTTGAGCCATATCAACAACGTCACCAAACGTTGATGTGTTTTGATTGCGTTCCCTTTCCTCAACTAGACGCATCGCCTCTCTGAAATCCATCGGTATCCCCTCTTATTCTGCATAGGAAATAGACAGGGGAAGTATAACCCCAACCGCACCGATTGGGGATTTTTGTTTACGTTCGATGAATTAACAATTAGCCAAACCTAATGCCATGTAGCGTGCGGCTGGTAGAGCATTTTTACGCTGCTCTTCTACTCGTTGAGCCTGAGTTTTTAAGTTATCTCTGGCGTTACTTGTTAGCTTATCGGCTGCGCTATAAAAGCCACTATAGTTAAGCCAATCCATTGCCTGTTGTTGTTCTTCAGGACTCAAGTTCGCTGCCTTAATTGCTGCAAGCTTTTCTTGATAAGTTCCATCAGAGTTTAGGATTTCCTCTCGTAAAGCCTCTAACTCGCCTTGATTTGACGGTTCACCTTCTGTCTGTCCGGCGGCCTTCTTCTCGCTATTGGTGAACTCTTGAGACTCGCTTATCAGCGTTTCATTAGATGGCTTTTTCTTGATGATATCTTTACTTTTAATCATCTCTTGAATAGCCTTATTTACCTGATCAGGCGTCGCGGCTGGGTTTTCCATTAGATAAGACTGAAGTTGCGCTTTGCTGCCCGCTTTGAACTCATAATCAGGATATGACTCAACAAACGCTTGCGCTCGTTTTCTTGCCATATTTTGCGCTTGTTCCTTGGTTAAATATTGAGGATCATAACCTGTTAGTGGCAAATACATCATCGTATGACGCTCTAGTGCCTTCTCCCTTTCTCGATTCAAGCGATCAATTTCAGCCTGATAATCTTGTTCCTTATCGAACATATTGCGGTCAAGTTTGGCAATCTGTTCATCATACTTACTATTAATTCCGTTTTGTTCAGATAGCTGTTGCTTCGCCAATTGAGCCATTGAAGAAGATGAACCACTAGAGCCAGATCGACTAGAACGGCCTGAGCGACCACCATATACAACATTGCCATTTTCATCGAAGTTCAGAGATCGACCTGTTTGAAGTTGACGCCAGTTGTTCAACTCTTCACGGTTTAAATGCTGACGAGTATCAATCATGGTTTTCATTCGGTTACTAAACTCCGACAATGGCACAACTAAGATATTGTCATCTGGCTTGCTTGTTCGGTTTTGAGTAACCGGAACTGTGACAGTTTTGCCATTATCAAGAGTTAGATCTTGCTCAATAACTGCGCCACCGCCTTGAGTGATTCGAACTGCCGAAACTTTTCTCTCAACTATTTGATGTTGCTTACCATCCTTATCCGTGTAGATCGTAGGTAAACCTTTTGCCTTGGTGATTTCAGGCATCAATGTTTCCACTGCATTGATCAACATTGGGTCATTTTCTGCTGGCATTTCACCTTGTGCCATTTTGTTGAACAAAGTCGCCGCCTCACCTAAAGCCTTGCCAGCATCACTACCAAGAATGTTGTTCACATCAAATTGAGGGTTTTTAGCTACATAATCTGCAAACTCCGGCGTCTCCATTAAGGAAAAATCGCCGCTGGCAATCGCCTTATCAATCGCTGGAAGGAAGATTGTTTGAAAACCTTCTTGGCGTTCCATAAGTGTTTTCTTATGGTTATATTCTTCCTGTTGCTGCTTAAATGTAAGCTCTGCTTGCGCCCACTGCTTTTCTTGTTGTTTTCGGCTTTTGGCTTGCCAATCTAGATCATCTTTACGCTGTAACTTTTGTTGTTCTCGATCTTCAAGCCCTTGCTGCCAACGAATATCTTCTCGCTGTTGCAAGATTTTCTTTCGTTCTCGGTCTTCGTTGTGCTCCTGTCTCCACAACTCACGATCTTGCTGGCGGTTGTGTAGGTCAATTAATCCTGCACCAACTCGAACGCCTTCATTAAAACTACCAATAACGTTTGCCATGAAAAAAACCTCTAAAAAAACGACGCAGCTAGACCACCAAGAACGGCACCAATTGCACCACCAGCAACAGTACCAACGACAGGTACAACACTACCAATTGTTGCACCTAGAGTTGCACCAGTACCGATACCTGACGCAATACCTTGCTTGTATTGCTGTTTAAGCTGCTCGTTCACTTGTTTGCGCTGTTGCTCTTGGTTAGAAAGATTTCTATAAGTATCAAGCGAACTTCTCGCGTTATTTCGACCAATATCAATTAGACCGTATCCCATATTAACCCCCTAAACTCCACCAACTGAGTTAATTAAGTTTCTGCTTCCTGACGAAACACCCGTCATCAATCCGACTTGTAAATCGTTTATAGCTTGGCGAGTGTTGTTATTAGTTGAAGCTAGCGCAAGCGCGTTATTCATTTCCAAGTTTCGTTTTTGCTGATCAGTTCGAAGATCACCTAAACCATACTTTCTAGTTGCATTTGCAGCATTGATATTGGCTTGTTCTAAGTTCTTCGTGGCATTTGCGTTATTTCTATCTAACTGCTTATTTAACAACTTATCGGTCATAGCAAGATCGATAAGTTGATTCTCATATTGCTGGAAGCGCTTTAGATAATCTTCGTACTGCTTTCTCGTAAGATTCGCGTATATGTATTCAGGATTACCAGAAGCGTTAACCATCATGTTTGAAAGATTATCGCTTTTAACACTGGCGGTTGGAGCGGTTGTGGCTGGCGCGGCTGAACTGCCAGTATTTGGATTGTAATAACCTAATTCACCCTCTTGAGGCATGATTATTTTCTCCTAACGTTTAACTTAAACCGTATGAACTAGCGCCGCCCATTGGCGCAAAGCCATCGTCTGATTTCATACTTTTGTAAGTATCTGGTTTGAAGTAATTACTTAATCCCTGTCCAGCGCTTGATAGCATCTCTTTGCCTGTATCGGTGCCAGTAAGTAAAGAGGCACCAGCGCCAGCAACCGCCGCCGGAATAGATACGGCGTTAGCTTCATCAATTGCAGCTTGGTTGGCCTTACGCGCTGACGCCGCCGCGATATCGTTAAGCCCTGCCGTGGCTTGAGTCGCCTGACCTCGCCCCATTGCAACTACGTTTTGAAGATTGCCAGTAAAACGCTCGGTTACGTTGTGTTGGCCTTGCGCAGTAGTTTGCACCTCGTTGGCATTGGAGCCTGAGATTATGTCGTTTGAAGCGCTAGACGCCTTACCTGAACTTGGATTAAAGCCAGATGCCGACAATTGTTTTTGAGTCTGATTGACAGCCGAACTCGTTGCACTATTCGACGTTGTATTGGCCGCTCCTGCTATTTTCTCGTAGTTTGCCTCGTCCCCCATTTTTTCGGTGATACGCATATATTCGTTTTCAATTGGAACAAACACCTCTTGATATCTATTCCACTCTTTAGCCGCCACCTCTGCTGCTGCAATCTGATCGGCAGTTGGTTTTGCTTTTTCTGGCCCTTTACCCATTGTTTACCAGCCTTTTCTCAAACCTGATTAAACCTTGCTCATTGTACCCTACTTTTTTAAATCCGTGAGCGCGCCAAAGCCTGTACACACCTGCTCTTCGAGCCAATGAAACAATCTTTTCTGCACCCACATCTTTAGCAAGTTGATAGTACGCATTGATGTAATCTGATATGCCATGCCCGTTATCAGACCATCCAAAAACCACATACATAACTATCTCGTTATCTTCGTGCGTCACCTCCAAAACTGCGCCACAACGCTCACCAACAAACAAGTGTGCATCACCACTATCCAACTTACTGATCACCTCTTTCGGCAAATCCGGCAAATCATCACGACCAGCCACGTAAACAAGCTTTCTCACAAGCATGTAGATATAATTGTTGTGATCAACTTTAGCGAACCGCACTTTTTACCCCTGAACGATCTAGAGCACCTTAACAAAATGGCGCAATTCCAAAAGCACTAAACCTAAGCTTTGTAGGTGAGCACTAATCCAGATGAGTTCCACACATGCCAAGAATTGTTTTCGTGGTTTCTTGCGCGCAAACTAACCTTATAAGCCTTACCAGCCGGAAGACTATGCCGCCAGATCGGTGAGTTTTGAGCGCTCATACCACCAACATCTTGACTATGAACAACCTCATCATTAATTAAAAAATCAAACCATGCACCGAACGTAGTCACATACACACTCCCCCAAACAACCTCACGATCCCAAGTAGCCATTGGAATATTTACTGAGTAGAGCGTCTGAATTAGTCCTGTAGTACTTTCTGTCTTCATAACCGTGTACGGATAAGGTTTTATTACATCACCAACGATCTGATTAACATTGAGACGACCTTGAATATCGCAAGAATCAGTAATCGTAACGTTCCTTAGCACACCAGAAGTCGCGGTAATTTTCCCCGAAACATCAGCATCAACCATTTTTGCCACACCAGCCGCGCTCACATAGAACTTGCTGTTCGGGTCATTAATCGTTGACGCTCGTAACGTTACGTTTGCGATCACTGTATTTGCTTGCACGCTTGTTGCCACTACATCGCCAGCAACCAGATCTCTAATGTCTGCAACCTTGATTGATGCAGTGTCGATTGCGAGTACATATTTTGGCGGAGCTGTACCAACTTGACCGCCGTTAACCCAATCCTGATAGGCTGGGTTTTTGATAGTGCCAAAAACCGGAACGATGCTGTTGCTACCTGTACCACCAGTATTCTTGTCGTAAGCGACCTTAAACCCTGCGTTCTTAACAACAAATTCTGCGTTTGCTGTGCTCGTATCAGTGGAAGACTTGGCTATAAGAGCAACACTAGCCGTCATTCCACCTATGCTTGTTTTAACGCCCCACAACGCAGAATAGCCATCATCAAGATCGGCCAATGCTTCACTAATCTGTGTGACTGAAGATGAAACGCCGTTAACCGTTGCATTAACTTTTCCAATCTCGGTACTAATCGCCTGATTGGTTTGCGTCTTTGTGTAGTAGTTCTTGGATAGATTCGAGCTAACACCGTCAATTGATGATTGCAGCGTCAAAGCAGATTTAGCAATGGCCTGATCGGTTTGCGCTTCAGTGTAATAGTTGTTGGCTAAGTTACTCTCAACCTCTCCAATTTTTGAAGACAATGAATTGGTTGCAATATTGATCGCCTTTTCAGTATCAACCCACGTTTTATAGTTGGTTGATAGATTGCTCTCAACTCCTTCAATTGACGCTGACAACGACGTATTTAATTGAGAAATTGCTGACGTTAGCTTGGCGTTCGTCGCGTAGTTTTGCTCAATGCTTGAAATCGAATCGCCTAACTGAGTTTCGAGATCTAACTTGGCTGTAGATATAGCCTTATCAAGCTCAACTTGAGTCGCAAACTCTTGGCCTACCTGCGCAAGAATTGACTCCCCATTAGACTGAATTTCTGACTTAACAGACTCTCTTAATGCCGATAACGCGCTATCAACTTCAACCTTCGTTGCGTACTCTCGTTTGATCTGAGCAAGAATTGATGTCTCGTTTTCCTCGATCTGAGAAGTAACCGACTCTCTTAAAACCGCCATTGCCTTATCGGTTTCAACTGCTGTGTAGTAGTTGGTTTCAATCTCGGCCCTTAATGTCCGGTTCTCTTCTCTGCGAAATGCGCTTTCCTTATCAACGGTTACAGCGTTTTGCATAGCTGCTTCCGCTAATAATACGTCGATATTCTCAATAGTTTCTGCGTCTGGAATGGATGAAAAATCAATGCCTTCTAATGCCTCCGGTAAAGGAATTAGTTCGGGATGTTCTTCCATCTCCTTAATGATCAGGTCAAGGTAATATTGAGGGTCAACAACGCTCTTTGCATGAGTACCATTAATTGAGTTAATCGCTGAACGTTCGCCTTTTAGGTTTACGAACTTGATCCAATAGTAATAATCACCCGTAGGCTCAATCGGCAATGACGCAACGCTAGACGGAGTTGTTTGCACCACAATAGCATTTGCAAATACGTTATCTCTTGCTTGATAAATTTCGGTGTAAGCATGGCCTTTATATGGCGCGGTATCCCACGAAAGCAGTGCGATACCAAAGCCAGATTTAACCACTAAGTTTTGTGGTGTAGTTGGCGTCTGAACTTCCTCACCAACAATCGGATCACCACTACCGCCGTCCGAACTTGGGATATTAATTGTGCTCTGTAATTTACCGTTTCTGTAGTCAGCAAAACCGAGCTTTTTCATATCTTCCCAAAGGACGGCTTTTTTGCCGCCCTCGCCACGCATACCGATCAACTGTTCCAAGTTGTCGGCAACTGCATCCATTACAGCGTCACTTCCTTTCTTGTGGGGAATAGATTGGAATTTACCCTTTAGCTTTTTGCCGCCTTGTAATGTACGAACTGCCATTTACCCGTAAACCTCTGCCATACTAGAAGCAATGATCACCTCTTCTAATATTCCAGTGCCATAAACTTCAAATTGCCATGAGTTGCCCCTTGCTGGTGGAATGCGTATAGGTCGATTAGTTAACGTACCTATCTCGTAATCTTTGATGACGACTCCATCAACGATAATTTTCATTCCAACCAATGCCGGATCTTCCGCTCGGATATACAGCGTACTAAGTGTTGGATACATGGCGTAATACTCTTTAGAACGCCAAACATACGCTTTAGGTTGGCCCTTGTTCCATTCAGCCAATTTTGTTCCATCTTCGCTTCGAACATAAAGCGTACCTGTCACTAAGTCAGTAAATCCAAGGTTTGAACCTAGAGAATGGAACGTAATGCCACCCGTTTTAGGGTCGAATATGAACGACTTATCAAGCGCCTTTCCGTAAAAAGCCAAATACTTTCCATCGTAGTAGTAAGCTTCAATGGTTTCTGGCTCCAATGCTTCCCACTGCTTAGAGTCAATAATATCTTTGGTAATTAGCTCAACGTCTTGACCAGTGAACGCACAAAGGCCATGAGGAGACGCATAGATAATTAGGTTGTCGATATTTCTCATAGAGCGCTTGGAAACACACGCTTGCATAGACTCAAGCTTTCGCCCACTGATCGCATCACTGGTGATACCTTGGAACACCCAAGGGTAACCTTTCGTGCCAACCAATAGCATATTGCTCACTGATTCCATTGCTACGATTTCGTGCTCTGTTGTGAGCTGATAATCTACAGGCCATGCGTGAAGCAAATACGGCTCACTAAAACAAACAGTTCGGTCATAGCCACCAGCCATAATTCCGTTAGGCATTAGGGTTAAAAACCGTAGCTTTTTGTTAGGCATTTCGTATTTTTCACTTTCCAGCGGGAACCCAAGATCATCGGCTGACTTATCATCCACAAACGTATTTTGTGAAATCGGAATTTCCCCAACCAGATAGAAGTCAGAAACACCACCCTCTGTTGACGTTCTATAGATTCGACGTTTAGTGATATTGCCGGATAAAACACCTTCACTTTGAAATGTCAGCGTAACCGTACTCTCTGGGAACTTAATTTCAGCTTGATTGCTGATCGGAGATTGCGCCCCTTCCTCTTCTTGTTCGCTAACAAGCGTGTAGACATAAAAACGAGTTTCGTCGTCGGTTGCCTCGTCTTCTTCTGGTAGAGGATCAGGAGCATTTACTTTTGCTGTCACGCCATGCTCTGGCGCTGGCACTCCTAATGGATAAGAGTCAACGGGAAGATCACCAACACCATTAAATATCTGGTTATTGGTAACACGAACTCCGGTATCACTTGTAAAATAAACACGGTTCCAAGGGTCACCAACAATTGGCGACACAACCACATCAACATCAGTTTTCCACTTGAACCACCAATCTAAAAACTTATAAACCGTTCTATGGCTTTCCGTTAAGCTTTCAGTGGTGTCCTTCAAGCCAAGGTAAGGCTGAAGGTTTCCAACCGGAAACTGACAATCTACCGCTTTTGTAGCATATTCATTTGGTAGGAGTCTCGGCGTCTGTTTTGGCCGTTCTCCAAAGAAAGTAGCGACGTTAATTCTAGGCATTATTTACCTGCTCTCTCTTTGTAATCAGCAACGGCTTTCAAGCCAGCAACATCGGCCTGTAGAGCGCTTATATCTTGGCGAATATCTTTTACATCAGTGCCAATGTTTTGTTGAGTCGTCTCGATACTGTTCAAGCGATAATTCATCACATAGCCAGTCCCAACTATCGAAGCACACAACATCACAACGCCTAGTGGATTGTTGTTTAGTAACTTCTCTAACATCTTTCGCCCCTTTCAATTCGGGGTACTTTCGCACCCCGTCATAAACTGCAATGCTTGACCAATAATAACTCGGAATAAAAACACTTTCTCGATTGAAAACAAAAATCACCAATCGAGAACTTTAGATTTCTAAAAATTCGAATGGAGTTTGCATATCCCCTTCTGTCCAAGTGGCATATTGATTAAATAGCTTTTCCAATCGAATCGCATAAGCATCTTTAATTTGTTGGATTTGATTGTACGTCAGTCTTACAGGTTTATTATTTGCTGCAATCCAGACCGTCTCTTTATCCAGCATATTATTTCGCTCTGCATACCATAGCGTTTCATCCATGTTGTTCCGGTCAACTTGGCGAACTTGGAACTCATATCCATGAATAAAGATGTTTGATAGTTGTATTTCATCTCGCAAAGCTTGCGCCTTGTTCCGATGAAACTCCGCGATCACATTGTCAGGCTTTCTCTCGACAACTGGCGTCTTGGTAACAGTAAACTCTTCATCATTGACCAAATAATCGTATTCACCATTATGAGTGTAATAATTAGCGTCGTATGACACTTCAATTACTTCATAAACGGCGCGGCGATTTTGCATATCGATCACTGGCCGCGCTGGTGGCAACGTGTCAACTTCTTCACCATCTTCGCCAATAGTGATTTCAGGAACAAAGTTCTCTACATCCACCAGCCATTGAAGATATTGATCGTGGTTTACTTGAAAATCTTCCCAAGCAATTGCTCGTTCAAGCTCTGGCTTAACAAGTTGCTCCCAAGACTTACCCTCCCAGCGTCTTTGGTTTGCATCCTGATAAGTAATTTCTTCAGGCTTATTAAGAACGATAACCGTGTATTGCTCAGTTATAGGGGAAGTTTCCTCCCCCTCTGCGTAGCCAATCACTCGTTCTCGAACATCTTCAGCATAATAATGCCGGATATTCTCATCAATATCGGTTAGAGCTGTGTAGTCGGTATCAATGATCATAAATCCACCCCACTAACTTGAGAACCAGCACGAGCTTTGTTCTTTGTGTAGCCGTATGGAATTGCCAGCTCATGCGTACCATATAGACATAAATCACCATTGAGATTCTTATATGTCCCAACCTCACTTACGATTCGCAGTTTTCCATCATCACCCCATAAGTCCGACTGTGAACCATATACGACCAAGAAAGGATCTCCCGTTGGAGCTGTGATATACACAAAGCCTTTTCCGTTCTCTAACCACACATCCCCCCAAGACGCAGTAAAAGACTTAACGCAGCGAAGCAACTTATTACCCAAAGCATTTGTAATACTTGGATCGGTTAAATAAAACTGACCAGCAACACCATCAGTCGCAGTGTTAGTGGACGTAATTTTGGTTACATTCAACGACGAATAGCTACCAACCCAAATCAACTCATTGAATGATAGATTTAAATTGGCCTGTTGGTTGTTTGAACTCTGACTCCACAACACTTTGATTGCTGAATCATCATAAGCTGGTTCACCTAGTGCAATACATTCATGCGTTGGCGAGAAATCAGGGTTACTAGCAAAATATCCATCAAGCAACGTACATTTGTTCAGCTTCACTGTTTGGCTGTGTGGATGCTTCTGCGAGTAGCCACTAACAACTTTGTTTATAAAACTTTCCCGTAATAATCCACCACGAGTACGATCATTAAACATCGTTGCGTAAACATCACCGACGCCATTAGCGCCATTTAATATAGGCTTGATGTTTGCTGATTTAGTAAGTTTTGCGCTAGCAGTATAAGAATGTAATGCAACGCGAGTTGATGGGATTGCAGAACTGTTATCACGCGCATTTAATGATGAAGCGAACGTATAAGTTCCGGTTTGCCAAGCTGCGTCACCGTCGCTCCAATACATTCGCAGATCCTTATCCACCGCAACGTGAGTCATCGGAAATTTATTTGCCACCAATGTATTGTTTGGAACAACCGGAATCCAGCCACCAAGCCAACCATTTGCTAGTTCAGTTTTAGCCAAAATGCGCTCTGGCGAACCAAGCACATCAATCATATTGAAATTGCCCGATATCTCAAAAGACGCATAGTCACCAATAACACCACAAATAACATCCCCAACAGCGTTACCTAACCTATCTTCCATTTCTAGGTAGTAATCAAGGTTAGTGTTTCTGTATATCTTCTTAACTTTCCTTACCACGCCATTGACGATCAAGCTACCAGAACACTCTACACCTTGTGCAATGCTGCTAGCTGTTGGGATCCAATCTGTATTTCCCAATAGTTTATTAGCCTCAATCCGCAAATAAGTACCATGAGCGGCGCTTACTGTGTATTGAGGTACAAACGAACGCATACGGGGAAGATGTTCTTTACCACGATAAGTACCTTCGATTAGCTTTTGGAAAACCTTAGCTGCTTCATCTTTGCTCCCCATATCCCAAGCAGATAAACGGTAGTCAATTACACCACCTTGACCTGAAGCATAGATAGCATCGTAACGTTTAGCATCAGGACGACCGTAATGACTTGATGCAATAGAACCACCATAAACGCCTGTGGTGTTCGAGAATGCAAAACACTTTTGTACGTTGATAAGATTCCTAGCACCTTCACCTTCATACCATTTAGAGTAACCGACACCGTCAGTTCTCCACGTTGCCGAACCCATAGGGTTAAAGCTTGGATGATAAGCACCTTTGTTTAATCGAGGAACTACACCGCAAACATAGAAATAACACTCACCGTTTACTGCGTAAGAACCATCTGAAGCATGAGAGAAACGAACTTTATACGCGCCCAAACTTTCATCTGGACGAATAGGTTCAACGTTGCCATCAAAAACGCCATACCCAAGAACATTATTAGGTTTACCAAATGAAGTGCCATTACCTCCGAGTACATCTTTAATGCCCTGTGGATTAACCACCGAACAGTTACCAAACACGCCGTAGAAATGTAAATAGTGTTGTGTTGCATCGACAGGACTAAAGCCTTCCCAATCCCCATTACCTGCACCTGCAATAGTTCTCTGACGGACACGCCATTGAACAAGGCGTCCATCATCAAGTAAATAAATGTTGTGTTCAGGATTAGAAACTAAAGCTCTCTTCTGCTCATCCGTTGCAGCCCAAAAGTCAACGCCTTTACCTTTTGAGCCTGTATCACCATCAAAAGCGGCATAATAAGTTACAGGTCGATTAGAGCCTGTAGTAGCAATACCTTCCATTGTGGAAGCAAGCGACTGAATACAACCATAAGGATAAACAAATGGATTGGACTTGCTGATTTCTTCTAAGAAGAACTCAAAACCAAACATATCAACACGCTCAATAACCACTTCTTCGGTTACTGGCCGCACATAATGCAACTTAAAGTGAGCAGTACCATTGGCGGCTGCACTATTCGCTATAAAGCGAATTGTTTTTGAGCTTGATTCTGTCGAAGTGAAAGTACATTTGTAAATGCCAGTCTTTCTAGGGTAATACCATGCTGTGGTACTATCCTCACCATCACTCGGTGACAAGCTAGTACAACCGCGCAGTGAAATACCTTGACCAATCTGACCGCCGCTATTAACTATTTCAAAACAGATTTCGTATTTCTGACCAGCCACAAGCTCAATCGGAAGATAAACACCAGACCACGCAGAAACATAGCTAACAGCTAGAACACCATTGCCTGCATTATCAATAGTCGCATCGGCAGTAGATGGACGCCAATACTCTAAGCCGAGACGCAAATCAGCGTTTTTACAAGCTCCCTCAAATGCACGAGCAACTGCTTCATTACTATTAGCAGCAACATCCCCATACTTAGGATCAGCTTCCTTAGACAAATCTAGATTAACTTTACCAGAACCACGACAGTTACCAGTGGAGTCATAAACAACTGCGCCGTTCGGGGCTTCAGGAAACTTAATCGAAGCCCTTGGTTCAAACGCATCGTTGATATTAATCAGTTGCGAAATAAAGCCTGCGATATGCGTAACGGCATGGTTAGTTTTTGACGTTCCTGAAGCATTGGTGACCTTACCTATTCTTAGGCTATTTGGTGAATCTAACTGCGACCAAAGCCCCTCATTGACAGGAACATAATTACCAGAACTATAGTGACGACCAAAATCAACGAATCCACTAGCCGCAAACTGTTCACTAGCTAGCATTCGTGCTGCTTTCATGTTTGCTTCGCTTTGGCAATAGATTTGCCAACCAACATAACTACCGGATTTAATCTCTTCCGCTACTTGCTTTGTTTCATTCGCTAAGGCTTCAGTTTGCGTTTTCAGGGTTTGAGCATCGGTTTTACTTTGTGCTGCGCTTGTAGCTGAAGCAGCCGCTTGAGTAGCCTTTTGTGTTGCCGTTGATGCTGCTTGTTCGGCGCTCTGTTTTAGTGAAGTCATTTCACTAATTGCTGCGGTTGATTGCTGCGAAATGGCTGCTTTTTCTGTGGTAGCTAGATCCGTGATTTCGGTTTTGCTTGCACTAACTAAGGTGTTAATTGCACCCTTGCTCGTATCGGTAAGTGACGTAATGCTATTAGTGCCACCAGCCACTAGATCTGAAATTTCACCCTTACTCGTTGTCGTAAGAGTCGTAATATCTTTCTTGCTCTGAGTAGCAAGAGCCACAATGTCACTTTTGCTTTTGGTAGCTAGCGCCGTTATTTCACTTTGACTCGTAGAAGAAAGTGAAGAAATGCTGTCCGTTCCACCAGTAATAAGCTCGGCAATATCGCTCTTACCAGTAGTTACTTGCGCAGAAATCTGGCTCTTACTTGTCGTAACCAGTGTTGTGATTTCGCCCTTAACGGTAGTCGCTTGCGTAGCAATAGCCGTACTAATAGCAGTAGCCTTGGCATCAATTTCAGTTTTTGATGTACTTACAAACTGCTCAATATCTGTTTTGGTTTGCTGAACTTGAGAGGCTTTTAAATCCACATCGCTTTTTGCTTTGTTCACTAAAGCCAACGTATCCGCCGCATCAGCCGCATAGCTCTTCGCTGAATACTTGCCAGGTTCAACTTCGACACCTTGCGCCGCATTAGAGTATTGACGAACAAGATCTAGAGCTGCCTGTGTATTAGCTAGATCGTTTTTAATACTTTCAGACTGAGCGATCAGGTTTGTGATATCTGACACCAGTGTTTGAAGTGGCACAACCTCTATAGTTGAGCCGTCATCGGTGTGAATAAGAACCTTGTCAGCCGTTGATGTGTAATAACCTCGAAGGTCATCAAGCAACACTTGTTTTGAGTTGATAGCCGCCGCGACCATTGCGGCCACACGAGTTGCAATAGTTACTGAAGTATTTCGAATGATCGCATACTCACCATTTGCTGGTGGAACGCCAGTAAATGGTCTGAACAGTGACAAATGTTCGTTATCGGTGATCGATTCGACCTCATAAATACTGCCAGCTATGAACATGATATCGCCAGCTAGCGGTTTATTTCCGGCATCAACCCATAACGTACCAACGCCTACAACCTCTTTTGAGCCGTCGGTTACAGTTACCGTACCTCTTCGATACCAGCTACTACTCATTGTGCTCTACTCCAATTAATTAGCGTGGTTGGTTTTTGATATCAGCGCTCTTTTGTTGAACGATGCTATCTGCTTGGCTCTTGTCGCCTAGCATTGTTCTAAAGGCGTTTAATGCTGTGGTTGCACGAGCGGCGTTAGCGGTAAACTCCGCATCCTCACTAAATGCGCGGTAGACAAGCCACTCAATGATTGCGTTGTCGTACATCGGGTTTAGTTCGCATTTGGTTTCAGAGTCGTAATCGCTTTCAGTTATTGGCGTAGGCACTTTTGCAAATACGCACTCAATGGTTGTTCCAGAAACTACCGGAGGATACATATAAAACTTGGTTGGATTTCGGTCATCGTAAAGCCACGCTTTGGCCGTGCTAGCAAGAGGCTCTGAACGCCATTCAGGGCGATAATCATCAAGCATCTTCAAATCCACATTGCCAGAAATGGCCGCGCCGCCTTTATTTCGCAGAACATCAACAACAAAACGAGCACCTACTGGAATTGTCTGAGTTGAACCCTCAACACAAACAAAGTCCTCATTGGCCGTTAGCGCATCAGATCGAATTGCTAGGATTGCTCGAACTGCCGAGTTGAACGCATCAACCCAAAACGCTTTATCCCAACGGATCATGTTTTTATCGACAACGAGACGAGCTGCCTCATCGATCAAGTGTTTGACCGGAGTGTTATTAGCAGACATACACACCTCTAGTAGAAATTGTGCTTGCGCACTTTGTTTTTGAATGAATTGAAGTTGTCTTTGCTTAGTCGGTAAGCGCAGCGATAACCCTCTATAAATTCACGCTCGTACATCAACGCGAGATCAGGGTTAAACCAATTTGTACCAACCTGTAGTCGGAGGCGGTAAGCAGCGCCAGCCGCTAGAGCTTCGCCGTAATTTTCAACTAGGTATGAATTAAGGTTGTTCTCATCGAAATTTAGCTTTGGTTTTAGTACCGCCGTAACGGTCACCACATCAAAGTGATTCGTGAATGTGAACTCGTTGGTTACAGGATCAAAAACGTAGTCGTCATTGACGTAAAGCGGAGAACCGCAATTACTCACTACGCTGTCAATTTTTAGAATTGCTGAATCGGTAGGAATGCCAGCAACCGGAATTTGCACACCAGACACAACGGCGGTCAATTTGACCTTTGTTTTTAGGAACTCTGATTTCTCGCAAAACTCGCGGTAAGAGTCGCGCAAGGCGTCATCCATCATGATATCGACAACGCCAGCGCAACGCTGACGCACTAACCGATATAAATCAGATAGTGCGCTCATCATTAAGCCTCTGGAATACCGTGTTTAGCGTGTAGCTTGTCACGCACTGCCATGCGTAGAGCTGACGCATGTGTTTCGCCTTCTGGAACTTCCAACGCTAACGGATCAATCGGAAGCTCTTCTGCTAGGATAACGGTTTCAAGTTTCGCCTTGGTGTATTTGGAAATGTTGACGACTTCACCATCAACCATAACGAGCCAAGTGTTTGCTTTCTCTTCTTCAGCTTTTAGTTGCGCCGCTCGTTCCGCTAGTTGCTGGCGCTTTTGTTCTTCAGCTTGTAGGCTCTCGATTAGAGACTGAGCACTTTCAGGAGTAGCAAAACAAGATTTGATTTGCAGTAATCGGTGCGCCACTTGTTCCGGTACGCTGGTTGGTTCGCCACGGTTAAAGTAGTAGTCACGGCCAAGCGTGTTTACTTTTTTAATTGGCTTTTCACCGATCCAAACAATTTTCTTTTCTGCTGTCATAGTCAATACCCTTATGTGTATTCGATGTGTTGAGCTGCGGCCATTGCCACGGAACATATAAAAAAGACCAGCCAATTATCTGACTGGCCTGTTTTTCAACAGAGTGGACTATCTTAGATAGTGCCGACTGAAGTGGTGTAAATCGCTAGACGGATCTTGTCTTCCGTAACTGCGGCACCTGCGAACGTTAGAACAAGACACTTATCTTTTTCAGCAACATCTTCTGACGGAAAGTATCCAGCCGCATCAGACGACAACGCACCTTTCGGAACTTCCGTGGCCGTACCGATCACATCTTCTAGCTTGGTGCCAACTTGAGGCGCATGAATACCATCACCTAGCAGCACTTCATTAAGCGATGCTTGTGCAGTCAAACTAGTAACCGCTTCGCCTTTGGTAAGAATCTTAACTTCCACCAGCTTCACGCCAGCCTCAAGGCTTGCTGCGATAACCAAGTCACCATCAGCAAGTGCCGGAACTTCAGCGAACATCACTGAAAGGTTACCGTGAGTACCGTTGTAGACGTTTTGCTTAACAGCTGGTGATACTTTAACTGCCATTGCAATTCTCCTTTGATTCCGATGAATAAAGGCTGGCTAGATAGCCAGCCAGTCACTTATTACTTAGATAAACCGCCAACGGCTGTATCTAGCACCATTACGCCGTAGTCATTGATTCGGCCATTCTTCTCTTGGAAGCGAACTTTCTTAACGCCGCTCATCCAAGCGATAGACGTTTCACG
The DNA here is from genome assembly GCF_033338995.1 of Vibrio sp. Vb0304. Taxonomy (NCBI): domain Bacteria; kingdom Pseudomonadati; phylum Pseudomonadota; class Gammaproteobacteria; order Vibrionales; family Vibrionaceae; genus Vibrio; species Vibrio sp. Vb0304. The sequence continues at coordinate 48,175 of NZ_JAWOTT010000010.1, forward strand.
ACCGTTGCCGTGGTCAACCTTCTCGGTGTGCATAGAGAACTGAGCACCACTTGAAGATTTACCGTAAGCCACTGCTAGCGCTTGGCCGCCAAGTAGGATTGCGCGGTCAATTACGGTAGCTGCTGTAGCTTCAGTTTCAGTGCCGTTGCCGCTTGCTGCGCCAACTTTCACTTTAGAGCCAGCATTGAAACGTACTGGTTTGCGGTATTGACGAACCAAGATGTTGCGCCACATTAGGCGGTCACCTTGGAATAGTGGATGCTTAAAGCCTTGCGAACGGTTAACCGCATTCGCGATCAGCTCTTGCACTTTGCCAGCCCCTTGAACGTCAGCCCATAGGTCGGCCCATTGGCGCGGAGTAACAAATAGAACGTAGAAAGGTGATTCACCGTAAAGCTCATCAGCTTCGAAGCGGATAGGCTTGATTGGATGTGCCATTTCTTCTAGGTAAAGCGCAATTTCATCGATCTTCGCTAGGGTTAGCGTGTCGGCTGCCACGATATCTGCAATACCCGTTGCGTCACCACCGAAGAAGTGGCGATCCGCTGTAGGAGCGGTAACAGGGTTAACCATGATTTCACCAAACATTGGATGATCCGCAGTTGGAACAATCATGTCGGAAGGCATGAAGTCACCACGCGCACCAGCTAGGTGATACGTTGCGATTTCATCTTGTAGATCGTTGAAGTAGTTACCAAGCATTGTACGAGCTACTTGAAGTAGGTTTTGCTTGGTGCGTTGTTGAGCCATCTTACCGCCTGAATCGACGTTATGACGGCCTTGGTTAATGACTAATTCAAACTCAACTTTTGATAGAGACTCGCCACGACCTTCGATTTTTTTATCGCCCATCGTTGGCATACCGCCCAAGTTGTGGAACAAATCCATTTCAACTGTGTCACCAGCCTGTTTTGTAAGGTCGGTGATCATTACAACTGGCGCACCAGCTTCAGTTTGAGTTTTGTTTCGGTTGCGGTCTGCTGGCACTGCCTTTGGAGCTTTACCAGTTAGCATGTTTACAAAAGTGTTTTGGCGGCGCGTATGAGTAAACAGCGCGGCACCAAACGCTTTAGCAGCTTGAGCTTTAGTGATAGTAGTCATTATGAAATCCTCGACTAATCTAGAGCTATCACCGCTTGAGCTAGGAACTCTTCAACCTTCTCTGGCGACATATTGGCAAGTGATTGCTCAAGCGCTAGTGCGTCTTGATTCAACAATGCCTGATTAGCTGCCGCCGTAGTGTCCAGTGAAGAACCACCTAGACTAGACGGTGAATTAGGTACAACGGTTTGTTTTTCTGCCGTTTGTTGAGGTTGCTGCTGGCCTTGCTCGGCTTGTTTCTGTGCCTTTTCAGCATCAATTGACGCTTGAACCGGATCACCGAAAGCGGCCTTCACTCGGCGTTGCACTTCTGCAAAGCGTTCTTTTAGTGGCATGGCTTGGAACGCTGGATCATTCTTGAGCTTGTTGTCGATAACTAGGGCCATATCCCAACGGTCACGGTCACTCGATTCCCAAGTGCGAAGTTCTGTTAGTTCGTCAGCGTTTAGCGCGTTAGTAACTTCGTTAACTCCGTCATTGGCTTCTTGTTGAGTGGTCGCAGCCTTACTTTGAAAACGCTTAACTAGCGCCGTTAGTAAATTTGCCGCCGTTTCTGGTAACTCATCACGCAGCGCATTGAGCGCATTTTCATCATTCAGCAATTCTTCAGGTAGCTTTTCAGGCGTAATACCAGCTTCTTCTAATTGCTTGGTGTATAGCTGTAGTTTTTCCTTGGCGGTTGTAGCTTCACTTAACTGTTGCTCTAGCTCCTGCATACGGCTTGACGCTTCGCTCGCCTGATTGCGAGCCTTTTCTAGAACTGCATAAGGAATCGTATGTTTACCGTCCTTACTTGCTACCGCTGCATTGTCTGGATCAACTTCAATGTAGAGCTTGCCGTCAATCTCTCGAACCCCAATGCTATCTTTGGCCGCATTCGTTTTAGGCTCTTGGCCCTGTTCTGATTTATCTAGGTTGGCGTCACCTTTTGGCTGAGTATTGTCAATAACACTTGGTAGTGCCTCATCTTCCTCGCCTACGCCCATTTCGTTATCAGTCGAATGGTTGTCTTGGTCATTTTCACCGCTGAGAACGCCCAAATCGTCATCTAGGTCAATTTCATCTAGCAGTGCGTCAATGTCTTCGACGTTGCCAGTTAATAGTGCTTGGTCAAGTTCTATAGTCATAATCCCCTCATGTGCGCTTATCGCTGCGCTTGCGTTTGGTTTGTGCTTATCGCCGCACTTGCGAACAAGAAAGCCAGCTAACGCAATCGCGCTAACTGGCTTTTTTATGTTCTCGTGTTGCGTTAGTTTTTCGCCGCACACTCAATTTGCTGATAAATGTACCACAAATTTACGAATGCAAACTAAAAATTAACGTTCGATAATTACCTAGGCGTAACGAGTCTCACCTGATTTAGTAAACAACAGGATTGCATTCTCTGGTGCATCTTCTGGTAAGTTGAACACATCCAAGTGCAACCAGCTCACACCTTCTTCCATTCTCGTTAGATAAGGGAATCGGTCTTTGTGTTTGATAATCAAATCACGCAACTCTTGAGCCGTGTAATGATTACTAATCAAATCAACAGCTTGCCCTCTGCCATGCGCAGAGAATGGAGTGAAATGTTTGTCACTCGCAAGTCGCAGACCTGAGTAACCACGAGATCCACCAGCTTTCCAGTTGTTACAGATAAGCGCCGCTTTCTTCGGATCGATTTCACTAAGCAGCGTTCGCAGCTCATCAATGGTGATCAGCAATCGAGCATCCATACCAAGCATGGCCTTTTCACCACGCGCCTGATAAGCAGCTTTGCTCACAAGTTCCCAAGTCTTAAACCATTTAGGTCGATAGCTTCTTAGTCGTTTGTCATACATGTCTTTTCTCTCCAAACAATTACGTCTTATGCACTCATCTTTCTGTAAGCTTCTAGCTTGTAGATCTCTTCGAATGTGTTGTTAAAACTCACTTGTCGGCCAATCTGGTCACGCCAGTTTTCAGGGTCGATACAAGTTGCTGGTTTACCAACAACAACAAAGCCGCCTTTCATCTTGATGCCGCAATACATGAATTTATTACCTGCAAGCGTGACGGTTTGAAAATCAACCTCTTCAATTCGATCAACAATGTCTTGAGGCTTTACACGTTTGCCAGTGCAACCTAGCTCTTCCATCATTTCTTGAATTTCAGTATTCGGTTTAAACTCGGCTGGTAATTTCATTTACTTACTTCCCCCACTTCATAAACTTCATTGGTTGCTTTGTACGACCTAAGCCCTGCATCATCGTTGAGCCTAGCCAAAACACGATAGCCGTTGAGAACGCGCCCATTACCTGACCTGCGATCATGATAATTAGTTGCTCGTATGATTTTGGAACCGTCCACCAAAACAATGAGCAAAACATACCTGACACCATGACACACAAGATCAGAGTTAACGCTGAAGGCATCCAGTGATCGCCGTGTGCGCCTCTCGCGTCTTGTGTGTCTGTTAGCTGCATAGATAACTGGTTAAGCGCCATTTCTTGCAACTTAACTGCGTGTTGATTCTGAAACTCAATAATCTTTGTTAGAGCTTCAGGGTTTTCTATCAGCTCTTTGATAACGGCGTCCGGTGTATCTTTGACACCAAGAACGCCAGCGATCAGAGTACCTATTGTTTTACCAGTGGCACCGCCAAGTAATGAACCGACCAAAGGGGCGGATTCGCCCACGATGTTTTTAACTTGTTCCCACACTTCTAGTTACCTCTTACATTTAGATTTGAAGGTTTAGCAATTGCTGGTCGATGTTCGCTAATATTGCATTAACTGTGCTATCTGCTTGTGCTTTGACTTCTGCGACCTCCTGTAAAACTTTCGCAGTTTCGGCCTCAACCTTGTTGTCTTTAACGTCTTGGCTTTCTGCATCACGTTGTAGTTTGGCAATCTTGGCCTGTAGTTCTTCAACCTTGGCCGCGCCTAAAGCAACCTCGTTTTGTAGCTGCTGCATTTGAATTTCAGCCATTTCTTGCTGCTTGCGTTGTTCTTCCTGCATAGCTGCTTGTTCTTCTGGCGTCATATCTTCCGGCGCTTTTGGAATGTTTAGAGTTTGTCTGATACGGTTCAGGATCTCTTGCTTGTTAGGTACATCCATTAACTCGACAACCATATCTAGCGTTGCCATTTGAATTTGTGGTGGCAACTGAGCAACTAGCGCGGTTAGTTGTTGAGCCATTTGAGCGCGGAATGTGGCAGTTTGCTGGATTGGAGCTTGAGCGATATGACCTTTCCAACGCTTAACGTCGTTGGTCACTGTGCCGTCGTCATTGGTCACGTTTAGGTGAATGACTTTTCGCTTATGGGCGTCTTGCTTGTTGATAGTTACAGCGATATTGCTTTGCTTCGCTAGGTCTTCGATTAGATAGGCCATTAACAGATCAGCAACTCGTGTTCTCGAATAGTGATAGTTGTCATTGATCTCTGCTAGCGTAGTCGCGCCTTGTTCCACTAGCGAGTTAATAGCCACTCCGCTGGTGGCTGAAGAGTCTTGGCCCAACATTGCATTGTAGATACCAGCAACGTCTTGGATTTGCTTCATTGAGTCCTGCATAACAGTAAACTGCTGACTCGCAATATTGAAATCTTGCTGAATCTGGATAGCTTCACTGATTGATTTCTTGTTCTTGCGATCAGGGTTTAACTCAATGTAACCATCTGCGCGTTCGACCTCTTCGAGCAAGTCTTCGCGGCTCATATTGGTTGCGTCTTGGTCTGCAATGACACGTTTAGCTTGTAGCAGCCACGTAAGCTTCATACGACGATAGTTGATCTCATCTTGAGCACTAATCATTCGGCTTACAACACCATAAGGTTGGCCGGATTTATCCATTCGATAACCGAAGAACGGAACAATTGGAAAGTATCCGCTCGGTGCAACTGATTTACGATCAATGATTCTATGAATACCAACAAACCACGCTTCGCGTACTGCTGACCATGTAGCAATTCGTGGTTTAAATGTACCCATTTTTACGCCAACGGCTTGAGCGATATTATTTGGATTGTATTCAACTGTTCGGCCATTCTTTAGGTCGATGACATAACCGCGTCTAAATGTACGGTAGTAGATAACCTGTAAGCAGATACGGCCACGCGCCTGATCTAACCATTCAGACGTATTTCGATCCCAACTCTCAAATTCATGGTAAGCAGCAAGCAAATCTTGGTCTTGCTCTTCGTAGCTTTCAAGGTTTGCAAAGTCTTCCCAATTATTCATTGCTTGGCGAATGATTTCGGCGTGTTCAGGGAAATGAGCAATAGCCTCGTCAACGTCTATCCAACGTTTACGCAGCAACCATCGAGCATCAGACAAGTCGGCCTCTTGAGCGTTCCAGTCCCACCACATTTCCTGACGGCGAACTGGCTTGATGTTGTAGCCACCACCATAGAAAGGATCGTCATTTCTGGTAACTTCTACCCAACCAATACCAGCTTTAATTTGTGAAGCGTAAGCGTCGGCATTAGCGCGATCAGCTCGTGCAAGTCGCCACGCATCTTTAAACTTCTCCTGAAGTGCATCGCGTAGCTCTTCGCCGTCATCGTCATCGGCTGTAAGTACAAGATCAGTTCGTGTTCTTGCTTCCATACCTAAAACGGCGTCAATAGCTGGCGCTATTAGGTTATTGATGATGATCGGTTGTCCACGTTCTTCGTAGACTTGTTTTACTTCCGGCGCTAGTTGGTTGCCGTCGTAGTAATCACAACACTTTTGCGCTGGGTCGCGCCAGTTTGGTTGTGCTTCCACGTTTGAGACTAATCGGCGTAATTGAGCAAGGTTAAAGCCCTTGCCGTCATGCTCCGCATGGTCTTCATTCCAAGCCATAAATTCTCCCCTCACTTAGTACGCCAATCGCTTGATCGCTTGGTGCGTGGCTGTAACTTGGTCATGGTTCTAGGCATTCGAACAACCATTTCTAGCGCAATCGCATAGCTCATCACTTGGTCATCAAATGCGCCTTCAATTGCGTTCATGCTTCCTTTGGAGTCATAAACGTAGGTATTCAGCTCTGTAACTGTCCCGATCCATCGAATGCCCGACGTATTATTGCGCAATTGCTCATTTAAGTTTGAAATAATTATCGGCTTGGATTTACGAGTGGTAAGCCAGCCTAATCGTCCTGTTTCTTCGTCCTCGTCTTCCTTGTCGTGGTGTTCTTCTTGGTAGATTCTGGATATTGGATAGATATCGCGTAGAACGTTTAAAACGGCGTGGCCGTGGTTGTTTCGTTCTGGCGCAGCGTAGGCCGCTCTGCCGTTTTTACCTGCGTACATCTTTCCAATGATTGCGATAATCTTTGCAAACTGGTCTGTGTCGATATGACCAAACCAATGAGCAACTTGATTGCCAGTTTCGTCCAGCACATCAATTGAACCTCTGTCCCCATGTTCCAGACCTTCCGCAACGTCAGCGCCAAGGGCGTAATCCTTTTCTGGATCAGGCAATTCCCAAATAAGCAAATAGCCCTGTAATCCGTTCTGCATGTTCTCGCTTTTACCTTCACGGTTTACGCTATCTCGAACATCAAACATTGCACCTGTCTCTGGATTAACGTCATAGACAAGCAACGGTTTGGTACAAGCTGACTCCGCAGCCATACAGGAAGGAGCGCTAAATACACGACGGCCTGACGTTAAGAACGCCTCTTGTGGTGTACTTGGATACTCTTGTTTTGTGTACTCTTCGTAGTGGTTATAGGTTTCGACATACCACTGCTTTTGCTCATCCGTTAACGGTCTACCTAAGTGACGGATCACGAATGGCTCAATCGACTTAAAGTATTCAATAAAGTATTTGGATAGCTTCAATCCGCCTAATGGCAATGGTGAGTAATATCTAGGATGAGTGAACCAAGGAATGAATCTAAAGTGGAAATCTTTAGCACCTAACTTCACTCCGCTATGTGCTCGTTCCTCGGCTTTCTTACACAACTCAAAAAAGAGTCCTGCCGCGCCTTCTGCCGTCGATTCAATAAAGAGTTTGCAACCTTCGTGAACAGTAGGCATCGAACCTGTTTGGATCTCTTTGGCCTTTTGTGGGTAACCTGCACAAATACGGCCCAACTCTGAAATATGTAGAAACTGCAACGTACCGGAACGGAATGACGTTGCAACACGGATTCGTGAACCATTGGAAAAACTGAGTCGGCCACCGTTAGCGCCACCAGCTCGTTGAACTACACGAATGCGAGAACGCAAGTAATTAGGCAAATTGTTATATGGAAAGACAACCTTTGTCTGGAAGATAGCGCCAGCACTTTCCAAATCCTGCGCGATAATACCTGCGGCATAGTTCTTATTGAATAAACACGAGTCCAGCGCGTACAAGTCGATAAAGGTACTAAAGCCCAACTGACGCGCTTTAAGAATCAATTCAAAGGTATGGGCTGTTTCAAAGAGATCTCTCTGAGCGTCACGCATTCGAAACGTGACAACGCGACCTTTATCACTCTCTATCTTGTAAAGGTTGTTTAAGCGCCATTCCTTACAGGTCATATAGTTCCTGAAGTAACGGCGCTTCTCTGGCCGTGAAAGCGCTTTGAATTGCTGATCGGTAAGCGCTGGCATAACTAGGTTTATGCCACGGCCATTAATAGAATCCTTATACGGCTGAATACCATCATTCATCATCGTTCAACACTCCACCTTTATCTTTGAAGCGCTGAATGATTTCATCATCATCCAAATCTTGAACTTCATCTAGCAACATACCTAGATCATCATCGTCGCCTAGACCTTCACGTTGTTTCTGGTCGAGATCATGACGAGCAAGGGCAGCTTGAGCCTTAGCCTTGTCAGTATTCGCTTCGGCCAACGCAATGCCTTTGCGTTTAAGGTTGGTATCAACTTCGACTTGTGTGGTTTGAGCGATAACCTTGCTTATTGCTCGATTGGTTAATCGACGGTTCGCCATTTGGCCCTCTAAATACTCAAGCTTTCCGGTGTGGTGGCAAACCATGCCAAAACTCGACTCGATTCGTTTCTCAAGTCGGTCAATAAACTCCTGCTCTAGTTCTGTAGGTTTATCGCCACGTTCTTCAAGCTCTTTGAGGAAGTCGGCTAATTCATCTTTGTATTGCGTGTAGCACTCAAGCGCCTGAAGAGCAGCAAGCTTATGCACTTCTAACTTAAATTCGTCATCGACTTGATGAGAGTATTTAACTAGGTTGCCAAATGCTTTAGTCATCAAGCCATGCACGAAAGCGTTGCTATTTCCCTTTGGAGCGCCAGCGCCAACTCGACGGCCACCGTGTCCATTTTTGGCACTTGATTGATTCGCGGTTTTCTTGCGTTTGATTTTGGTTTTGGGCGGTGTAATCCCTTTTGGTTGTAATTTTTCGCCCTGAACTTCTTCGTTGTTCGCGTTCTGTTCGCTTGGTTTGTTCTCTTTTCTCTGTAACAGTTTGTTATTTAAGTATTTTCTTGCTGTGGAGTAGACTAAACCATTGCGAACACAAAACGTCTTAACGTCAACGCCAGTTTCTTCGTATTCGCTAAGGTATTGTTTTTTAATGCGTTCCCAATTAATTCTCGCCACTTCTCTAACTCCGAGTGTTCAATTGCGTCAACATATTATCACTGCTCAGTATTCATTGTTTTCGTTCGATGATCAAAGGCACGTTCTAACCAGCCTCTAAGCTGGCCTAAGTTGTCCGATGCAATCTCAATAACAATCCAGCCTAAAAGCTGCGCTTCGTTCATCTTCTCTCTGTCGTTTGCAAAGCCAACGCCGCGAGTGTGACGCCCATTTGAATGAGTACCGCCGTGAACCTCCAAGGCAATCTTTAAGTCTGGCCAAGCGTAATCCATTCGCCATTTGCGAGTTGGATGAAATAGAACTTCAGTTTGATATGGTGGCAAGCCGATAAGGTTGCGCTGAACACGCGCATGTAGCTTCTGGTAAGCCTTGCTAATGTCCCTTTGCTGTTTGGTCGGTGTTTTGGCTTGGCTTTCGATAAAAGCCTTTCCTAAGTGTCTGACGGGGATATAAACGGCCATATCTGTTCTCACCTGTGAACTTTATGACACGAATGATAACAAAAAAGCCAGCTTTAAAGCTGGCTTGTTTAGTTTAAATATGCGTTCGAGGATTATTTTTATCTTTAAATACGCCACGTTTACGAGCGATGAATACTCCCATAAAAAGAATGGCAAAGTATTCCACGATTATTAAGATGCAATTGAACATTTCTTGAGTTATTACTTCAGCGTTCATGCTAACAACCTCCCGAACAAACAATTACTCTACATCTACATGGTTCATGTGGAACTCAATCAGATATTCCTCATCTTCTTGGTAGAACTGCAAAGAGTAGTCTGAGCGTTCGATACATTTGAATTTGCTGTTCTCTTCCATATCCGGCGCGTAAAAGTCATATTTCTTGTTTAGGAATGCTTTGACTCTTTCTTTACTAGAGAAGTAATTAGTATGCGTTGATAGCGGCTCACCTCGCTTAGTAGAAACGCGCACCACTTCATAGATAGTAATGCCTTGGCGGTATTCTGGACGCTCACACTCAAACACTTCTAGGCGGTTTTGCTTCCAAGCAAGGGCTTTGATTGCGTTACCCTTAACGGCTTCCAATGCTTCACGCGCTTCGTTCTCTGAATCCCAAGAACCACACCAGCAGTAAGCAATGTCTAAGCAATCTTGTTGGATTGGTGACGCTTCGTTGTAGAAGTTACAAACGGCCTTTGCAGTTGCCTCAACGCCAGATTTAGAAAGATTCATTAGTAGATTGCCTGTTTGCGCCACCAGCTCTTTAAGATCAGCAATAGCAGCAGTAGCAAGTTTGATTTGTTTTTCTTTTAAGTTGGTCATTTTGGTCATCATCGTGTCGAAAGGTGCAATTTTGTTTGCATGTAAAATATAGCCTCCTATTTTCATTTGTAAACAAAAAGACACGAACGAAAACAAAATATTTTTGAGGATGATCAAAAAAGGCCGCTATTGCGACCTTTAGGCATAAAAAAACCGCCTCGAAAGGCGGCTTTTAATCATCAGTTTTATAAGAACCGGATGCAGTAGTCCACTAGGGTTTTCTGCAAATCTTGCTTATCACTAATCAAAACCATGGCGTAAACCGTATCTGTCGCATCGTCGTATTGATAGATAAGTTTGAACCCATCAAAACTAAACTGACGAAAGTGATACACTCCAAGCTGAGTTAGCTCATAACAAGCCGGATATATGGCCGGATTGCTCTCAACGTTCTGCTCGAACGTCTCAATCAAATTTTCAATTCTCTCTACTACGCTAATGGAATCATTCCATTGTGAGTAGTAGTCAATACGTTCTTCTACTGTATTAAAGAACGTTTCCGTATAAACAATATTGGCCATCTTATGGTCACCTTATGATTTCTTGGCGGCCAATCTCTCCTTAAATGAACTCGATGACATTGTGCGACCTTGAGCTACATCCTTGCTACTGATAGTAACAAGCTTCATCAAGGCTACTGCTTGATCGCGCTTTAGTCGTTCTTCGTATGATTCCACCACATAAATCGGTTTACCGTTTTGTGTGATCGTCATCGCTTCATCCAGTGGGAGATCGGCTGCATTTTTCTTTAAGTAGCTTACCGTCTCAGTTCGCATGATTTCATCCTATTTTGCTATTGTTATTTTTATTGTTATTGCTCTATTACTGTTATTCAATTGTTATTGTTTAAACGTATATGAGAACCTAATTGTTCAGGATTCAACTCACCTACGCAACTAACTATACACCAAAAACGAGATTAGTCCAAATTTAAACTAAATTTAGATCAACCCCATCACGGATTGACCGATTAAGTGCTTTTTATGCTTATTAACTTCATTTGGATAAAAGTTTTCCTTACCGACAGTTATCCCAGGTAGTCCAAGTAAGCTTTTTTAAACTATCCGTCATTTTGTAATCCAATACCCATTACCTCTCATTAACCTATTGATTATCAATTGAACTGTAATTGGAAAGATTGCATTATAGGAGTATGGAAGACGGCTAAAATCCGTATATAGAAAGCGTTATGCAACAGTAATTAATAATGGAGAAAGTAGTGATTGTAGTTACCACTAATGAAATACATAAAAAAGAGATTTGTGCTTATCATGGTGTTGCAAAAGGGGTCGTTACTAAGAAACCTAATTTAAAGCAAGTTTGGAAGAGTGGGATGACTTTCGCAGGCAATAACGACGACGCCTTGACGAACGTATCAGAAGAAGCCAGAGAACAAGCTTATGGCTTGATGATAGAAGACGCAAAACGGTTAGGTGCTAACGCAATTATAGGTATGAGCTACGACTCGGTTTCAGCACAAGAAGGCAGAGTTGAGGTAGTTGCATATGGTACGGCTGTAACGGTCGAGCAAGTTGCATAACAAAGCGTTCAAGAAGGATTTGGCACGCGTGGCATTTCAGTTTGCGGCAAGTTTAGTGGTTAAGGTGTTATGCGGTTACTTTTGTATTGCGTGCCTACGCCCCTTAACGCGACGTTATGTGCTTTAGGGTAATAATGAAGAATAACGAAAAATTCAAAGAACAAGTTGAATCAGTAATGAAAGAGCCAATGGCTGTTGAACCTACTGATTATGAAGAAAAAATAAGGCGAAACTTGATAATCGCTTCAAGCATTACCTTAGTGATGCTCAAACTTGGGCTTATGCCCGCTGCTGATTCAAGGTTTTTAGGGGGAATGAAGTTTGACAATTTAACCCCTGATACAATCTATACGATTCTGTTCGTTATTGTTGCATATGAGCTTGTCCATTATTCATGGCTACTAATAAACAAGTTTTCATATTGGAGAATTAGACTGACAGGAACCAAACATACTGAGTTTCGAGGGAACAGAGGCTCAATGGGAAGTACATATGAGCGGCTTGATTTTACGGGTAAAAGCGAAAATTCTAATCTCTATGTTTGGATGTTAGAAAATAACTCTGCTTCGAATTCAGCTATTGAACAACTCAATAAACACTGGTTGGAAGTTGAAAGTCTTTGTCAAAACATAAAATCAGATTCCTCCGAACAATCAAAGCTTAATGACTTGTTAAAAAAATTGAATGATATAGATAATACTATTAAAGGTTTGGAGCAACACCTTACGAACATTCGTATTTCTGCTTCACTACATAGATTTGATAATTGGTATCATTTTTTAGTTCGTAGCCAGAGCGCTAGGTGGCTAATTCTCGATGTTGTTTTACCTGCTTCAATCGGTATATACAGTTTATATTGTCTAAGTGATGCGTTATTTTGAAAACGCACATAACAAAGCATTTAAGAGTGATTCCCAACGCTTAGTATTTTTGGTGATATCGTTGGGTTTTGTGTTTACGGTTGCATGGTTTAGTTTCGTGGTAGCGTTGCTCACACCTTAATGCGGCGTTATATTTAATGGAGAATCTGATGGAGTTACCAGCCACGGTATTTGTAGCCGGGGGAGCAATTATAGCTTCTTTAATAACGGGGTTAATTACGTTCACGAATATACTGATATCAAAGGATCAAAAAACGTCAGAGTTCAGACAAGACTGGATCGACCGCGTAAGAGGTGAAGTTTCTTTGTTTACGTCTTCGGTGGCTGACTATACCTCCCACCTTGTAGCTAAAAAGGAAGATCCTGATGCATTAGATAAATTCTATGATGACAACATAAAATTAACTGGTGAAATAACTCGTAGCTACAACTCGCTTAGACTTCATTTGAACAAAGTCGACGATAAAGAAATAGTCGATATTTTAGGCGATTTGTATGAGTTCGCAGCAAAAGGTGAAATCGACTTCAAGGTCGAAGATGTTACAAAAAAAGAAAATGAACTCATTTCTCTAACACAAGATATGTTAAAGAAAGAGTGGACGCGCGTTAAAGCCGGTGAAAAAACATATCAATTTATGAAGTGGTTCGGGCTCTTTATGATTATTGCTCCACTTTTAGTCATTGCTATGAATTATCAGTATATTGCTACATTTTGGGCACCGTAGTTAAAAATATAACAAACTGCTCAAGAATTATTCGGCACACAAGGCTTTTTAATCTGCGTTAGTTTTAGTGCTTACGCCTATATACGTAAGCACGACCCTCACACCTTAACAATGCGTTATGTGCAAGGAGCAAAATGGAAACTTTAGAAATAGCGAACAAAATGTATCAATACCTAAGTTCGCTGCCAATTGCAGGGAAATACTTTGCTGACAATACTCCTATAATCATAGGTTTTTTGGGCATGTGGTGTTTTGGGCTTTTAATTGCTCGTGTTACACCAGTGCAAACGCTTATCCGTCGAACTAGCGAAGAAGCAAATGGTGATTTGCAAGAAAGTGATTTGATTCTTCTATTACCACTAAATTGGCGTCTACTGTTGTATAAAATCATCTTACCATTGCAGATTCTAGCTGTTTTCATGCTGGGCTTTTTGGTTGTTATCGTTGGTGGTGGTTTTATGGAAACGCTGTTTCTGGAATCATCAGCCGAGAAGTTTTCCAAGCTAGCAAACTCATTTCTATTTTTATTGTTTATTGGTTGGATTTGGAATTTACAGAGGTTGTACTTGTTTCAATTGGCTAGATTTATTCGTTGCAATCGGGATAACACATAACAAAGCGTTTAAGACAAATTACCACCGCTTGGCCTTTTCGGTTTGTTTTTAATTTAGTGTTTACGGCACTATACTTTAAGAGCAGTGGTCTACATAGCTCACCACTTAGCACCGCGTTAGGTTTTAAAGCACAATCTAAATGATCAATAGGAGGTAAGCTTGGAAATTGATAAGGTAAATCTTACGAAAATTGTCCAAGATTTAGGTGCAGATCTTTTAGGAGACGCAGAAAGTGAAGCCGCCAAAATGTTTAGGCGCATAACAGATTTCAGACAGACCATTACCTCTGAGTCTGATCGTGGTTGCGCTTTAATGGCAGCGGCGTATATAGATGAACGTTTAGGTGAGTTGTTACGTTCATATTTTGTCGATGATTTAAAAGAAGTCAGTAAATTGTTCGAATTCAATGGTGCTTGTGGGACATTCTCGTCCAAAATAGCACTAGCTTACGCCTTAGGCCTTATTTCAAAAAATGTACGCTCAGATCTGACTCTATTAAGACGAATTAGAAATGACTTTGCTCATGTATCTAAGCCAATTAGCTTTGACGAAAATCCTATCAAATCTAGGTGCCATGAACTGAAGTTGTACCCTCACCCCAAAGAAATCCCACCTCGCTCACGCTTTTGTCGTTCGATGATGATAGCCGTTACACAGATTGAAACTACACGGGCCGATTTGGAAAAATGCACCGTAAAGGAAGACTATAATGGTGAACATTCAGCCCAACTAGCTCAAGCCTTTACGACAAAACTTGATGAGGTCCTAGGTACGGATTTTGCGGAGCGGTTATAAACCAAACAAAAATATTTAAGAGTGATTCGGCACGCGTGGCACTCTTGTTAAGCCTCAGTTTTTAGTGTTTAAGGTGGTATGCGGTAACTTCGGTATTGCGTTGCTCACACCCTAACAGGACGTTAGCTTTAAATGTGGAAAATAATACTGTGTTAGATTGCATTTTCAATTTGATTTTAAGCGTAGTTTCTGGAATTTATGCAGGACTAATAGTTTCACGGTTTGTAAAATTTGAGGATATTAGAACAGAGGTGAAGCGAGTTGTTCATGACATTGACTTCATGAATGAAGGTCCAAATGGAGAGATTGTCATGATAAATGAACCAAGAATTAACGACTTACACCATTGCATGTCAGAGCTATTATATCTAAAGCATAAAAATGCAGCGAACATTGTTGGAAGTCTAATCGACGCAATCAGTAATGCTAAATCCCACTCGGGGAAACCGACTGGTGATGTCGGTGATTTTTACCAAACATGGCAAAGCATGGTCAGAAAGATGACTCCGGATCTTAAGGTATTACTTAGTCTGAAACCCAAGGTGTAATTAATAAAGCTAACAAACAATTTAATAGTGATTCGGTACGCGTGGCATTTTTACTATACGTTAGGTTTAGTTTTTAGGTAATATGCTTGGGCTTCGGTGTTCCTCACACCTTAAAACGGCATGATACTATTTGTTGAAGGCCGTGGTGGAACATCAGTTTAAATTTCGCATCGGAAGTCGGCTCACTTGATGTCCAGTATTAATGGTTACACAGTGAGACCATCGCCTTACTAAGTCTACAGGGATAGAACAGCGTACACACCAATATACACAGTATGTACGCTTTACATGCCCACATTATCATTCGCTCCCACGCAAAAAAGACATGGTTTTACTGAATACTCAATCTCGGTGGCCGATATCACTATGGTTCCAACATGGAAAGTTTGTTGTCGATATCCTTGGCAATGACTTGTAGCTTGCTAGAAAGCCGTGATCGAATGATGCACATAAGAATCTGCTTATCTTTTTTGTACCAAGTATAAAGCGTATTACGGCCTCGCCCCGACTCGTCCTCAAGGTCGGCAACTGTTAAACCAAACTGCTTTAAATACTCCGCTAGATCGTATCCCATAGGCTCACACCGTCTTTAGATGCTCATTACACTCTTTAATAACGTCCACCAGCTTATCTATCGTTAAAGAGCTGGCCGAACGCCCCTCAAATTCAGCAAATAACTCATGCAATACCATGCACTTTGTTTGCTGCTTTAGAAACTTTGCTTCGTCTAGCATTCGGGTAAGGCGCTTGATTGCCTCTGCTTTGCGAATAACTAACTGAACCGCGCTTAACTTAGGCGCACTCAAATAACCGATCACGGCACCTAAATCGCGCTCTAATTGCTTAATCTCACTCACGCTCATCGGTTTTTGCCTCTTCTTCGATATATTCCGAAACAGTCTCGTTAAAGAACACAGTAAAATCCGCACGAAAATCACTAGGAACGTCGCAACCAAGCTCCATAACGTATTCGCAAGCTTCCGAGAACTTAGGGCAATCTGGATACATCAGAATGATTTTAGCCAGTTCAAAACACGTAATTTCTGCGTTTTTTTGACTGACGGCATGATTAACAAGCGATTGCCAAGCAATGTGATTCATCACTGAGTAATTGCAAAACTGCGGCTTAGTTTGAATGGCCGCTTTAACTAGAGTCGGCAACGTTCCGGTGCGCTCTGCAATTACGTTCGCCAGAATGGTTTTCATTGATTCGCAATTTAAGTCAAACCATAGAGCATCAAGTTCCGCTTGGTCGCTGTAGGCTAGTTGGACGTAAGCGCTTGCAAATTCTGGATTATCAAAACCAAGTACGTCTTGGAAAACAATGGTCGCTGCGTCAATGGTATTCACTACTTTCTCCTTAGCTGTCTTGCTTACTAACTTCGCCTAGTTCGGCCTCTTCCGGTGTAACTGCGTCGATAACAGTTATCTGGCCGGACTCTTCAAGCAACTTGCTTAGTCGGGCCACTTCTTCTTGTAGTTCTTTGATTTGGCTTTCTTGTTGCTTGGTTCTGAGTAGGTAGTAATTCGAGTTAGCAATACCAAAAGAAATGTTTTCCATAACGATGTTCGATACATCCTCATGGTCATGTAGAAGAGCCAAGGCTTTAGCCGCTGCTAAGGAACAAAGCTCACTAACGCTAACAGGTTGCAGTGTGTTGGCTTCCATCTGTTTCAGTAGTGATCTTGATTTCGAAAGAATCCCCTCGGCTAGTAGCTGTTCTTGCGTTGACAGTACAATCTCGCGTGTCATAGCTGGATATTTCCTCGTTGTTCTCGTAGATAGTGACAGACTTGTACGAACCGACTAGCTTGGCTAGCCGGATCATAAACTCATCAAGGTTTAAGCGTTTCGCATCAGTGAATACGATTTGACGGGCTTGAAGTAATTCGGATCTTTTCTGCTCCGTCGTCTTTTGATTCGTCGCTTTCATTGTGGTGTTCAGAATCCTTGCATTGGCAATCTTCACAATCGCACTCTGTAAGTTTCACGCAGCTCAAATCCACACCTGCCATCTTTGCAAGAGCAATAGCCGTTACCTTTGGAAGAAGTTGAGGCATAAGCTCTTTGATCGCCTCGTTCAAAGCACAACCGATGTGATCAGCGAGGTTATTGTTAACCGTAGGAAACTGTTCGTGTTTAATGCCTAGACCTACTCTTTCATCATCCTGAATCTCTGGATTAATGGTTAAGGCGATTTTAAAACCTTCCCTTTGCACAAACTCTTCAAGAAAGTTCTTTAGTTCTGGTCGTGTTTTGCTGTTTAGCACTTTTTGGTCGGTCATTTGTTCATACCTATTTGTTGAATTAGCCACAAAGGGCTTAGAAGAAAGCCGCTCGTCATAAGCAGCGTTCCAATCAAAAAAATTATGGTCGATGTCTTATTTGTTAGCTTTCGATTCATAGAATCATAGAACGACAACACCGAAATCATAAAAAGAGCGTGACCAACAGAGAAGATCACGAATCCAAACAAAACAACAATCAAGCCTATTTTCCCCTGTGTTTTGTCTGGCAATACCTTGCGTCACTTTGTGTTGCGCCATTGTGCCATAGCAACAATTTCTTTTGTTGGCGCTAGCTGGTGGCGGCCAAATGGGATTTTGTTTTGTCGCATTATCTCGATGACTTTAGGAACTAAGTGGATACTTAGCCCTACTACTCGGTAATGCTCAATCTGTGGAATTGCTCGGCCTAGCTCGAACGCTAGGTACTCAACTGCATCTTGTTCTGAGCAATGTCTATGGATAGAAAGGAGACGAATAGCTGCGTTAAATCCTATTGCCGCGATTTCATCTCTCGGTGAAATTTTGTTTTTGGTCATGTCAGTCACACCTTGCAATATTCATTGAACAAAAATAATTGTATCCGTTCGATGATTACACAAACAAACCTAAATATTGGAATTTATGTTTTCAAAAATGTTGCGTTGCTTCGCGTCCTCTCGCACCAACTCTTCAAAGCTCCATATTCCGGTAAGCTCTCCAATCTGATCGAGCGCTTCTAGTGGCAATTTAGACCACGCATATTCCACCAGCTCTAAATCTGTACCAACCTTGTTGAAGAATAATTGCTTGCGACTACCTAGCGGATCGTGTCGTACTGGTTCGCCTTCTGGTATTGGGTTGCCGCCAGTTGCGCCTCGATGGTGAACGGGACAAAGGCCATAACCAAAAAAGTGAGCTAGTGGCTTAACCGCACCTTTCTCACTCGAATGATGAAACTCAACGTATTCCAACGGTTCAGGCCAATCATTCGGGTGACCAAGCTTATCGCAAGCTATACAGCCACAACGTTGAATCACGGCCTGTCCATAGATCTGTTCTGCCTTTGTCGGTTTGCGACCTTTCATTGCTCTTCTCCTGTTTTCTAGGCACAAAAAAAGCGCTGCATTCACTGAATGCAACGCTCTAACTCAAAAGCGATACTCTAAAGCGTCACTGTTAACGCCTCGGCTTGTTCTTTTAGATCTTCAATCATGGCTCTTGGATAGGAACCAAGCTCCTGAATGTTGATAGGTAGTAACGTATCTGCGTCAACTCCTAAGTGATCGGCTATAGCGGCCATTATTTTCTTAGTTGAGTAAGGCTTCATTCTCTGGCTCAAAGCCACTTGCTGATAGCCAGCTTGCGCAAACACGCCTTTTTTGTAGTAGTGATAAGTGATCAGGTAGTAGGTTAATACTTGGTTCGGATTACTCATCTAATGCGTTCCCCTAAATAACTGCTAATGTCTCTTGGTATTTTTTGAATAGTTCTAACACTCGCCCTTTGGCCGCAAATCGCCCTAACTGTCCACCAGCAAACCATAATCCGGTATCTGATAGTGAGAGAAGTTGAATTTCTTTCTTGAGCGCGGCTTTAAAGTCCTCAATGAGCACCATCTTAGTGAGAACGGGGAACGTCCCACTATTCACTGTGATTGGTCTAGTTGGAACGTCATAAGCTTCCACTAGCTCTTTAGCCTTTTGATTGGATAGCCCGTAGTGAATACCCAAACCGGAAACAATCGCATATCCAGCCGGAATAAAATTGCGCTCTAACTCGTCAATTCGTCGATGAGCGTCGTTGGCCGTTTCAATGGCCTGTTTGGTCTGCTTCTCCTGTTCAACTAGAGCCTTTGCTTGCTCAAGTAACCATTCCGCGCTTGTTCGCGGCTGTTCGGTCAATGAATAGGAGCCATGCTTTCGAATGTTTGGTAACACTTCGTGAGTGATCCAACGCTGGAACGGTTTACCCTTTGGCGCTTGGCTGGAAAGAATCAAGTCATACATACCAGCCTCGTTTATTACCGTAAGCCGTTGATTTAACTCTAACGTCGAGCAGCTCGACGTTGGAAATTCGGCCATTAATTGCTTTAGCGGCTTCTTATCTTGTTCTGAAACATACCGATTAACCGCATCACGAGCGTTCACAAGGCCAAGCATTGCGCCGACCTCGTTCCCGATAAACCAAGGATCGTTATCCATATCAATGATGACGGTCAGATCCCCAAAAATAGGTTTGTTGAATTTGGTTATGTTCATCAACGTAATTCCTTAAAACATGGTTCTTTTGGTCATACCCTGCTTACACACGAACACGCACTATTGGCTTAACTTCAGTCATGCAATGAATATCAATAGAGTCGCCTTGCGGCGGCTCATAACACACGACTTTGAAATCATTCGGATCTACTGGCTTTTTAGGTCTAATGAATTGGCTATATCTCTTCCCGTTAAGCTTGAAATCGTACTGATAAGGCAAGTCTCGTAATTTCATGCCTACCTCACCAATTTGAGTGATTTCAATCTCGCAACGATTACGCCAGCTAGAAAGTAAATCATCACCGTAAATTCGATGCCGAACTTAGCCAGCATGTAGATCGCTAGTGCGCCGTGTATCGCTACTAGAACGGTTTCACTAAAACGCATGACTCACCTAGAAACGAAAACGATGCTTGATTTGTTGAATGTTGTGGAACACTGGCAAGTGAAGCTTCTTTGCGTAAGCAACTTCAGCGAATGCGCCAACGCTAGTTTTCCAGTTCGGCAAGCAATAAATCGCGTCAACTTCACGAATCATTGCCATTGCTATATCCATGTACCCTTGTTCGCTTAATCCTTCTGGCAACATCAGTGTGTGAACGGGAACGTGACCGATGCACTGAATCTTTAGGGCTGCGCGTTTAAATTGCGCTTCGCTATCAGGCACATCGGTAACGCCACCAGCGATATAAATCTTCATCCCTTAATGCTCTCCATTTCGCGTCTAAGGGCGTTGGTTTTTAGCTCAATACGCTCAATTTCTTCGGTACTGGATTCTTTAGTGATTTGATGTTGCAGCTCCGAAATCTCGCGTGGGATCTCTCCTACTCGCCATAGATAAAAATCAAGCTTTTCGATTTTCTTATGTCGGATAGCTTCTAGCTGGTCTTTGTCTACGAGCTGGTAGATCTGCGCTAGCATGATTTCAACGTCAGCAATTTCTTCCATCACTTCAGTGATCGAGCCTTTGCCTTGTCGAAAGTGGTGGTACAGGGCAACGGCCAATTCATTTAGCTCTGAAATGGCTTGTTCAACTTGGCGTCTGCGCCCCATTGTTAACAATACTTGGCAAGCTTTTTGGTCTGGCAATTTGGTCATTGATTGTTACCTTGCGTTTTGTTTCGAAAACAAATATATGATCGAAATTTACGCTTGTAAATTTAACAGGCCGAAAATTTAGATTCTTCTTTTGCGCGGTGAAGAGCCTCTAAAGCAACATCAAACGCTTCAATTTCCATTCGCCCGTATGAGTTACACGTATTGCCGATCATGCTAGCCATGCCAGCTAGTGTTTTTAAGTCCTGTTCTAAGTTCTCACTCAATACTTTGAAGTCTCTTTGCTTCGCTAGCTTGTGAAGGCGAGATACGCTCAAGAATGCGTTGCTGGTGGCTTCTAGGTAATTCACTAGCGCTTTAGCAAACTCCTGATCCATTGCTGGCACATCGTTGTTGATTGCGATTTCTTCAAAGCCGTACTCGTGCATTTTGGCGATCAAAATCTTCATTTGCTGCTTGATATCGTTCATCGTTTCATGGCCCTTAGTTGGTCAATTCGATCAGAAAACTCGTGTCGTTCTCCTGAACGTCGATACTCTTCTCGAACCTTGTCACTTACCGAAACTCGACTGTGTACTGGTAGCGCTTTTAGCTCATCCTCTGCAAGTCTCAAGCGGCCAGCTCGTTCTTTAGCATCTGCATCCCGTAGATACTTGATGAAAAGTTCTAACTCTCCACCAGCTCTAGCTCGTTTCAAATCCCAATCACAATTTTGTGCTACCCATTTCTCGGCTCTCCCCATTGGCGCACGATTCAAAAATCGGTCATAGGCTTCGCGGTATTCCGCTTCGGTTCGCTGGTTAATCTGAGTCATCAACTCACCAAGCGATGGAGGGAAGCGGTTACCGTTGGATAGTCGGTCAAAGCAGATCGCTAGTATCCGGTTAAGTTGCAAATCATTCAGGGTCGAAAGGAAGTTTCCCCATACCGTAGTAATCACTGCGCCATTCATCGTTACCCATGTCTTGCCGTACATTTCCGTTAGCGTGTCCCATAGGGCTGTTAGCTTGGGATTCAATCCATTGGCGCTGTTGTTGTACTCGTGCAAATTTGATTGCTGGCGATTGGTTTGGGTAAATCCGCAACCATTCAGGGAAGATTGACTGATCGGCATTCTCGCCATAACCGATTCCATTGATTTCAAATTTCTGTCCATTGTCGATACCTCTTAGATTCGTGTCGTTAAGCAATTCATCTGTCCAGCGTTCGTACTTGATGTAACGTTCTGGATGTAAGCGATCAAAACCTTGTTGCTGCGCTGCATTGCGTCGCTTTACGTCTTCAGCGAGCATTCGTGCAAACTCGTAAGGCTCGGCCTTTAGGCGCTTGATAGCTCGCTTAAACTCATTGAATGCTTGAATCTTCCCAACCTTTCTCATTCCGGCAGTCCAGAAAATTGCAAACGCATCAGAAAGCAATTGGTCTGAATCGTCAGATTCGGACGAAGTATTTAGATCAGTATTTAGTTTAAGATCAGTATTTAGTAGTGTCGTATTAGCCGGATCTGGCTTTTCCGTAATACGGCTTTCACGGATTAGGCTTTTTGGATAGTCACTCACTTCATACCAGGTTGAACCGTCAGCCTCTTTGTGGCGAAGGCAAAAGCCACGCTCAATAAGCTCTTTTAGTATTACGTAAACACCATCACGCCCCGTTTTCTTCATGGTTCCGGTGGTTACTTTCTCTAAGTGGGACACTTTAACTTCCCAATCATCAGGTTTTGACAACAAGTAACTAAGCAATCCCATAGCTTGAAAACTCAAACAATGGTCTGCATAAACCTCGTTGCAAATCATGGTGAAGTTGCGACTTGCACGTTTACGCTTGATCGTTGCGTTCTTATTTGGTTGTGCCATATAATTACCTCGTCACAGCACTAACATTTGGTGCAAACTTAAAGACCGCCGCCTCACACGGCGGTTTTTTTTACTTAAAATTCACTATTTGTTCGAATGTCTTTGTAGATAGAACTTGCGCGTTCAGCCTGTTCTTCTTCGTTGTATTCGTCTTTAGGTTCAGTCAAACCACACTTTTCAACTAACGCTTGTCTGAGTGATTCAAGTTTCTCGACTGGCACTCCCAATGCGTTGCTGAGTTCATCGACATCTTTCCACCAGTTGAAACTTGTCGCGCTCAAAACGCAGTAAGCTCCTAACTCTTCAAGCGTCAAACCACGCTTAAAAATCATCGTTGGAACGACAGCCATGTTGTTTAGAACGAAAAAGCGATTTTCAGGAATGTTCATGGTTACCTCTCAATGTGCTTTGGTTGAGCGTGGCGACACTGAGCTATTAGCGCCACAAGTGGGTGGCTGATAGGAAATAGCTCCCACGCTCACCAAAACACACTTTTAGGTTATCTATTGTTGAGTGTCGTCAACATTCGATAACTACAATCATTGATCGTAAACAATCGGATTGTCAAATAAAAAAAACTAGACCAATAATCGACCAAAAAAAAGAATTGGTTTATACTTGGTGTGTGAATTTCACATACATATACAAGCGTAATATTTAAACATCAAACAGGGGGCATTATGTCTATGTCTGTGCTTGCTCGGAACATCGAGCAGAGGAAACGGGATTTAAACATAACCAAAAGCATCGACTTGGCAAAGAGATCTGGTGTAAGTCGAGCGGTGTTAACCAACATCAAATTGAATCCAGAAAAAAGTATCATGCTTGATTCGGCTATCAGGCTAGCAGATGCCCTTGATTGCCGTCTTGAGTGGTTAGCTACTGGTGAAGGTTCGCCAACGGCTGACGAATACAAAGAACTTTCTCGCATTGAACTAGGTGCACCCCTAGTATCATTAAACTCGTTCGTTGACGTTGACCCAGATGAGTTTTTAAAAACAGGCATTGCAGAACACACTCAAAGATTCCCTTGCCCTAGTGGAAACTCAAAGAGTCAATTCGTTGTAAAAGTGAATGACCAAATCAAAAACTATCCTGCTGGTGGCTATTTGTACTTTGACATTGATAAATCACCAGTGTCTGGTCAATTGGTTGTAGCAAACACTGGTAACAACGTGGAGATCATGGAATACCAATCCGCACACGGTAGGCAGTTTTTGAAATCCATGAATGAAGAGTTACCTCTTGAATTGCGTCTTGTAGAAATCACTGGTCAGAAATTAATTGGCACTTTCGCTGCGTATGCGATATTCTAATTTGTGGTGATAGATATCACTCACAATCAGCTTTTAAAAGGATTTCCCTCGCTATGCGAGGGTTTTTTTTGTCTAAAATTCCAAATCAATCAAAAACGAAAACAATAATTTCATTCTTCATTGTTCTCGATCACTTCCAATGTTTTCATCGTTAAGTTAATCTTTGCATCGTTCGGAAACAAACAAGCAAAAATAAAACCGCCCATTTCTGAGCGGCTTTATTCACAAGGTATGACCAGACCATTTAATGGTATGACCGTGTTGAAGCGGCGACCAAACCGCTACAACGCAGTCATAGTATCACAAAAGATAAGTGAGTAAACATGACTATTGACGAAGCAAAAATGACTGGCGAAGGAACTGCCAAAAAAGACCCTCAAATGGAACGTGTGACTAACTTCCCTGAGTTTATTGAGCGTGTAGAAGCTGGCTCGATTGCTAACGTTCTTGGTTTAGCCACATCCAACGTGGCGCTAGCCGTCTCTAACTCCGGTAAAGCTGGCGAGATCATCTTAAAGCTAAAACTTTCACCAGCATCTAAAACCGACCCGTCGATTATGAATGTAACCACGGCGATCACAGTTAAAGAACCGAAAGTAAATTACGGCTCGAAAGTCGAAGATTTCAAATATGAAACCGTGGCGTTTGCTGGCTTCGGTGGAAAGTTGAGTTATGACCGCCCTGCCGTTGGCGTCCACAACCAGCTAGAACTTCCGGCTGGTATTAACAAACTAAGCGTTGGCAAATACTAAGGAGTAAAGAGAAATGTCATTTACTAAAGAATCAATTCAAGAACTTGTAAATAAGGGTAGCGTTCCTGAGTTTATTAAAGCTATTGAAGCTAAAAACACGCTTTCCCAACTGATTCTAGTGCCTGACAACTGTTCCCTAAAAGATTTGGAACAGTACCAAGAACACCGCAATAACTTGCGTGGCGAGTTTAATACAATCTCGATCACTGAGTTTGCGAAGTATGCAAAAGACCACCAGCTAGAAGGCTCAAAGACTTTTATTGATGCTGATTCAATGAAAGCTAAAACAATCTTTGACGTTGGTACTAACGACAAAGCTGGTCATCAACTTCACAAGGCTTCAGTATCACTAAAACGCACTGCACCATTTAAAGCGCTGCTAAACATCGACGGCGAACGCATGGAACAACGCGATATGGCTGAGTTCTTGGAAGATTGGAAAGACTACATTTCTGCGTTTGATTCAAACGGCGAACAAATTGAAATGTTCAAGGCGATTGCGGCTGTTCGTGAACTTGATTTTGAACACACTCGCGGCTCAAACCGACAAGTTAGTGATTTCTCTCAATCACAAAGCGAATACGAACGTATTGCGACTAAAACTCGTGAAGATCTTGTGCTACCTGCGGCATTTGTATTCACTTGCGAACCATACTCTGGTTTAGGTGATTTCCGCTTTGATTTGCGCCTATCAATAATTCGAAATGAACTTTTAATCCTACGCATTAAACGCATGGAAGAGATTCAAGAGAAAATGGCTGAGAAGTTCCTTGAAGTCGTTAAAGAAGAGTTCGCAAACCAATCGGTAGCAATGCCGACTTACATCGGTACTTACTAATGAGTAATGGTTCCCTCGTGAGTGAGGGAACCAAATCAGATAAGTTGTATTCACAAGGTAGACCAATGACCAACCAAACCCAACCTGTAGACGTTGCTGTTAATCACCTTCTAAACATGGTTCAAAACCAACTTGGTAACGTCCTTTCTCTTGTTGAAACCCAAGCACAATTAGTTTCTGAATCTCTAAACTACGAAACCGATCAGTACAACGAACTAATTGATCGAATTGAAAAGGCCGAGTCTGAACGCGACACGCTTGAACTGAAAGTTATTGAGCTGACCAAAGAGAACGAAGCAATTGAACTAGACCACCTAGACAAGCTCAACAAACTACGCAGCGAATTTAACTTACTAAAAGCAAGAACGGCTGATCTTCCTGCACTAAGAGAAGAAGTTAAGCGTTACCGTGAAATGAATCCAGACGCCTTAAAGCAACGCCTAGCTAAATCACGCGCAACTGCTGACGAGCGCTTAAACACAATCAACCGTTTAAAGAAAGAATCAAGCGACTACCGCAAAGAAAATATTCGTTTGAGAAAGGAAGTAACCCAACTAAGTGAAGCGGCTTTAGAAGCAACGCACCTATGCGAAGAGTACAAAGCTCGATTGCATTTCATTGATGGTGACGTAGAAAAACCATACGTTGGCAAAGACGGTTTAGAGCTATTTATATATCGCTATGGCTACCCTCTGGCATTTAAGCCATTAGTTAAAAACATTAATGTCATTCGCGACTTAAATTTTCATATTGAATTGCGTTCAAATTGGGCGGTTTGTTGTATCGTGAGCGTGTCTGATTGGCTGATCCCCCTTATCCCTACAGTACACGAGTTTGAAGGCCGTATTCCTTCAGAGCTGTATGTGGATCTTCAAGAGATATATACAAACGCTGCTGAAGTTAACCACCAGCATCTAATTGATCGAGTGGAACACTTCAAAGAAGTCACACTTGAATCTGTTTACGACGGTGTAATCACCGAACGAGAATTAAAGCTTCTGAACGATGCAAATTACTTCTCCGTTTACAGCGTAATGCACCCAACTGATGAGCAACTAGCAAAATCAGTTAAGGGCGTTAGCGAAACAAGTGCGTCAAAAATCCGAGCAGCAATTGACGAAAAGATCGTTCAACCTTGGGAACGCGAGAACTGGACGAAAGAACAAGTAAACGAGGTTCGTCGCAAGTGAAATACGATGTGATTTATGCCGATCCGCCTTGGCAATTCAGCTCAAAAAGAACTGGCGGTTCAATGAAAAGCGGCGCTTCACAAAAGTATCCAACAATGACGATAGACGACTTAAAGAAAATGCCAGTTGGTGAACTGGCATCTGATAACTGTTATCTGATCATGTGGTACGTGAACGCCATGCCTAAAGAGGCCTGTGATCTTGCTGAAGCGTGGGGATTTACCGTTAAAAACATAAATGGATTGGTTTGGGGAAAAGAGACTGTTAACGGCTTGCCTTTCTTTGGTCTTGGTTACCACACAAGAGCTGGAACAGAATCGGCACTAATCGCGGTTAAAGGTAGGCCAAAACCAGCAAGTCGCTCCGTTCGCTCGTTCTTTACGGCACCCGTTGGCGAACATAGTGCCAAGCCACAAGAAGGCCGCGACAAAGTAGAAAAAATCGCAGGACGGTTCGCTAGAAAGCTTGAGCTTTTCCATCGAGGCGAACCAAGAAATGGTTGGGATGTATTCGGCAACCAATCGGCACCAAGTTTAATTTTAGATGAGGTTGGATTCAGAAAACCATACTTAGCGGAAATTCAGCTTCAATATGAGGAATTAGAAAAGTGGAAGAAAAACTAATTAGTATTGAACAATTGCTTGTTAGATATCGCCCTTTTGCAATGCGCGATGGTGAAAACTTCACAAAACGTGGCCTATACAACTGGCGTAAAACAAAGGGATTTCCTGAACCTGTAATCTCTTCACCGAGACTCATTTGGAAAACGGAAGATGTCTTAAGGTGGGAGAAAAATCAAGGTTACGACTTTTTATAACATCTTCTAACTTGCTGTTATATAAGGAGAGCGACAAAGCTATAGCGAATGATATTGTATTGTACTTAATTTGGATTAAGCTTTTACAGCATTCACCCAGATTCCGCCCTCTTTGTGGGCTAACAATGTACCAATAAGGTCTCGAAGCTCAATTCTATTTGTACAAAATGGAGCGCAGGAGGATGCTGATATTTTTGCACCTTTTAATCCACGCATGAAAACAGTTTCCATGCGTAAAGTACTATTACTTTCGTTTATATATTTTATATTGAATGTAGGCATATTTTTCTTAGTCTTAGTTATAATTTATTTTAATACTTTAATTTAAATGGAGATATTTATGTTCTTTGAGTAATAAATAAATTGTATGGGTTTAGAGGAGATGAGAGTAGTAGAGGTGTGAATACACCTCTACAAATAATTTTATGCAACAACTACATTTGCAGCTTGCAAACCTTTCTGGCCTTGCTCTACTTTAAAGTTAACCTTTTGGCCCTCGGCTAGAGTTTTAAAGCCTTCTGAAACAATAGAGTTAAAGTGAACGAATACATCAGCACTACCATCATCTGGTGTCAAAAATCCGAAACCTTTACTATCGTTAAACCATTTTACAGAACCAGTTTTATTATTAGACATATGTTGTCCCTTATTTTAAATATAATTTACGCGTAACTTGCGAGAGAAGCACTGAAATCTTGAATTATTTAATGTTTATAATGAAGCTAGAGAGGGAAACTCTGAGGATAACAATGAAGGAATTCTGAGGGCTTAACTTAAAAACTTTATTTTTCATTTAATAACTCTGAACTACAACAGAGCAAATTCAGTATCACTAGTTCCGTGTTAAATGTAAAGCTTTATTTTTCACCATAGAGAAAAATAAACATAAAATTACAAAAAACCATTAAGCATCAATCACTTTATGCAACTAGCACTCGCAATCTTACATTCATAGGTTCTAGGTTCAGTGCTAACACCCGTATTTTTACGTGTAGAATCTGTAGACTAATACGCTCAAAAGAGCTCTAAATTAATTACTCTCTTTATAGTTAACTACAGCGTCGTGATAGACTCTCATAGCGTCTAACTGTTGACTTAAATACTGACCTTTGTTGTAGGTTTTCATTTCACCAGCCATTTCATGTCCTAGCATCTTCTCAGCGATATAAGGCTCAATTTTCAAATCACCAAAGTGTGTGGCTAAGGTGTGTCTAAATACGTGTGGCGACCAGCTTGGCAACGCTAACGCCGCTTGCAGCGGTCTAAAACGACTTTGAAAGCCTTGCACTCCTAACTCCCTACCCCTGTTCGAGATAATCAAGTTCTCAGAGCTTGGATGAAGGTTGTATAAAAACTCAAAGTAACCAATTAAGAAATCTGGAATTGGACGAACGATTAAACGCCCGTTCTTGCTGTTTTCTGGTGGCACTTTCCAAGTTCTACCTTTCAGGTCGATGTTAACTTTCTTGGCCGTTCTCAGTTCTCCGCTACGCGCTCCGGTAAACATGAGAATCAAACAAGCTGCCGCAAACTCAAGAGGATATTCACCAGAACGGCAATAGTCGTAAATTTGCTTGAGTTCTTTGAATGATAAAACCCTATCCCTTGGCTTTGACGGCGTACCAACAAAGCGGCTTTGAATGTTGATCAGTTTGTTCTCTTCAATAATGTCTACAGCCATTAGGTATTTGGCACACTGCTTTAATTCTGTCAGCAAGCGAACTGGAACAGTTTTACCTTCAATAGTCTTAATCACGTTGATCCAATCAACGGTTTTCATCTGCTCCCATTCATTAGAGCCAATCTTGCTAATTATGTGTGTATATAGCGCGTTGATAATTAGCTTTGGATATTTGCGTCTTGGGATCAATTCTTCATTAATCCAAAACTCAATACACTCTTGAACGGTTGAGATTTTCTTTTTGGCTTTGTTGTTTCGCGGATCTAAACCTTGCTCAAGCATCTTTTTAGCTTCTCGGTGAATATCCCTAGCTTCTTTTAAAGAAACTTGAGGATAAGTGCCGATTGTTAAGATTGCTTGTTTCCCCTGCCAGCGGAAGCGATAGAAAAAGCTAATTTTTCCGCTCTTATAGAAGCGCGCAAGTAGGCCGCCGCCGTCGGCTAAATCTTGGTGTGGTTTGTCTGTTGGAAAGTTATTTTTGGACTTTAAAGCCCGTTCGGTGATGGTCATAGTCTACCCTGTCATATACACAATATATACACACATTACGTTTCTTCAGGCATTTTTCCCATGTCACACGAGGAAACACCATGAAGCTCGAAAGCCCCGTATTTAGTGGCTTTAAATGATAAACGATGTAGATTTTGGAAGCTATTAGAAAGCCGATGAAACTAAAACATATTCCCTTTGTATAATTCTGTTTTCATCTTGATTCTCAGGCTTTAAAAAGACAGGCAATACTAAGGAATTCGCTGCCAAGAGACAAGCGTTACCCCATACAAGCGTAGCAAAAACTTCCGCTAGTTCCCGGCCTCTTTGCTATCACTCACACCAAAGCGCCGTATTTCTGTCACGCGCCAAACATTTGATTACACAGCACTCACATCACAATTACATATCCCCAACATGTGTGGGGTCACAATCATTCATTTCGTTGTTCGCAGTGCGCATTTGTGCACATTAATATTGTGCAGTTCGTTCCAATTACACTTATAAATTTATGCGCTCAACTATCACTTTTAAGCTCTTACTGGCGTTAATTGCTGTCTTCAGCTGCGTTCTAGCTGCCTCTACGGCTTACCAATACCATCAACAAAAAACCTTAATCAATGATGTTCTTAGTGAACAACTCCATGATAAGGCTAGTAATTATTTCGATAGCCTAAATATGATGATGCTTACGGGCACCATGTCGCAAAAAGAGACCTTACGTCAAAAAGCCCTGGCCCAAGAAGGCATTGAAGCAGTTCGCGTGTTGCGAGCTGATACTGTGACCAAACTTTACGGACCTGGGCAACAAAACCAGCAGCCTGTCGATGATATTGATCAACGAGCGTTGAATGGTGAACTGGTGATTGAACCAATCTCAGCCGATTGGGGCAAAGGGTTAGTAGTCGCGCTACCAATGAAATCGAGCGAAAATTACCGTGGCACCAACTGCGTTTCTTGCCACGTTGCACCAGCAGGAGAAGTGTTGGGCGCGATTCGCTTGGAATACAACATGAATCATGTCAATTCAATGATCAGTAAACAGGCAATGTTTGCGATGGGAATAATGGCCGTAATCGCATTTGTGGGCTTCATCATAACGATGAGTTTGATTCAGAAAATCATTGTACGACCAATTCAAAGAACGTCGAAATTCATGTCGAATGTGAGCCATAGCAAAGATCTATCTCAACGACTTATGCATCACCAACAGGATGAAGTGGGCCAACTTTCTACTGCCATCAATTCATTCATGGATACGGTCTCCGAAAGCTTAGAACGTGTGCAAGACACCTCTCACTCACTTGCCGACTCCGCGAGTAAACTAACTGCTGTCGCGCAGTCCACAGATAAAGCTGCCAATAACCAACAGCTAGAGACCAGCGAAGTACAAAGCAATATCACCGATATGCTGCAGCAACAAACTGCGGTTGAGGACTCGACTAACAACGCTACTGTTTTGGTCAATCACACCGTTGATGTCGCCACTCATAGTGCAAGCCAAGCACACAATGTAAGTGAAGACATCAAACAACTAGTAAGTAACATTGATACCGTACGGGAAAAAATCAGCTCTCTAAATCAAAGAACCGAAGAAGTGTCGTCCATTCTTGTGGTTATTAAGGGTATTGCAGAACAAACCAATCTGCTCGCGTTGAATGCTGCTATTGAAGCCGCCCGAGCCGGAGAGCAAGGGCGCGGTTTTGCGGTCGTCGCGGAAGAAGTGCGTAACCTGGCTTCTAGGACGGCTGAGGCCACTGGTAATATTGAACATATCATTTCTCAATTCCAGCAAGGAAGTGAAGAGTCATTAACTTCTGTTGATACCGTCTGCCAGTTTGCTCATCAACGCTCTGTCGATGTCGAGGCACTATCAGCCACAATGCATAACGTTGTTGACGAAATGCGCCAAGTGCTCAGACATGCAGAAGATATCCAAAACCAGACGCAAACCACATCTGATGTAAGTCAGCATATTCAATCTAAAATAGATGTGATCACACTGCATGCTAACGACACATCGCAATCAGCATCGCACACGCGTGATATTAGTGTTGATTTAGAGCATCTATCCGAACGTTTAGAGCAATTACTAAACCAATTCACACTTTCAGAGCACAAAAGAGTGAATAAATAGAGAGATTCTCCCCATCAAAACGAATATAAAGGTTGATGCGAGCGAATTGACAGGTAATATGTCTCGTTGAATCTGTAAAATGCTACCCAACTCAGCGCTTAGCTTGTTTTTTGAACAAAAATGTTATTAGACAAGTACTTTAAGTAAGCGTTGAGTTGAATTTTTACCTAAATGGAGAATATTGAAAACATGACTTACGCGCCTGTATCAGACGTATTGAAAGGTCAGCTAGCAGTAGACAGCGAAGTGACTGTTCGTGGCTGGATCCGTTCACGTCGTGATTCCAAAGCTGGAATCTCTTTCCTTGCCATATATGACGGCTCTTGTTTCGACCCGATTCAGGCCGTGGTCCCAAATAATCTTAATAATTACGAAGACGAAGTATTAAAGCTAACGACTGGCTGCTCTGTTGAAGTAACTGGTAAGATTGTTGAATCTCCTGCAAAGGGTCAAGACTTCGAACTTGCTGCCACTGACGTTAAAGTGGTTGGTTGGGTTGAAGATGCTGAAACTTACCCAATGGCAAAAACTCGTCACTCAATCGAGTACCTACGTGAAGTTGCGCACCTACGTCCGCGCACAAACGTAATCGGTGCAGTAGCACGTGTACGTAACTGCCTATCTCAAGCAATCCACCGCTTCTACCACGAGCAAGGTTACTTCTGGGTATCTGCGCCGTTGATCACGGCTTCAGATGCTGAAGGCGCTGGTGAAATGTTCCGCGTATCTACGCTAGACATGGAAAACCTTCCTCGCACTGACGCTGGTAAAGTGGACTACAACGAAGACTTCTTCGGTAAAGAGACGTTCCTAACCGTATCTGGTCAGCTAAACGCAGAAGCTTACGCTTGTGCGCTAAGCAAAGTTTACACTTTCGGCCCTACTTTCCGAGCTGAAAACTCAAACACAAGCCGCCACCTAGCAGAATTCTGGATGGTTGAGCCTGAAGTTGCGTTCGCAGAACTGGATGATGTAGCGAAACTGGCTGAAGACATGCTCAAGTACGTGTTTAAAGCGGTGCTTGCAGAGTGTCGTGATGACCTTGAGTTCTTCGCTCAACGCATCGACAAAGAAGCAATCACTCGTCTAGAGCAGTTCGTTTCTTCTGACTTCGCACAGGTTGACTACACTGACGCAATCCAGATTCTTCTTGATTCAGGCCGTGAGTTCGAATTCCCAGTTGAATGGGGTATCGATATGTCTTCTGAGCACGAGCGTTTCCTTGCTGAAGAACACTTCAAAGCACCTGTAATCGTTAAGAACTACCCGAAAGATATTAAAGCATTCTACATGCGTGCTAACGATGACGGTAAAACAGTTGCAGCGATGGACGTTCTTGCACCGGGCATCGGCGAAATCATCGGTGGTTCTCAGCGTGAAGAGCGCCTAGACATTCTAGATGCACGTATGCGTGAAGTGGGTATCGATCCTGAACATATGAGCTGGTACCGCGACCTACGTAAATACGGTACAGTGCCACACGCAGGCTTCGGTCTAGGCTTCGAGCGCCTAGTATCTTACGTAACTGGTATGGGCAACGTTCGTGACGTGATCCCATTCCCACGTACTCCTCGCTCTGCGAACTTCTAATCACTTTTTAGTGATATTGAATTAAAAAGACCTCCCATGTGGAGGTCTTTTATTTTGTACGATTGATTTTCTAGCAACCGGTGTATGCACTCTAGTTGTTATCTTCGTCGTCATCCTCATCTGCTCGCGCTGCGTATTTTACTCCAACCACACACAAGCCAAACATCACAAATGGGATAACGGCAGCAGTGTATTCCGTCCAAACCATATGAGAAAAAGATTTCGCCAATATCAAATGTGCAAACACCAACAAAAATGCGCTAAAAATAGCAACACCCATCAACCTAAGTTCATGCTTTACCAACTGCTTTTTCATTACGGCTCCTAACCTAAATGGTTGTCTGCCCATGATTGAAACACAGCTTCGGTATCGTCCACTGATACAGTTTGAGCAAAAAACAGGTAAACAGTTGGCTAATGAAGTAATTCTCCGACCGTCTTCACGGCTTGTTCTAATTCATCATTTACAGGTAACGATGTATTAAGCCTCAGGTAGTTCTCATAATTTGGAGCGACAGAAAACAACTGACCAAATGCTACAGTGATGTTCGCTTCCAATAACTTTTGATAAATCGCTTTTCCGCACTTTGTTTTCGGCAGTTCTATCCAAAGAAAATAGCCGCCTTCCGGTTGCGTGTAACGAATCGATTGGGGAAAGTACTTATCAACCAGTTCAATAAACGCCAATTGCCGCTGCTCAAGATTCTTTCGCAGTTTTCTAAGATGGCTATCATAACTATCGTTTTGCAAGTAATGCGCGATACCCTGCTGGATTGGTGCACTGCCTGACAACGTCGAGATAAGTTGCAGCTTTTGAAGTTGCTCATTGAAGCGTTTGTTTACCACCCAGCCCAGCCTATAGCCAGGACAAAGGCTTTTTGAAAATGATCCACAATGCAACACGCGCTCTTGTGTATCAAAAGCTTTAAGTGAGCTTGGCTTTTTTTCAGAAAAATAAAGCTCTGAATACACATCATCTTCGATCAAGTACACATCGTATTTATCAGCCAGTTCGACGATACGTTGCTTCTGCCCGTCACTTAATAAGGTTCCTGTTGGATTGTGAAAGTTAGTCATTAACCAACATGCGCGAACATCATTGTCGGCAAAAGTCGCTTCAATTTGATCCACTGAATGTCCAGTTAACGGATCCACCGTTATTTCTATCGCCTTTAGACCTAAACGTTCAATCGCTTGAAGTGCGCCATAAAACGTCGGTGATTCAACTACAACAGTATCTCCAGGCTGGGTCACGGCCTGAAGGCTTAAATTCAACGCTTCTAATGCGCCAGAAGTAACGACAATATCATCATGGGTAAACACCATACCTTGTTGGATGTACCGTTGAGCAATCAAACGGCGTAGAGACTCACAGCCCGGCGGCAAGTTATCCAATAACGTCTCTACCCCCATCTTCCTGCCTGAGCTGGCTAGGTTGCGGTTTAGCGCTTCTAATGGGAACAATGCTGGGTCTGGAAACGCGGAGCCAAACTTCACCGCATTCGATGAGGCCTGATTTTTGAGGTAGTCGTAAAGTTCATCGTTGATGCTGGAGCGATAAACGGAAGTGGCTGGAGAACTCGGTTCGAAGCGGTCCAACTCCGCAGTCACAAAGTATCCAGACTGAGGTTTCGCTGCGACCCAACCTTGTGCTTCGAGCAGCTGATAAGCTTGTAATACCGTACCTGCGCTGACAGAATGGTTTCGGCTTGTTACACGCACTGATGGCAGCTTTTCCCCTGCTCTCCAAGTATTTTGCTGAATCTGCGTTTTGAACAGCTCAGCCAGTTGACGGTATCGGTTCATGTTTCCCTCATTTCACTTACAGCCGCACCATAGCATACTTCGCGCCAGCATTCTGATATGGGAGTATTCAATTTAGCAACGTAATTTATCAAGCTTATAATAGATATTTCAGCCACGAAGTGAGCGTTTATATCCCATACTTTGACCGTTACACACATATTGCCTCACATCTTTGCAATACCTAAAAGCCAAGGTTTTACGTTGGACTGAGTGCGTTAAACTCACTTCGAACTACTGTCTTTAAATCAGGAGGAAGCGATGAAAGTTTTTCCAATGGACGATCTCTCGTATCGCGGAAAACATAAAGGTGTACATAGTTGGGACCATCCTGGCAGTACCACCCCTTATTATTGGCATCCTGATTGGCTGCATATCGCTGAAGATGCTTTGGGTGAACACAAAAAGGCTGACCTTGAAGTCCCTGATGGAGAAACAGCGACAGAAGAGCATGCAAAAGCGGCGATTCTCAAACACTTGAATGACGAGTAGTTTAGGCTCTATCACCGTTCATGAATAGCATTAGGTAGGCGAATCCATCGTTGTATGCTTTAAACACAAATAAAGCTAAAACCTGCCAAATAGTAAATTCTTCTGAATGAGAAGTACGCATCTTCTATAGCGTTCAAAGGGCAAAATAAGTCGATTGTTATCACATTAATTTTCATTACATCTGTTACATTTAAATAGTAATGGTGATGCACACCTCAACTCATGGATTATGAGAGAAAACAATAATGGCGAAATACAACGAAGAAGATATTAAATACAAAGGTGAATCCAACGGCGTACATTCTTGGAGCTCTCCTTCCGGCCAACCTTATTACTGGCATCCAGATTGGTTACACGTTGCAGAAGATGCGACGGGTACGCATCCGAAGCAAAAACTTGAAGTTGAAAAGACAGAAGTACCAACCGAAAAGCACGCGTTAAAAGCGATCTTAAAGCATATGAACGACTGGGCGACTGAAAAACTTTCTTCTAACCCTGACATCGAAACCAATGCGGTTGAGTCGGAAATCAATCTGAAGAAATAACCCCAACCGATATCCATACTTCTAACAGTAAACGCTCCACCTTTGGTGGGGCGTTTTTGTCTCAACAAATCCTCACAAGACAACTATAAACGCGTTAACGCAAAGCACTGAATTGAAACGATTGGGATGTGTGCAAAACTTCTCCAACCATGGCATAAATGCCCTTCAAACTCTGTGCCTACCAAACGTTTTCATGGCAAAAACTTTAGTTATGTTAGAATTCTGTTTCAAATCGCAACTTTTTTAGGTTTTCTTTTCAGTAACGGTTGTAACCAATATTGCTGAAAGGTATAAATGTTAGCACACCCCTTCGATTAACATGGATGAAGATTATGTTTGAAAAAGTAGTTGCCGCTCCGGCTGACCCTATTCTTGGCCTTACTGAAGAGTTTAAAAAAGATGCTCGCGCAGACAAAATTAACCTTGGCGTAGGTATTTACAAAAACGAGCAAGGCGAAACTCCCGTTCTTGCGACAGTAAAGAAAGCTGAAGCAGCACTTGTTGAAACTGAAAAAACCAAATCTTACCTAACCATCGAAGGCACAGCAGAGTACGGCATTGCAGTGCAAAAACTGCTTTTCGGCTCTGATGCAGAAATTGTAAACGAAAAACGCGCTAAAACAGCTCAAGCTCCGGGTGGTACTGGTGCACTACGTGTTGCCGGCGAGTTCATTAAACGTCAACTAGGCGATGTAAAGATCTGGATCAGCAACCCAACATGGGCTAACCACAACGGCGTATTTACTGCTGCTGGTATCGAAACGGCACAATACAGCTACTACAATGCTGAAACAAAAGACAAAGACTTCGATGCGATGCTAAATGATCTGCAATCTGCATCTGAAGGCGACATCGTGCTTCTACACGGCTGCTGTCACAACCCTACAGGGATCGATCCTACAGCTGAAGAATGGGAAACATTGGCGAAACTTGTCGCAGAGAAGAAATTGCTTCCTCTGTTCGACTTCGCCTACCAAGGCTTTGCTAAAGGTGTGGAAGAAGATGCTGCAGGTCTTCGTACTTTTGCTAAGTACAACAAAGAAATCCTAGTCGCGAGCTCTTTCTCGAAAAACTTTGGCCTATACAATGAACGCGTAGGTGCCTTCACGTTAGTAGCTGAGTCAGAAGAAGTCGCAACAACCGCATTTTCTCAAGTTAAAGCCATTATTCGCTCTATCTACTCTAACCCACCTGCACACGGCAGCGCTGTCGTGACTCACATTCTTGGCAACGCCGAAATGCGTGCGGAATGGGAAGCTGAAGTAGCAGAAATGCGTGACCGTATTCAAGAAATGCGTGAACTATTTGTAGCGACACTAAAAGCAGAGGGGGTGGACGCAGACTTTAGTTTCATCGAACGTCAAAATGGTATGTTCTCTTTCTCTGGTCTTTCTAAAGAGCAAGTTAACCGCCTTAAAGAAGAGTTCGGTATTTACATTGTCGGTTCTGGCCGAATCAGTGTTGCTGGTATGACGAAGTCAAATATG
This sequence comes from Vibrio sp. Vb0304, assembly GCF_033338995.1. NCBI lineage: Bacteria > Pseudomonadati > Pseudomonadota > Gammaproteobacteria > Vibrionales > Vibrionaceae > Vibrio > Vibrio sp. Vb0304. Next base: position 85,756 of record NZ_JAWOTT010000010.1, read on the forward strand.
GGCCCTCTGTGTAAAGGCATTGCAGCGGTTTTATAATCGACTGTCGCATACTTTATTAAAAGGAAAGGTCAGCATAAGCTGACCTTTTTTGTTTTAGCTTAACGCCAAAAACGAACCCGTCCGATCTACTAGTAGACAAACTTCAAACTCAGCCCTACTTCATTGACGTAATCTGAGCTTTCACCGCTGTAATCAGTATCTCTAAACTGATAAAAAAGACCAGTGCCGATGACTTTATGCCATTGGTAGTTAAGACCGATCTTAAAATTGTTCTCATCAACGATATCACTACGGTTCAACTCCACTTCAGCTGTCGCTATAAGCTTTTCACTGAGCAAGTAATTCACCCCAACAGTTACAGCTTGAATCAATTCGCTATCGGAAGACAACGTATTATCCGTTTTGTCGTCCGTCGCTTTCGCTTTGATTGCGCCTATTCCATATATCCCGTAGATATCGAATTGCTCTGTAACTCCATAACGGTAACCACCACCAAACAAAAGGCGGTCAATGCGAAGAGTAAAATCATCCGGATGGAAAAACTGCGCTGAGTAATCAACATTAAACAACCAGTTCTCAGTAAACAAATAGTTACCACCGAGTCCAACTGTGGTCGCATTAGAGTTATCTAACCATTCTTCGTTTGTCGTTCCGGCACCAACATCCAAATGAATGTGTTCGTACCCAAATTTTTCTGCTTGGTCCATGACCGCTGCGCTTGATATCGCCGACAAAGCAGCTAAAGAAACAAGCAATAAATTTCTCACCATTCGACTTCCTTTCATGAGAATTATCTAAACACTGTATTCCATCGCCTGAGCTACTTGGCTCAAGAAGAATAGCTTCATCTAAAGACGTGATAACGATCTGAAACAGCCAAAGATCTAATCAGTCATCACGAAGAAAACATATCGACGACGTCTTTTTCAATTGAGGTGACCATATAGTAGTAAAAATGAAGCTCCCTTATCGTGCGATATGTCAGAATCTTATGACTGAGCACGAAAATCGCGGTTCAGATAAGACTCTGTTTTAAAACTAAGTTAAGATTACTTTATTATTTGCGAACTAAAAGGCGCCTTCGATGGATGCAGAACTTCTCGAGATTTACAACTTTCTCGCCAAGTATCCCCCGTTCAATGAACTCCCTGAAGAAACACTAAACAAGGTGACAGAGAGTGTCGAAATCTCGTACTACCGAGAAGATACCCCCATCATCCATTTTGGAGACTATATCCAAGATTTATACGTGGTGCGAAGCGGTGTTGTTGAAGTTTATCGACGCAAAGGTGAGCTGTATAACCGCCTTGACGAAGGTGACCTATTTGGCCAGATGGGCATGCTCACCAATAACAAAGTCCGCTTTCCGGTAAAAGCCATTGAGGATACCCTGCTCTACTGTATTCCTGGTGACATTTTCCAAGAAATTTACGATAACTTTGATTCCTTTGCGGATTTTGTTGAAGTTGAAAATAGCGCTCGTTTACGCCAAGCCATTTCAGAAAACAAAGACGCCAATGACCTGACGACGTCGAAAGTGAAAACCTTGCTAACTGGCGATGCTCATACGATTGATCGTGGTCAGACAATCCAGCAAGCCGCGCAGCAAATGGCGAATGACAACGTATCGGCTTTACTTATCGTCGACCCAGATTTCCTTCGTGACGAAGACGATCCACAGTCCCCAGTACTTGGTATCATTACTGACCGTGACTTGTGTACCCGTGTGTTAGCTGAAGGTTTGTCCCCACAGGACGATGTGTCTAGTGTGATGACCACGGAGGTCATGTCTCTTGACCACAACGCTTACATCTATGAAGCAATGTTAACGATGCTGCGTTACAACGTACATCACCTACCAGTGGTAAAAAACCAATTACCAATCGGTATTATCGAAACTACCGACATTGTTCGTTATGAATCTCAGAATTCGTTGTTGTTGGTGAGTAGTATTTTCCAACAACAGACTATCGAAGATTTAGCCGTTGTTGCCGAAGAAGTGAAAAGCAGCTTCGTGCGTCTGGTCAATGAAGATGCCAACTCTCACATGGTGGGTAGCGCGATGTCGGTCATTGGCCGAAGCTTCAAACAACGTCTGCTAGAAATGGCAGAAGAAGAGCTTGGCCCACCGCCAATTCCTTATTGTTTCCTTGCACTTGGCTCAATGGGGCGAGATGAGCAACTGTTGGTGACTGACCAAGATAACGCCATCATTCTAGATGAGACCTATCAAGAAGAGAAACATGGTAAATACTTCGAAGCCCTAGCAAAATACGTCAGCGATGGGTTAGATGCCTGTGGCTACAAATATTGCACAGGCGATATTATGGCAACCAACCCACTATGGCGCATGACTCGTTCAGAGTGGGAAGAATGTTTTGCTGACTGGATTGATAACCCGAACCCGAAAGCACTACTCAACGCCTCTATCTTTTTCGACTTAGATGGCGTCTATGGCCGCTTAAAATGGGCAGAACAGTTAACTAGCTTTATTGTTCGTCGCGCTCGAAAGAACAACCGCTTCTTAGCGTGTTTGGCTCGTAACGCACTAAACAGAACACCACCTCTAGGCTTCTTTAAAGACTTCGTGATGGAAAAAGATGGCAGACACAACAACTCCATCAACCTCAAACGTCGCGGTACTGCTCCTCTGGTCGACTTAATTCGCGTTCACTCTCTGGCGGTTGGTTCACGTGCACAGAACTCGTTTGAGCGTCTTGACGACATTATTGATGCTGGCATTTTGCCAAAAGGTCGAGCACAAGACTTAAAAGACGCGTTAGAATTTATTTCCATGGTACGTATTCGTCACCAAGCGACGGATGTGGAACTAGGCATTGAGCCTGATAACAATATCGAACCGGAAAACCTCTCTGAGTTTGAACGTCGCAACCTAAAGGATGCATTCCAGATCCTAAGCAATGGTCAAAATTTCCTTAAGTTCCGCTACCAAGCGAACAAGAGCTTTAAGTGAGGTTTAGCATGATTAAAAAGCTCTTTCAGAAGCCAACCATTCAGTGGCCAACGAAGTTTGAACAAAAGCTGGAGATGGCGAAGGATGAGAATTTAATTGCGTTTTATAGCAACAAGCCGCCTGCTCCAGAAACACCGTTATCTGAGGTGGAGTTCGTGGCGTTAGATTTCGAAACGACGGGTTTGAATCCTGAAAAACATGACATCATTACTATTGGCTTGGTGCCGTTTAACCTGAAGCGAATTTTCCTACGTAACTCGCGTCATTGGAAGGTACGTCCACAGCGTGCACTCGATGAAGATTCAGTCATTATACACGGTATTACTCACAGCGAATTGATCGATGCACCTGACTTAGGCGATATCTTAAGCGAGCTGCTACCATGCTTAAGCGGGAAAATCATTGTTGTTCATTACCGTCGTATCGAGAGAGAGTTTCTGGATAAAGCGCTCAAAAGCCGTTTAGGGGAAGGTATTGAGTTTCCTGTTTTAGATACGCTGCACCTTGAAGAAACGATTCAACAGAAACGTTCAGGCTCTCTCTGGGAGCGTTTAAAAGGGAAAAAACCAGAATCGGTTCGGCTAGCGCAATCTCGACGCCGTTATGGGCTGCCAGACTATACGCCTCACCATGCATTAACCGATGCAATTGCTACCGCAGAGCTACTGCAAGCGCAAATCGCCCATCATTACAGTGAAGAGCAACCCATCAGTGAGTTCTGGCTGTAATATACTTCACGCTTAATAGCGATCAAAAAAGGAGCCAGATGGCTCCTTTTTTTTGCTTAGCTTGAGACAAGATTACAGCTTAAAGCGTTGAATCTCTTGTTCAAGTTCGTGTGATAGCTCAGACAGGTGAGCAGCTTGTTCTGCTGCTTGATGAGCTTCGACTGACAACTCGTTAGACACGTCACGAATACCTTCAGTGTTACGAGTGATCTCAGTGGTTACCGATGCTTGCTCTTCTGCTGCTGAAGCAATCTGCGTTGCCATATCACTGATACGCTCAACAGCAGTGTGGATTTGCGTCAAGCTCGCTGCAGCCGCATTGGCATCATCAACACTGGTATCAGCTAGACGACGACTGTCACCCATAATACCGACCGCTTTGGCTGTTGTGCCTTGTAGCATCTCGATAGTTTCTTGAATCTCTTGCGTTGAAGCATGAGTACGTTGGCTCAATACGCGGACTTCATCTGCAACCACAGCAAAACCACGGCCTTGCTCACCTGCACGTGCCGCTTCGATCGCCGCGTTAAGTGCAAGTAGGTTCGTTTGCTCTGCAATGCCTTGAATCGTTGATAGAATCGTATTGATGCTATTTCCGTGTGCTTCTAGCTCTTGAATCACATCAGTAGCAACTTGAACTTCTTGCGCTAAGTTCTGAATAGAGCCTTGCGTTTGAGTTACTTGGCTTGAACCGTGTGAACAAGCTTGAACCGCTTCTTCTGAGTTACTTGCCGTACTATCAGCATTACCTGCAATTTCTTGTGTCGCTGCTGCCATTTCGTTCACAGCCGTCGCCACCATGTTGATTTCATCTTGCTGGTAAGAGATACGCTGACTACGCTCCTCAGCCTGCTGTGCTGTCGTGCGTGCTTGCTCTGAAAGCGCAGAAGATACGTGGCTAAGCTTAGTAACCATTGTGTGCATGTTGCCAACAAAACGGTTGAAGTTTTCCGCCAGTTTACCTACTTCATCATCACTGCGTGGTTCTAGGCGTTGCGTTAAGTCACCTTCGCCAGATGCAATTTCTTCCAGTGCATTTGATACGCGGTTCAAGTCACGGAACAAGAAACCAACTAGCCAAGAAACTGCAAGAATAACCACAATCGTGATCGCCACAGCAGTGAACAATAGATCTCGTAGCAATACCGCATGACCTGCTTCTTCTGTTGCGCGATCCATTTCAATCGCAAACATCCAATGCGTACCAGGAACTTTATTGAAGTAGTAAAGCTTCTCTTTTCCTTTGATTACCGTATCTTCGATACGACCTTCATCGGCGGCGCGCTCAATTGCCTCTTCTGAAAAATCTTTTAGAACACTGGTGATAGGCTTAAGCGTCAAGCTTTTATCTGGATGCGCTAAGAAGGTGCCTTCATTCATGTCGATTAGCATCGCATGCGCGTTTTCACCTGCATCTAAGTTAATCACATCGCTGATAAGCTGATCGATCAGTACGTCCGCACCAACAACACCAACAAACTGACCATTTTTCATTACTGGCTCAGCAATGGTCACAAGTAGTGCATTCGTGATTGCGTCTTGATATGCGGCTGTGATGATTTGCTTACCCGCGGCATCAGCATCCTTGTACCAAGGACGTGTGCGAGGGTCATAATCAGCACGGTTACGCTCCGGATGAGAGCGGTACATATCACCGTTTGGTGTACCAAGGAAGATGTCATCGAAGCCACCAGCCTTGCGAGCTTGTTGTAGGAAAGGAACAACGTCTTGCTCGGTCGAGTAGTCGTTGAACGCAGTGGCAATATCTTTACGGATATTGACCCAATCAGAAATTCCCTCTGACGCAGTAGTACTAAGACTTTGCGCACGTGAATAGACACCTGAACGAGTCTGATCAAATAATTGACCAGCCGACAACCAAGTAAGTGCTGTTGCCATCACAACAACAGCAGAAAGGCTTGCGCCTATAAGCTTTTGTTTTAATGATAATTTCATATTTATAGTTTTTTGAGTTGGGAGAACAGTTAAGGTGCATGAATATTACACACTTTTTTACGACTATTCACTAATTTTTAAAAAACAAAATAGCACATTAACTCTTTGTAAAATATGAACTTTCATGTGTCATTTTTTTGTCTCGAGCGTCATAAAAACCGCACAAAAAAAGCCAGCAAATTGCTGGCCTTTTGATTAATTGTTAGTCAAACGGTTTTATAAAATGCCGAATTACTGACGCTCAGTTCGCATACCCATCAATAAGCTCACACACATTGCAAGCAGAATGAAGGTAAATGGCAGTGCTGTAGAAATGGCACCAGCCTGAAGAGCTTGAACCGCCTCGGAGCCACCAATCCATAGCAGAGCAACCGCAATTGCACCTTCCATGAATGCCCAGAAGACACGTTGAAGTACAGGTGCATCGACTTTACCACCTGCCGTGATACTGTCGATAACAAGTGAACCAGAGTCAGAAGACGTAATGAAGAACACAAGTACCAGCACAACAGCGATGATAGAAAGCATGCTACCAAATGGAAGAACATCAAACATTTGGAACATAGCAAGTGATACGTCAGTCAAGCCATTTGTGCCCAGCTCACCTACTTTATCAACAACTTGCTCGATCGCCAGGCCACCAAATACAGACATCCAAACAACGGTAACCGCCGTTGGAACCAGCAGAACTGCTGTGATGAACTCGCGAACGGTACGGCCACGAGAAACACGCGCGATGAACATGCCTACGAATGGCGACCATGAAATCCACCAAGCCCAGTAGAACACTGTCCAGCCTTGGAACCAAGCTTCGTCCGTACGACCAAACGGGTTACTTAGTGGGATGATATTCTCTACATATGCCATAAGTGTGGTTGGAATCGAGCCTAGGCTCGCCGCCCAACCGATAAGACCAACAAGGAGAAGTAGCAAGAACGCCACAACCATGTTGATGTTACTAATGACTTTAACACCACCATCGATGCCGCGTACGACTGAAACAACAGCAAGTAAAGTCACCACGGTAATAACGACGATTTGCAGACCTAGGCCTGGCTCAACACCAAATACGTGATGAATACCACTTGCTGCTTGCTGCGCACCTAGACCTAGGGATGTAGCAAGACCAAATAAAGTCGCAAGCACAGCCAGAATGTCCACAATGTGGCCAGCCCAACCCCATGCACGATCACCCAGAAGTGGGTAGAAGATCGAACGCATAGATAGCGGTAAACCTTTGTTGTAGGCAAAGAATGCTAAAGAAAGTGCTACAACACCGTAAATTGCCCATGGGTGAAGGCCCCAGTGGAACATCGTTGCACCCAGTGCCAATCTCGCGGCTTCTGGTGTATTTGCCTCAACACCAAGTGGCGTTTCATACCAACCGGTGAAGTAAGCGACAGGTTCTGCAACACTCCAGAACATTAAACCGATACCCATACCAGCTGCAAATAGCATTGCAAGCCATGACATAAACGAGTAATCGGCAACAGCGTCTTTACCACCTAGTCGGATCTTACCCATTGGTGAGACGATAAGCGCCAAACAGAAAATAACGAAAATGTTACCTGCAATAATGAACAACCAATCGAATGAACCAATAATTTTCCACTTCAGCCCATCAAGTGCCGTCTTTGCGGTATGTGCATCTAGAACTAATGCAGCGACAAGAAACAGCGCAATTAAACCTGCACTAATACCAAAAACTGGGTTATGAACATCAAAACCCCATTTTTGAACGTTGTCCTGACCTACCGTATAGTCGGTACTATCGATACTGTACTTATCTATACCCTTTGTCATCGTTCCTCTCTATTTTTGTAGTGTTTTTACGTACCAAACAAAAAAATCTTTCGAACACGATACGTTTTGCATTCCGTGAAGGCGCAAGATCCTATCATTTGACACGTTTTTGTCTATCTTTTTGCTATTAAAAAATCCAATAACTTACTTTTCACTGTGTGGTTACGGCCTTTGATAGAACAAATCACTACTACAATAGTTAGACCACAAACATTTATTGCTATAATAATTTTAGCTCTTCTTATTTTGTCGAAAAGGCGCGACAAAATGGTATTGAGGACACGGCGTAAAATTGTAGAGGTAATTTTTGATTTCCCCCCTTTAAATAAGGGCGCATTTAAGTTAGTGTCGCCTCGATAAATGTTCCCTACAGACTGGATGAATAAATTGGAAAAGTACGAAGAAGTATTGGTCTCGATTCGTCAGATCATCCGCGCTATTGATTTACATTCTAAAAAGCTGAGCAAAGAGTCTGGATTGACTGCTCCACAGTTGATTTTGATGCGCGCTATCAATGACTTAGATAACGTGACGATTAAACAGTTGTCTAGCCACACTAACATGAGCCAAGCGACCGCAACGACCATTCTAGATAGACTAGAACGAGGCCAGTTTGTTGAGCGTCAGCGCAGTGTTCAAGACAAGCGTAAAGTGCATGCTGTACTTACGAGCAAGGGCCAAGAAGCCTTAAAACAAGCACCAACGCCGCTGCAAGAGCACTTCATTAATCGATTCCAAAAATTGGAAGAATGGGAGCAATCCCTTCTACTATCTTCCGTTCAACGCATCTCGACGATGATGAATGCAGAGGACATCGATGTTGCTCCAATGCTAGAGCTTGGTAGCATTACCAAAGCCGATTAGTTTCGCTCCCACGTGCTCGCTTTTTGCGGGCACTACTCTCCTACTCAGTCAACCCAGTTTCAAACGCATATTTTGCTAACTCTGCCGTCGAATGTAAGTCCAACTTGTGCTTAATGTTATGGCGATGCGTCTCTACCGTTCGATAACTAATATTGAGTAAAGTGGCGATTTTCTTGCTGCTGTTTCCTTGAGCAACTAATTTAAGTACCGCTTCTTCCCTGCGGCTGAGAGGATTCGTTTTTTGCGTGGCAGGCACCACTTCTTGGGTAAAGAGTGTTTGTGTGACGGATTCACAGAAATACGTCGAGCCTTGGTTCACCGTTTTTATTGCTTGCACCATTTTCTCGGCCGAGATTTCCTTGAGCATATATCCTACGGCACCAGCTTGCATGACCTTCATGATGTACTCGCGATTATCGTGCATGGTCAACATAAGTATTTTGCTCTCTGGGCGAGCTTCTTTAATCACACCAGTCGCTTCAATACCGTTCATTATTGGCATGCTGATATCCATCAATATGACGTCCGGTTGCAAGTGCTTTGCGACCTCTATCGCTTCCAAACCATTACTTGCTGTACCCACCACTTCGATGTCAGGCTCTAACTCCAAACGAGCCATGAAGCCATCCAATACCACTTGATGATCATCGACAATCACTACACTAATCGGTTTATCCATAAACTATTTCATCCAAATTAAGCAGCACGGTAATCTCTGTTCCCAAGCCAAGCTCACTCATTAGCTCAAATTCACCACCGATGAACTCTACACGCTCTTGCATGTTCCTTAACCCAATCCCTTGTTGGTGCACTGCATGGTTAACCACAAATCCAAGCCCATCGTCACGTATGAGTAATTGCAGCATATTGCCCATTTTTTGCAAAGTAACCGTTACTTTTTTCGCTCGCGCATGTTTTTCAATGTTATTCAAAGACTCCTGAGCGACGCGATATAGTGTCGTTGCGACTTCCGAAGTCAGTTTATGCTGCTGAGTATCGAAATTGCTCTCGATATCAATCCCGGAATGGGAATGAAAGTCCTGTAGCAAGGTCGTCAGTGCTGCTTCTAAACCGATATCATCGAGGGCGCTTGGACGGAGCTGATGAGAAATATGCCGCACCTCGTTTATCGCGGTAACGAGCGATCGTTGTGATTTATCTAAGTGGGATTTGAGTTTTTCGTCTTCCAGTCTATGACTCATTAAGTCTAAATGACATTTACTGGAGACTAACAACTGATTGATTCCATCGTGCAGTTCTCGCGCTAAATGCTTTTTCTCATCTTCTTGGAACATCACGGTTTTATGTGCCAGTTCTTTCAGGTTCTTATCAGCGAGGCGATGCTCGTGCAGATTGATCGCCAAAGTGAGAACAATGATTACAGCAACGGTCACCGCTAAGATCACGACGACTGAGAAAAATGTCGTTTCGATATTTTTGTTCACCGCCGCGCGCATATTGGCGACTTCTCGGCTTACATCCTCAATATACAGCCCAGTCCCTATCATCCATTCCCACTTATCGAGCCATGCAGCGTAACTAAGCTTAGGGACAACTTCACCCGTAGATGGCTTTTGCCACAGGTACTGATGAAATCCACCACCAGATTGCGCTTGATACAATAAAGCTTCGATTAAGCGATCGCCATTTTCGTCTTCAAGATAGAGTAAGTTTTCCCCGACAAGCTCCGGAAGAACTGGGTGTACAAGGTTGGTACCATATTTATCATAAGCAAAAAAATAGCCGTCCGACCCATAACTCAAACGATTTAAAATCGCTTTCACACGCGTTTTGGCAACACTCTCTTCTAAAGTCGGATCGTTGTAGATGTAAGAAATGGAGTCAAAAGCGACGTCGACCGTATCTTTCAGCGCCGCTTCTTTTGATTGGATCAGGTTTTGATGAAAGATCTCTACCTCCCTTTTGCCAAGGGTCTTGGTTTGATAGATAGAGATCCAGCTGATACTCGCTGACACCAATACCACGGGTATCAGTGTCAGCAGAATTAACTTTGCTTTGAGAGGCATCCCTTCCCTCCATGAAACGCTGCCTTTACAGCTTACTATCTTAGCAGTACAAACGAATCGATTGTGTCTGCATAGACATAATTAACAGCTTAACAACTTGTCTCAAAAGGTAAAAACTCTCAGTTCACAAAATCTCTTTATTATCGAGTGATTAACTCATACCGTAAAAACCTGGGAAAAACAGCAAAGACGCCAACACAACAATCTGAATCGCGATGAATGGCATCACACCTTTGTAGATATCTCGCGTAGTAACCCCTGCTGGAGCGACACCTTTTAGATAGAACAAACTAAAGCCAAATGGCGGTGTGAGGAACGACGTCTGTAAGTTCATCGCAATAAGAATCGCAAACCACGTCATATTAATGCCCATCAATTCAGCGACTGGCGCAATAATTGGCACGATGATAAAACAGATTTCAACGAAGTCGATAAAGAAACCTAAAATCAGAATCACCACCATGGTAATAATAAGGAATCCCCACTTTTCACCCGGCAGTTCTAACATCCACTCTTCAACTAAATAATCACCACCAGTGTAGGTAAATGCCATTGAAAAGGCGGTCGCACCAAGTAAGATCGCAAAGACCATTGCGGTTACTTTAACTGTCTCTTTTGATGCATCATAAATCATCGACCAACTAAACTGTTTATACAATAGTGATAAAATTATCGCACCTGCACCGCCCAGTGCCGCTGACTCTGTTGGTGTTGCAATCCCTGCAAAGATGGAGCCCAATACCACGATGATCAATGCTAAAGGTGGCAATACAGCTTTCAGTGCGGTGAGCACTTCTTGTTTACGACTGATCGACTCATCGCGCTCTATCGCCTGTGCGGCTTGAGGGTTCAACTTCGCGTAGATGAGAATATAGATCACATAGGCGCCAACAAGTGTAATACCGGGCCAGATCGCAGCTTGAAATAGGTCCCCTACCGGTACGCCAAGTACATCACCCAACAAGATCAACACGATAGAAGGTGGGATAATTTGGCCCAACGTGCCAGACGCACAAATAGTCCCACACGCTAAACCTTTGTCGTAATTGTACTTGAGCATCACAGGAAGAGATATTAAGCCCATCGCAACAACTGATGCGCCTACCACACCCGTTGAAGCCGCAAGCAATGCGCCAACTAACACGGTAGAAATAGCGATACCACCGCGAACGCCACCGAACAAACGCCCCATTGATTCTAGTAGCTGTTCAGCAAGCTTCGTTTTCTGTAGCACTAGCCCCATAAAAACGAACAGCGGTACGGCCATTAGCACCGTATTTTCCATAATGGACTGAATTCGATATGGCATAAAAGCAAACATCTCGATGCCTTCAGCCCAAACACCAAAAATCAGCGCGATACCACCAAAAGTAAAGGCAACGGGAAATCCCAATAGAAGCGCAAAGAGCGCAACAAAAAACATCACTATACCGATCATAATGACTTCCTTTTACGACTTACCGTTATTACCGGCATAGATGAGATGAGGGTTGACAATTTTGTTGATTGAATGAAGTAACAATCCAATACCACTCACCGCCATAAAGAAAAATGACAGCGGAATCATCGCTTTGATAATCCAACGATATGGTAAGCCACCTGGGTCACCAGACGTCTCGCCTAACGCGTAACTTTCCTTAGCGAAATCAACACCAAACCAAGCTACCAGTAGGCAAAAAGGGAATAAGAAAAATAGTGTGCCTATGATGTCGATGATGGATTGTGCTTTGTAAGATAAGCGTTCATAAAAAATGTCGACGCGAACATGGCCACCGGACTTAATTGCGTAAGGCACACCAAGCAAGAACACGGCAGAGAATAGATGCCATTCCATTTCTTGGAATGCGATAGACACATCATTAAACACGTAACGCATGACAACGTCGTACACAACGTTTGCTAACAACAAAATAAACAGGATGCTGGATAACCATCCGAGGAAATCGCTAAAGCGGTTAAATAATCGCTCAATATAAATAAGACTTCTCATTCCGAACTCCGTGGAACGTTTAGATGCGCTCCGCTATGGTGCGGAGCATTCATTATGAAGTTTTCTTGGGCTTCGATAGCAGGCTAAACCTCTCGGCATCGCCTGCTTCATAACGTTATTGTTGAGCTTGACTGTTTAAGTACGCTCGGTGCGAAATATCTGACCATGGTCGAACTTGATTCATATAGTTCGCTTGCGACTCTTGAATCTCTTTCGCCAAAGCATCTTTTTCTGCATGTTCTTTCAACAAACGATCGTTTGCTTCTCGCAACGCAGCTACTACTTCAGGTGGGAAATCTTTTACTTCAACATTTGGGTATTCAGACTTAATAGATGCCCAGTTTTTGCCACTTTCGTGTTTCGATTGCGTGTACATATCGTAAGCGGCCGTTTTCATGGCTACTTGCAAAATCGCTTTTAGGTCATCAGGTAGACGATTCCAGGTACGCTTGTTAACGAGGAACTGAAGCTCAGTCGCTGGCTCATGCCAACCTGTGTAGTAGTAAGGCGCGATTTTGTGGAAGCCCATACGTAGATCCAGCGATGGACCAACCCATTCCAAGGCATCAATTGTGCGACGCTCTAGAGAAGTATATAGCTCACCAGGGGCGATATTCGTTGGCTTGGCACCTAACTCAGCCAAAATCTCACCAGCAAACCCTGGGATACGCATTTTCAAACCCTGTAAGTCCTCGACGGACTTGATCTCTTTTTGGAACCACCCGCCCATCTGAGTATCGGTATTACCGCCAGGGAAAGACATCAAGTTATGTGGAGAGTACACTTTTTCCATCAGCTCCATACCACCGCCGTAGTAAAACCATGCATACTGCTCAGTTGGCAACATACCGAAGGGCATAGAAGTGAAGTAAAGTGTGTTTGGAACCTTACCCTTCCAGTAATAAGACGCTGAGTGACCCATGTCATACTGACCCGACTTAACCATATCAAACACCCCAAAAGGCGCTTTATGCTTGTTTGCGGAATCAATGCGGATTTGCAAACGTCCGTTGGACATCTCTTCCGCCATTTTGGCCATGTTTTTTGTGGTATCACCAAAAATTGGGAAATTAGGCCCCCAAGTTTCAGCAAGCTTTAAACGATAGACTTTTTCAGCAGCGTTTACAGAAGTCGCTGCGAGTGCCATCGCGGCAGCGACAGCGGTTGTTTTGAGCACTCGTTTTAAAGATTTTTGGATTAGACTCATCGTTCACGTCCTTTATCACCAAGGTTATTGTTGTCATCCATTTCATTAGGATTGGCTGTATTCGGTATAAAAGATGTAACAATGTTGTCTAATGCGAAATGGGCATGAACACGGAAGCGAGTAATTCATCAATAAGGCATTAGCCTAAGGTATTACGTACAAGTACGTAGGACAACCGTCATGACAAAAGACTGTTAATAGCAAAATCAATAAATTATATTTTTATCTATAAATAAAAATAAAAGACAATACGTACGTATTTTTCTGCCAAAAAATTTACATAGTATTTAAGAAAATGTGACAAACCACTTATTGGCAGTGTTAAAGTCAGTACTTAATGCATTATTTCCAATACCAAGATAAAAAATACCTCGGCATCGGCCGAGGTATTCAATCTAGAACGGTAGCGGTAATTAAACTGCTTTGTAGATAACTTTGTTACCTGCTAACTGCTCTTTTTGAACTAGGTTTTCTTCAAGAAGCTTCTTTAGTGCGCCAGTAGCCCATGATGCCGCTTTAGTATCTTCTTGACCTGCAGCTAGACCGATGCCTTTAGGGTTAATACCTTCAGCATTCGCCATAACGATGTCTAATACTTGTTGTTGCTTAGGAGTAAGGGCAACATCAACTGTTTTCACTGCAGCTACTTTTTTATCAGCTACTACTTTCTCCGCAACAGCTTTTTCAGCAACAGAAGGTGCTACTGCTTTTTCCGCAACAGGCTTCACTGCTTTAGGTGCTGCAGCTAAGTTTGCTACTGTCGCTTTAATGCGTTTTTGCAGTTTCATCTGCACTTTACGCTTATGAGCAAGTCTCATTGAATATTTCTCCAGTTCACTGCATCTCAGCAGGGATGAAAATTTGAAGCGCGTTTTATACCAAAATTCACAAGCAATTTGTAGGTTTTAGCGGCGAAACGCGATGAAAAATGCGCTCAAAGCATAGAACGTCTACTATTTAATCAGATATTTTATGAACGGATTTATTGAATACTGGGTATAAAAACAGAGGTTTGTTTTATTTTAAATGCAAATCAATGCACATAAAGCTACCCACTTATTTTTGGACAAGTATTCGATGAGGTTATAAGCATGGAAACGCTGCACCTAACAAATTCACATTTCAAACCCGACTCCCCTATCAACAGAATACTTTTGTTGCTCGTTGCACTCATCACTTTGTTTTTGGTTGCCATTTCTCCGGGATGGAAGCAAGCCATGTTGTCGGTCATTTTGATGTCTGCAATCGTTGGTTTCGCCATCTTGATGATTAAGAAAAGCCAAGTCACTTTTACGCTGACAGCTTCTCACTTTCAGCAACACCTTTTTAAAGGAGGTTGGGTCGTCCGATGGCGAAATATTGAGTCAATCGGTATTTGTAGCTACCAACAGGAAGGGTGGCACCAACCGCTACCTTGGATCGGTATTCGTCTAAAACACTACTCACCCTACTTAAATTCAATCTGCCCTCGTATAGCGACAGAAATTCTCCTCAGCCAGCGAGCACTGCTTTACTTAGGCGCGAAACAAAATCAGTGTGAAGATAAGTTTGAGGATATAGTGCTTGACCCTAAACCGTATATAAACAGAGATGGGATTGAGTACAAAGGTTTGTTAGCGATGCTCGCCAACCGGATGAAGTATCAGAGAGGCTTTTATGGCTACGATCTATTTATATCAGCAAGTGATCTAGATCGTGAGGCTGAGGATTTTGTGGGACTGACTCGGCGATACTTAGCTGCCGCCGAGCCAGAATAATGCTTAGTACACGCACTTTTAGTAAAGCGGCATCTCGTCAGCAACGAACGGGTTAGTTTTACGCTCATGACCGAAAGTCGATTGAGGGCCGTGACCAGGGACAAACGTGACATCACTGCCTAAAGGCCACAATTTCTCTTTGATAGAACTAATCAACGTATTGAAATCACCTTGTGGGAAGTCAGTTCGACCAATGCTACCGTTAAACAAAACGTCACCCACAAACGCTAAACGCGCTTCTTCACTGTAAAGCACAACGTGACCAGGTGTATGACCAGGTGTGTGGAATACGTTCAGCACTTGATTACCGAAAGTGACAGTGTCACCCTCACTTAGCCATTGGTGCGGTTCAAACGCTTCTGTCAGTGGGAAACCAAACATTTGGCTCTGACCTTCCAAACCTTGCAACCAGAAGTTATCTGCCTTGTGAGGACCAACAATCTCTGTACCGCCAAGCAGTGCAGACAGCGGCTCCGTGCCACCTACGTGGTCCAAGTGACCGTGTGTTAGCACTAGGTTTACCACGTCAACACCCAGCTCTTTGATAAGCATAGCGAGCTGCTTTTCATCGCCGCCTGGGTCAACCACAATGCCTTTCATGGTTTCGTCACACCAGACAATAGAACAGTTTTGAGAGAAAGATGTTACTGGAACAACTTGGTATTTCAGAGCCATAGATAACCTATACCGAATAAATTTGCGTGAAAACTGCCGCAACTATGACACTAAGGCCTAGCGACTTCAAGCTTTGAACTGTGGGTAATCGACGACGTTCTGAGACTAGAAACCTTGTCTCAACTGGCACTACCAGGAACGAACAGCACCCGTATCGATATGAACAAAGTTACTGCCTGGATAATAACCCACGCCACCGGCTTTTAGGCTTAATGCAGCATCACGAACCGTTGAAAGCTTCACGCCGTCTAAACGGAAATCAATGGCCTTTCCTTCCATGTGCATGCTCTTTTTCGCTACACGAGAAGACCCGTTGCGCAGCGAGGCGTTAGTGGCAGGAGAACGGTAACCTGAAATGACGATCACCTCTGCTTCTGTACCAATTAACTTTTGAATTTGACTTATTTGATCGAACAAGCGTCTATCCATGGGATGAACCTCATTTCGTCGATGGTCTCGACAAAACTCATTCAGCCTTTGCAGTTCATCATTAATGTATCGTTTTCCATCGAAATAGCATGTTTCGAGGATCTCTCCAGTATTAAGGTTGTTCATCGCCAGCGCACGTGGCTCGTCAGGGAGTGAAGCCCAAGAAAATGATGGCAGGGCAGACGCCAACACCACACCACCAGCGGTCATTTTAAGGAAATCTCGGCGGGAAAAGTTACGACTTACCATTTCAAAATACAGTGCTCAACAACTAGACAAGTCGTGGACATTAACCAAACACATTTGTCACGTCAAATGCATAAAATGCTCCATCTTGATTTTCAGATGCAGTAATTATTGATTAATTATTGAACGAAAAGAGAATTCTTCGTTTTGTAAATTTTCCTTAAAGATTTCAACTGCGGTGATCGTACTTATAGATATCATCACGGTAGTAAAGCGTTCCCTCTTCCAACCATGCTGTTTGATAAATGATGTGTACTTGAATGCGCTCTCCCAAAGGAACTGACGTGTTAGACCGACGAGAACTTTCTCGCTTTTTCGCTAAACGTTCTTCCAGCCCCTGAGTTTTGAACAGAAGTTCTGCTAACTGGTCTGCATGTTCTACACGAACACATCCTGAGCTGAATGCGCGTCTGTCCTGTTCAAACAAGTTCTTACTTGGCGTGTCATGCAAATAAATAGCTTGTGGGTTAGGCATATTGAACTTGTACAATCCCAGTGCATTTTGTAAGCCCGACGCCTGTCGCATACGATAAGGAAATGTTCTCGGATTCACCGTTGCCCAATTGATGGTTGTAGGGTCAATAATTTCGTTCGAAGTCCAAGACCGAATGATTTGAATGTTATGGTTAATCAAATACATCGGATTACGTTTTACTTTAGGAATAATGTCTTTAACCATGATAGTCCAAGGCACGTTCCAAGTTGGGTTGAGAATAACTGAATCCAATGCCACCGACATGATGGGTGTTTTTCTTGATGCTCTCCCTACCACAACTTTAGACTCAAACAAGGGTTGACCATCATGCCAATACGTGACTTCGTATCCAGGCACGTTAACAAAGACAACATTATCCCTTTCTTTCGACCAAATTCTTGAACGCTCAGAATTCAACGCCAGCAGATGCAATCGCTCTTGAGGAGAAAAGTTGATCCACCGAATGGTATTCGGGCCGATAACGCCATCTTCTTTCAAACCATGAATACGCTGGAACTCTTTTATCGCAAGCTCTAATTGTTCGTCATATTCTTCAGTGACTAAATCCAAGTAAGAAACATCTACGCCTACGATCTCCATTCGCTCAATCAATAGGGGTCTGTTTTCTAATATATCGCCAACACGTGCTAGCCCAGTTTGTTGATAGGCAGGATATTGGTACTGAGAATGTTCCGATAGCGAAGAATAGGCGGAGTAGAAAGCATCATCTGTTTGTAATGGAGACCGGAGACTTGCCAAAAACTGACCAAGTTTGCCAACCGTAATCTCATTACTCAGAACCGATAAAGTATCGATGCTAGGAGCGGGTAACGTAACATGGGCTTTGTCTGTAAATAGCCAATTAATCCCTTCTTCGGGGAGTTGCTCAAGATAACTAAGGTACATCAAGAGTGAATCTGTCATCACTAAATCGAAGTCGAGATTATCTCCCTGCCACCTTACTTGGTTTATCCGGTGAAGTTGATTTTCGAATTCATCGGTGACATCCGCAAGTGCAACCAGGTTTACTTGAAAAAGAAACTGCTCAATATCACTTTCATTTTCCCAGTTCAAACGGTAATTGGTGCTTTGATACAGTTGATCAATCACCTCTGGATAATGGATCATTTTTTCTACAGACAGCTTTTGTACCGCTCCCTCTTGCTCGACTTGCGCTGAAGCTTCGAGAGAAACGACGGTGGAAAAGCTGCAAAACGGCACCAGAAGTGCCGTCATGATTAAAACCCTAGCAAACACTGAAATGATCCTTGCGCTACTTGCCATAATAAAAAGTATGGCAAATATCTCACAGCTTGCAGGTTTAAAATTAAGAATCTGATGCCGAAAACGACAACAAAACTCTCTATAAGTAATTACTCAATGATCTTTCTAGATAATTCTCGACCAATGGTTGTCCCATTGCACTCCGCTTGCGAAGGTACTTTTTGACTCTTCAGGCCTTTGCTCTACCACTTTTCCCGCCCCAGAGCTGACTCGGAACTCATCGCCATAGACCACAACACCGGAGGCATCTGGTAACGCACTTAGCTCGACCAATTTGCCCGTAGATTTAGACCATATACCATAACAACTGCCCGGAGGCGAAGTGGCTAAGATCCATTCATCGGTTGCTGCAATACTCGCAACGTAGTGATTGAAACGCGCCCACTCTTCAGGCTCAGCTTGAAGATCTTGCATTTCACCACCACGCGTGTGCATGGCGATCAAGGCTGGATACTCATCCGGCTCACCACGATATTGCTGCCCACAAAGCACGGTTTCCGCACCATCATGGGCTAAGTGGCGAATACTCAACTTGTGATCCGGTAAAGAAACCTGATCCAGCAACGCACCATCTTGTGAAAGATAACTTAAGCTCGGTTTCATCGTTTCAAGGTTCAGTGGTTCACGGCCGTTGGTGTGTACGCCACCGACGCCAATCGCTAGTGCGCCGTCAGGCATCATGATCACTTCATGCGGGCCAAGGCCAAAACCTGTTAACTCATCGATTTTTTGATATTGCTTCTGCACATCATAAACACCAATGATCCCGCGACTTGTCCCCCTCTCCCCTTCTGTGGCAAATAGCAATGTGCCGTCATGGGAGTAAACGCCATGCCCATAGAAATGGCGATTTGGCTTTGCTAGTTGCAGTTTGATCATCTGCCCTGAGCGATAATCAAATACCATGAAGAAAGTACCTGGTCGACGACCAAAAACTACGGCGTGGCCTTGTTGGTTGGTTGCTACACCGTGACCACGCTCAGGAATCGGCAATGAAGATAGCGGCATACCATGCTCATCCGCTACCACCGCTGCATATTTATCTCGGCCAATGATAGAGCAGCCGATCAACGCAGGCTCACGTGAGCTTGTTGAAGCACAACCAAATGGCATCATAGGTGTAGCCGCCCCGAATAGAGCGGCTTTCAGTAAGTTTCGGCGGGTTTGATCAGTCACCATCGGTTGCATTAAATCCTATAACCACGCCAAGCTCGATCGCCACTTCTTCGTGAATCAGGTACTTCAATTGCTCTAGCTTATTGTACTGAGCGAGCACCATGCGATAGCCTTCTTTTGTTTGTAGTGCAGCAAACAAGCTCTTATCTTCTGGCCAAGTTTCTAACGCCATTTCAAACTGATGAACAACACGGTCTGCGAGATCTTCATGGCCTTGCTCTCTTAGTAGCGCATCTAGACCATTCCCGTTAGCAAAGTACAACGCTTCCATCCCTTGAAGGTTGGCTTTTAAGTTTGAAAGCGAGGTCTCTGAACGCCACGATTCTGAGAAATACGGGCGAGGCTTGCCAATCTTCGCTAGCGGTCGGCTCAACTTCTTCATGCTGTATTCAAGCTGATTCGAGAGCAGTGAAATGTACTCAGACTCCCATTCCGTCATCTCTAGCGATTTCCAAGGGTTCTCTGCCCAAGAATCCGCAATGATCTGCGCTTTGTTATCGAGGTTTTCTGCAATCGAAACGCCTGTCGCACAGGTATTGCTGTTGCTAGATAAGGTCGACGCTTTATCGTAAAGCAGCCATTCCAATGCACCTAAACCTTGCACGGTGACACTTTGGGTGGAGATATCTTCTGCACTCCAAGCTTGATCAGATTTCGTCAGTACAGACATTTTACGACCAGTGGTGTTCTTTTTATCTGGCCAAAACTGAACATTCCAGCTTTGCTCCAACGCCGTAGCAGGGCCACGTTCTTGACCTTGTAATGCCATCCACGCAAGCATAGTTTGATGCCATTGCTGTTTTACTTGTGCATCATCTTTCGACTCTGATGCGCAGTAATCTGCGAAGCGTTGTTCAAGTTCTGTGGTTTGCGCTAAAAACGTCTGAGCTGATTGAAACTCAACCTCGTACACGCTTTGAGAAATATGACTTGTACTCTCAGGCTTGGTTGAGCTCGAACCGACAGTCGATTGGCAACCAACCAAACTTAACGTTGCGGCAATCGCACTCACTAATAGTGTTTTTTTCATGGTTGCCTCCTTATAGAGAATTCAGAAACGCAATCAATGCGTCACGTTCTTTTTTGTTCAGTGCTAAGACGTTTTGTTTCGCTGTCTCCGCTTCGCCGCCGTGCCACAGCACCGCTTCCATCAGGTTACGAGCGCGGCCATCATGTAGAAAGTAAGTATGTCCGTTTACTTCTTCGGTATAACCAATGCCCCATAGCGGTGCCGTTCGCCATTCACGGCCGTTTGCTAAGTATTCCGGACGGTTATCGGCTAAGCCTTTACCCATGTCATGCAAAAGCATGTCTGTGTATGGGTGGATAAGCTGCTCAGAAAGCGCTGGTAACTCTGGTCGTTTCGCCGTTTTAACACTGGTCTTGTGGCAGCTTTCACAGCCAGACGCAGCAAAGATTTGCTGACCAAGTTTCACGTTAGGATCATTGACGTTACGGCGAATAGGTACGGCTAAGTGTTGGCTGTAAAACTCTACGAAGTCGAGAATATTTTCACTCACTTCAGGTTTGCCGCCATTTGGCATGTCGTCACAAATGCTTTGTTTCGAGGTACAGTTTTCATTTGGGAATAAATGGCTCGTAAGACCCACATCACCATTAAATGCTGCTGCATTTTGCTGCATTAGCGTCGGTTGTCCTGCTTTCCAGCCAAAGCGACCAATCGAGAAGTCGTCCTTCTCAATATCCCACACCTTATTTACTTTGCCTGAGATACCGTCTTTGTCGGCATCTTGTTCATCAGCCCAAGCAAGTAGCGTTTCGTCGGGAATACTCTCTAACAAACCAAGGCCGATCATTGGCGGTGCCACGCGTGCTGAGAACTCGGTATCTGGGTGCATATCGCCGTAACCCAGTTCGGTAATGTTCAAATGAGGTTTTCTTAGTGTCACCGTCGTACCGTCTTTAAATTTCACTGGGACATCGGTGTAAGTGATTTCGATTTTGCCTTCTGGCGTTTGATCTTGCAGGGCGAAATCTTGAAGCTGGTCACCATAAGTCGGCTCAGGTATGCCGCCATCTTTGATGTAAGCTTTCTTTTGTTCTGGCGTCATCGCAGGAATGCTTAAGCGCACTAACATAGACACGGCATGTAAATCATCTTTCTCTGGCGGATGACCACGACCGTCTTTGATGTGACAATTCTGACAACCATTGGTGTTAAAAAGCGGGCCTAAGCCATCACGAGCGTCTGTTGACGCTGGCGCTTGTACCCAAGGGTTGCGGAAAAAGCTGTTACCAACGCTAAAATCGAGGCGTTTGCTCATTGGCAAGTTAGCAGCAGGAAGAGAATAGGCATTCGCGCCGTCTTTTTTAACACTGGTTTTGCCACCAGACTTAACATCATAAGCCATGGCAGAAGAAGAAAGGATCGCGGCTAGCGCAGAAATTAGGTATGGCTTCATATCATTGCTCTACATAGACAACAAGGGTGATAACAACGAGCTCAAACGTCAAAAGGGCTCACAAAGAGCCCTTATTTATTATGGTTTTCTTATTAAAACTCGTGGTCAGCAGTATCAGGGCTTAGGCTGTCGATGCCGACAATGCTTGCCGCGCGCTCAATCGCACCGGTTTGTGCTACCAACGACATGATGGTGTCGTTTACTAGCGCGTTGCCTTGTGCGTTACCCGCTGCAATAAGTTGGTCAAAGTGCTGGTTGTTCTTCTCTGCAGAAGTCACTAGCTCACCAACTTGGCTACGTGTTGTATCAAACTGCTTTTGAATGTCGGTCGCGGCTTTCTTATCTTTTTGAGCAACAAGGTCAGCGATACTTGGACCAGATAGCTCTTTGCCGTTTACACCTTTGTATGTGCCTGTGTAAACGTTGTAGATGCCTTGCTCATTGTAGTAGTGAGAGTTGTGCGTGTTGTCTGAGAAACAATCGTGCTCGTCTTCAGTTGAGTTCGCTTCTAGTGCCACCTTCATGCGCTCACCCGCTAGCTCACCTAGAGAAAGAGAGCCCATGCCGAATAGCATCTTGCGTAGACCATTGTCAGCAGATTCGTTTAGTAGCTCTTCACGGTAGTTGCCTTTCACTTCAGCAGACCACTGCTTTTCCATCCACTCAAGGTCTTGAACCAGTAGATCAGCGGCCGCTTTTAGGTACTCACCACGACGGTCACAATGGCCATTCGTACACTCAGAACCCACAACGAAATCAGTGTAAGCGCGTTGACCTGCACCCGCGTTAGTACCGTTTAGGTCTTGACCCCAAAGTAAGAATTCAATCGCGTGGTAACCTGATGCAACGTTTGCCTCAGAACCACCTACTTCGTTTAAATCTGCTAGTAATTCTGGCGTAATTTTTGAAACGTCCAGTTTAGAAGCACCGATCTGTAGGCTAGTGTTCGCGATGATGTTGGCAGCCGCACCTTCGTTACCCAATTCGTATTGGTAATCAGCTGCTACGTAGTCAATCAGACCTTCATCAAGTGGCCATGCGTTCAGCTGACCTTCCCAATCATCAACAATCGCGTTACCAAAACGGAAAACTTCAGACTGTTGGTAAGGCACGCGAGAATCTAGCCAAGCTTGTTTTACTTCTTCAAGCTTTTTCGCTGATGGTGATTTTAGAAATTCGTCGATTTTTACGTCAAGCGCCTTCGCTGTTGTTACTGAATCAGCAAACACAGCATGGGCAACGTCCGCGTAATGTTCGACTACTTGTTGTTTAGTTACTGTGGCAGCAACGGTAGAACCACAGGCAATGAGGAGTGATGCAGCAATAGATTGGACTAAAACTTTTTTTGCATTCATCTGAAGCATCCTTGTTGAGCTTTTCAATTATCGTATTGGTAGTGCTAATTATTCTTATTTGCACTTTAGTCTCGAGATAATACAAATTTACAATTTATTTGCAACTCCAGATACAAAAAAACCTCATAAAAATGAGGTTTTTCACAGGCTTTATTGTCAGTTTTATCTTTAGGATTAAACCTTTAGGTCATGTTTTCCGTGAGAGACTTTTGCCTTCAGATAATTTTCGTTGCCATCTTTGATATGTGCAGAGGTATTGACAACCTCGCCAATTTCAATTCCGTACTCAGATAACTCACGAATTTTCTTAGGGTTGTTCGTCACGAGGCGGATCTTATTCACGCCTAAAGCTTCTAGCATTTGTGCTGCTTCTGTGAAATCACGCAGGTCATCATCAAAGCCCAAATGGTTGTTAGCTTCGTACGTGTTCATGCCCTGGCTTTGTAAGCGGTATGCATCGATCTTATTGTACAAACCAATACCACGACCTTCCTGACGGAGATACAGGATGATACCACCGGACTCGCCCATGCGATTGATCGTCTCTTCTAGTTGCTCACCACAGTCACAGCGTGAAGAGTGGAACACATCGCCTGTCAAACACTCAGAGTGCATACGAACTAAAGGCATGTCCTGAGTTTGGTCCGCTTGTTTAAAGATAATAGCAACATGCTCTTTGTCTGTCTTCAGACCATGGAAAGAC
The DNA here is from genome assembly GCF_033338995.1 of Vibrio sp. Vb0304. Lineage (NCBI taxonomy): Bacteria > Pseudomonadati > Pseudomonadota > Gammaproteobacteria > Vibrionales > Vibrionaceae > Vibrio > Vibrio sp. Vb0304. The sequence continues at coordinate 109,828 of NZ_JAWOTT010000010.1, forward strand.
AGAATTTCGGCATCAATGTTACTTTTTGCCCCGACTTTAAAATCTACTCTGGCACGTACTTCCGCCATATCTATACTCACTCGATTTATTGCTTGATGCGCTTGATGCGTTTTCGTTATTGCATTCATGGGATTTACTCGTTGCTCTTCAACTATGGGGACTGATACCGCATTTTGCAATATAGAGATCACAATTGAGGGCAGTTATCCACTCAAGACAGCAAAAGAGAACCACTCTCCAACTGAACAATTGTTATATTATAACAATTTAAAAAAACTACAATAAAAAACCCCAGACAAATTTTGTCTGGGGTTTCAAGAAGGTCGTTTGGTCTATCTTTTAATGGGTCTGACTGCGCTTCCAAACGGCGAGTTCAATCCAAACTGCTTCGAGTTCTTGGATTTCCTCGTCGGTCAACACGGCGAGCGTTGAAGTAACTTGAGGCAGGTTCGGTGATTGCAATGCACGAATCTGCGAATAGAAGTCTTTTTTAAGTTGTAATATAACTGAATCCACTGCGTGCACCTATTTCGTTCTTTTATTACTTATCCAGCTCAAAATTTTTATTTTCTTTATACTGGAAACTTCATAAATTCGGAAAAATGATAACATTCTGCTTGTTAAGTGCACAATTTATTTTTAATAGTGGAATAACGGTCACATTAATTACGCTTCACCATTCGGATCGAATATAAGACAAAAAAGATCAAAAATAGCACAGGAAAGATCCACAACAGCGCCGTGGAATAATTTAATGGTGGTTGATACAGAACAATATTCCCATAACGAGCAACTAGATAGTCCTTTATTTCTTGATCTGAGCTGCCTTCATTGGCCATCGTATACACTTTCAACCTCAGGTCTTTAGCCGCTTGTGCATTAGACTCGACAAGGTTTTGGTTTTGACACTGCGGGCAGCGTAAGGTCTTGGCTAACGAGGTTGCACGCTGTTGCACTTCAACAGAATGAAATTCAAACAGATCAACATTCTGTTCTATATCCGCACTTCTCGTGAAAGGAGAAAATAGTATAAATAGGATTAAAGTGAGGAGAAGATTATTAAATCGAAACATTCAAGTATCCTGAAAATATATCGTTCCATTTATCTGCCGTTAGCTCCCCACGATATTTGATCAATATACGACCATTTTGATCAATCAAGTAAGTTTCCGGCGTTCCGATAACACCTAGCTCCACAGCAAGCTTTCCATTAGGGTCACTAATTACTTCAATATATGGATTTCGTTTAGAGCTCAAATATTCACGAGCGGCTTGTTTTTGATCTCTATAATTCAGCCCAATAATAGGCACACCGAGTTCTGCTAACTGCAATAACTCTTCATGCTCTCGTTTGCATACTCCGCACCAAGATGCCCAAACATTCAATAATTTATATCCGTCGCTTTTGAACAACTGCTCAGAAACCATGTCATCAGAGATCAGAGAAGTAGAGCGAAAATTAGGTGTCTCTAAATTTCGTTGTGGGGACAATTCAACATGTGGTCGCTCAGACAAAGCCACCGCAGTTACTACAGCAAACACGGCAACAGCCACAAACAGACCTGCGAGTTTAAGCGTATTTCTCGATCGCATTGATAGCCTCTCTCCTTTTCTTTAGGCCGGTTAATAGCGCACCAAACACAGCTAGTAGCCCGCCAGACCATATCCACCAAATACCTGCGCGGTACTGAACTTTAATCGCATAAGCATGAGTATCGACTTTGTCACCCAATGTCACGTAATAATCGCCATGCCATAGTGAACGAATCGCAGGCTCGGTCATATTCATCACTCGCACAGGGTAATGACGCTTTTGCGGGTTGAAATTGAGCATGCGGCCATCTTCCAAGTGCAAGGTGATCTGTCCTTGTTCCGCGGTGTAGTTTGGCCCCACCAGCCATTCGATACCATGATAATCGATAGTGATCCCCGCCCTTTGTTGAGAACTGCCGGGTTCGACACGTAAATTGTGTTCATATGAGTAGTGACTGTTGAATACAGCTCCACTCACCGCCAGCGCAAAACCGATATGTGCCATCACGATTGGCATGAGTTTGCGCTTATTGGAACAACGAAACAGCATAACGAGATGCGCCACAATCACCCAAGTAGCCAATATTATGGTTAGCAATACTTCGAAATGCAGTACGTTCACTGAGAACATAAACCCGATCCCAGAGACTATAGATAACGCAATACTAATCGCGATATCAGTGCTTCCACTCGGAACTGCGCCTTTTGTCCATTTCAGCACTGGCATGAATGCTAAGGCAATCAGAGCCAGTATGCTTAATGGAAAGGTCAGACTATTAAAGTAAGGTGCGCCAACCGAAATGTTCCCTAAGCCGAGCAGTTGATAAACCATCGGATAAAAAGTGCCAAGAAAAACGATGGCAGTCGCAATAACCAGCAGCCCTTTGGCGATATAAGCAGTGTAAGCTTGGCTCGCTAGAGATTGAAGTTTGAAACGAGGGAGTTGTTCTCCTCGCAAAATCAGTACGCCAAAAGTGATAATGACAAGCAAGCTCAATACACCAATCAGCACCAAACCTTTAGTTGGGTCCACCGCAAAAGCGTGCACTGAAGTCAGCACGCCAGAGCGCACCACGAATGTCCCTAAAGTGCTTAGGCTGAACGTAGCAAACGCCAGTGCATAGGTGCTCCAAATTGCGCCTCTGTTACGTGTTGCGACAACACCGCTGTGCAACAAAGCAGTACCAGTAAGCCAAGGGAGTAGAGAAGCGTTCTCCACAGGGTCCCAAAACCACCAGCCGCCCCACCCTAGCTCATTGTACGCCCACCATGATCCCACCAAGATACCCAACGTGAGCGTTCCCCATGCAAAAAACGCTGCGCTTCGAGCAACCACATACCAATCGCTCATCGGTTGTTTACCCAATAGCGCTGCTAATGCAAAAGCTAATATTGCTGCGTAACCGACATAACCGAGATAAAGCAATGGTGGATGAATGATAAGCCCAACATCTTGCAACATTGGGTTTAGATCTCGTCCTTCCGACGCCAATACTTGGGCATACTCGAACGGGTTAGAGGTCATTAACGTGAACCAAGCAAATGTCGCAATAAGAAGGTTCATGATTCCTAAACAGTCACAAGTATATTGGGCGTTGAGCGGTGACTTAAATGCAATAAACGACGCCCATAAACTCAAGGTGACGACCCAAAACAACATGGAGCCTTGGTGCCCGCCCCAAGCGGCAGCAATCTTGAATGCTACGGGAAGTTGACTGTTGGAATGCGTAACAACATATTCCAACGCGAAGTTGTCTTGCACGAAGCAGACGATCAGAAGTGCTAAACAAATGAAGGAAGCTAAGCTAATGATGTGGGACATCGCGACTTGATGCGGCAATGTCGCCTTCTTACTCATAGCACGACGTAGCCAATGCAGCAACGATGCACAAGTCGATGTTACAGCCACCAATATCAGTAAGAAGAACCCTAGCTCAGCTTCCATTTATCCCCCTTACACTACGGTCATTTGACCGGCATAGAGAATGAAAGTACGCAGCATAAGTACGCCAACCAAGCTCAACGTCGTGACCACAAAAACGTAACTGCCTTTGTGGCGCACTTCAGAAGGCGTCAACCAATTGAGAGTCAAAGGCGTAATCATGCCGATGAACACTACCCCAACCCAGAACCATTGAGCCCAGAATCCACTCGAAATTGCATTCCAAGCCGCGACTTCGTTCTGACCACCGCTGAAGATCAATCCAGTAAAGAAGGTCACTAAGACAAACAACTCAAACAACACTACTGGGCGTTCAAATCCGTGCACCCAAGATACACTTGGGCTGCTGGTCGACTCTTTAAACACCAAGATGCCGAACATCAAGCATGCCGCTGCGCCCGAGGACAAACTAGAGAACAGGAACAAGATTGGCAGTACTGGATTGTTTAGCATTGGATAAGTCTTCAACGCAGACAATAGAAAGCCAGTGTACGCTGCAAGTACGATGGCTAAGAAGCCCAAGAACAATTCAATGGCGTTGTTGGCTTTCCCCGCCTTAATCAAAATGCCATCGGCAAAATCCAGCAGTTTGCTTGGTAACTTCCCTTCACAGAAGCTGATGATTTGATGGCGGAAGATAACGCCAATCCAAACAAACAACACGATCATGTACACTTGGAACAAGATCACGCCCATCGACATCACAGACGTTGGGTTGTAGTAGATCATGATCTTCCAAAACTCTAAAGGCTTGGTTAAATGGAAAATCAAAATTACCAACCCAGCAATGATGCCAAATGGTGCGAGCCAAGCCATCGCTTTCATGATGCCGTTTTTTGCGGGATCACCTTCAATCACTTTGCGTTTTAAATAGATTGAAATCATCACCGTACCCGCTGACATCCCAGCAAGGAATAAGTAAATCGCGATGATCCAATCCCAGACTAACGAGTCAAAGTGGAATGCACTTTCGAAGCCGTTCATGATGACACCTCCCCTTTGCTATGCGGAATTTTGTACAGTTTAGGTTGCGTACCTAAATGCGATTTATCGCGATAGACAACATGGCTTTCGATAGCTTTGCTCACCTCGCTAGTTGGGTCATTCAAATCACCAAAGATGAGTGCTTTTGTTGGGCAAGATTCCACGCAAGCTGGCTGCTTACCTTGCGCTAGGTTGGTATCACGGCAGAAGTTACATTTATCCGCAGAGTGATCGGCTGGATTAAAGAAGCGCACTTGGTAAGGGCAAGCAGCAAGGCAATAACCACATCCGACACATTTCTCTTTGTGTACATCCACGATGCCTGTCGCTTCATCTTTGTATGCAGCGCCTGTTGGACAAACGTACACACATGGTGGGTTATCACAGTGCTGACAGGATTCGCGAGTAAACTGGTATTCCACATCTGGAAATTCGCCAATCGGTTCACTGCGATGAATTTTAAGTCGCGTTACGCCTTCAGGGACTTTATTTACTTCGCGACAAGCATCGGTACAAGCGGTACAGCCAATACAGGCATTTTCATCGTGAACCATACCCATGCGTTTCGCTTGTTCACTGTTGCTGGCATAAAGAGAGGAGCTAACAACGGAAGTGCCTGCAACGCCTGTAGTTAAAATCAACGCGCCGCTGCCGGCTAAAAAGTTTCTTCTCGAACATTTCATGCTATCTATCCTCTTCTTTGGCAAGTTCAGGTTCGACGGCAAATTCAGAGTGACAATCCACACACTGCTTGATCAGTTGTTTTCTGTCGTACGACAACGCTTTGGTTTTCGCTGCGTGTACATCGTGGCAATTTGAACAAGTGAGGTTTTTGGCGTGCACATCGTGCGTCCAGTGGCTCTCTCTCAGTTGTGTCGGTGCATGGCAATCCACACATTGGCTGTTGGCTTTAAGAATCATACTTGGATCAAGGAACACTTTGTCGTGTACCTCTTTCGATTGCGCGGCAGAAAACTTAATCACATCAGGTGCACCTTCACGATGGTCGGGACCAATGTTGCTATGGCAGTTAGTGCAATTAAGTTGCTTCCCTTGGCTGAGTAGAGCTTGCGAATCATGCGATAAGTTCAGAGTCTCTTTTGCATCCTTATGACATTGCAGGCACTTGTAGTCACGGTCACGGATCAACTCGACTTGATGACGCTCAGCTTGAGCACCTTCAATCGGCTCTGAAGAAGTCGCATGGGCGGCGATGGAGAAACCATAGATGGCAAAGACGAAGAGAAGTTTCAGCATTGTCTCTATGGTCAATTTTATATTGCCCATATTGTTCTTTCCTTAGCTCGATAATAATTGATAACTATTCTCAATTATTTATTTGAGCGACAATTAATTTCCTCTGAAGATATTTTTTAGATCTTCAAATGACATCAATTCTTATTTCGGAAAGCCACAACGCTAAACCTATATTTATAATACCTCTATTATTCATAAGGGGTAGAAACGCCTGCTCAAAAAGCGAACTAAATCACCCTATATTTAAAAAGGTTAAAAACTCAAAGCATTGCACAACAATGACTTAACAGATACCACTTTAGAGGTATATAAATTCAAATATGACTGAGATCACTGGTGTAAATTGATCTAAAACAAGACAAGATTCACTCTCTATTTCATCTATCCAATTAAGCAATATTATTAATCGTAGATCTCCAGTTCTTATTTGGAATAGCTCCTCACAACGCTGCTAATAAAAACGAATATGGAGATAACACTGTGAGCATAAAACACTGGATGAGCGCACCTATTGCGGTTGCGACCTTATTCGCCAGCCAATTATTTTTGGTTGGCGCTCCGTTAGCGGCAGAAGAGAAGGATTTTATCGATCCTCGTAACGATGTCTTTGAACAGAACCACCCTGATCAATACCATTCTTGGAAAGCAACATCCGAAAGTGAGCACATAGAAGATGCTCTAAGTGAAGACCCAAACATGGTGATCTTATGGGCTGGCTACGGCTTCGCGAAAGACTACAACAAAGCGCGCGGTCACTTTTACGCACTTGATGATGTTCGCCAAACCTTACGTACCGGTTCACCAACCGACGAGAAGTCCGGGCCTATGCCAATGGCCTGTTGGAGCTGTAAAAGCCCAGACGTTGCTCGCGTGATTGATGAACGTGGTGAAGACGGTTATTTCGAAGGTAAATGGGCACGCTTAGGCTCAGAAATCGTCAACCCTATCGGTTGTTCCGATTGCCACAACACAGGCTCTGAAGCCTTCAAGAAAGGCGAACCTGCGCTAGCACTGACTCGCCCATACGTCGAGCGTGCTTTTGATACTATTGGTAAAAACTTTGATGAACAGTCTCGCCTAGATAAGCAAGCATCGGTCTGCGCTCAATGTCACGTTGAATACTACTTCACCGGCCCAACTAAAGCGGTTAAATTCCCATGGGATATGGGCACCACCGTTAATGACATGGAGAAATACTACGACGCGTTGAATTTCAAAGATTGGACGCATGCCGTATCTAAAGCGCCGATGCTAAAAGCGCAACATCCAGGTTTCGAAACTTGGAGAGCGGGTATTCATGGTAAAAACAAAGTGGTGTGTGTGGACTGCCACATGCCTAAAGTGACCAAAGAAGACGGTACGGTGTACACAGACCACAAAGTGGGTAACCCATTTGATCGTTTTGAAGACACCTGTGCGCAATGCCATACCCAAACTAAAGAGCAGCTACAAGGCATCGTTTCGACTCGCAAAGCGCAAGTATTGAACATGAAGCTAACCGCTGAGAAGCAAATCGTAGCGGCACACTTTGAAGCAGGCGCAGCGTGGAAAGCAGGTGCAACAGAAGCAGAGATGGAACCTATCCTACAAGATATTCGCCACACACAATGGCGTTGGGACTACGCGATTGCTTCTCACGGTGTCCACATGCATGCTCCTGAGGTAGCACTAGAAGTACTTGGTACTGCAGTTGACCGCGCTGCTGACGCCCGTACCAAGTTGGTTCGCTTACTGGCAACCAAAGGCATTACTGACCCTGTTCAAATTCCAGATATCTCGACCAAAGCGAAAGCACAGCAAGCACTGGGCATGGATATGGATAAGATGAACGCAGACAAGAAACACTTCCTAGAAACGGTGGCACCAGAATGGGATAAAGCAGCAGCTGAACGCGAAGCCACATATTAGTCTAACTTGCAGAGGTTAGTTTATAGATACAACAAGGGGCGTACTGAACGCCCCTTTTTTTTGTTTATTTGTTTCTTTGTTATCTTTATTTCTTCATCCCCGATTCTATCGAGAGACAAAATCGAACGTACTAGCGACGAGGAAGCCTCGGTCTAGGCTGAATATTTGGACGTGCTTTAGGTATCTGCACATTTGGACGAGCAACTGGACGCTGGATCTTCGTTTCCGGTAATGCTTTTCTTTGTTGAACCTTTTCTTTTACCGCTTTGTCTTGTAAAGTCGCTGGCTCAATACGTTCCGGACGATTCTCCCATTTGGTTTTAATCTCTTGCTTTTGCTCGTCAGGCAATGATTGCCAATGATCGTCGAGTTGGCGTTTCATGTTATCGATATTGGCGGACATATCATCGTCTTTCCAATCTTCGACTTTGTCTTTGATGGATTGCTGTTGGTCTTCATCTAAACCATTCCACCACTCTTCCAGTTTCTCTTTGTATTCATCGTCGTTATCGCAACAGCCCGGATAGTAATAAATCCAGTAGTCGTCATGATCGTACCACCACGGATCGTAATAACCCGATGAATAATAAACCATAGAGGAAGAGCCAGAATGATCGGAAGAGCTACAACCCGCCAGCACAGAGCCGCACAGCAAAACCAATATGCTTAGTGCTTTATTTTTCATTCGTTGCCCACCTTTCTCTCTATTGCTTGTTAAATTGTACGCTTACAATAGCTCTTTTGCTTTGTTAATAGAGTTAATGATTTGCACCCTATCTAAATTTGGATCATTAGAATCTAATAATATTACCCAGGCATCAATCGCTTCCTGAAATCGGAATGACAGAAAATGATCATTTGCGATCAAAGACAAAGCGGCTTCATTGTGCGGTTCTATCTGCAAAGCTTGCTCCAAAAGCAAGCTAACTTCTTGCGTCATTGATTGCTGGTGAATGTAGTACAAGGTAGTCGCCTTTGCAGCAAGTTGCGTGGCACTGACTGGCTCAGTCAGTTGGATCGCGTAATCAAAACAAATCAACGCACCGTCAAATTCACCCTCTAGCAGGTAGCCCTGCCCGAGTTGGAACCACAATTCAGCGTTGTTCGGATCTTCACGCAACTGGTCTTGAATCTCTTTCATGATGTCACGAGCAGTCATCATTCGTGACATTTCCGCGTGTATTGGTTTAGGCGGTGTTTGATGAAGCAATAAGAAACTGGCACTCGTCACGACAAGTACTAACAGGCAAAAGCCAAACCATTGAGCAGGTTTAGCTTTTGATGCACTCAGTGATAAGAGTACGATAAACAACCCCATCAGAGTGATGGCAGCGAAAAACCAAACAGACATAACACGTCCTGTAAACAAAGATAACGTCAGTGTACGCATTTCTTACTTTAAATGCGTTGATACAGATACAAAAAAAGCCGAGCAACTAAGGGCTCGGCTTTTCATATCAGGATAACGATGTAAGATTACTCTTCGTTACCTTCCTCTGCATCATCAGCAGCTGGAGCGTCTTGCTGCGTATTTTCATCTGTTGACTCTAACGCTTCTGCATCTTCATCAGCAGGCAGCTCTTCATCATCAACTTCTTCAATACGTTGCAAACCAACAACTGATTCATCTTCCGCAGTACGGATAAGCGTTACACCTTGTGTGTTACGACCAACTTGGCTAACTTCACCCACACGAGTGCGTACTAACGTGCCAGCGTCGGTGATCATCATCATTTCATCACCTTCAACAACCTGGATAGCACCAACTACCGGGCCATTTCGCTCAGAAACTTTGATAGAAACTACACCTTGAGTGCCACGACCTTTTGTCGGGTACTCGCTAAGTGCTGTACGTTTACCATAACCGTTTTCTGTAACCGTTAGGATATCGCCTTCGTGCGAAGGAACAATAAGTGATACAACTTGGTCATTTTCAGCCAGTTTCATACCACGAACACCAGAGGCGGTACGACCCATAGGACGAACACCTTTAAACTTGATCTCTGGCTGACCATTCTCATCAAGAACTGGTTTACCATTTTCATCAAGTACTGGAATCTCTTCTGCTTCTTTAAAGCGAACCACTTTACCCGCTTTAGAGAACAGCATGATTTCGTTTTCGCCGTTAGTGATATCCACACCGATTAACGAATCGTCTTCACGTAGGTTCACAGCGATTAGGCCGTTTGAACGTACGTTTGCAAACTGGTTCAACGGCGTTTTCTTAACCGTACCGTCACCTGTTGCCATGAAGATGAATTTGTCTTCAGAGAATTCATCAACACGTAGAATCGCGGTAATGCGCTCACCTTCTTCTAATGGAAGGATGTTCACAATTGGCTTACCACGCGCAGTACGGCTCGCTAGAGGCAATTGGTAAACTTTCAGGCGGTATGTCTTACCACGAGTAGAGAAACACAAGATGTTATCGTGGGTATTCGCCACTAGAAGACGCTCGATATGGTCTTCATCTTTCATCTTAGTCGCACTCTTACCTTTACCACCACGGCGCTGTGACTCGTAGTCGCTCAGTACTTGGTACTTAACGTAACCACCGTGAGATAGAGTAACCACAACGTCTTCACGTGCGATCAGCTCTTCCATGTCAATATCATGGCTCGCAGCTGTGATTTCTGTACGACGAGCGTCACCAAAGCCGTCACGAACCGCTTCAAGTTCTTCACGGATCACTTCCATCAAACGCTCAGTGCTCGCAAGGATATGCATGAGTTCAGCGATTTCTTCTAGAAGTGTTTTGTATTCGCCAAGAATCTTCTCGTGTTCTAGACCTGTTAGTTTATGTAAACGTAGATCTAGGATAGCTTGTGCTTGTTGCTCAGTCAGGAAGTACTGACCATCACGAATACCATATTCAGGCTCTAGCCATTCAGGGCGCGCAGCATCTGTACCAGCACGCTCTAGCATTGCTGAAACGTTGCCTAAATCCCAACCACGAGCGATAAGACCCGCTTTTGCTTCAGCCGGTGTAGGTGCCTTACGGATAAGCTCAATGATTTCATCAATGTTAGCAAGCGCTAGAGCTAAACCTTCAAGGATATGAGCACGTTCACGCGCTTTACGCAGTTCGAAGATAGTACGACGTGTCACAACTTCACGACGGTGATCAACGAAGCACTTCAGCATATCTTTTAGGTTGAATAGCTGTGGCTGGCCATTGTTTAGGGCCACCATGTTGATACCGAAAGTGGTTTGCAGCTGAGTCTGAGCGTAAAGGTTGTTTAGAACTACTTCGCCCACAGCATCGCGCTTACACTCAATAACAATGCGCATACCGTCTTTATCTGACTCGTCGCGCAGTGCACTGATGCCTTCTACTTTCTTATCTTTAACTAGCTCAGCGATCTTTTCGATCAAGCGAGCTTTGTTCACCTGGTAAGGAATTTCAGTGACGATAATGGTCTCTTTACCATTCTTCTCCACTTCGATGTCCGCTTTCGAACGCATGTAGATTTTGCCACGACCTGTTTTGTACGCGTCTACAATGCCTTTACGACCGCTGATAAGCGCCGCCGTTGGGAAATCAGGACCAGGAATGTAATCCATTAGTTCATCAATAGTGATTTCTTCATTATTGATGTATGCAAGACAGCCATCAATCACTTCGCCAAGGTTATGAGGCGGGATGTTGGTTGCCATACCTACTGCGATACCAGAAGCACCGTTAACCAATAGGTTTGGAATTTTAGTTGGAAGAACCGCTGGGATCTGCTCAGTACCGTCGTAGTTTGGTACGTAGTCTACGGTTTCTTTGTCTAGGTCAGCCAATAATTCATGGGCAATTTTTGCCATTCGAACTTCGGTGTAACGCATTGCCGCAGCAGAGTCGCCATCGATCGAGCCAAAGTTACCTTGACCATCGACCAGCATGTAACGAAGCGAGAACGGCTGAGCCATACGTACGATTGTGTCGTACACAGCACTATCACCATGTGGGTGGTATTTACCGATTACGTCGCCGACAACACGGGCTGATTTTTTATATGGTTTGTTCCAATCGTTGCCTAGTACGTTCATCGCGAATAAAACGCGGCGGTGTACTGGTTTTAGGCCATCACGCACATCTGGAAGAGCACGACCCACGATGACTGACATCGCATAGTCTAGGTATGAACCTCTAAGCTCATCTTCAATGTTTACGGGCGTGATCTCTTTAGCTAAATCGCTCATAGAGCCATTATCCCTCTATTATCTGATCGTAATTACGATACGTGTAAGGTGCAAAAATATAACACACAATTCATCACTTCGGCATCACTTTCCCTCTCCTTTTATCAGGTTGTGAGCTTGGTTATGAATCAAATGTCGAGAATTTGCACACTCATCCCATATCTTTCTGATTAGTGGTTATATTTCGGTCAATATTGAGCAAAATCGGACTCTTTACGCGGAAAAGCGAGGTAAATTCCTTTAACCACACAACGCGAAAATACAGGTTTTAGAGTTATTGTCACTGGCACCAGTTCAAGGATGAAGCAAAAACAATAGTTAGCGCTTTACAAATTACAGGCACCTGTCTCGATTGCCGCGCCAGTGAACTCTGTCATTGTCCCTTAACTAAGCACATCGAGGTTGTTTGGGTGTAAAACGTTGGAGTATACTGGCGCCCTCTAAAGGACTCAGATTGAATGCAATAAAACCAATTATGACTAAAGCACAAAACGTCGACCCAAGTGAAATTAAGAAATTCGAGGACATGGCTTCTCGATGGTGGGATTTAGAAGGCGAGTTTAAGCCGCTTCATCAAATTAACCCACTTCGTTTGAACTATGTACTTGAAAAAGCAAATGGCTTGTTTGGCAAGCGAGCACTTGATGTCGGCTGTGGTGGTGGCATTCTTGCTGAAAGCATGGCAAAAGAAGGCGCTATTGTGACGGGGCTTGATATGGGTAAAGAACCATTAGAAGTCGCGCGACTACATGCATTAGAAACAGGCACTCAACTGACCTACATTCAGAGCACAATAGAAGACCACGCTATAGAAAACGCAGGAACTTACGATGTCGTGACTTGTATGGAGATGCTTGAACACGTTCCAGATCCTCTCTCCGTTATCCGCTCTTGTGCTGCGCTAGTCAAACCCGGTGGTCACGTGTTTTTCTCAACTTTGAACCGAAACATTAAGTCGTACTTATTTGCTATTGTCGGTGCTGAGAAGCTTCTTAAGATTGTTCCTGAAGGCACTCATGAGCACGATAAGTTTATCAAGCCAGCCGAAATGATGAAGATGATAGACCAAACTGACCTGACGGAAATGGGCATTACTGGGCTTCATTACAACCCTCTAAATGACAGCTACAAACTCGGTCGTAATGTAGATGTAAACTACATCGTTCATACTAAAAAATACTGAACGCTATTAAGTTAAAAAATGAGTTTTGTGATTGACATTTTTTAAAGAAAATGAATCGGAAGCGGTAGCACAAAGTTGCCGCTTTTTTTGTCTTTTTATGGCTAAAATTCGTGCTCTAGATTCCATTTTGACCAAGCCATTTTTCGCAGATAAAAACGGCCAAAGATCAAGGAAAATATTTTTGCATGCGGTTATTTCTAAACCGATCTCGAAACCGTACTTTTAACCATTCAAGTCAGCCCTTTTCTCATCGGTTAGTGTTCACTTACTGATTTTTTTCATTTTGTCAGTTATCCACAAGTCATCCAAGATCTGTACCTTGATAAATCAGTGTAATAGCACTATCTTGTAACCCGCAAACAAATGAACCCCTATATGTTGTGTTTAAGCGACAATATATAGATAGACTTTGATCACAAAGCCGCCGCAAGCTTTACTCATATTGCACATAAACAAACAAAAATACGGCTTTTATCAGTTTTCTTAGGGAAATAAAGCAGAATGAACCAACAACTTACCGTCACCAAGCGTGATGGCCGTAAAGAAAGTATCGATCTGGATAAAATCCACCGCGTTATCACTTGGGCTGCAGAAGGTCTAGATAATGTTTCGGTTTCTCAAGTAGAACTTCGCGCTCACATCCAGTTTTACGACGGCATCACAACGACAGATATTCACGAGACAATCATCAAGTCTGCGGCAGACCTGATCTCTGAAGAGACTCCGGATTACCAATACCTAGCTGCTCGCCTAGCGGTATTCCATCTGCGTAAAAAAGCGTATGGCCAATACGAGCCACCAACGCTTTATGATCACGTGTCTCGCCTCGTCGATATGGGTAAGTACGATCAACATATTCTAGAAGACTACACAAAAGCAGAACTCGACGAACTTGATGCGTACCTCGACCATAAACGCGACCTAAACTTCTCATACGCGGCAGTTAAGCAGCTAGAGGGTAAGTACTTCGTACAGAACCGTGTTACGGGCCAAATTTACGAAAGTGCTCAGTTCTTATACATCCTTGTAGCAGCGTGCTTATTTGCGAAATATCCAAAAGCGACACGTCTTGATTACATCAAACGTTTCTACGATGCGACATCGACATTTAAGATTTCTCTACCTACGCCAATTATGTCTGGCGTGCGTACCCCTACTCGCCAGTTCAGCTCATGTGTTCTGATCGAGTGTGGAGACAGTCTTGATTCTATTAACGCAACAGCAAGCTCAATTGTTCGTTATGTATCTCAGCGCGCTGGTATTGGTATCAACGCAGGTCGTATCCGTGCATTAGGCTCAGAGATTCGCGGTGGTGAAGCATTCCACACTGGTTGTATTCCGTTCTACAAGTACTTCCAAACAGCAGTAAAATGTTGTTCACAAGGTGGTGTACGTGGTGGCGCAGCTACTGTTTTCTACCCAATGTGGCACGGTGAAGCACGCTCACTAATGGTACTTAAGAACAACCGTGGTGTTGAAGAAAACCGTGTTCGTCACATGGACTACGGTGTTCAGTTAAACAAACTGATGTACCAACGTTTAGTTGAAGGCGGCAATATTACGCTATTCTCACCATCTGATGTACCTGGTCTGTACGACGCATTCTTCGAAAACCAAGAAGAGTTTGAGCGTCTATACGTGAAGTACGAGAACGATCCTTCAATCAAGAAAGAAACGGTTAAAGCGATTGAAATGTTCACTCTGCTAATGCAAGAGCGTGCATCAACGGGTCGTATCTACATCCAGAACGTGGACCACTGTAATACTCACAGCCCATTTGATTCTGAAGTTGCTCCAGTTCGTCAGTCGAACCTATGTTTAGAAATCGCACTACCAACGAAACCATTAACTAACGTTGAAGATGACTCAGGCGAGATCGCACTGTGTACGCTTTCTGCATTCAACTTAGGTGCTATCAAGTCTCTAGATGATTTCGAAGAGCTATCCGATCTTGTTGTTCGTGCGTTAGATGCACTGCTTGATTACCAAGATTACCCTCTACCAGCGGCATACAAATCGACTATGAACCGTCGTACGCTAGGTGTTGGTGTGATTAACTTTGCTTACTACTTAGCGAAGAATGGCGTGAAATACTCTGACGGTAGCGCGAACGGCCTAACTCACCGTACGTTCGAAGCAATGCAGTACTACCTATTGAAAGCATCTGTAGCACTGGCGAAAGAGCAAGGTAAGTGTCCTTCATTCGACGAGACGAACTACGCGAAAGGCTTACTGCCGATTGATACGTATAAGAAAGATATCGATCTAATTTGTGACGAAGCGCTGCACTACGACTGGGACAGCCTACGTAAAGAAATTATGGAGCACGGCCTACGTAACTCAACACTGACTGCACTAATGCCTTCTGAGACTTCTTCTCAGATTTCAAACGCAACTAACGGTATTGAGCCACCACGTGGTTACGTTTCAGTAAAAGCTTCGAAAGACGGTATCCTGAAGCAAGTTGTACCAGAGTTCACAGAACTTAAAGACAGCTATGAACTGCTTTGGAATATCGGTTCGAACGACGGTTATCTACACCTTGTGGGTATTATGCAGAAGTTTGTTGACCAAGCTATCTCTGCTAATACTAACTACGACCCGTCACGTTACGAGACTGGCAAGGTTCCAATGAAGAAACTACTTCAAGACCTGCTAACAGCGTATAAGTTTGGTGTGAAAACGCTTTACTACCACAACACTCGTGATGGCGCGAAAGATGAACAGAAAGACGCTGTTCAACCACAAGATGACGATTGTGCTGGCGGCGGTTGTAAGATTTAATCTTCCCGTACCTAGCGAACCCGTAAAGACAGACTATCGATAACCTCCCCCTTACGGGGAGGTTTAAAAGGAATTGAGGCATTATGGCTTACAGTACTTTTAACCAAAAAAAGAATGACCAATTGAAGGAACCAATGTTCCTAGGTCAATCAGTAAACGTTGCACGTTACGACCAACAAAAGTTTGAGATTTTCGAAAAACTTATCGAGAAACAACTTTCTTTCTTCTGGCGTCCAGAAGAAGTAGACGTATCTAGCGACCGTATCGATTACAACAAACTGCCAGATCACGAGAAGCACATCTTCATCTCTAACTTGAAGTACCAAACGCTTCTTGACTCTATCCAAGGCCGCAGCCCTAACGTGGCACTGCTGCCGCTTGTGTCTCTGCCAGAACTAGAGACTTGGATTGAGACTTGGTCTTTCTCTGAAACGATTCACTCTCGTTCTTACACACACATTATTCGTAACATCGTGAACGACCCTGCTGTAGTGTTTGATGATATCGTTGAGAACGAGCACATTCTGAAGCGTGCAAAAGACATCGCGCACTACTACGACGATTTGATTCAAGCGACGAATGATTACCATCGCTACGGTGAAGGTGAGCATGTCCTTAACGGTGAAACGGTTAAGGTTAGTCTGTACGATCTTAAGAAGAAGCTGTACATCTGTCTGATGTCTGTTAACGCATTAGAAGCTATTCGTTTTTACGTAAGTTTCGCATGCTCTTTCGCTTTCGCAGAACGCGAACTAATGGAAGGTAACGCGAAAATCATCAAGCTGATCGCTCGTGACGAAGCACTTCACTTAAACGGCACGCAGCACATGATCAACCTGCTACGTAACGGTCAAGATGACTTCACTTTCATGCAAATCGCAGAAGAGGCAAAACAGGACTGTTTTGACCTATTCAAAGAAGCGGCTGAGCAAGAAAAAGAGTGGGCAGAGTATCTATTCAAAGATGGCTCTATGATCGGTCTAAACAAAGACATCCTAAGCCAATACGTTGAATACATCACAAATATTCGTATGCAAGCGGTAGGTCTACCAGCAGCGTATCCAGAAGCAACAACTAACCCAATTCCATGGATTAACGCTTGGTTGTCTTCAGATAACGTTCAAGTTGCGCCTCAAGAAGCAGAAATCTCTTCTTACCTTGTGGGTCAAATTGACAATGAAGTTCGCGCAGATGACTTCGAAGGATTCGAGCTGTAATGGCAACACTCAAAATCAACAAACTGATCAGCATTGAATCCAACCCTTCCAATACGATTTTGGAAACAATGGAGCAAGCTGGCCTATTACCAGAATACAACTGCCGTGATGGGCACTGCGGCGCCTGTCGCTGCAAATTGGAGTCTGGTGAAGTGGAGTATGTTGGTTTTGCCATGGCTTACACACAAAGTGATGAAATATTACCTTGTATCTGTAAAGCAAAATCAGATTTGTCACTTAGCGGCGTTAACTACGCGATGAAAGAAAAGCAGCGCGCATAACGTTGACTCGACGGTATAAAATGCAAAAGCCAAGGTAATCACCTTGGCTTTTTTGTCTCTGTGTTTTGTCTCTCAGAC
This sequence comes from Vibrio sp. Vb0304, assembly GCF_033338995.1. Classification (NCBI taxonomy): domain Bacteria; kingdom Pseudomonadati; phylum Pseudomonadota; class Gammaproteobacteria; order Vibrionales; family Vibrionaceae; genus Vibrio; species Vibrio sp. Vb0304. Next base: position 127,183 of record NZ_JAWOTT010000010.1, read on the forward strand.
TACTGTATAGAGCTTTGGTTATAAAGCACTGCTCGGGAGGTGCATCTCTTTAACTTTCTCTAAAAATGCATAATGCGCAAACATCGGTTTACGTTCTAGGTGGCGACGCAACAAGTCTAGTGCTGCCGTGCTGATCACTTTAACTTGATCATTGCGCTGATACTTTTTCGAGAGTTTATATAACGCTCCCCACTCGCCTGACGGTGTCGATAAAGCGACGGAAAAAACGCCCTCTTCAATATGGCCAGTAACGAGTGATAAATCCGTCCCACACTTCTCTCGCGTAGCGCCAGCCAGAGCAAACGTCTCTGCTAATGGATCTCCGCTGTTGGCCATCGCTTGAGTCAGGCTCGGTAGTATCCAACCATGCCCTAGTTGCTTTTCAGCGTTTTCATCGCCGTTTAGCCAGTACGTTAAGTATCCTCCGCTACTTTTTTCGGAGGTCGACACCGTTAGTCCTTTATCGACCAACAACTGGCCGACATTTTCAACCATAGGTAAGTCAATACTAACGGTATTACTCTCAAGGTGTTTATTAATTATCTGTACTAGTTTCAAACGCTGTTCAATCTGATCTGAAGGACCAAAAAGTTTCACTTCAATAAAAGGCAAGTAAGAGCGATACCCTAGCTCATAGCCTTGAGGAAGTTTTAGCTGATCTAGCTTATCTGAAATACCGGATTCAGATAGACCAAACGTGTAGATTCGACTACAACATGAGCCTTGAACATCTGGAAACACTCTTCTCAGATCGGGAAGAATTTGCGTCTCTGCCATGAGCTTAAATTCACTTGGTACCCCCGGTGTGAAATAAAAAATGGCATCATTAATCAGCACTTTGAAACCGCAAGCAGTGCCTATCGGGTTGTCCAATATCTCTGCTGTTTCTGGCAGCATCGCTTGCTTTAAATTACTGTCCGGCATAGGGATGCCACGTCGAGCATACAAACTTTCTAGATGCTGCAACCACTCTTTGAATAGCACCAGTTTACAATCGGCGGCTCTCGCGGCGGCGGCAGCACTCATGTCATCCGTTGTAGGGCCTAAACCACCATTAACAATAACCACATCGTTGTTAAAACTGAGCATTAAAAACTCTTCAACCAAACTCGATAGGCTATCGCCAACCGTTGAGCGCTTTGTTAAGCCAAATCCATGTTGATAAAACAGGCTAGACAACCATGCCGCATTAGTATCAACAATATCACCGTGGAGGACTTCCTCACCAGTACTAAGCATTGCTATTTTCACAACTGACTCCTGAACGTAAGCACAATCCTATTTTCGTTATAGCGCTTATTTTTCTTTTTATTTGGACAAATCTCGCCGAGGTTTGTTGGGACTAAATAAGGGTCAAGTGTTTAAATGATTGATGTTTTGAGGGATAATTACGAGCCCGAACATACACCATTAACTCGGAGACCTTTGTGTCAAAATCATCCATGTTCAAGACGACTCTAACAGGCCTTTGCTTGGCTTCGTCAGCGCTTGCGCACGCAAGTCACTATGACCTAAGCCGTCATACAGAGTTTTCTTACACACCTGATTGCTTGTCAGGTTACTGCGAAACGACGACTCTGTACACCTTCGAGGCTCAAAATCGCGGTGTTATGTATGAACAGAATAATGATGATTCACTAAACCTTGACGCAGGGCTTCAGCCTAAACATCTCATCATCCCTCAAGATAAAGACTGGGATTACCTGATGGGTCAAACCTACACCATTCTAGGTCTCAGTATCGCGACCGTAGGCATGATGACTTTTCTTCCAGAAAGTATCACCAAATGGGACGAAGAAGACCGAGACATGAGTAAGTTGGGGCAAAAGTGGAAAGATAATGTCTCTGACGGCCCCGTTTGGGATCGCGATGAACATGTCCTCAACTACATCATGCACCCATATTTTGGCGGCGTTTACTACACGGCAGCACGTCACGCTGGCTATAATGAATTTCAGTCGTTTTTGTACTCCGCAACTATGTCGACGTTCTTTTGGGAGTATGGCGTGGAGGCGTTCGCAGAAGTACCATCTTGGCAGGATATTTTTATCACACCATTCTTTGGTGCTGTTGTTGGTGAAATGATGTTAACGGCTGAGCAAGACATTATTGCAAACGGCGGCGAAGTTATGGGCTCTGAAACCGCAGGTGATGTTTCGCTCTTCTTCTTAAACCCTGTTGGACATGTTCATTATTGGGTAACTGATGCATGGGGCGGTAGTGCAGAACTACAATTCAATTCATCACCTTGGTTTGGAAACCAAGATGTTGCAAAATTCGCCATGGACGCAGGCGCAAACTATGACAGTCAATTTTATGGTGTCGAGTTAAAAGTAACCTTCTAATCCTAAGTTGATACTCGGTAAAAAGCAGCCTTACGATGGCTGCTTTTTTTGTGCTCTAAACATTGTTTTAATTATTTGCATCACGAATTAGTGTTAAAAATTGACTTTCATCAAACCTTACCCGCCCTTAGCACCTACACTAAATAAAAGGATTTATTCCAATAACTTAAGTAGCACGTTTATTCGTACTGCGTCCAAACCTTGATTCCAGGAGGGGACATTATGAACACCGTATTTATTGTTAATTTTGTCGGACAAGCGTCACCCGCCACGATTAAAGAGCTCGCTGCAATCACACACGAAAACGGCGGGAAATGGCTGATCAGCAAAGTAAACTTTATCGAAGACCAAGTTGCAGGTGTCATCAAAGTAGAGCTTCCAAGAGAAAATGTCGACATCGTTAAACAAGCGTTCTCTTCTTGTCAGACTCTTGTTGTTAGGTTCGTCGACTCTGAGCCTCACTCATATCGTGAAGACACTATCTTCCAACTTCGTTTAGATGCCAACGATAGAGCGGGTATTGTGAATGAAATTACTCACGTTCTCGATAATCAAGGTATCTCAATTTTAGATATGGATTGTCAGCGTGTATTCATTGCTGGAGGCGGAGGGGTAAGCTCTAGCTTATTCAGCGCTAAAATGGCGATAAAACTACCTAGCGAGCTAGAAATTGAAGACATAGCCAATGAGTTAGAATCTCTGAGTGAAGACACTCGTGTAATTGTAGAAAGCTAACTGCATACCTTTAACGCTTCCCCAATAAAAAGAGCAGCAATTCAGCTGCTCTTTGTCGTTCTAATACTCAATACGTTTTATTTCACTGACCACTGAGACAGTGAACGTTTGAAATCAGAGTAGTCAAATTCATTCAGTTTTTGAATGTCACCATTCGAGCGTTCACAGTAGACCGACGGCATACGTAGACCGTTAAACCAGTTCAGTTTCACCATGGTGTAACCGGCACTATCTAGAATATGCAGACGCTGTCCTATCTCTAGAGGCTGTTCGAAGTTCGCCACGCAGAACTGGTCACCAGCCAAACAAGAGCACGAGCCGATCACATACTCATGTTCACCATTTTCAGATGCTTCAAGAATTGACGCTGGCTCATTGTAGATCAACGTATCTAAGCGGTGAGCTTCTGTGGCTGAATCGACAATCGCCGTCTTCTTTACGTTCTCTACAATATCAACCACTGTTACAACGAGATCAGTTGTCTTAGTAATTATCGCTTCACCCGGCTCTAAATACATTTGTACGCCGTGTTTCTCTGAGAACGCTTTAAGTGCTAACCCTAACTTCTCGATATCGTACCCCGGCCATGTGAAGAACACGCCGCCGCCCATGCTTACCCAGTCCAGCTTATCTAGGTACTCGCCAAACTGATCTGAAATAGCATCGAGTAAGCCGATAAACGCATCCACGTCTTTGTTCTCACAGTTCATGTGGAACATTACGCCATCAATACCATCAAAAATTTCCGGTTTGATGTGATCAGCCTGAACACCAAGACGAGAGAATTGACGCGCTGGGTTTGCTAAGTCTTGCCCTGCATAGCTCACACCTGGGTTTAGGCGCAAGCCAATCGATGCTTTGCCTTCGACAATATGACGATAAGCCGCTAGCTGTGACTGAGAGTTAAAGATCATCTTGTCACAGATGTCCGCCACATCGCGAACGTCATCTTCGCTGTAACCCACACTGTATGCGTGTGTCTCACCACCGAACGTTTCGTAGCCAAGCTTCACTTCAAACGGTCCAGAACTTGTTGTTCCGTCTAGGTAAGGCTTGATGATGTCGAATACACCCCATGTTGAGAAGCACTTCAGTGCTAATACAAGCTTCACACCAGAGATGTCTTTTAGCTGTTTTGCTTTCTCTAGGTTCTCAATCAGCTTGTCTTCATTGATCATGAAGTATGGCGTTTTTAGTTCGTTTTGTTGCATTTTGATACCTTACGTCCCTTCGCCTTAGCAAAGGCACTATAAAATCGAACAAAGCCGACGCAAGTGCATCGGCTTAAACGTACAAATAAGAGTCGCTAAATTCTTACTTCAATTTATGGATAACAGGTTGTCCTGGCTCCAGTTCTTGAACATGCCAATCTAGACCAATAGATGGCATGGTTTCTAGGAATGGGTCTGGATCTAGTTGTTCCATGTTGAACACGCCTTTGTCTGCCCACTTGCCACGGAAGAACTGCAAAGCCGCAGTGATCGCTGGTACGCCAGTGGTGTATGAGATAGCTTGGTGTTCAACATCTTCGTATGCGACTTCGTGATCAGCGTTGTTGTAAATAAATACACTGCGCTCTTTACCATCTTTCTTACCTTGAACCCAAGTACCGATACACGTTAGGCCAGTGTAGCCTGGTGCGAGTGATGTTGGATCTGGTAGTAGTGCTTTTAGCACGTGCAAAGGTTGAACAACCGTACCGTCGTGAAGCGTTAGTGGATCTGGGCTGAGTAGACCGATGTCGCGCATCACATTGAAGTAGTTTAGGTAACGGTCACCAAAGCCCATCCAGAATTCGATGCGTTTCGCCGGGATGAACTCTTGCATAGATCGAACTTCGTCGTGCGCCATTGAGTACACTTTGTGTGAACCACAATTCGGGAATTCAAACTCAAGCATACGTGAGTGACAAGGTACTTGTTTCCACTCGCCGTTTTCCCAGTAGAACGAATCGCCTTGAATCTCAAGCATGTTCGTTTCTGGATCAAAGTTAGTTGCGAACTTCTTACCGTGGTCGCCTGCGTTTACATCCATTACGTCGATAGTATCGATTTCATCGAACAGATGCTTCACTGCGTATGCGGCAAACACCGATACTACGCCCGGATCGAAACCAGCACCAAGAATACCTGTAATGCCGGCTTCTTCAAACTTCTCACGGTAACCCCACTGCCAATCGTAAGCTTGAGGTACTTGTTGGCCTTCAGAGCACAAATCAACCGCAACAGATGTATCAAGGTATGACACTTTAGCTTGGTAACATGCTTCCATAATAGACATGTTCACCCAAGGAGGACCTGCGTTGATCACTAAGTCAGGTTGTACTTCTTTAATTAAAGCAACTAAAGAATCTACGTCGTCCGCGTTTACCGCTCGCGCTTCTAATTTCTTAGTTGAATCTTTCAGATTGTTTTTCTTCTGAATCGATTCGATGATTTTCTCACACTTACCTACGGTACGTGATGCGATTGTGATATCACCCAGAACGTCGTTGTTTTGTGCTGCTTTATGTGCAACTACCCAGCCAACGCCGCCTGCACCAATCTGTAGAATTGCCATAGTTTTCCGTTACCTTTGTTAAACTAGCTCTGCCGCTAGCGTATTGATTTTTGAGAGCAAAGATTCAAAGTCCGCCGTCGTCAGACACGGGTTCAAAATCGTAAATTTCAATGCAGTTTTATCGTCGACAATGGTTTCACCCAATACCGCGATACCGCGTGTTAACGCTTCTAAGCGCAACGTTTTGTTCAGTTCATCCAGATCCGCTGATTCATGTGTCGCGCGGAACAGAACCGTAGATAGTGATGGTTCAGCCAACAACTCAAAGTGTTTGTTATCTCGAATCATGTCCGCCACTTCAAGCGTCTGTTCAAGCAAATGATCATACATATCGCCTAGGGCTTTTGGCCCTACGCTTTGCATCGTCATAAACACTTTGAGCGCATCAAAGCGCTTAGTTGTCGCAATAGACTTATCCACCAAGTTCGGTAGTTCGTCGTGTTCGCGGTTCAAATAGTCTGCATGGTGAAGCAGGAATTTAAAGTTAGACTTGTCATTTACCAATAGCGCACCACAACTGATGGTTTGGTAAAACAGCTTATGGAAGTCTACGCTGATGGAATGTGCACGCTCACAACCTTTCAGACGCGCTTTTTGGCTACTTAGAATCAGAGCTCCACCGTATGCACCGTCGACATGCATCCACATGTCATGTTTCGCTGCCATATCGGCGATAAAGTCTAAGTCATCAATAGCACCGTGGTCCGTTGTGCCCGCTGTGCCAACAATGGCAAATGGGATCAAACCTTCTGCTTTGGCCTGATTGAGAACTTCGTCTAATTTAGTGACATCCATCGTTCCATCGGCATTAGCATCGACAGTCATGACCGCTTTTTCACCCAACCCCATCCAAGACGCTGATTTTTGAACCGTGAAGTGGGATTTTTTCGAACATACAATACGTAGCTTGTCTGCGTATTCAGGAAGGCCAAGCTTTTGAATTGAGTGTGCACTGAGTTTGTCAGCAATCCAGTCACGCGCTAACATCAAGCCCATTTGGTTACTTTGCGTGCCGCCGCTCGTGAAGATACCGTCCGCTTTTTCACCTAACTCATATTTATCACATAGCCAGTTCACAACTTTCTGTTCAACATAAGTCGCTGATGAAGCTTGATCCCATGAGTCCATAGACTGGTTCAAAGCCGCAATCATTGCCTCTGCCGCAATCGCTGGCATCAAAGGTGGAGTATGCAGGTGAGCAATACAATCTGGATGTTGAGTAAAAATTGCGTTTTTCGCGACCAGCTCAGCAGCATCGTCGATAACGGTTTTAAGAGGCGCATTTCCATTATCAAGATCAACGTCGTGAATCGCTGCTTCCAATGCTTTTGAATCCATACCTGAATACGGTGCAGTCACTTGTTCAAACACTGACTTCATTGCCGTAGTAGTGTGATTCATCACCGAAGCAAATTCATTGCTGCCCATCTCTCCAGTGTGGATGAAATGCTTCTTCCATTCATCTTGTGGCTGAGTTTCGATGTGACTACCGCCAGCGGCTAAAATCGCGTCTTCAAATACACGTAAAGCAAAGTCGATTTGCTCAAACGAGATGATAAGAGGAGGAAGGAAACGAATTACTGCGCCTTCGCGTCCACCTTTCTCAACGATCAAGCCACGCTCGAGTGCTGCGCGTTGAATAGAAAGTGTGAGTTCACTATCCGCTTGAGGTTCACCAAATTTATTGAGCTCACCGTTTGGAGTTTTAATCTCCACGCCTAGCATCAAACCTTTGCCACGAACCTCTGCGATACAGTTCACACGCTTTTGAATACTTTCAAGGCCGTAGCGCAAGTACTGACCCGCAATATTGGCATGCTCAACAAGATTATCACGCTGGATAATTTCTAATGCTTTCGCACCAGAGACCATGGCTAGCTGGTTACCACGAAATGTACCTGTGTGCTCACCCGGCTTCCATGTATCATGTTGCTTGTTGATAACCAATAGCGACATTGGTAAACCACCACCAATTGCTTTTGATAAACACAGAATATCTGGAACAATGCCCGACTCTTCGAACGCGAAATTGTAGCCAGTTTTACCAACACCACACTGGATCTCATCGAAGATCAGTAAGATACCGTGTTCATCACAAATACGACGTAACTCTCGTAGCCAGAATGCTGGCGCAGGAACAACACCACCCTCACCTTGCACTGGCTCCACGATAATCGCGGCAGGCTTCATAATGCCTGACTCATCATCGTTTAAAAGACGATCGATATAACGAATACTTGCTTTCGCACCTTCATCACCGCCAAGCCCAAAAGGACAACGCAGGTTGTATGGGAAAGGCATAAAGTGCACATCCGACATCAAACCAGTTCGACGAGCTTTCGTGCCTAAGTTACCCATCATCCCCATCGTACCATTAGTCATACCATGGTATGCGCCACGGAAGGCAAACATAGTGTTGCGACCGGTAGTCTGTTTCGCGAGCTTGATAGCAGCTTCAACCGCATCAGCTCCAGACGGGCCACAAAATTGGATAACGCTGTTCTCGCTTAACTCTTGAGGAAGAAAAGACTTAACAGATTGAATAAACGTCGTTTTTACTGATGTTGCAATATCTAGCGTCTGATATGGCAGTCCTGAATCTAATTGCTCTTTCAGAGCTTGGTTTATTTCAGGATGGTTATACCCCAAAGCTAGAGTGCCTGCCCCAGCAAGGCAGTCTAGAAAGATCTGTCCACGCGTATCTTCAACCAAGCACCCAAAGGCTTGTTTAATTGCGATCGGCAAACGACGTGGATAAGAACGTACTTCAGATTCATGCTCAGCCTGATCAATCAATACTTGATCTGGCGTTAAGTCATACGTTCCCTCAACGATAGGAACCTGAGACGAAAAAATGTTTGCGATATTGCTATCGACTTCAAAGGCAGTGCTCATACTACATAATCCCTTGAATTATAATAATTCTGTATCCTGTATTAATAATCATTAGAATGAAATTACAGGAGGTGTGAATACCCCTCCGCATTTGTCAGTGCATAAATGACAAATACAGATCATCCGCCACGATACTCGCGACTTCATATGTAAAAGGGATTAATCAAGGTTCTGTAATGCACCCGTTTTGTAAAACAGGACATTTCGGCAGTATGAAGCTGATTAGTGTGTGTTTATTCAAAGGTTTCAATGTTGGGTTTCCCATTAATATGCCGCGTTTACAGCATTAGTATCCCGTCTATCGACAAAAGGCTTTGCCGATACCTACCCTACGCAGTGTCACAATCAGCTTGAATGGTCACTACGCGTATCCCCCAGAGATCAAACGTTGTTAATTACGCTCCGAGATTGCGCGCGAATTTATCACAAAATAAAATCTTCTGGCAACGATTTTTCATATTAGTAACAGTGATGTAAATCACAACAAAACATACCCCATCGTAACTCGCATGTTCATATTCATGAGCTATGCTTTTCTCCTTCTCTCAAACAGCTGTTATTTAAACAAATATTCTTGAGATATCATCACCTCATCCAACAGAGGTTTAAGGTTGTGCTACTTAATCGTAAAACATTCCTTTCTATATCCGGAACATTTAAAAAGATAGCATTCTCGTCACAGCTTTGCCTGGAGCAAGAGTGGTTATTCTCCACAAGTGATGGTTTAAACATAGACTAGTAGGAATGGCTAAGATGCTTTGCAATGGCAGAATGAACAATCACTTGAGTCAATGAGACAAAGGGTTCGTTACTTAACGAAGTCTGTGACAGAAAAGAAGTTTGAGATTTTCAAAAAATACGAAAAAGGCCTAACATTTTCATGTTAGGCCTTAAATCTGGAGCGACACACGAGGTTCGAACTCGTGACCTCAACCTTGGCAAGGTTGCGCTCTACCAACTGAGCTAGTGTCGCATTTAATATGAGATGGTGCCCCGGGCCGGACTTGAACCGGCACAACGCGAACGTCGAGGGATTTTAAATCCCTTGTGTCTACCAATTCCACCACCAGGGCACACAAATATTCTTTGTGATGCCTTTACAGAAAAGTAAAACACCATCTGATACCGCTAATGCCATATCAATAAAACTTGGAGCGACACACGAGGTTCGAACTCGTGACCTCAACCTTGGCAAGGTTGCGCTCTACCAACTGAGCTAGTGTCGCATTTATTCTCGAAAGCCATTCGCTCTCAAAAGAATAATGGAGGCGCCTCCCGGAGTCGAACCGAGGTCCACGGATTTGCAATCCGCTGCATAGCCACTCTGCCAAGGCGCCTCATTTGTGAATAAAGCTAAGCTTTCTCACAACCCTTTTGAGCCGTGCTCTCTTGGGTACGGGATGCATTCTACGGATTCGAGCGATCGAGTCAACACTATTTTTATTTTTTTAAATCGTTTGACTAGAATTTGTGCGAAAGACGATGAATTGCTTAGTTTTAATACTAAAAATCGCTTAAATACACTTGTTTATCATAAAACTTTGGCTACGCCTTACACTGCTGGCCGTGCGTTGCGTGCATTGAAGTATTAATAATCAGAAGACTCGCCTCTCTAAGACTCTCCAAGGACAAAAACAAGACTTAGATCACAAATAGAACTCTATCGAAGCAAAAGCCCCAGATACAAATTGCAAACATGGCCGTTAGCAAGCATTGAAAAGCGAGAGAAGCCAAAAAATGCTGTAGATTGTCTTAGATACAAAAAAGCAGGCTATTAAGCCTGCTTTCTAACATCAGAATTTAATGGTGCTCTTCATTCAACAGATCGTCTTTCGCAGCAGCCAAATATTGAATCATTGACCAATATGTCAAGAAAGTTGCCACATACAAGGCCGCAAAGCCTAGCCAAACCATCCATTCATCGTAACGCCATATCAACACCCATAAGGCGAACATTTGCGAAACAGTTTTTACTTTGCCAACCCAAGATACCGCAACACTCGCTCGCTTACCGATTTCAGCCATCCATTCTCGCAATGCTGAGATAATGATTTCTCGCGCAATCATCGTTACCGCAGGAATGGTCACCCAAATTGAATGATAATGTTCCGTGATTAGAATCAATGCCGTTGCCACTAGCACTTTATCAGCGACAGGATCAATAAACGCGCCAAAACGAGAAGTTTGGCCAAGTTTACGGGCCAACATGCCGTCAAGCCAGTCAGTAAAACCCGCTACCCAAAACACCATTGCTGCTGCAAACGGTGCCCATGAATAAGGTAGATAAAAGACAACCACAAAAACAGGGATTAGGAACAGTCTAAGAAGAGACAGAATGTTCGGGATATTCAAACGCATTTTATTATTCTCTTACACATTGCGGCTTAATGTTGCGCGATTTTCCTTATTGTTTCAATGCTTGGAAAATAATTTCTGCTAAAGAGTGACTTATTCCCGGTACTTTGGCGATTTCTTCGACACTTGCACGTTTAAGTTCTTGTAACCCACCCATGTACTTGAGTAACGCCTGACGTCGTTTAGGGCCGATTCCCTCAATCCCTTCGAGTGCACTCGTACGTCTGGTTTTACCTCGCTTAGCACGGTGCCCCGCTATAGCATGGTTATGGCTTTCATCACGAATATGTTGAATAAGATGCAGCGCAGGAGCATCGCTTGGTAAATGAAACTCGTCCCCATCGACTGTAATCAGCGTTTCTAAACCTGGTTTGCGAGTAACGCCTTTTGCAATACCAATCATGATGGGACGCTTTGGCCAATCCCCCCAATATTGCGAAATGATGTCATGCGCACGATTTAACTGACCTTTACCGCCATCGATAAAGATGATGTCGGGAATTTTCTCTACGTCCAATTGCTTCGAATAACGGCGCTCCAACGCTTGTCCCATTGCTGCGTAATCATCACCACCGGTAATCCCAGTAATGTTGTAGCGACGATACTCTTGCTTTACGGGGCCTTCGTTGTTGAACACCACACATGACGCAATCGTGCTTTCCCCCATCGTATGGGAGATATCAAAACATTCCATTCGAGCTATAGACTCCAACTTCAATGTTTCGCGAAGCGCATGAAAACGCTGATTAATCGTCATCTTGTGATTGATTTTTGTGGTAATCGCCGTTAGTGCATTCGTGTTCGAAAGCTTGAGATACCTTGCTCGAGAGCCAGTTGGCGACGTATGAAAATGAACCTTACGCCCTGCCACTTCACTTAACGCTTTCTGTATTGGCGCAATATCTTCTGCCAACTCTTGATTCAAAATAATACGAGAAGGAATTGTACGTGCTTCGTTATGGCTCAAATAGTATTGAGTCAGAAAACTATCGAACACTTCCTGCTGGCTTGTATTTTGTGGGATTTTCGGAAAATGGCTACGGCTACCAAGCACTTTGCCTTGGCGTATCATCAGGATATGGATACACGCGATACCATTCTCCTGAGCAAACCCGAGTACATCCATATCATCCATGCTGTCTTCTGAGACGTACTGCTGCTCTTGAACACGCCTAATCGCTTGGATTTGATCGCGAAATTTAGCGGCATCTTCAAAGCGCAATTGCTGACTGGCAACTTCCATTTTCTCGATCAGTTGTTTGAGTACTTGCTGATCTTTGCCTTGCAAAAACATTCGCACAAAGCCAACCAACTCTGCATATTCTTCATCAGAAATGATGGTATTAACGCATGGTCCTGCACAGCGACCAATTTGGTACATCAAACATGGGCGCGTTCGGTTAGAATAGACAGTGTCTTCACACTGGCGCACAGGAAATATCTTTTGCAGCAAATGCAATGTTTCTCTTACTGCACCAGAATCTGGGTAGGGGCCAAAATATTCACCTTTGCGCTTCTTGGCGCCACGGTGGATAGAAAGCCGTGGGTGCTTATGACCGCTAATAAAGATATAAGGGTAAGACTTATCATCTCGCAGCAACACATTGTATTTCGGCAAATACTGCTTGATGTAGTTATGCTCTAAGATCAGCGCTTCTGTCTCAGTGTGAGTCACCGTGACGTCTATTTTGGCGATATTACTGACAAGCGCGCGAGTTTTCTCACTGTCTACTTTTTTTCGAAAGTAGCTTGAAAGGCGCTTTTTAAGGTCTTTGGCTTTACCTACGTAGATTACAACAGCTTCGGCGTTGTACATTCTGTAAACGCCGGGCTGATGAGTTACTGTCTTGAGAAAGGAAGCCGAATCGAAAGGAGGATTCACGCTAAAGGGTCTCGGTGTCCAGCATTCCGTGGCGAATCGCTAAGTGAGTTAACTCAACGTCACCATTAATGTCCAATTTACTAAAGAGTCGGTAGCGATAGCTGTTGACTGTCTTTGGACTTAAATTAAGTTGCTCAGAAATATCCGTTACCTTTTGGCCTTTGGTGATCATAAGCATGATCTGCAATTCACGCTCGGATAAGTCTTTAAAAGGGTTCTCAGAGGCTGGAGAAAATTGACTCAATGCCATCTGCTGCGCAATCTCTGGCGAGATGTAACGCTGCCCACTATTAACTACACGAATCGCATTCACCATTTCGTCAGGGCCAGCACCTTTGGTTAAATAACCAGACGCACCTGCCTGCATCACCTTGGTTGGAAACGGGTTTTCTGTATGAACGGTAAGTACGATGATTTTCACATCAGGATTCACGCGAAGAATTTTTTTAGTGGCTTCCAAGCCGCCAATTCCTGGCATGTTCATGTCCATTAAAACGACGTCAGCATGATTACTGCGACACCATTTTACTGCATCTTCACCGCTGTCAGCTTCTCCTGCTACGTTCATTCCACGGACGTCTTCAATAATACGTCGTATCCCTGTGCGAACCAGCTCGTGATCATCTACAAGGAAAACATTTATCAAACTTGTATCTCCACACTTTGTATTGGTTCTGCACCCACATAACCATTATTTGTTAAATGTGGATATCAGTATGACTGCCTATATACTAACGTAATCGACAAAAAATTGCTTTCTATGAATATGTGCTGAAACGCAAACTTTAGCAAGAACTTATTCATAAACCACTCTATTATTTTAGAGCGTGATGAGCAGAACCGAAATCTAAGAAAAGACAATTAACAACATTAAGTACAATAAATCAAGTAACTAGGTTTCATATTGCCCAGAGAAACACGCTATAACTTAAAATGACACTGTCCCTCTTGCACCAAAGACTAACTTGTAATCACTAATTCCAGCAAAAATTTGAGACGCTTTCTTTACTGGTTATTTTTACAGTTCTTAGTGTTAAACTAACGTTCTTCAAGTTTTCTAAGGTTTCTCACATTTGAATATCCAACAAGGCTTTCTGCTTACTCGACAGGCACGAGACATCAAAGGTCAAACTCAAATCGAGTTGTGGCTTTCGACAGAAGCAGGTCCTACTCAGTTACTTATTAATGGTGAGAAGCCAGTATTTTTCATCGCTCAGAAACACTCAGAGCAAGCAAAGACACTCGCACGAGAAAAAAACATATTCGTCGACATCCGCCTTTTGGATCTCAAAACGTTTGAACATACGCCTCTTGCTGCCTGCTATACCAATGTAACCAGAGACGCTCTCGCACTCAAAGACACATTCGCTCAAAAAGATATCACTACGTATGAAAGTGATATTCGCCTCGCCGATCGCTACCTAATGGAGCGTTTTATCAAAGGCAGTATCGAGTTTACAGGCAATGTGACTCGCACCAATGGCTACCAACGCGTCCAGAGCGCAAAATGCCGTTCGGGGCAATATGAGCCGAAGTTAAACGTTGTCTCGCTAGATCTAGAATGCTCTGAGAAAGGCATTCTTTACTCAATCGGATTAGACAGCGTCATGGATTCCCGCGTTATCATGATCGGAGAACCAGAACCTTCGGAGACACCGATACAATGGGTTAAGGATGAAAAAGCGCTTCTAGAAGCACTCATCGTTTGGTTTAAACAATTCGACCCCGATGTCATTGTCGGTTGGAACGTCATTGATTTTGACTTTCGTCTACTACACAAACGAGCAGAATGGCACAACATGAAGCTAATGCTTGGCAGAGCAGACCAAGCCAGCTTTTTTAGAAGTTCATCTCAAAGCCAACAAGGGTTTATCTCCATTCCCGGGCGAGTTGTGATGGATGGTATCGATACGTTAAAAACGGCGACTTATCACTTTCGGTCTTGGTCATTAGAGTCTGTATCTCAAGAACTCTTAGGGGAAGGGAAAGAAATCCACAACGTTCATGACCGCATGGATGAGATCAATCGTATGTACCGCTCCGACAAACCATCGCTGGCTAAATATAATTTACAAGACTGCGTGTTAGTGAATAAGATTTTCAATCACACTCACCTGCTCGACTTTGCAATAGAGCGCTCTCGTCTCACTGGTGTCGAACTGGATCGTGTCGGCGGTTCGGTTGCAGCATTCACAAACCTATACATGCCTCAGATACACCGAGCAGGCTACGTTGCTCCGAACCTACACCCTGAAAATTGGATTGCCAGCCCCGGCGGTTACGTGATGGACTCCATCCCTAACCTATATGATTCTGTTTTAGTATTGGATTTTAAGAGTCTATATCCATCGATTATTCGCTCTTTCTTGATTGATCCTATGGGTTTAGTTGAGGGGTTATTGCTCGATATTGGAAAAGAAGAAAATCAGGCTGTACCTGGCTTTCGCGGTGGTCAGTTCCATCGTACGAAACACTTTTTACCAGAAATGATTGAAAAGCTTTGGGCAGCACGTGATGTGGCAAAGAAGAACAATGAAAAAGCTTTTTCTCAGGCAATCAAAATCATCATGAACTCCTTTTATGGCGTACTGGGCTCATCGGGATGTCGTTTCTTTGATACTCGGTTAGCTTCTAGTATTACCATGCGCGGACATGAAATCATGAAGCAAACTAAGGTGCTGATTGAGGAGCAAGGATATCAAGTGATTTACGGCGATACGGATTCCACATTCGTGTCGTTGAATCGACCATACAGTCAAGTAGAAGCTGACGCTGTTGGAAATCAATTAGTTGATTACATCAACTCTTGGTGGAAAGAACACCTGCGTTCTGAGTACAACCTAACATCTATGTTGGAAATCGAGTATGAAACCCATTATCGCAGATTCCTTATGCCAACGATTCGTGGCGCAGAAACTGGCTCGAAAAAGCGCTATGCGGGTTTAATCGGTGAAGGAGAGCAAGAACGGATTGTATTTAAAGGGTTAGAAAGTGCCCGTACTGACTGGACCTCGTTAGCACAGAAATTTCAAAATACACTCTATAGCATGATTTTCCATGGTGAAGATCCAAGCGACTATGTCCGAGAGATGGTTGAGAAAACTAACAACGGTGAATTTGATGAACAGTTGGTGTATCAAAAGCGACTGCGAAGAAAACTGCATGAGTATCAGAAGAACGTCCCGCCACAAGTGCGTGCAGCTCGTTTAGCCGATGAGATAAATGCCAAGCTTGGCCGCCCATTACAGTATCAAAACAAAGGGCGAATTGAATACATTATTACCGTGAACGGCCCTGAACCTTATGAGTACCTCAATAGCCCGATTGATTATCAACATTACATTGATAAACAACTCAAACCCGTTGCGGATGCGATTCTCCCTTTCATTGGGACGGACTTTGACAGGCTTTCAGCGCCACAAATGGGGTTGTTTTAGCCGATACGAAACTCTGTTTTCTGGTACTGTTTGA
Source organism: Vibrio sp. Vb0304 (assembly GCF_033338995.1). NCBI lineage: Bacteria > Pseudomonadati > Pseudomonadota > Gammaproteobacteria > Vibrionales > Vibrionaceae > Vibrio > Vibrio sp. Vb0304. Next base: position 143,425 of record NZ_JAWOTT010000010.1, read on the forward strand.
CTAACCAATCACCAAACGCATCAATTAGCCCGATAACAGAACGCTTGGGAATCCCCCGGCCAGAAAGTAAAATTTCTAGCCGCTCGATCTCAAGCTGCTTTTCAGGATGATAAGTTAAGAATACCTTGCCACACTCTAAGGGGTCATCAAACCAACGTTTATCTCGATACATCACCAAAGAGTATGACGCTCTTAGTAACTTTTTAGCAATCACTCGCTGGGCGGCCACCTGCTCTTCTATCGTCTTCGCTTGTACGATTTTTTTGCGATACACCGTAATCCAATCTGCCACATCCATATTCCAGTGCTTAGCAATTTCCCAACTTGGGACGTAATCACCAAAACAGTCTGCTAGATCATCACCATAAATACAGACACAGCAATGCTTAAGCATAAAGCCCCAAGTGAAAATACTGTCTAAATTAGCTACTTCACTCACTAAGGCTGTACGGACCGATACACCATTAACGTGAGGGTAACTCTGCTGCGCACGCCACTTAATTGTGTTGAGCAAAGTCGCGCGATTGTGCTCAAAGGATGATTGAGTAACGACAACCAGGTCTAAGTTCGACTTCCCTGCGATCGCTGTTTTACGAGCAACACTACCGTATACATAAACGCTGTGTAAGTTTTGCCCCAGTCCACCTTTGAGACAAGCGGTGACTTCCCTAATTAAAGGCGCAAACTCTGGTTGAAATGGTTGTTTAGGATCGATAACAGGCAGAGACATGACTTAAAACGTGTTCTCAGATGGTTCAAGAAGTTGGGCTATATGTTCTCTTAGCCGACTCACTGAATCAAGTCCATTCAGGTGTTTAGTCATGGGAGTAACAACAAATTTCTGCAATGAATTTTAATGCTAGGCGGCTAACTTAGCGCTATAATCACCGAGTTTTGCTTAATAAGTATGAATAGGAATATACAATGCCAAAGGCAAGTGAAATCAAAAAAGGCTTCGCAATCGAGTCTAATGGTAAAACTCTTCTAGTTAAAGACATCGAAGTAACGACTCCAGGCGGTCGTGGCGGCGCTAAAATCTACAAAATGCGTTGTACAGATCTAAACACGGGCGCACGTGTAGATGAGCGTTACAAGTCTGATGACGTTGTTGAAACGGTAGAAATGAACAAACGTGCAGTTGTGTACTCATACGCTGACGGCGATGAGCACATCTTCATGGATAACGAAGACTACTCACAATACACATTCAAGCACAATGAAGTTGAAGACGACATGCTGTTCATCAACGAAGATACACAAGGTATCCACATTATCCTTGTTAACGGTGCTGCAGTGGGTATTGAACTACCATCTTCTGTTGAGCTAGTGATTGAAGAAACTGACCCTTCAATCAAAGGTGCTTCTGCATCTGCTCGCACTAAGCCAGCACGCTTCGCTTCAGGTCTTGTCATCCAGGTTCCTGAGTACATTGCAACTGGTGACCGTGTTATCATTAACACAGCTGAACGTAAATACATGAGCCGAGCATAAGCATGTCTGATTTGATTTCTTACGACGACGTCATCGACGCAGCGTACGACATTTTCCTTGAGATGGCTCCAGATAACCTAGAGCCTGCTGACGTGATTCTGTTTACTGCGCAATTTGAAGATCGTGGTGCCGCAGAACTTGTTGAAACCGGTGATGACTGGGTTGAACATGTTGGCTTCGAGATCGACAAAGAAGTATATGCAGAGGTTCGTATCGGCCTAGTAAATGAGGAAAATGACGTTCTTGATGACGTATTTGCTCGTATGCTAATCAGCCGAGACCCTGAACATAAGTTCTGCCATATGCTTTGGAAACGCGATTAACGTTTCTTCATCATGAACAAAAATACCAGCCTAGTGCTGGTATTTTTTTATCTGTTGTTTTTGTTTAGCTGAGATATTTGTTTATCCAAAGCACCCTGCTCTATATCGGCTTTAGATCCTTTTGTTATGTAACAGATAAGAAAAAGGCTTGCCGAATTGGCAAGCCTTTCTGATGTTTTGCTATCGATTAACGATGCTTGTTGCGTGCGCCTTGGTCACCAGCAGTCTTCTTCGGCTTACGACGAGAAGGGTTGTTGCTGCGACCTTTTGGCGTGTTAACACGCTCTTCATGGCGCTTAACTGCGCGACGAATTTTTTGGCTGCGTGCACGCTCACGTTTGCGTGACGTGTTGTCTTTGTTCAGATCAAGCATGGTTTCTTTCTCTGGACGAAGCTCTACAAGCTCACGCAAGTAGTTTACTTCTTTCAGGTCAAGCTCCATCCAACCGCCACGAGGCAGTTTCTTGTCTAAGAAGATGTCGCCGTAACGAACACGTTTCAGACGGCTAACGGTACACTCTTGCGATTCCCATAGTCGACGAACTTCGCGGTTACGACCTTCGTTGATAACAACGTAAAACGTGTGGTTCATGCCTTCACCACCCGCGTAAACAACATCTTCAAAGCGAGCTAAACCGTCTTCCAGTTCAACACCTTTTACTAGATTACGAACTTTCTGTTCAGTTACTTCACCGAACACACGTACTAGGTATTCACGTTCAACTTGGCGGCTTGGGTGCATTAAGCGGTTCGCCAGTTCACCATCCGTTGTGAAAAGTAGAAGACCAGAAGTGTTCGCATCCAGACGACCAACTGAAATCCAACGAGAGCCACGAATTTTTGGCAGACGATCAAAAACAGTACGACGACCTTCTGGATCGTGACGAGTACACAGTTCACCCTCAGGTTTGTAGTACGCAAGTACACGACAAATCACTTCTTCTTGAATCTTTGCAGAGACAATGTGACCATCGATACGAACTACGCTGCTCTCGTCTTCAAGTCTTTCACCAAGCTTAGCGACTACACCGTTCACGCTAACGCGACCAGATTTAATTAACGATTCAATCTCACGACGAGAACCGTGACCAGCACGTGCTAATACTTTTTGTAACTTTTCGCTCATTTATCTACCTATGTGTCGTCTTCACAGACGTCTAGACCAGGATTGGTCTGCATTTTGCTATTTACCCATTTCAGTGGGATTTTTCGGTCGGACATTATACGTAACTTTCTTAGTTAATGTAAGCTAAATCGGCGCCATTCTCCACACCAAAATTCACATCAAAAATGACCGAAATATTTGTCCTATTCTGCAACTTTTTTACTACTTAAAGCAGGCATTGCTCAACGAGAATCCCACTAATATCGGTCTTCCTGAACCACTTTAACCACGCGGTACCTGATAAAATTGTCAGGGTTACAACAATAACCACTTGGGGTGTGTTTACTGTTCGTATTGCTAGAAAGCAACGAAGAATAAGCCGTCCCTGTTTGCTGCTAAGTAATACCAATCACCGCAGACAATGAGCGCTCATAGCAAAGCACGGTCGTGGGTAACAAGACAAAAATTGTCTTTAAGTCATTAGTTCACATCAAAAATAACACTAATGCTATCGTGTACTCTGACTCTCTAGGTTCGCTCTGCACTCTCGGCGATTGGCATAAATCAGACAAAAAGGAATAGAACAATGTCTATGCTAAATCTCGACCTAAATTGGATTTTTGGGACATCTCAAGATGACGATATGACAGGCACAAAAGGCTCTGAAACAACCGATATTTTCTTCGGCTTCTGTGGTGATGATAAGTTTGTAGGATACGGAGGTAATGATATTGTCTTCGGTGGCTGGGGAGATGATACCTTGCTTGGTGGCCGAGGTAACGACTTTGTTTCTGGCGGCTTTGGAAACGATTTCCTATCCGGAGGATTAGGAAACGACAAACTCTTTGGTGGCTGTGGCGACGACACAATTTTTGATTATTCAGGCAACAACTACTTGAGTGGTGGCTGGGGTAACGACACCCTCGTTGTTGGTGATGGTGAATCAGTACTGAGCGGTGGCTGTGGAGACGACACCTTCGTGCTTACAAACCGCCTGGCTATTGGTGTACCTGATCAGCCAGTATCTTCCAACGATATTGATGTCAAAGCCGACATTGTCGATTTTAATATTTTCCATGACAAACTTGTCTTTGATATGGGCCGAGACACTGATAACGATGGCATTCGAGATACGTTCTTGGATTCAGCGGATGATCTGACTTTATCTTACAATGAGTGTGGCTGGGCAGTATTCTCAAGTGATGAATACAATGTTGAAGTGACACTAAACGGTGTGAGCTCTGCATACATCAACTATGCAGAACAAAATGGTATCGACATTTTCGATTTCGCTTAACCTCAATCAGTTAAGTTCAATGAGATATTCGATATGACAACTAAAATAGGAGGCGCGATGCCTCCTATTTTGTTTGACGATGATGTGCGTCTACTATTCGAATGGTGCAGGGTCACCAGATCCCAAACGAACTACAACAGGTTCACCTTCGCTAAAGTCAATTACAGTCGTAGGTTGTTCACCTAGGTAACCGCCATTAAGAATCACATCAACCGCATGTTCTAGTTTATCTCGAATATCCTCTGGATCAGATTCTGTTACGTCACTGCCAGGTAGAATCAACGACGTAGACATCATCGGCTCACCTAATGCTTCCAACAAGTCCAAGGCAATTTGATTGTCTGGAACACGGATACCGATGGTCTTACGTTTTGCATTCATCAAACGACGCGGCACCTCTTTTGTGCCTTTGAAGATGAAGGTGTAAGGACCTGGTGTGTTATTTTTCAGCAGTCGGAATGCAGAGTTATCCACTCGCGCATAGAGAGAAAGCTCCGACAAATCACGACACAGTAAAGTAAAGTTATGCTTATCATCCAGACGACGAATCTGACAGATTCGTTCCAGCGCCTGTTTGTTCTCCAACTGACAGCCAAGTGCGTACCCTGAATCAGTAGGGTAAACCACAACGCCGCCGTTACGAATGATTGCTACTGCTTGATTAATCAAGCGAGCCTGTGGGTTTTCTGGGTGAACGTAAAAAAACTGGCTCATTGTAATTCCTCATTATCGAGCCTCTCGGCTCTATATTTTTATGGGTTCTCGACTTCGTATTACTGAGTATTATTCAACGAAGGATCTATTCCCCAATCTTTCCAAACTGGTTCGACGCCAGCAGGCAACCATAGGTTCCTTCCTAGCTCCATCCACGGTGATGGGTAGTGAAAATCACTGCCTTGAGAGGCTAATAGTTTGTATTGTATAGCATAATCAGCCAAGTTGCGCCTTTCTTGTTGCGCTTGCTGTGGCTGTGCAACTTCCATCGCATCACCACCCGCTTCGACAAACGCTGCTAGAAGACGCTTAATCCACTTCGCTGTCAACTTATATCTACCAGGATGCGCTAATACCGCCATTCCACCAGCCGCATGGATAGCATCAACCGCATCCTTCATCGAACACCAATTCGGTGGTACATAACCTGGGTTATTACGCGTTAGGTATTTTTTAAACACCATTTGCATGGTTTTTGCGTAACCATTATCTACCAACCATTTCGCGAAATGCGCTCTTGTCACTGGAGCATCACCGGCGATTTGCCTTACCTCTTCAAGCACACCTACTCGAGTTGCTTTTTGTAGTCGCTCTGCAATTAACTCAGATCGTGTTATGCGATGCTGCTTCTGCTGTTCTATGAGGGCAGATAATTGTTCATTTTCCGGATCGATATTCAGGCCGACAATATGAATGTCTTTGTTTTGCCAGACGGTCGATATCTCAATGCCATTGATGATTTTTATCGGCAAATTATTATCTTGAACGTATTGCTTAGCTAACGCCAAACCGTCAACCGTATCGTGATCAGTGATCGCCAAAACCTCGATATCAAAACTCAGCGCCCTTTCCACTAAATCTTTAGGCTCTAACCGACCGTCCGATGCAGTGGTGTGACTATGTAAATCAATTCTCATATTTTTATCGTTTTAATGCCGTTTTGGGGTTGACTTTTTACTCTCGCACTAGTTAACTAGTACACAAATACAAAGTACGTAATTTAAGGTTCACCATGTTACAAGAATTTAACCAAAACCAAAAAGCGAAAGTTGCGGTTTGTCTTAATAAGGCAAACTCATCAGATCTTGCTTGGTGGCGCACTTGGACTAGTTCTTGGTGGGCAAACGTATACTTCTAGTTTATAGAACCAAACGTTGTAAAGCCCGCTACTTAAGCGGGCTTTTTTGTTTTGTTGCTCATTTCACATTCAACTGCCTAAACATTAATCGAATATAGCCAACTCTAGATTGGGAGAACGTTTGCTTTATGCGACTATGTACGGCAGGAAGATTTAAACAGCTACAAGGAGGTCTTGTGAACAAGGCCATTGAAATTAAGAAACTTGGACAGCTTGAAGTGCTAACGGCTTCCGTCCCTTATACTCAAGACCCGACTCGCTTGTTCCACACACTATGTGAGAACAAAACTGACAGCCTATTGCTGGAATCTGCTGAGATCGATTCAAAGCAAAATTTAAAATCCCTGCTGATCGTAGATTCAGCGGTTCGCATTGTTTGCTTCGGCCATACCGTTAGCATGCACGCCTTGACCAATAACGGTAAAAACCTACTGTCTCACCTAAACCAGAACATCCGTGGTGACGTTGAGAGCAAGTTCGATGGCGAAACGCTAACTTTGCGGTTTAACCAGCCATGCGACACGTTAGATGAAGACTCTCGCCTACGTGAAGCCTCTTCTTTCGATGCGCTGCGTTTGGTTCAGCATAGTTTTGATATTTCACAGCAAGACAAACACGCAATTTTCCTTGGTGGTCTGTTTGCCTACGACTTAGTCGCAAACTTTGAGCCGCTTGGTAATGCCGAAGCAACAAATCAGTGTCCAGATTACGTTTTCTACGTCGCGGAAACACTACTTGTTGTCGACCATCAAACGGAATCTTGCCAGCTTCAAGCGACGTTGTTTGTTGATGGTTCAGAGAAAACAGCGTTAGAGACTCGTATTGCAGAAATTAGCGCCCAATGTGCAGCGCCAAAACTGTTGCCGAGTGCAGAGCAAATAACAGATGTAACGGTAGAACCTAGCGTGTCTGATGCAGACTTCTGCCAAACCGTTCGCGACTTAAAAGAGTTCGTAGTGAAAGGCGATGTATTCCAAGTTGTACCGTCTCGTAGATTCACTCTACCTTGTCCTTCTCCACTGGCTGCTTATAAAGAACTGAAACAAAGTAACCCAAGCCCTTACATGTTCTACATGCAAGATGAGCTGTTCACTCTGTTTGGCGCATCACCAGAAAGCGCGCTTAAGTATGAAACCGATACCAACCAAATTGAAATCTACCCAATCGCAGGCACTCGTCGCCGCGGTAAGCGCCCTAACGGCGAGATTGATTTCGACCTAGACAGCCGCATCGAACTTGAACTGCGCACCGACATGAAAGAAAACGCAGAACACATGATGTTGGTTGACTTGGCACGTAACGACGTCGCTCGTATTGCTCAAGCTGGTACTCGCCACGTAGCAGACCTTCTAAAAGTCGACCGCTACAGCCACGTAATGCACTTGGTGTCTCGTGTGGTTGGTCAACTGCGTGAAGACCTAGACGCGCTGCACGCATATCAAGCATGTATGAACATGGGTACGCTCACCGGCGCACCTAAGATTCGTGCCATGCAGTTGATTCGCGATGTAGAAGGCGCACGACGCGGTAGCTACGGCGGTGCTGTGGGTTACCTTACTGGCGAAGGTACATTAGATACTTGTATCGTAATCCGCTCAGCGTACGTTGAGAACGGTATTGCCCAAGTTCAAGCCGGTGCTGGCGTGGTGTTCGACTCTGATCCGCAAGCGGAAGCAGACGAAACGCGCGGTAAAGCGCAAGCGGTAATCTCTGCTATCCAAGCAGCGCATAAGTCACAATAAGGAATAGGGTTCAGAGATGGCTAATATCATTTTTATCGATAACTTTGACTCGTTCACCTACAACCTTGTGGATCAGTTCCGCTCGCTAGGTCACTCAGTCAAGATTTACCGAAACAACATCCCAGCAGAAACCATCGAACAAGCAGTAAACGAGCTTGAAAACCCAGTGCTTCTGCTATCACCAGGTCCTGGTGCACCGTCAGAGGCAGGCTCAATGCCAGAGCTTATCCAACGCATGAAAGGCAAAGTACCGATGATCGGCATTTGTCTTGGTCACCAAGCGATTGTCGAAGCGTACGGCGGCACCGTTGCTGGCGCGGGCGAAATTATTCACGGTAAGGTCTCTATGATGGAGCACCAAAACCATGCGATTTACCAAAACCTACCATCACCACTTGCAATTGCGCGCTATCACTCGCTAGTTGCAACCAAGGTTCCTGAGAGCCTAACCATCACAGCAGAAGTGGATGACTTGGTAATGTCTGTTGTACATGAAGAAGATAAAGTTTGCGGGTTCCAGTTCCACCCGGAATCTATTATGACGACCTACGGAGCAACACTGTTGGCCAATGCCATTGAATGGGCGCTTGAAGAATAAACTTCAGTAAACCCACTCACTGCTTAAAAAGCACTTGGCACATAAGAAATTTAGGAGAGGAAATATGGAAGCAATCATCAACCCTATTATTACCAAACTGTACGAGCAAGAATCGCTTACTCAGGAAGAGAGCCAACAGCTGTTCGACATCATCATCCGTGGTGAGCTAGACCCAATTTTGATGGCATCAGCACTGACTGCACTAAAAATCAAAGGCGAAACGCCAGATGAAATTGCAGGCGCGGCAAAAGCACTACTGGCAAATGCAAACCCATTCCCTCGCCCAGACTACGATTTCGCAGATATCGTAGGTACGGGCGGCGACGGTCACAACACCATCAACATTTCAACCACCGCGGCGTTTGTTGCTGCAGCATGTGGTCTAAAAGTGGCGAAACACGGTAACCGCAGCGTTTCAAGCAAATCGGGTTCTTCTGACCTTCTTGATTCATTTGGTATCAATCTAGCAATGAGCGCAGAAGATACGCGCAAAGCAGTAGACGAGATCGGTGTTGCTTTCCTATTTGCACCTCAATACCACGGTGGTGTGCGCCATGCGATGCCAGTGCGTCAAACCATGAAAACACGCACCATCTTCAACATTCTTGGCCCACTGATTAACCCTGCTCGTCCTAACATCGAATTGATGGGCGTTTACAGTGAAGAACTGGTTCGTCCTATCGCAGAAACCATGCTACAAATGGGTATGAAGCGCGCCGCTGTAGTACACGGCAGTGGCTTGGACGAAGTCGCGATTCACGGTGAAACAACCGTTGCCGAAATCAAAGACGGTGAGATCACAGAATACAAATTAACGCCTGCAGACTTCGGTCTAGACGCGCACCCACTAGAAGCAATCAAAGGTGGCGATCCTGAAGAAAACAAAGCGATCATTACCAATATTCTGACGGGTAAAGGTACAGACGCACAATTGGGTGCAGTGGCAGTAAACGTTGCTCTGCTAATGCGTCTATTCGGCCACGAAGATTTAAAAGCCAACACGCAACAAGCGATTGAGGCAATGAATTCAGGCAAGGCGTACCAATTGGTACAACAACTTGCCGCACACGCTTAAGGAATTGAAGAAGATGACTGACTTCAACACTCAGCAAGCTGACAACCTGTCTGAACACGTTTCTAAAAAAGAAGCAGAAATGGCAGAAGTACTGGCGAAAATTGTCCGCGACAAATATCAGTGGGTAGCAGACCGTAAGGTTTCTCAACCGCTAAGCACATTTCAGTCTGATTTGCTGCCATCGGATCGCAGTTTCTACGATGCTCTGAGTGGCGAAAAGACGGCATTCATCACCGAGTGTAAGAAGGCATCTCCTTCTAAAGGTTTGATTCGTGATCACTTCGACTTGGATTACATTGCATCAGTTTACAACAACCATGCTGACGCGATTTCGGTACTGACAGACGAAAAGTACTTCCAAGGCAACTTTGACTTTCTTCCTCAAGTGCGCGGTCAAGTCAAACAACCCGTTCTGTGCAAAGACTTCATGGTAGATACCTACCAAGTTTACCTAGCACGTCATTACAGTGCTGATGCCGTGCTACTGATGCTTTCTGTCCTAAATGACGAAGAGTACAAAGCGCTAGAAGAAGCAGCACACAGCCTGAACATGGGTATCCTGACCGAAGTCAGCAACGAAGAAGAGCTTCATCGTGCTGTTAAGCTAGGCGCACGCGTTATCGGCATCAATAACCGTAACCTTCGCGACCTAAGTACTGATTTGAATCGTACGAAAGAACTGGCACCGACAATTCGTGAACTGGCTCCTAACGCAACAGTAATCTCAGAATCTGGCATTTATACACATCAACAAGTTCGTGATTTAGCGGAATACGCAGACGGCTTCTTGATTGGTAGTTCACTGATGGCGGAAGATAACCTAGAGCTAGCAGTACGCAAAGTGACGCTGGGCGAAAATAAAGTCTGTGGTCTCACTCATCCAGATGACGCAGCAAAAGCGTATCAATCTGGCGCAGTATTTGGTGGCCTGATTTTTGTCGAGAAGTCGAAGCGTGCGGTCGACCTTGAGAGTGCGCGCTTAACCATGAGCGGTGCTCCGCTGAACTATGTAGGCGTTTTCCAAAATCACGATATCGATTTTGTTGCTTCTGTCGTGACCTCTTTGGGTTTAAAAGCGGTGCAACTGCACGGTCAAGAAGACCAAGCTTACGTAAACCAACTCAAAGCCGAACTGCCAGCAGCGGTAGAAATTTGGAAAGCTTACGGCGTTACTGATGCCAAGCCAGAACTACTAGCAGACAACATTGATCGCCATCTATTAGATGCGCAAGTTGGCACTCAAACTGGCGGAACTGGTCAAGTGTTCGACTGGTCACTGATCGGCGACCCAAGTCAAATTATGCTAGCGGGCGGACTGTCGCCAGAAAATGCTCAACAAGCAGCGACACTAGGTTGCTTGGGATTAGATTTAAACTCTGGTGTAGAAAGCGCACCAGGCAAAAAAGATTCACAGAAGTTGCTCGCGGCCTTCACCGCCATTCGCAACTACTAAAGCTGGATATCAGCTAAAAAATTTAAAGCTATTCGTAGCGAAAAATACGAGAAGGAATATAACGATGGCAAAACTGAATGCCTACTTTGGCGAATACGGCGGTCAGTACGTTCCGCAAATTCTAGTTCCAGCATTGGAGCAACTAGAGCAAGCGTTTATCGACGCGCAAGAAGATCCAGAATTCCGCAGCGAATTCATGACGCTTCTTCAAGAGTATGCGGGCCGTCCAACGGCTTTGACTCTAACTCGTAACCTAACCAAAGGTACGAAAACCAAACTGTACCTAAAACGTGAAGACCTACTTCACGGTGGCGCGCACAAGACCAACCAAGTGTTAGGTCAAGCACTGCTTGCGAAACGCATGGGTAAAAACGAAATCATCGCTGAAACAGGCGCAGGCCAACACGGTGTTGCAACCGCACTAGCGTGTGCACTACTTGGCCTTAAGTGTCGCGTGTACATGGGTGCAAAAGACGTTGAACGTCAAAGCCCGAACGTATTCCGTATGAAGCTTATGGGCGCAGAAGTTATTCCTGTCCACTCGGGTTCAGCAACACTTAAAGACGCGTGTAACGAAGCGCTACGCGACTGGTCTGCAACTTATGAAGACGCGCACTACCTATTAGGTACAGCGGCAGGCCCTCACCCATTCCCAACCATCGTGCGCGATTTCCAACGCATGATTGGTGAAGAAACGAAGAATCAGATTTTGGCACGTGAAGGTCGTCTTCCTGATGCGGTTATCGCGTGTGTGGGCGGTGGTTCAAACGCTATCGGTATGTTTGCTGACTTCATCGAAGAAGAAAGCGTTCGCCTAATTGGTGTTGAGCCAGCTGGTAAAGGTATCGATACCGACCAACACGGCGCACCACTTAAACACGGTAAAACGGGTATCTTCTTTGGTATGAAAGCGCCATTGATGCAAGATCCAAACGGTCAAGTTGAAGAGTCATACTCTGTTTCTGCTGGTCTTGATTTCCCTTCAGTTGGTCCACAGCACGCACATCTAAACGCAATTGGCCGTGCTGAATATGACAACGTGACGGATGATGAAGCACTAGAAGCGTTCCAAGAAATTGCGCGTCACGAAGGTATCATCCCTGCTCTAGAATCTTCTCACGCACTGGCTCATGCACTGCGTATGGCTCGTGAGAATCCAGAAAAAGAACAATTGTTAGTTGTGAACCTATCAGGTCGTGGTGATAAAGATATCTTCACTGTACATGCCATCCTAGAAGAAAAAGGAGCGATCTAATGAGCCGTTATGCAAAGATGTTTGAGCGCCTAAACGAGAAAAAACAAGGCGCGTTTGTACCGTTCGTAACGGTTTGCGATCCAAACGCAGAACAGTCTTACAAAATCATGGAAACATTGGTTGAGTCGGGCGCAGATGCCCTAGAACTCGGTATTCCATTCTCAGATCCTCTTGCGGATGGCCCGACTATCCAAGGTGCGAACATTCGTGCTCTAGATTCTGGTGCTACGCCTGATATCTGCTTCGAGCAAATTGGTAAGATCCGAGCTAAGTACCCAGAGCTACCTATTGGCCTTCTGATGTACGCGAACCTTGTATACTCTCGTGGTATCGAAAACTTCTATGAGCGCTGCGCAAAAGCGGGCATCGATTCGGTTTTGATTGCAGACGTACCAACCAATGAAAGTGCAGAGTTTGTTGCTGCTGCAGAGAAGTTTGGTATTCACCCAATCTTCATCGCACCACCAACGGCAAGTGATGAAACACTGAAGCAAGTATCAGAGTTGGGTGGCGGCTACACTTACCTACTCTCTCGTGCAGGTGTTACTGGCGCAGAAACCAAAGCAAACATGCCTGTAGGTCATATGCTCGATAGACTGAACCAGTTTGATGCGCCACCAGCGCTACTTGGTTTTGGCATCTCTGAGCCTGCACAGGTGAAACAAGCACTAGAATCTGGCGCCGCTGGTGCAATTTCTGGTTCAGCCGTGGTAAAAATCATTGAAGCGAACGTTGATCAGCCACAAATTATGCTCGACAAGCTAGGTGAATTCGTTTCTGCAATGAAAGCTGCCACTCAAAAATAATTTCAGTTTGATATGACACAACAACGCCCGCTTAACATTATGTTTAGTGGGCGTTTTCTTACTATCGCGTTTATACCACGTCATTTTTTGTTCAACGCCCGCACTTTCCAAATCTATCTCAAGCAGAGCACTCAAAGAGTGTTAAGCTTGGGTAACTTAACTCACTCAATAAAGCAATGTGCAGTAAGGTTGCTACATGGAAGAAGTCAAAACACTGCTAGCCAAATGTCCTGTACTATCAGGGCTGCCAGATAAAGGGCTTAGTGAAGCAGCGCAAATGACTAAGGTTCGCTGCTTCGACGAAAAAGCACTGATTTGCAATAAAGGTGCGCTTCAATCTTCTCTTATGGTCATAGCTCAAGGTGCAGTGAGAGTGAACTCAATTAGTTCAAAAGGCAAAGAAGTCACACTGATGATTTTCGAAGCTGGTGGCTGGTTTGGAGACAATGTTTTTTCTCCCGGTATGCCTCGTATTTTTGGTGCGACCGCGCATTCTGACGTGACTGTAATGGAGCTTCCTGGAGATAAATTTCGCCAATTACTCGCCAAATACCCTCAAAGTTACCCCACTATACTCGACTTACTTAGCCGCCGCTTGTGGTCTGCTATTTCTGTTATCGAAGATGACGCGATTAGAGGAATTGAAGAACGAGTCGCCAAAAGGTTACTGCTGCTTGCAGAATACCAACTTAATCAAGCGATCGATACTCGACCATGCGTTGTCAGGGTAACAAGAGAACATATCGCTAACATGATGGGGCTAACTCGTCAGAGCGTACACAAGATACTAAAACGATTAGAAAGTATCGGGATGCTAGAGCTAAACTATGGCTCAGTAACCATTACCAATCCGAAACGCTTAGAAGAATACTTTAAAGAACTCGAGCAATAGATCCATTCAACAAACGGTAAGTATTGTCTAACGATAGCTAAAAACCTTATGCATCTAATTGGTCAAGAGCACAACACCATTTGCACTTATGCAAGTGGCGCTGTGACACAAAAACCATTGAATTGACTAAGCTATATTCAATTCAGATTTCAACTCACGTTTCAAAATCTTTCCTGTCGCACTCATCGGGAGGTGTTCACGAATTTCGACATAACGAGGATATTTAAACGAGGCTAATTGCTCTTTACCCCACTTTTGTAATGAATCGGCGTCAATGTATTCTTTTGGTTTAAGTACAACGTAGGCTTTTATCTCTTCGCCATACTCTTCATTTGGAATCCCTATCACCGCGACCATTGAAACGGCAGGATGAGTCATGAAAACTTCTTCAATTTCTCTGGGATAAACATTAAATCCACCTCGAATGATCAGATCTTTCATTCTATCGACAATAAATAAATTACCTGAACTGTCAAAGCGGCCCACATCACCAGTATGGAACCAACCATTTTGTAGCGCAGATTCAGTAACTTCTGGGCGGTCAAGATATCCCTTCATAACATTATGACCACGCACAACAATCTCACCTTCTTCGCCTATCGGTAGTGCATTGCCTTCAATGTCGATAACTCTTACTTCGACGCCTTGAACCGGTTGACCTACCGAGCCTGGTATTCGCTCCTGATCTAAATGATTAAAACATGCAATAGGACTTGTCTCCGACAACCCGTATCCTTCTAAGATCGGCACATTAAATGTTTCTTCAAAGGTTCGAAAGATTTCGGTTGGTAATGGCGCACCACCGCTTACTGCAACACGCAATGACGAGGTATCAAATTGATGCTGCACATGAAGCAGACCGATGTACATCGTTGGCACACCAGCAAATATCGTCACCCTATGTTTTTCCACCAGCTCAAGAACATGTTTAGGCTCAAACCTAGGCACTAACACCAATGTTGCCCCGCCCAAAACACTAGCATTTAAGTGGACGGTTTGACCAAATGTATGAAATAAAGGCAAAGTTACTAAGTGAATATCATCGGCCTGGCTGCCCATAATGTTTTGTGCCACCAGAGCGTTCATTATGATGTTCTGCTGAGTCAGTTCAGCGCCTTTTGGTAAGCCTGTCGTCCCTGATGTATACAAAATCACACATGTATCATCCGCATTACGCGGTATATAATCCGGCAACGGTTGGACATCGGCTATAAACGCATTGAGAGTTATTACACCATTCCAATAGCTTTCATCTTGAGATTGAGTCAATACGACTATGCCTTCGCATGTATCGACTTGTTCAAAGGCTTTGACACCCTCTTTTGCCATTGGCAGTTCTTTCGTCCCTTCAAAGCAGAAATAAAACTTCGCTTTTGAATCTTCTAAGTGATACTTAATTTCTCGCGCTTTCAAAAGCACATTTAATGGGACTGCAACCGCGCCAGCTTTTTGTATTGCATAATAAACAAACGCGAAAAAAGGAATGTTTGGGCATGAAATCGCAACGCGGTCACCTGGCTTTACGCCTTTATTGATTAAAGACGCTGCGATCTTGCCGGCGATCGCATCAAACTGCGCATAATTTATCTTTTCAGTGCCACATATCAACGCCGTTTTATCTGGTTTACTCGCAGCATTTCTTTGTAACGCAGCAGCAAGATTCATCATAGTCTCTTCACCTCTTACTTGTCTTTCTCGTCTAATCAGCTCAGGAGCATTAACTAAGCAAGTTATCTCTAACACTGGATCGTCAGCATTTGAGTCTCACCAGTCATTACAATTTAACATTACGTTTACAACGCAATTAGAGCCAAGAATGTAAAGCAATTAACATTTCAGAAGGCAAATTAATAAAAGTGTGAGCTTGAAAGAGATGAATTGTTATAAATATCAACCCAAGTCACTAAAAACTCTGACTGCAATAGCAAATACAAAAGCGGTTAAAATTAACAAAAAGAAAACAAATAAAGAAAAATAAACTTGAACAATCCTAAGCGCGACCCTTATAAGAAAAATCAATAGCAAACGTTTGCTATTGAACAAAACTTTATCGTTCGTCAATAAAATATCGATTAATCCATCAATAATACCTTGCTGCATATTGCCAATTGTAAACGATAAGTGTAAAAAGCAAGGCGAGATAATTATCCGTAAATCCATTTATGGTTAGTGGGTAATTTTAGGATTTTACATTTTATTAGCACAGAGGTTATGGAAGTGTTAAAAGAAAAGAGTTTGCTAAACAA
>NZ_JAWOTT010000011.1:0-159260 GCF_033338995.1 Vibrio sp. Vb0304
GAAAGCACCGGTCTTGAAAACCGGCATACGTTAATAGCGTATCTAGGGTTCAAATCCCTATCTCTCCGCCACTTTTAAAAAAACCGCTGTTCTTACAGCGGTTTTTTTGTATCTGCTGTTTTTTAACCGCTGTTATCGAAACTTCTAATTGATTTTTCTCTAGCTCTTTCTCCAAGTTTTTGCGTACCTACTTTGGGTTTAGTTTACGCAGTAATACCTTCAATCGAAGACATTTCCATACGTCTCATTTGGGCTTCAAATAGAGCTTTCTTAAGTCTCAACGTGGGATGCTTAAACGCATTTTGATAGAGTTCCAGTCTAAATACTGCGGATGCACTTGGAGAAAAAATGAAGCTACTTTACTGGTTAGATGAATGGCAAGCTCTTACTCAACAAGAACAAGAGATGGCTTTACCTATCTCTGGCTACGATTTACTTGATGATGTGTTTGTGAAGTATGAACTCGTCGATCTTAACAAGCCATTGTTGTTTACATTTTCTCCTTCCGGTACTGATGTGCAGGTACAAGATTTAACTCCGGATTTTTCTCCTTGGGGCTACGAGCTCGGAATACAACAACAAGTAAACATTATTGCCTTTCAACATTTAGGACAAAGTAATTGGTTCCGTAGTCGGAATTTGATTTTCTTTCTGGAGCAGCTATCTGAGTTGCTTCATCCCTTCAAATGTCGTTTGGGTTATGGGCAAAGTCGAGGTGGCTTTGCAATTGGCGCGTTCGCTAACTTGCTGAAACTAGAACATCTTTTGTTGTTTTATCCTGTTAGCACTAAAAATAAAGCGTTAGTGCCTTGGGATGATCGGCCGAGTACTGAGCTTGCTCAGCAGTTTGCTTGGGAAAGCGGCTACCATGATCGAGATTTGGGCAATGCCAAAGGTTATATTATTTATGACCCATCCAATCGCATTGATCGTCTTCATGCTGAACGTTATCCAGAGCTTACCCATTTAAAAGTCGTCGGTATGGGACACGGCACTCAATCCACACAATTAGATAAATTAGAATTTTTTAATCTGGTGGCGCAGGAGTTTGTTCGCCATCAAACCTTAGATATTGACCAATTTAATAAGCAAATTCACGCTTTGTTTTAAAAGAGGACTGATATCAGAGTCCCCTGTAACCAGGGGGAGATGATCACACACTAAAAACTAGATTTTTAACACAATTGCTAGGCGCAATTTAGATGGAGGATTAATGAAGTTACTGTACTGGTTGGATGAATGGCTGGCTCTTTCTCGTGAAGAACAGCAAACCAGGCTACCGATGTCCGGGGAGGACTTACTTGATGATGTATTTGTTAAGTATGAGTTTGTCGACCGCAATAAACCGTTGTTGTTCACCTTTTCCCCTGCTGGTACGAATCTACAAGTACAGGACTTACACTCAGACTTTGCGCCTTGGGGTTATCGCTTAGCCCAGAAACAAAAAGTAAATATTATTTCATTTCAGCATCTTGGGAAAAGTAACTGGTTTCGCAGCCGTAATTTGATTTTCTTTCTAGAGCAGCTATCAACTTTACTTGAGCCTTTTGAATGTCGTTTAGGTTATGGGCTTAGCCGCGGTGGTTTTGCTATTGGTGCCTTTTCCAATCTATTAAAGTTGGATCAAGTATTGATGTTTCACCCGGTCAGCACAAAAAACAGAGTTTTGGTGCCATGGGATGATAGGCCAAGTACTGAACTAGCCCAACAATTTGATTGGGAAGGAAAGTATCACGACCTTGACCTTGGCGATGCAAAAGGCTACATCATTTATGATCCAACTAATGAAATCGACCGCCTTCACGCCAAACGCTACCCAGAGCTCACTCACTTAAGAGTCTTCGGGATGGGACATGGTACCCACGCGACGTATTTGAATAAATTCGGTTTTTATAAGCAAGTGGCTGTAGACTTTATACGTTATCAGAAGATAGATATAGCGCAGTTTCGTCATCAGACTAAAACGCTGCGATTAAAAGAAGATTACTATCAGTGCCTTAACAAGGCGAATGCGAGTTCACAGCATCGTTTGAACTTACTGAGTACCGCTCATAATGTGTTAATTGAAGAAAAGAAAGAACATGTGAAGGAGCATCAAGCGCAAATCGATATTCAGCCACTTGTTGATATTGCGATGAAGCATGAGCATGACAATCCGCAAGATGCAGTACAACTTTTGGAAGTGGCTCAGCAGTTAGTTCCGAATGACCCCGTTGTGGAGCACAAGTTGCAGCAACTGTCGTAGGCGAGTAATGCAGACTGGCATTTTGAATTTGGTCAGTGGCTTTTGTCGCTGGCCTTTTTAAGAGCTTATGGGTTGATATTTCGATGAAATTTAATGAAGCAGTACAAAATAAAAAGCCCAAGCAAATGCTTGGGCTCCATAAATGTTAATGCGAGTTTTAAAACTCTTTTGGCGCAAAGCCTGTCATCACATCAAGGCGAAGTTCTTTACCAACTTTTGTTAATGGGTGAACGATTACTAAGCCGCGTACGCGTTTTTTCAGTTTGCCGATGTCCGCTTGTTCTGCTTTGGTGATTTCACGAGAGAAAGGCATATCAAGTAAGCTTTTACGTTCTTTGTTCAGCTCATAGTTTTGCTTGTGCTTTAACTGGTTAAGCTTTTTGGTAAGCTGTTCTACTTCATCCGTGAACTTTGTAATCATTTCGTGATCACCACGAGAACGTGCCGCATCAAGTTTACGTTGGCATGTATCTAAACGGTTGTGCAGCTTTTGAATATCAGTTTTTATGCTCATGGTAATTTGGCTCAAATTTTAAATAGTCGAGAAGTATAGCATAGCTGAGATCACACGCTCTACTATACTTCTCGATTGTCTGGCTTTAGTTAATCAGTTCATTGCCCGATACGTTACCAGAGAAAAAGGCTTCGACGTTATCAAGCGTCACAGAGGCAATATTATTAAGTGCTTCGTGAGTCAAGAATGCTTGGTGGCCAGTAAACAGCACGTTATGACAAGCCGATAAACGGCGGAAAACATCATCTACAATGACATCGTTAGATTTATCTTGGAAGAATAAGTCTTTTTCATTGTCATACACGTCTAGGCCAAGCGCACCAATCTTACCTTGTTTCAACGCTTCTATCGCCGCTAGTGAATCTAGCAACTCGCCTCGACTGGTGTTAATGATCATTACACCATCTTTCATTTGCGCGAAGGCTTTTTCGTTCAATAAGTGATAGTTTTCTTCACTCATTGGACAATGGAGAGAGATAACATCCGCATTAGCGTAGATTTCTTCAAGCGAACAGTAACGGGCTCCTATTTCTAGTGCTAATGGATTTTCGTAGGGGTCGTAGCAAAGCAGTTCCATGCCAAGCCCTTTGAAGATACGCATCGTCGCGATACCAATCTTACCCGTACCAATAACACCAACGGTTTTTCCGAAAAAGTTAAAGCCAACAAGACCTTCTAGCGAGAAGTTGGCGTCACGTGTCCGTTGGTAGGCCTTGTGAAGACGGCGGTTTAGGCACATCATTAAACCAACCGTGTGCTCTGCCACTGCTTCTGGTGAGTAAGCTGGAACTCGAACCACTTGTAAGCCTAGTTCTTTGGCTGCTTGTTGATCAACTTTATCAAATCCCGCGCAGCGCATAGCAATAAGCTTGGTCCCGCCTAGAGAAAGCTGTTTAAGAACGGGAGCTGAAAGATCATCATTAACGAACGCACATACGACATCACTGCCGTGCGCCATCTTGGCTGTTTTTTCGGTTAGTCGGAAGTCGTGATAGTGAAATTCAAAATCGCGGTTATTTTTAATTTTATTAAAAGAGGCTTCGTCGTAGGATTTTGCACTAAAAAAAGCAATGTTAATCATGGTTCCCTCTCAAAAAGTACGGACTTTATAAATAAATATGCTTATAAAGTAATGCAACTTAGCCGCAATGAATAGAGAAATCTTCTCTTTGACTTTTGTTGTATCAAACAACAACAAGAAGTACGCCTTTCAGCGAGTGCTATCTTACGGTTCCGCATTAGATACTGTTTGCTTTACGAGCATTAACTGACTAGCATTATCGCTCTTCTCTTGTTCACTTTATTAGCTTAGGCGTTACGACAATGTCAGTAAAATGGTTCTCTATGTTCTTGTGTTGTGTGTTTGCTTCGGGCACTCACGCAGCTGTTGACCTTGTTAAAGTCGACAAGTCTAAGCGTCGAATGTATTTGATGGAACAAGGAGCAGTGCTAAAAGAATACCGAATTGCTTTAGGAGCGAACCCGCAAGGACATAAACAAGAAGAGGGAGACAATCGCACGCCAGAGGGCGAATACACTCTAGATTATGTTATAGAGGACTCTGCTTTTTATCGTTCTGTGCATATCAGTTACCCTGATGCGATTGATACGTTGGAAGCGAAGCGCCGAGGTGTGTCCCCTGGAGGGAACATCAAAATTCATGGCTTAAAAAACGGTGAGAGTCAGTTGCCGATTTACATCCAAAGTTTTGATTGGACTAATGGGTGTATTGCGATTACCAACGAGGAGATGGACGAATTTATCCAGCTTGTCGAGATGGGGACACCAATTCAGATTGAGTGGTAATAAAAGGTCCCCTTTAATGTTCTGGCTCTTATAGGCTATGGCATAAAGCGCTGTGGATGATCACTAAAAATACCGTCTAATTGAGGTAGGTATTTCAGTTTATTTGGATTGTTCACCGTATAGCACATCACTTTGTAACCGGCTTGTTGGAGTTTGTTTATCTGGCGAGTACGAACCCAGTTAATATTTAGGTTGCAGCTATAGGCACTAACTTCTTCCAAAAGGCGTTTATCTTTTCTCGTAAAGAATTCACTTAACACACCCAATCGGTAGCCACTGCAGTATTTGTGCATCGCTCTAATGACGTCATGACTAAAGCTCGATAGGAGTACATTCTCTTGCGGCATTGGACTTTTTGTTAACGCATTGGCGAGAGTCTGCGCCACTTCTTCCGCTGGATGGTTGTCTACTTTAACTTCGATATTCAAGTTAAGCTTATTCTCAGTAGCTAAAGTGAGCAGTTCATCTAGTGTCACGATCTTCTCGCCTGAAAAGTCTGTGCTAAACCAACTACCGAAATCTAATGCTTTTAAGTCTTCCAGGGTGAGCTCATCAACACGCCCTTGTCCATTGCTGCATCGATTGACGGTATGATCATGGCAAACCACTAAAACATTATCTTTGGTAGGCTGTATATCCACTTCCACCCACTTCAACCCCAGGTCAATGGCTGCCTGAATGCTTATTTTTGTATTCTCAGGGTATGAACCTGCCACGCCACGGTGACCAATTAATAACGTTTCCATTCGCTTTATCTTTTGCTTTGCGGTTGCCAGATTGTACTCGTTTTTTCTATGAAGATATATCTAGGTGCATATTGTTAGGAACCTTTAGTAAAAGTGAACATTAAACTCTAATGGCACGTTGCTGCTTCTTGGACTGAGTCCTGTGGACTTAAAGCATTAGAGTGTTAGTTGTTTAATTGGTAAATGAGTAATAAAATGCGAACCATTTTTATTTGAATGGTGAGTGGTAATGTCACGAGTTTTGATAGTCGATGATGACGTTCCTTTGTGTGAGCTGTTAGAAGCGGTTTTGCAAGAGGAGGGCTACATCGTCTCTTCTGTACATTGCGGTGAAAGTGCGCTGCAATATATGGAAAAAACGCCTGTAGATCTTGTATTGCTTGATGTCATGTTACCAAACCTTAACGGTATGCAAGTTGCTCGTAGGATCTGTCAGCGCTTCGCGACACCTATCCTAATGCTTACCGCTCTCAACGATGAAAACTCGATGCTTGATGGTTACCAAGCGGGGGCCGATCAGTATATCGGAAAGCCCTTTAATGTCGCTGAGCTTCTAATGCGCATCAAAGCGATTCTTCGTCGTGTTGGCTTGGAACGTCAACGTCAGACGATGTGTAGTACCGTTCAAACGATCAGTGACCAGCTTAATAGCTTACCCCTCACAAGTACGGAAGCTGAACTATTGAGCTACTTGGTAAAAAACCAAGGAGTCGTGATTTCAAAAGCAGAGCTTCAAACTGAAGTGTTAAAGAAAGAGCTGAGTCCTTTTGATCGCAACCTTGATATGCACATCAGTAACATACGTCGCAAGTTAGTTGAAGCGGGGCTTTCCAAGCAACATATCAAAACCTTCCGTGGCAAAGGTTACAGTTATTTAGAGGCTGTAAACTGTTAATGAAGCTCCGGTGTCCACCTTTTATTGCAAAACGTAAAGACAGCTTAGCGTTCAAGTTATTTAGTTGCATGACCGCAATTGTCATTAGCATTTTGGTCGTGCAATCCTTAGCGGAACAAGCTCTGGTGAAAGCCATGTTGAAAGTGCCCGATAGTGTGCGAGAAGAAATGCTAGACCTTGCACATCAAGCTAACGTATTGATTGAGCACGGAGACATGGACGAACTTGCTGACTGGGCAAATGCGCAAAACTTTTATTTATTTGTGTTGAATGAACATCAGCAACCAGTTACGCACCGTCTGATGCATCCGCACTTCGAGTTCAAACTTCAATTTAAGAGAAGCATCGATGATCAACTTGAGGGGAAAGTGAATCGCCCCATCATCAATATTCCTTTAGTTCATGGCAATACTTTAGTGATTCAGTTGCCACATCGACTGCACCCTGCAAATGACTTCATTCTGTATTTCTCTATTCTCAAAGTCGTGATTGCAGTGGTTATTTTGGCGCTCTTTTCGCTGCTAATGGCACGTAACTTACAGCAACCATTGGATCGATTGAGAGAAGCAAGCAAAAAGCTATCTAATGGCGATTTTAATGTTAGTGTCGTGAAAGAGCTGAAGTCGAGCACGCGTGAGTTTAACGAGTTAGCGCAAGATTTCGATCACATGACGCAACAGATTCATTCTCTCGCTGAAAAGCAGCGACTGCTTATAAGAGATGTCTCTCACGAATTGAGAACGCCGTTAGCGAGGCAGAACTTGGTTCTGCATCTTTTGCGAAAGCGTGTTGGAGAAAGTGAGCAAAGCCTAGTGACAAGGCTAGAAGATGAAGCAAAAGAGCTGAACCATTTGATCAGCGATATATTGGAGTTCAGTCGCTTGGAAAATGCGCGCTTCGACAAAGCCACGAAACGCTGTGATTTAGAAGTTTTGCTCTCCCCGCAAGTAGAGCGTTGCAAAATAGATTTGAAGTCAGAACAGACGTTGTCTTTCCGCTCAGAAGCTGTATGTGCTAAAGCTTTTTGTGAAGAAACGCTCGTCATTCGTTGTTTGAACAATCTTATTGGTAATGCCATTAAATATTCAGGACAAGCAGCTCAGATAGAAGTTTCTCTGGAAAATTATGTCAAAGAAGGGCAGCAGTTCACCACCATGTCAGTATCTGATGATGGGCCTGGTATTCCAGAGAACAAGCTGGTCGATATTTTTGATCCGTTTACACGCTTAGATGCTTCTAGAGATAAAAAGCTTGGTGGCTACGGTTTAGGTCTTGCGATTGTCAAAGAATCCATGCGTATTATGGGTGGAGCAGTTACGGCGAAAAACCGTGAGCAAGGTGGTCTGAGGGTTACTTTAGTGTTCAAGCAATAAGTATGATTAAGTCGTAATTTTTGTGACTAAAGTCACATTATAATGGCGCATCATCAGAGAGTACTTTACAAAAGTTTGCAAATGCAAAGAATGTAAATTTAATGCAAATGGTAATACTTATCACTTATATTCACCCGCGAAATAATTAAGAGGGAATCGCATTCAACAAGTATGTGACCCGAAAAATAATAATCGGAGTGAAAGGATATGTTTACTAAGAGCCATTTGGCGTTAGTGATCGGTGCAGTGTTAGCAACACCTGCAGTGGCGGAAGTTCAAACAGACGAACATGTAGTTGTAGAAGGTCGAGAGTTCGGCTACAAGGCAGATACAAACAGTACAGCAATGCGCATGGAAATGACGCAGCTGGAAACGCCGGGACAAGTAGCGGTTATCGATGAAACGGTAATTGATGAGCAGCGTGCAAGTACACTTGGTGAAGTGCTACGTAACGATGCAAGTGTTAGCGCGGGTGGTACAAGCCGTAACCGCGAACGTTTCTCTCTACGTGGTTTTGAACTTAGCAGTTCAGACGGTTTTCTTCGTGATGGTCGTCAACACTGGTCACACTACCGTCAGCCAATTGAGCTTTTAGAGCGTGTTGAAGTGCTTAAAGGTCCATCAGGTCTGCTATACGGTAAATCTGAGCCGGGTGGTTTGGTAAACATGGTTTCGAAAAAACCAACAACTCAAACACAAGCAAGTTTGAGTCAAGATCTAGGTTCGAATGATCACTCACGCACTGTGCTTGATGTGAGTGGCGCGCTAAATGATGCAGAGACACTGCGTGCGCGCGCAATTTTTGCCAAAGAAAGCTACGGCTCTTGGCGCAGATACGGCGATGGTACAGAGCCAGAAACGGATCGTACGGTAGCGGGCCTAGTGGTTGAGTACGACATCACCGACAACTTTATGGTGTCAGCGCATTACGATCGCACGAAAGACGATGGTAGCGTAGACTCTGGCGCATACATTGTTGATGGCAAAGCGGTTCGCGGTGATAAGTACATTTGGGATGCGCAGTGGTCTGAAATTGATAACGAAGTAGAAAACTACGGTGTCGATATTAATGCGCAAGTCACGGATAACGTGAACGTAAAAGCAGGTTACAACCGCCAAGACTTTAAGCGTTTTGATGTAGAGTCTTACCCTAAGTTTGATCAGTATGAAGAGTTAAATACGATTAAGCATCGAGGCAACGATCGCTCCGATAATTGGGTATTTGATACTGCATATATAGATGTGACGACGGACTTTACTTTGTTCGGTACGGAAAACACGTTGTTAGTGGGCGCTAACTACTTGGATTACAGTTATGATCGCTTTATGGCATTTCATAATGAGGCGAGTATTGCGCCAGGAGAAACGGTGCCTAAGC
The DNA here is from genome assembly GCF_033338995.1 of Vibrio sp. Vb0304. Taxonomy (NCBI): domain Bacteria; kingdom Pseudomonadati; phylum Pseudomonadota; class Gammaproteobacteria; order Vibrionales; family Vibrionaceae; genus Vibrio; species Vibrio sp. Vb0304. Next base: position 8,958 of record NZ_JAWOTT010000011.1, read on the forward strand.
CTAGCTATAGTAGTTCGAGGAAATCACCAACAGCTGAGTACGATACTTGGGGTATCTACGCGCAAAATATGATGACGATTAATGATTACTGGCAAGTGCTTGCAGGTGTTCGTTATGACGAAAAGCGCGATGATGAACTGACCGAAAACCAAGTTTCTCCAAAGTTAGGTGTGATATTCCACCCATCGACGAATGGCTCGGTTTACGTTCAGTATTCTGAAAGCTTCATGCCTCAAGGTGAAGTCAGCAACGGTAGTCGTACCTACATCAATGAAGGTGAGAAACTCGACGCTGAGCGTGGTATCTCTTATGAAATCGGTACGAAGTGGGAACTGTTTGATCAGCGTTTATTTGTATCTGGTGCTGTGTTTGATATCACGTTAGAGAACATCTCGCTGGATGTTGAAAGCGGCAAAGACGCGGGCGGCAATCTCCTACACAAGAAAACGCAAGGTGGTGAGCAAGTTCATAAAGGCGCTGAGTTAATGGCTCAAGGTTTTGTGACCCCAGAGTTGTCGCTAACCGCTTCTGCAATGTATTTGGATGCAGAGCTTAAGAAGGCAGAAAGATATGAAGGTAACCGCCCTGTAGACGTGCCAGAGTTCTCGGCAAGTCTATGGTCTAGCTACAAGGTTCAAGACAACACTAACTTAAACCTTGGTTTGATTTATGAAGGTGATCGCTACGGTGATGCAAAGAACACCTTCAAGAAAGATGGCTACGCTCGCGTTGATATGGGCGTGTCATACAAACATAAGTACGATGAAAACTTGGATATCATTGCTCGATTCAATGTCGAGAATTTATTCGATACCGACTACTTCGCAGGTGGTGGTAGCACGAATGGCGAGCAAAAAGGTGCGAGTGGGGTTGTGGTTGGAGAAAGCCGCAACTACATGGCAACAATCCAGTTCAAGTACTGATAACAATTTGATTATTAAAGGGGAAGGGTAGTCTTCCCCTTTGGTCGTTTTTGGAACACAGAAATATAACTCGTATGAATCTAATGAAATCAAGTATCGCTCTGTTGATATCATCGGTTTTGATTCCCGCTCACGCGGCGAACTTAAACGATGCACAAGCTGTGCAGAGTAAAACAAACCAGTCGTCGGCGGTAAGCCAAAAACGTATTGATGCAAGCGCAGAAAAATCACTTACTCTAGAAGCTGAAATTGAGCAGCTGCAAGAAGAAGTCGGTAACTTGAAGATTTATCGCGATCATCTTGCAAGCCTTGTTGAGAGCCAAAATCAAGAAGTTGATAGCTTGAACGAGCAAATTGAACAGATTGCTCAAACTCGTCAAGGTGTCGTGCCTTTAATGTATCACATGCTTGAGGGCTTAAAAGTGCTCGTCGCTAACGACAAGCCTATACGCAAAGCGCAACGTGAGGAGCGAATTGCAAAGCTGGATTCCATGATGACGCGTGCAGACGTTGCGGATGCAGAGAAGTTTCGTCGTATTTTAGAAGCGTACCAAATTGAAATGGATTACGGCACCAAGCTTGGCGTTTACCAAGGCAAGATTAACCTGGGTGACAATGAAGCTGTGGAGGCGGACATTCTCTATTTAGGGCGTTTGTCTTTGGTAGCGCGTAGCTTATCTGGTGACACATTTTGGAGCTGGTCACAGCAACAACAAGCATGGCAACAAGTGGGTTCTGAGCAAAAATCAGAGCTAGACAAAGCGTTCGCTATGGCGAATAAACAGATCGCGCCGAGCATGTTAACTCTACCAGTGTCGTTAACCGCTGCGGAGGGCAAATAAATGATGAAAAAATGGTTATCGGTTGCATTAATCTCGACAGCCGCATTAATGCCTTATACAACTTTTGCTAGTGATGCGTTGTTACAAAAGGCGCAGCAAGAAAATCGTCAACAGCAATCGCACAATGTCGCGCGTGAATCAGGTTTTAAGCAAACAGAGCAAGACCTACAGGCTATAAAGAATAAATTGGTGGCAGAGCGTGCTGCTCTTCAAGCAGAGGCGGACTCATTAAGTGTTACCTTCGGTGAAAATGAAGCAGAACTGGCACAGCTAGAAGAAAAGTTGCGTCTAGAAACCGGGAGCCTAGGTGAGTTATTTGGCGTCGTTCGCCAGAACGCAAAAGAGCTAGAGTCTGAGCTAAAAAGCTCAGTAACCGGTGTAGATGCAAACTCATATCAGAAAGATATCGATGCTATTGTTGCGGCTAAATCACTGCCAACGTTGACCCAACTTCAGGCGATGTGGCGCAGCATGGAAGAACAAATCAAAGCAAGCGGTGAAATGGCAAACGTCTCTTTCACACTGCTAAATGGCGAGGGTCGTGAACAAACGGTTAGTGGTGTTCGTCTTGGTTCTATGGCGCTGCTGGATGACACTGGCTACGTTAAGTGGAATGGTCAACGCGGAGATGCGGTAAACTATCTTCGTCAGCCTGAAAGCGGTCCAACAGCGAATACTATTTCCTCTGGTGACATTGATGCGCTTGTCATAGATCCGTCACGTGGCATTCTTCTTGAGCAGCTCGCAAACTCACCGACTTTGGCTGATCGCCTAAATGCGGGTGGCGTTGTCGGCAAAATCATCCTTGGTTTATTGGCTATCGGCCTATTGATTGCGCTCGTACGTGGTGCATCTCTGATGATTTCGCGCCAGAAAATCATGAAGCAACTGAAAACCCCAGCGCAGCCAGGAAACAACCCTTTGGGTCGCGTGCTTGCGGTATACCAGAAAGACAAGCATCGCAGCGTAGAAGCGTTAGAACTACGTCTTTTGGAAGCCGTTGTTGATGAGCAAACCCACCTAGAAAAAGGGTTGTCGATGCTTAAGCTTCTTGCTGCTCTAGCTCCTATGCTTGGCCTACTAGGCACGGTAACGGGTATGATCGAAACCTTCCAAGTCATCACTCAATTTGGTAATGGTGATCCGAAAGTAATGGCGGGTGGCATTTCGATGGCACTTGTGACTACCGTACTTGGCCTTGTTTCAGCCATGCCTTTGCTATTAGCGCACAACGTATTGAGCTCTCAAGCAGAAAATATTCGCAGTATCTTAGAAAAACAAGGCATCGGTTTAGTTGCAGAACAAGCTGAGCGTGATATGCCGAATAACAAAAGTCACTCTAACACCTTAGCGGAGAACGCAGCGTAATGGAGCAGATCCTACTCAGCACATTGGGTTTGATCAGTGAGGATTGGGCCACAACCTTGATGAGCTTTATGCAGCAAGGTGGTCAAATCCTATGGTGGCTGGCCGCCGTCGTGGCGGTGTGCTGGCTGTTGGTTATGGAGCGAGTTATTTATCTCACAACGGTTTTCCCTGGGGTAAAAAAACAGCTTTGTGAGCAGTGGCACGCAAGATCAGAGCACCACTCTTGGTACGCGCATCAAATCCGTGAAGGATGGATTGCAAAAGCGCAAATCGAACTACGCCAAAACCTATCGACTATTAAGCTACTTGTGGCGGTTTGCCCAATGCTAGGGTTGTTAGGGACGGTGACAGGCATGATTACGGTGTTTGACGTAATGGCATCGCAAGGCAGCAGCAATCCGAAATTGATGGCTTCTGGTATCTCACTTGCTACGCTGCCAACCATGGCAGGTATGGTAGCAGCGCTTGCGGGCATGTTTATTCATGCTCGCCTTAGCAAAGTGTGTGAACGAAAAGCTATCCAGTTAGAACAATCTTTAAGGAGTCAAAAGTGAGACTCGGACGCAGACCTAACCAACAAGATGAAGCTCAAGTCGATTTAACCTCGATGCTTGATATCGTCTTCATCATGTTGATCTTCTTCATTGTGACCAGTTCGTTTGTACGTGAATCCGGTGTAGAAGTGAATCGCCCCCAGGCTTCTAATGTAGTAAGTCAAAAAGACGCGGGCATTTTTATCGCAGTAACGGCAGCGAATGATGTGTACATTGACAAACGAGTGGTTGATATTGAGCGTGTTGAGGCCTCTATTGAGCACCTGTTACTTGATCAACCTGATGCCTCGTTAGTTATCCAAGCTGACGAGCATGCTTACAATGGCACTGTCGTGAAAGTGATGGACGCTGCAAAGGCGGCGGGTGTGAAGAACATTGCATTGGCGGCGGAGAAACCTTAATGGGCAGGCTGTTACTTGCACTACCAGCATCACTGTTAATTTCTGTGAGCTTGTTTAGCTTTATGGCGTGGATGGTTGATAAAGGCAACCAGCGTGCACCAGAAGCTTCAGAAGCCGTTCGTTTTGATATGGTGATGGTAGAGAATGAAGCAGACGTGCAGCGTCGTCAACGTTCAGTGCCGGAGCAACCAGAACCACCTCAAGCGCCGGAGCCAATGGATCTGTCTCAAGCTGACACTCAAATGGAACCAATGAGTCAGATGACGCCAGTCAGTGCTTTAGGTTTAAACACAGCCCTTGAAGGCATCGCGATTAGCGCCCCAAACTTGAAGGGAACAATGGGCAACCAGCAAGCACTGCCGTTGTATCGTGTTGATCCTCGTTATCCAAGTAAGGCGCTGAAACGTAGAGTGGAAGGTTATGTCATTATGCGTTTCACGATCGATGCAACTGGACGACCAAAAGATATTGAAGTGATCGAGGCTGAGCCCGAGCGCATGTTTGAAAGGGAAGCAATCCGTGCGCTTAAAAAATGGAAGTATCAGCCAAAAGTTGAGGATGGTGTGTCAATTGAGCAGTTCGGACAAACCGCTAAAGTGGAGTTCAAGTTAGCCAAATGATGAAAAAATTCTTAATCGGTACGGTATTAAGCCTGAGTGCACTCTCAACCATTGCCAGTGAGTTAAGCCAATACACCGCAGCGAGAGTTCAACGAGCACACAACTTGGCTCAAGAGGAGAAACTAAAAGAAGCGATTTCATCTCTTGAAGCTATGGAGCTTTCTCGTGGATATGACCAAGCTTATGTCGCTCGAATGTTGGGTATTTTTTACTGGCAGAACGAGCAAACTCAAGCGGCGATTAAGCAACTTGAGTTGGCAGTCAATAGTGGTTTGCTACAAGATGAGCAAGCATGGCAAACCCGAAAAATGTTGGCTGATATACTGCTGAACGAGCAACGTTTTTCTAAGGCTTTACCTCATTACTATGCCTTGAGCAAAAACATTCCTAAAGGTCAAAAAGCGCATGAACTATGGCTGCGTATTTCCCAATCTCATTATCAACTGAGTCAGTGGCAAAAAGTGCTTTCAGCAATGGCTCGTTATGAGAAGTTTGGTCAGCCAGACAAGCTTGGCGCATTGTCGATAAAGCTTTCTGCTGAGCTAGAACTGAAAAAGTGGAAGCCGGCAATCTCGACCATCAAACGCTTAATCGTGATTGAACCTGAGCGAATTGAATGGTGGCGTCAGCTTGTTGCTCTATACCTACGGGTTGATGACAACAAACGTGCCCTAGACTCTTTGGCGTTGGCAAAACTGAAAGGGTTACAACTTAGCCAAGATGACTTAAAGCTGCTGGCACAATTGTACGCGAAACGAGGTATTCCTGAGAGAGCTGCGTTGGTGATGAACGAGCTAGAGGATGTAAACTCGAATAGTAAGCTAAAAGCTCAGCAAGCAACGTATTGGCAAATGGCAAAAGAGTGGGAAGAGTCTATTGATAGCTGGCGTATTGCAGCTCAGCTAGATAGGCAGTATTACTGGAACTATTCTCAACTGTTGGTGCAAGAAGGCCATTATAAAGATGCCATTGCCGCGCTCGATAAGGTCAGAGGTCGTAAAGCGGATGTTGCACTTATCAAAACTCGCGCTTACTACAAACTTAAGCGGTTTGACGATGCGCTCGCTAATGCCAAAAGAGCGAATGAGATTAAGCCATCGAATCAGGCAAAGAGTTGGGTTAAGTATCTATCACAGCTACGCAAAGTAGAATCGACGCAGAACTCATAGCGAACATTTTTATTAAATACCCGAGCTCAGTCTCGGGTATTTTTTGTCTAAAGTCATAAAGGCTATTTATTGTATGAGCTTTTCATAAAAAGCTAATGCATCAAATGGTCGGGAGAAAAAAGGGCTTTTCTCTATATATTCTTGATGTACCTTGCTCAGTGTTTCAAACTTTTCTCTCGATGTAGGTTCGATATGAAAAGTTAGGCTTTCAGTCGATTCTACAAGCTTTAATGTTGAGGTTCTTGAAGCGTTATTTTTTGCTATTAATAGATAATATGCTAGCTCTTGCTTCTCTTTTAATACACAAGCCTCAAAAGCTTTCTCGCTTAAAAACGGCAGAACAGGAGTTAATGCTTCTATATGCTTCTTTGAATACTCTAGGGTTTGTTTGTCAGGTGTATTCTGGTCTGCCATAGATTCGCACAGCTTTATCTTAGCACCATAATTATCGATAGATTGGCTTACGTTGTTAAACAAACTGGCTTCAAACTTTTCACTTGCGAAAGTGACACTTGAGAAAAGTGATAAGAGAATTATTCCAACATTCTTGTTCATATTTTTCCTTCTGAACTACACCATAACGTTTGGCTAGCATCAGAAAATCTTCTCTATCTAACCCTACACTAACTTCTTAGCTTACCTTTTTTATCTAGTTTATGGATAGCTTTTAAGCTTTTCATTAAATATACATAAAGGCGCATTTTGGTGGAGTCTATCCCACTTTTTAGTATTGGAAATATCATTAAATTTTGAGTCATTAAAATTGATAGGGTTATTATCTAGAGGGTAGGCAATCGGTAACTCGCATTGGGCCAAATAGCTAAAACATGTGCAAGCCAAGCTGAATTGAAAAAGTAAACAATGTAAATTAAATGCCAATACGAATGATTATCACCTAAATTATGCCCCACATTTATTGGTGATGATTGTTTCTATGTTGCTTAAAAGCAAAGGTGTTCAAACTTGGGCTCGCCGCCTACATATCTATATTTCGATGGCTCTTCTCTTAGTTACGCTGTTTTTTGCAGTAACTGGTATTACCCTCAATCGCCCCGAATTGTTTGAACGCAGTGAACCTATCATTCAACAACATACTCTGACGGTTCCGCACTCAGTTCTATTCTCACATTCAGATACCTTTCAACCTAATCGTGAAGAACTGGTAGCTTTCTTGACTAAAGAAACCGAGCTTCGCGGCACTCCCTCCGCACTAGATGTGTATACCGAAGTTGAGCAAGGTGAGTTGTTACTCGGAGAGCTTTCTATGGATTTTAAAGGCCCGGGTTATAACGCTACGGTCTTTATTGATATGACTACTGGTGCAGCAGACGTCGAAACGACGCACTACGGTATTGTTGCGCTGCTGAACGATCTACATAAAGGACGCAACAGTGGTGGGATTTGGAAGTGGTTTATCGACGTCACTGCGCTTTTGATGGTGTTTTTTGTTCTTACAGGCGTGTGCTTGTTACTGCCTAAGAAGAAGACGCTCAGAACGTCAATGCAATGGATGAGCTTTGGTACGTTACTGTCGCTCGTAATTTATTTTGTTGCTGTTCCATAACAGCTTTTTAGAGAACACTTATGTTGAACACAGGAAGATTTTTCCGCCGTAATCACTTTTGTAAAGCCGCTTTGATCGCGGCTTTTACTCCTTTCTCTCTTTCCGCGGCGCCTCTACCAGATAACGCGAAGGTCGACTTCGAACTCGAACTTCCAAAGATAGATACCTCAATGTATGCACGCCCTTATGTGGCGGTTTGGGTTGAAAACGATCAGCGTAAACCGGTTAAAACCATTCAGTTATGGGTAGGGAAAGACGAATGGTTAAAAGATCTACGCAGCTGGTGGAGAAAAACGGGTCGTTATGATCGTGAACTTGTTGATGCGGTGACTTCTGCAACACGTCCTGCTGGTCAATACCGCTTTGTCTGGGATGGAACCAATGACTCAGGGGAGCGTTTGGAACAAGGAAATTACACGTTGTACGTCGAAGTCGTTCGTGAACACGGTGGGCGAAACTACTTACGTCAAAAAATAACGCTAGCGGACAGTGACGTGCGCTATGAGCTTAAACCAACACAAGAGACGGGTGTCATCACCGTCAATTATCAAGTTAAGTGATTAAAGGACACAACAATGAAAACCAAAATGAAAGCAGTGGCATTGGCGAGTGTAATGGCAATGGGGTTGGCTGTAACCACCACCGCGCAAGCACATCCACGTTGGGTTCTGCCCTCTCACTTTACGGTTTCTAAAGAAGGCGGTGACTGGCTGACATTTGATGTTACTGCCTCTCACGGAACGTTTGTTTTTGATAAGCCTGCGGGTAGTGATCAGGCATTTGTGGTGATGCCGGATGGCCGCTCTGAGCGTCCTAACTTTGTTGTTCGTGGCAAGCGTCGCTCTATGTTTGATTTCTTTTTTACAGAAGAAGGCACGCACAAAGTTGCGATTAATAATCAGCCGAGCTACTACACACAATACAAAGCGGGCCGTCGTGATACGGTGAAATGGGCGCGAGCAAGCAAAGCTGAGCGTGGTGATGTGCTTCCCGAGCAAGCGCGTGATGTGGTTACTCAACTAAGTTACACCCGAGCAGAAAGCTACATTACGGTTGGTATGCCAACGGACAAAGCGTTGGAGATTGAAGGCAAAATGCTGGAGATGAAACCGATCACGCATCCATCGGACATCATTGAAGGTGAGCCTGTGACTTTCCAGTTTTTCTTTAACGGAGAGCCACAAGAGGGCGTTACTGCTGAGATTACACGTGAAGGTACTATGTACCGAAACCATCAAGAACAAATCGATGTGGTGAGCGATAAAGATGGCAAAGTGATCTTCACGCCAGAAGTCGCCGGGCGCTACTTAATGAAAGCGAACTACAAAGGTGAATTGAAAGATAATCCATTGGCGGATAAAGCGAGTGCCAATGTTCACCTTACGTTTGAAACTCAACTTAACTAATCGAATTAGGCTCAGCAATTGCTGGGCCATTTTGGAATTATCATGAATAACACTTCTCTTCTAAAAGCGGTTTTGCTTTTTTCTGGATTTGCGTCCTTTCACGCTGCTGCACATTTTCCTCTGATGAGCTGTCACTTGGCGCAAGATAAAGTGATTTGTGAAGCGGGCTACTCGGATGGATCGACAGCGGTCGACTACGATGTCGAAATGTACGATTACGACGACAATCTGATCGCCAAAGAAAAAACAGATAAGCGTTCCATCGCAGAATTTACTCACCCTGAAACAGATTTCTATTTGGTATTTGATGCCGGACATGAAAGCCCGGTGGAAGTGGATATCGTTGAGCTGAAAGAGAAATGAGCGTTCAGAAAGTTCGCCCTGATGATGGTAACCGAGAAGGAAAGTGGGTCGCACTGACAATCGCAGCGATTCTCAGTTCAGCAGCCATACTTATGCCCTACCATCAGGTCGCGACTGAAAAGCCAGACATGCAGTCTCATCAAGTGTTAATCACGGATTTACATCAAAATGAGTTGGGGTTGATCGCTGAACTTAAGCTCGCTCATGAAGAGATTCGTGATTTGCAGTTAGATACCGGAACTTGGCCTGAGATCTCTGATATGGAGGCGCTTTGGATTGCTCCATTCGTGAAAGACCAAAACTGGAAGCGTAAAGGTTCTCATCAGTGGCAACGAATTGATGACGGTGTCTACATTGGCGTGAAGACCAGTGCCCAAGGCTCTGCTTCCATGCTGTTGGATAGCCGCAGTTCTCAAGCTGATATTTGGTTTAATGATTCTAGCCGTTCGTTAAATGTGGAGGGACTAAGCGATCTAGCAAAACGCCACGATTTCGGGTGGAAACAAATCGTTCTGTCAGACTCTTCCTCTCACTCTCACGCCCATTAAGACAACATAATTGATAAGTACTATGATCAAACGCTCTCTTTTACGTCGTATTCTTACAGCCACCGCGTTATTGACGGTGTCTTCTACTGGCTTTGCTGCCGAAAAACTCAGTATTGGTATTACGCTACAACCTTATTACAGCTATGTTAAAGCCGTTGTTGGTGAGAAGGCGGACATCATTCCTTTGGTTGATGCTGGTTTTAATCCTCACAACTATTTGCCACAACCTAATGATCTTAAGCGCTTAAATGAAATGGACGTAATAGTGATCAATGGTATTGGTCATGACGATTTTGCACTGAAAGTGATCAAGGCTTCTCAGCGTGATGATCTCGTGGTTATCGAAGCGAACAAAGAAGTGCCTTTATTGCCCGCTATGGGGCAGTCTGTTGGTCAAGGAGCAGTGAACCCTCACACCTTTGTCGGTCTATCAACAACCATTCAAAAGGTTTACACCATCGCGAGTGAGCTAAGCCAATTGGACCCAGACAATGCTACGTTCTATCGCCAAAATGCTCGTAAATACGCGAAAACATTTCGCCTGATGAAGCGTGATGCAATGTTGTCTCTTGGTGAGTTGGACACGGCTGGTATGAAGGTGGCGACAACCCACAATGCTTACGGATATATCCTTCAGGAGTTTGGTGTTGACGTTGCCGCTGTCATTGAGCCTGCTCATGGTGTAGAACCAAGTGCAAGTCAGCTACAGGAAACGATAGCGAAAATTCGTGAATCGGGCATTGATGTGCTGTTTTATGAGCTCAATATGCCGAATCGCTTTGTTGATACCATCGAAGAGGCGACTGGGGTGCAGCTTTATCGCTTTTCTCACATGACTCACGGTGAGTATGAGGCTGATAAAGTCGAGGTTGAGATGCGAGATAATGTGGAAACACTAATCGAAGCCATGAAATTTGTGGCGAGTAAGCGAGCAGGGGAAAAGGCGTAATGACTGGACCTTCCGTTTCCTTAAGTAACGTGGGCCTAAAATACGCCGACAATATCATTTTGCAGAACATCAGCGCCGAATTCGAGAACGCGAAATGTCACGTGATTATGGGACCGAATGGCGGTGGTAAAACCTCTTTGCTTCGTTCGGTACTTGGACTCACGCCATTTTCGGGAAACATAGCGCTCAATTGGCCAGAACCATCAGCTGCATCGGGGAAGATAGGGTATGTGCCACAAAAAGCGATGTTTGAAGCAAGCCTCCCGTTAACCGTGATGGATTTTGTACTGCTTAACCAAACTCGTATCCCTCTATTTTGGCGACGTAAAACGAAACAAACTCAACATGCCCTGGCCCAGCTGGATCGCGTGGGTATGGCAACGCGTTGCGATCGTCGTATGGGGCAACTCTCTGGCGGTGAGCAACAGCGTGTTTTGTTTGCGCAAGCTTTACTGGATGAGCCCAATTTATTGGTTTTAGACGAACCTACAACTGGTATGGATGAGCAAGGTGTTCGATATCTTGAAGGTTTGATTCATGAAGTCGTTGGAGAAGGCAAAACGGTACTGGCAGTGCACCATGACGTGACCGCAGTGCGCCGTTTAGATGCGCAGGTCCATGTTGTAAATCGTCAAATTGTGGCGTCAGGTCACCATTCAGATGTGCTAAGCCCTGATCGTATAGAAACATTATTCAAGCACTACACAGCAAAAGTGGAGGCTGCATAATGGATTGGTTGCGAGAGTTAGCGGTTAGCGGCGTTGAAGCTGGATGGTTAAGCGATAGCTTTTCTTATGCTTTCATGGTGAACGCAATCGTGGCAGCGCTGATATTAGGACCATTACTTGGTGGTCTTGGTACATTAGTCATCGCCAAGCGACTGGCTTTTTTCTCTGAAGCGGTTGGGCACGCTGCGCTTACCGGAATCGCGATTGGTGTGTTGCTCGGTGAGCCGCCAGAGAATCCGATCATCGGATTGTTTAGCTTTTGTATGATTTTTGCGCTGTTGCTTCACTTTGTTCGTAATCGTACGAATGTACCTTACGACACACTGGTTGGGGTTTTTCTTGCACTAGCGTTAGCGGTTGGTGCTGCACTGTTAATGTACGTTGCTCGCAAGATCAACATTCACATCTTGGAGAACGTGTTGTTTGGCTCGATCTTGACTGTGACGGACAACGATATCCTTATTTTAGCGATCAGTTGTTTGATCATATTACTGCTTCTTATTCCAACGTTTAACCGCATTTTGCTAACTTGTATCAGCCCGGATATTGCACGTGTACGCGGCTTTAATACCAGCTTTTATGATTACTTATTTGTCATGATGATCACCTTGGTCACCATCGCCGCGGTAAAGATTATTGGCGCGGTATTGGTTGGTGCATTGCTACTGATTCCTGGTGCAACGGCTAGGTTATTGACTAAACGCATGAGCAGTTTCGTTCTCCTTTCTTCTTTATTGGCAACCATTGCGTGTTTAGTAGGAACCATACTGCCGATGGAGCTTGAGCTACCAGTGCCATCAGGCGCATCCATCATCATTGTTTCTGCGGCATTTTTCCTAACAGCAACGGTTTACCGAATTATCCAAAAAGCGTAACCCTTTTTATAAAGTAATGAACATGAAGATAAAAAAATTAGCGATAACTTTTGGTTTGGTTATAGCGACAACACTTCCATCGTTGGCAAGCGCCAAAGACATTTTAACCAGCACTCCCGTCACGTACATGTTGTCTGAGCAACTCATGAAAGGTACAGGGATAGAGACTCAGTATCTGCCTCCAAAGCGTTACGGCGTTGAGCGTCTTGAAAACTGGTTCGCAAATAAAGGTACAGAGCAAGTTAAGCAAGCGGGTCAAGCCGCGACGGTTGCTATTACTCTTGGTGCGATTTGGAAACAAGACCCGACTTATGTTTACGCTCGACAGGGCAACATTCACTTGATTGAAATCGATGCATCGCAGGCCATTTCTCCTAGAGCTCAAGGAGTTGCAGTACTGACATTGGAAAACGGGTCAACATCGAAGTACGCGTGGCTTAACCCTACAAACTTAATCCGAATGGCGGGTATTGTTGGAGAGGATCTACAACGTGTATATCCTGAACACCAAAAGACGATTCAAACGAATCAACAGGCTCTTATGCTCAATGTGCGTGAACTGATCAACCAACAACAGGCAGAGATCTTCGATAAAGGCATCGATTCAGTGGTACTGATGAGTGAGTCATTAGAGGACTTTGCCTCTGGCAACCAATTGTTTGTGGTTGGGCGCGAATTTAAGCCGGAACTCGAGTGGACAGAAGAAGACAAATTATCTTTAAAAGCTCAGTTTGAACAAGATAAAACGCTATGGTTGGTGACGGATAAACGACCGTCGAAAACCTTGACATCGCTTATTAAACCGAGTCGTATACTGCAAATTGATGTTATTGACCGCTGGGGCAGTAAGGGTATCAAAACTGAGAAGCCACTCGCACGTTGGGAGATGTGACACGTAAAAAGCCACAGATTTTATGATGGGGAATGAAAAGTTCCCTATTTTTTTGTGACTCAGTTCAAAATGTGAACATTAATACCACTGGTTGCATAAGAAAGTGTTTGTTTCATTTCTATTTCATTACTACTTTGTTATGTGTTCGTTGCGATTGATTCGGATTTAATCTGTTTCTAAGCGAACCGGTACAAACAACTATACGGATGTTAACAATGAAAATGAAAACTCTAGCCGTTGCAGTGGCGGCACTAGCATGTGGTTCACAGGCCTTCGCAGCAGAAGTTTACAACAGCGATGGTACATCTTTATCGATCGGCGGTCACGTTTCAGTTGGCGTGGGTGAGTATTTCGAAGAAGATGTAAAAGTTCACCAAGTGTCTCCACGTATTAACGTTGCGGGTAAGAAAGACATTGGCAACGGTATTACTATCGACGCTAAAGGTGAATGGGCGCTTAACTACCTAAACGGTGGCGAGCAATCGTTCAAAACTCGTCTAGGTTACATCGGTGCTACTCATGAGCAGTTTGGCCGTTTAGTAGCAGGTACTCAATGGTCACCTTACTACGATGTCGCTGGCGTTGCGGATCTACCAATCGCGTTTGCGAACGACTTTTTGTACGACAACCACGGCAACCTAGGCTCAGCTCGTGCTGATAAAATGCTTAGCTACCGTAAAGGTTTTGAATTTGGTGAAGGTTTTGCTTTCAACCTAGGTCTAGGTTGGCAAGGTGAGCAAACTTCAGATGCAACAACATACGAGCAACGTGGTCAAGTTGCATTGAGCGGTTCTGTAGCTGGCTTTGGTCTAGGCTACGTATACAGCGGTGGTGATGTTAAAAACGCGACTCTAGGTACTAAGAACGCTGAATCACACCTATTCTCTGTAAACTACGGTCAGTACGGTTCAGGTCTATACGCAGCGGTAGTATACGGTATGAACGAGTACTTCTACCAAATGCGTAAAGACACTTCTCAACTTGAAGCTCTTTTGGCATACGGCGTAAACGATTGGACATTCAGCGTTAACTACGAAGGCGTAGAAGACGAAGAAGACAATAAGACAGTTTCAAGCGAAACTGCGCTACAAGCAGAGTACGCTGTAACTCCTGCTTTCGTAACGTTTGCAGCTTACCAGTTTGATCTAGGTAACGACTACAACAATGAAGAGAACGACTACTGGACTCTAGGTGCTCGTTACTACTTCTAATAAATAGGCCAGTTTCTACTGCCTAAACACATTTATTGTGTTAACGCCTACTCGTTGTGAGTAGGCGTTTTTCTTTCTGCTATCCTTTGGCTATAAGAGACGCTAGTCATTCTGTGCTTAGGTAACCCCACTCTTTGTTTAGAGAGTGCGTCTATAAAAAATGCCCGCAACTTGCGGGCATTTTTGTTGTTAGAAGAGATGCAGTTCTATTAATACGCTTATTTTTTATCGAGTAAATCGAGGAAGAAGGTATACTCTAGCGCATCTTCTTTTAAGCGCTTAAATCGACCAGATGCGCCGCCGTGTCCGGCTTCCATATCGGTTTTGAACAACAAGACGTTATCGTCTGTCTTCATTTCACGAAGTTTGGCGACCCACTTCATTGGTTCAAAGTACTGTACTTGAGAGTCGTGCAAGCCAGTCGTTACCAACATGTTCGGGTAGTTTTGCGCCTTGATGTTGTCGTAAGGCGAGTAACTCAACATATAGTCATAGTATGTTTTGTTATTTGGGTTACCCCATTCATCATACTCGTTGGTGGTCAATGGAATTGATTCATCGAGCATAGTGGTTACCACGTCCACAAACGGAACATGAGCGCCGATACCGCGATACAGTTCTGGTGCTTGGTTGATGATAGCCCCCATTAAGAGGCCTCCTGCAGAGCCACCAACAGCGAAGACTTTATCTTTCGCGCCATAGCCTTGTTCAACCAAACCTTTAGTCACATCAATAAAGTCGTTGAATGTGTTTTGCTTGGTTAGTTTTTTACCGTCTTCATACCAAGGGCGGCCAAGCATTTCAGATCCACGAATATGAGCAATGGCGTAAACAAAGCCGCGATCCAATAGACTCAAACGTGTCGAGCGGAAAGTTGGCTCAATGGTTGCGCCATAAGATCCATAACCATATTGGTAGAGTGGATTCGTACCATCTTTCTTAAATAAGTCTTTACGATACACCAAAGAAACGGGTACTTCTTTACCGTCACGGGCTGTGACCATGATGCGTTCTGATTGGTAATTGTCAGGATTAAAATCACCAAGTACAGGTGTTTGCTTCATGATTTCTGACCCGCCCGTTTTTAGATCGAAATCGTAGTAGGTTCCTGGAGTGGTTAAACTGCTGTAATAAATACGAACTTTTTCGTTATCCAGCTCTAGGTTACCTGTCAAATAGGCAGCAAACGCATCGTCATTAAATGTGAGGGGGAATTCTTTTCCTGTTGAAAGCTGACGTACAGTGACGCTTGCTAGGCCGTTAGAGCGCTGCTCATAGACGATGTGATCATCGAATAACTCGAAGTCGACAAGTTGAGTGTTGTCGTCTGCGGCAATCACATCTTGCCATTTAGAGCGGTCATGCATGTCATTTTGATGAACTTTCATCAAACGGAAGTTGACGGCTTGATAGTTAGTATAAATGTAATACCAATCGCCTAGCTTAGAAATACTGTATTCAATGCCATCTTCACGAGGATAGAACGGTTTCGCCTTTGCTTTAGGGTTGTTCGCATCAATGATAGAGACCCCACTGGTTTCTGTACTCGAATGCCAGATATAAATATCTTCGCCATCTTTGCTTTTGCTTAGTGAGGTGTAATAGGCGCTGTCGGTTTCCTCAAAAATCAGCTCATCGCTGCTTTGTGGTGTGCCCAATACATGACGATAAACTTGGTAGCCCAATAAGGTCTGTGGATCTTTTTTGATGTAGTAAAAGGCGTTGTTATCGTTCTGCCATGCGACAGCGCTTGAGGCCCCTTCGATTTCATCTTGTAGGTAATTGCCTGTTGTCAGGTCTTTGATCTTAAGGGTGTACACGCGGCGGCTTAATGTGTCTTCGCCATACGCCAATAAGTTTTCATTCGGACTAACGTATAGGCCGCCGATACTGAAAAATTCATGTTCTTTTGCTAGTTCATTGACATCTAAAATGATTTGTTTGTCTTTGCCTGCAAAGCCTTTAGCTCGCAAATGGACTTCGTACTCGTTATCTCCGGTCACTTCACTGGAGTAGAAGTAGTTGCCTTTACGAACCGGTACTGAGTTGTCGTCTTTTGCGATGCGCCCTTTAATTTCTTCAAATAGCGTATCTTGAAGTGTTTCAGTGTGCTTTAGAACGGTTTCTGCGTACTGATTTTCTTTCTCTAGGTGCTGTAAAATTTCAGGGTCTTTACGTTCGTCGTCACGCATCCAGTAGTAGTTATCAACGCGGGTATCGCCATGAATAGTCATCGAGTGAGGGACTTTTTTCGCAACCGGAGCTTGAGTTTGTTGAGCAACGATCTGTGTTTGGGAGTATTGAGTCATGCTGGGGATTCCTTGATTGCTGCATCCGGCGACAAGCGCGACCGAGACGGCCAACGTAGCTAAAGTGAAACGCATCTGATTTTATCCTTATTGTACACCCAAGTGGCCTCATCCTGAGGGCTGGGCTTTCATTTTGTCAGTGGTTTTCAGTTGTCCATTCTTTGTTATGGGGTATACCGAAAAAGTGAGAATCCTCAATATTTCCGAGTTGGATACTCAATTTGAAGGGAGCTGAAAACACATTGTGTAAGCAGCTGTTATTTTTAACAAATATCAATTCGAAAGTTAAATCATTCTCATCGGGAAATCGATATAGTGTGATATGAAAAAAGGGACACACTTGTTGAGTGTGTCCCTTTTGGATTTTGAAAGTAAGCTGATAATGATCAGATAACTTGCGGTACTTCGTTTGAGTGATTGTGTGCTCGATTCACCCACATTAGCCCAAGCATTGCAATTACCGACATTGCCATCATCAAAATGCCCAAAGGCATCTGGTTATGCGCTGGAAATAGTGACGCGAGCAAAGTTGCGACACCTGCCCCCAAGTTTTGCATGCCACCCAATGTCGCGCCTGCTGTTCCTGCATGGTATGGGAATGGCGCAATCGCTCCAGTTGTTGCTGCTGGGAAGAGAATGCCCGCACCCAAAAAGTACACGGTTGCGCCTCCAACTAGCGTTAATGCCGTGGTTAAACCAAACAAGCCTGGGATGAGCACAATAGCAGAGCCTACAAAAATAGAGACCAAGCCTACGTTTAAAGCACGACGCTCAGAGCGACGTCTTGCGATGTAGCTAGATAAGCCTGCGCCCACCAAGTAACCTGGGATCGGCAATATAAACAGCAAACTTACCGTTGTTGCAGGTAATTCTAATACCCCACCCAACAACACCCCAGCCGCTGCTTCGAATACACCCACACCAGCGAATGTTGCAACCAGGCAAATCAAAAAGCCTTGAAAGCGACGGTCAGACAAAACGTGTTTGTAGCTTTTGGCTACTGGTTCGAATTTGCGTTTCTCTTTTGGTAGCGTCTCCATCATGCTTGTCATCATGGTGATCACAACCGCGATAGCAAATAGCGCTAAGAACAAGTAGCTCGACCGCCATCCGAAAGCTTCTGTTAGGTAACCGCCTAATACTGGTGCCATTAATGGTGAGAAAATCACACACATGCTAATTAAGCTGTTTGCTCTGTGTAGATCAGAGCCTTCAAAGCAATCGCGAGTCAGAGTGCGTGACATCGCACCGCCGCAGCCAATACCTAAGCCTTGGATAAAGCTACCAATCAAGAACCATTCAAATTGATGTGCAAATAATGCTACCAGTGTACCCGCGATGTAGATAAGCAGCCCGACGATGATGATCGGTTTGCGTCCCAAGCGGTCCGATAGTGTGCCATACGCAAATTGCGACAAGCCATATGGGATTAGGTAACAAGCCATCACAGCTTGAAGTGATGACGCAGATACCAAAAACTCGCCCGCCATATGACCGATTGAAGGCACGTACATTGTCTGGGTCATTTGACCCACGGCAGTCAATATAGCGATTAAAAAGGTAAGTTTCGCTAATGGAAACGAAGCAGACATTTGCGTATCTCTCCAAAAAGTTTAAGACGTAAAAACCCTTAGCGCTCTTTTATAGAGTGCCAACTGACTTCTTGTGTTGCGGGGATATTTGCGCGAGATAATAGTGCTTGCTTGTATAATTAGCAATCGAAAAGTGTGAAGTCGAGCAAGATAAAAATCTATGATTTCAATTAGAAAAACTAATCCGATTTTGTTTTCAAAAAGAGGTGCATTTCTTTGTCTATTTACGTTAAATCTTTTGCTTTTCGTGAATAGAATGAGCCTTATAGGTAACTGGTTTTAATGGTTAAAGTGCAAAAATAAAGCGTCTGATCGGTTGAGGTGAGTTCAAGATGAAACGAGTGAATAAAAGGTAGAGGAAGGCATCAGAAAGAAAAGGGAGCCGAAGCTCCCTTAGAAATGATTATGTCTATTCGCGCTCAGATGCGTATGCGTAAAGCATTTCTAGTGCGATGGTTGCTCCCGCTAGTGCGGTAACATCACTGTGGTCGTATGGAGGCGATACTTCGACAACATCCATACCCACGATATTCATGCCGGCTAAACCACGAATAATTTTCAGCGCTTTGTCTGAGTTCAAGCCACCACAAACTGGTGTACCAGTTCCCGGTGCGAAGGCCGGGTCTAAGCAGTCGATGTCAAAAGTGACATATACTGGCTTGTCTGCGACGGTGCGACGAATTTCTTCTAGGATCTCGTTCACCGACATGTCATTCGCTTGCATCGCATTAATCACATTGAAGCCGTGATCTTGCTGTTTGTACTCCGTACGAATGCCAATTTGTATTGAGTTCTTTGCTGAGATCAAACCTTCTTTCGGCGCATGGTAGAACATCGTACCGTGGTCGTATGAACTGCCATTTGCATAGGTGTCCGTATGAGCATCAAAGTGAATCAAAGCCATTTGGCCATGATGCTTCGCATAGGCACGTAGGATAGGTAGCGTGATGAAGTGGTCACCGCCCAATCCCAACATGGTTTTACCACTTTTTAGAATTTCACTGGTTGCCGCTTCAAGGCGGTAAGTAAAATCTTCCGCATCACCGCAATCGAACACGAGATCACCTGCGTCGATCACTTTCAGTTTATCCAATACGTTGAAGCTCCACGGGAACTTCTTACCTTCCCATGCCAAGTTGACTGAGGCACGGCGAATTGCATCTGGACCCATACGCGCACCTGGACGCCCAGATGTTGCCATGTCCAGAGGGACTCCCAACACCACAACGTCTGCGTCTGCCGATACCGGGTTACGAATGTACGGCAGACGTAAAAACGACATAGAGTTGGAGTAAAGCGAATAATCAGTTTTAGTAAACAAATCATTCATATCAGAAGTCCTCTAAATAGGTGTATCCTGCTAGACCTTGTTCTAGTTCTGCTAGGATTTGTGCTTGTTCATTGGCTTCAACTCGCTGTGAAACCAATTGTTTATAATTGTCACGAATCGCATCCACGTCGATATGAACGTAGCGCATCATGTCTTCTACACTATCACCTTCGTTGATGTAACTGATCTCAAATTGACCGTGTTCATCAACATTGACTACAGCACTGTGGGTATCACCAAATAGGTTGTGCATGTCACCAAGGATTTCTTGGTATGCGCCTACTAGGAAAAAGCCCATTAAGTACGGTTTGTCTTTGCTCCAAGCTGGTACAGGTAGCGTGCTCTCGATGCCTTGACCATCAACGTAGTGATCGATCGCGCCATCAGAGTCACATGTGATGTCCAACATCACTGCACGACGCTCTTCCGCCTCGCCCAGACCAGAAAGTGGCAGAACAGGGAACACCTGATCAATACCCCAAGCATCTGGTAGAGATTGGAAGAGAGAGAAGTTCACGAAGAACTTATCCGCAAGACGTTCGCTCAACTCGTCCAGAATCGGACGGTGGAAGCGATTCTTAGTGCTCATCTTGCGGCTTAATTCGAAGTAAATGCGCAGTGACAATTGTTCTGCCCACGCACGTTGTTCCAAGTTAAGCACGCCTGTAGCAAATTGAGAGTGCACTTCTGCCAAATCACTTTGGGTATCATTGTAAATCTCAATTAACGCACGAGCGTCTGTACCATCTTGTAAGTTTTCCCAGTTTCGCCACATGTTTTGTAGCAACAGCGGAGCGTCCTCATCAAGCTCATGTACTTCTTCCGGTAGGTACGACTCGGTACCAATTACGTTAGAAATCAATACAGCGTGGTGCGCTGTTAGCGAGCGACCCGATTCCGAAATGATCACTGGCATTGGTTGTTCGTATTGCAGACACACATCGCCCACAGTGTTGACGATATTACGTGCGTATTCTGCAAGTCCGTAGTTCATCGAATTCGATGATTGGCTGCGTGTGCCGTCATAATCCACTGCCAAGCCGCCGCCCACATCGAAGTACTCGATGTTTGCACCGAGTGCGCGTAGCTCGCAGTAGAAACGTGCAGACTCGTTCACACCATTGCGTACATCACGGATGTTTGCCATCTGTGAACCAAGGTGGAAGTGAACCAGTTGCATCGCGTCTAGGTTGCCTTCGCGTTTAAGACGTTCAATAACGCTAAGCACTTGCGATGCTGATAAACCAAACTTCGATTTTTCACCGCCACTTGCTTGCCATTTCCCTGCGCCTTGAGAGGCGAGGCGAATGCGTAAACCAAGGCGCGGTTTTACGCCCAAACTTTTCGCTTCTTCTAGTACCAGATCCAGCTCAGAAAGCTTCTCTAATACGATGAATACCTTGTGACCCAGCTTTTCACCGATCAGTGCAAGACGCACATACTCACGGTCTTTGTAGCCATTACACACGATCACGGAGCTACCTTGTTGAGCCAATGCAAGTACCGCCAACAATTCTGGCTTGCTACCCGCTTCAAGACCAAGCTGCTTGGTTTCTAGTTGAGCTTGGCTCGCTAGAATTTCATCCACCACTTCACGTTGTTGGTTTACTTTAATTGGGTACACCAACAAGTATTTGTTTGGATATTGGTATTCTTCAATTGCTTGGTTGAATGCGTGGCAAATACCATGCACACGTTGGTGCACGATTTGCGGGAAGCGTACTAATACAGGCAGATTTAACTGCTTCGCTTCTAGCTCATTTACAATAGCGCTGAAAGGGATTTGATGTGCACGATCACTACGTGGTGATACATATACTTCGCCTTGGTCATCAATGCCGTAGAAACCTTGGCTCCAGTAGTGAACGTTGTAGTCCGCGCGGATGCGGTCTAATTTAGTTGCTTTTTCCAACTCGATTCTCACAAAAATGTACTTAACTCCTTAATTAATTAGAAGGAAAAGTACAAAAAAGCAAATCATGAGGTATTTACCTCATACCCTGACACGAACTCCGTGTGCGCGCATTAACGGATAAAAGGGCCCTTGAGTCTAATGATTAAAATCTATCATCTCGATTATGATTTGTTGTCGTCGCTACGTGTGAATATTTGTTTACCGAAGCGTCCATTCTGCTGTTATAGTTGGTCTGACCAGTAAGGATTCGGTCATGAAGCATCTCAC
This sequence comes from Vibrio sp. Vb0304, assembly GCF_033338995.1. Lineage (NCBI taxonomy): Bacteria > Pseudomonadati > Pseudomonadota > Gammaproteobacteria > Vibrionales > Vibrionaceae > Vibrio > Vibrio sp. Vb0304. The sequence goes on from NZ_JAWOTT010000011.1 coordinate 30,784, forward strand.
TAAAATAAGGACATATTTTGCAGCTGCACAGAATTCAGGGGTACATTCAGACCATGTATCTCGCCGAATATCCCGATAAATTATTGTTGCTTGATGGTGCCAGTCGAGCAGACATCCCTCATCTTAAAGACTTTATTGAACATCAACTCCATCGTCCTTTTTCTGACCTAAAGTTGGTTGTTGTGACCCACATGCATCCAGACCATGCTGGTGGTGCGCACAAACTACGTGATTTAACAGGATGCAAGCTATTGGCCGCAAAGCGAGAGAACCAGTGGTATAGCGGTGTAGACGGTTGGCTAATGCATTTGACCGATTTGATGTTAGCACGCTGGATGGCGAATCGGATGCGTAAACCAAAGCAAAACCTGTGGTATTCCCGCAAGCTAAAGCCAGATATTGAACTTATTGATGGACAGTTTATTCCTGGATTTGATGATTGGCAGGTGCTAGAAACGCTAGGGCATACCGACCGAGATCTGTCGGTTTATCATTCTGAACAAGATGTGTTGTATGTGGCGGATTTAATGGTGCAGGTGAAAAAGCATCTGATTGCGCCGTTTCCCATATTTCATCCGAATCAATATCGGCAATCATTAAAGCGTGTGTTTGAGATGAATCCGCAATGTTTGCTTTTGGCACATGGGGGAGAGGTGACTTTGGATGAAAAAGCGTATCAGCACATTTTGAATACAGCGCCGACTAAGCCAATGACGCACTGGCGAGTGACAAAAGTTAAAGCGAAGGGATTGTTGTTTGCGTTATTTCGTAGGAAGTAGGCGAGGATAAAGCCAGACGAGTGATGCTCAACAAAAACGTTCGATCACTCATCTGAAGCTACGGGGTTAAGATGCCAATAAGTGAGATTGGCTAGGATCAACGAGCACTTTGTCTGCCATGCCCTGACGACCTAACAACATCATGTAAGTCATTTTTTCACGGTTAGTCAACGTAATGTCGATTGGCCATTGTTGGTCGCCCATACGCAGTATCGTTGTGATCACGCAGCGGTGCTCAAAAGTACCGTTAGAAGATTTAACCTTACGGTTTGCTTTTAGTTTCGCTGTGCAGCGAACCACTTGTTCTAAATGGTATACATCTGGGTGTAGATCGAATGCAACATAAGACTGACCATCTTTTTCAAAGCAATCAATATTGTCTACATGTAATGAAGAGGTTTGAGCGCCTGTATCAATACGCGCTTCAAGGTGAGTAATCCCTAACTCTGGCAAGCAAATAGCTTCGGCATTCCCAATGATCATTTTCTGATTCATAGTGTCATCCTAGCGACGAGTAACAAGAGAGCCGATTTTTGGCTCTCTTGTGCGTTAAACAAAAATCAACCTTTACCGCGAGTACGGTTTGAATTTGGCTTAGCGTTTTTCTCGATAAAATCGAAGATCATACCTGCAATGTTTTTACCCGTTGCTAGTTCGATGCCTTCTAGACCAGGGGAAGAGTTCACTTCCATTACCACTGGGCCATTTTTAGATTGAAGGATATCCACACCACAAAGGTTCAAGCCCATCACTTTCGCAGCATTTACAGCGGTCGCACGCTCTTCTTTGCTCAAACGTACGAGTTGTGCAGAGCCGCCACGGTGAAGGTTAGAACGGAACTCGCCTTCTTTTGCTTGGCGCTTCATTGCGGCGATTACTTTATTTCCGACAACAAAACAACGGATGTCCGCGCCTTTTGCTTCTTCGATAAATTCTTGCACCATGATGTTTGCTTTCAAACCCATGAAAGCTTCAATCACGCTTTCTGCCGCTTTATTTGTTTCAGCAAGTACAACACCAATGCCTTGAGTGCCTTCTAGCAATTTAATCACTAGAGGTGCGCCACCAACGTTTTTGATCACGTCCTGAATGTTGTCAGGATGGTGAGCAAAGCCAGTGCGTGGCAAACCGATGCCTTTACGTGATAGCAGTTGTAATGAGCGCAACTTGTCACGAGAGCGGCTGATCGCGACAGATTCGTTGACACAAAATGTACCCATCATTTCAAACTGACGTACAACAGCAGTGCCGTAAAACGTAATAGATGCCCCAATACGCGGAATAACAGCATCGTATTGCGGTAATTCTTCACCCTTGTAGCGGATCTTAGGGTTGTTGCTCGTAATGTCCATATAACAGTGAAGCGTGTCGATCACATCGATTTGATGCCCACGTTCTTCACCCGCCTGTTTTAGGCGCATGGTTGAATATAAATTCTCATTACGAGAGAGAATAGCAATACGCATGGCAATTCCTTAGTAAGTCAGTACCAAATTAAAATATAAGTATAGAGCATAGAATGCAGTAGGCAGGTGATCATGTTATGACATAACCTACTTACTTCAACGATTTAGAATTGTGGTTGAACAACCACGTCGTCAGAGGTGCGCACCTTAGGGCGTTTTTTTGTGAGATGAAAACGAAAAAGCATCGTCGACACGACAAAAATATTTTATCGAACGCTCACGCCTTGCGGTATGAGACTGTCAAGGGTGAGATAAATAAAATTGAGCAAAAATTTCATCGCTTTGTCACGAATTATCGCTTAAAAAAGCGGCCAATTTGACCGCTGTTTTTAGCTGTTTTGATAGTGACTTAAAAAAAGTTCCGCCGTTTGGGTAGCTAACAGCCTAGATTCTTCATTCGACAAAGAGGGGCGAATTCCCATTAACTGCGGCCAGAATGCACTGCCTTTAAGTAAGTTGTGCAATTGAGTGCTTGCTATATGTACATCATCAATTTGCAAAGCGCCACTGTTCGATTTCTCAGTAAGCCAGCGGTACAGGGCGGTTTCCTGTTTCGACATTTGTTCTGCTTGTTCTTTGAGATCTTCCGGCTTAAATAAGAAGTGCCCAAATGCCACTTTTGCCAGCTCAATATAGTTTGGTTCCGTTACCACAATGATCTCGCTGTAGAGTAATTCAATCAATTGATCTTTGAGTGGCAGAGTGGCCAAGCGTTTAATATCGCTTTCCATCATTGACGAACGCCAAAGCTCAGTCAGCAACTCCGTCACGATCGCTTCCTTAGAAGGGAAGTGATTATAGACCGTGCGCTTAGAGACTTGTGCGATTGCAGAGAGCTTATCCATGCTGGTGTTTTGCACCCCAAACTCTTGGAACGCTTGCCTTGCCGCGCACAAGATGGCTTCTCTTTTGGTTTCGCTACGACTTTTTCTTTTTACATTCATAAGCTTGCTAAGTTAAGAAGATCGTTTCTTGATCTATTTTACACTAAGTAGTTTACTTTTGATAATTAGAATGTAAACTGCACCGTGTAGTTTACTTTTGTTCGGGTTAACTTTTTATGAAAAAAACTTTGCTAGCCACAGTAGGAGCGTTCGCGATGGGTACATCAATGATTTCTTGTTCTAATGTTGATACTGAAAAAGCGCCAACATACCCGGACAAATTTGCAAATACAGAGTTGGAATACAAAAGCGGTTTGGGCGACATGTTCGAAATCATGAAAGCGTATTTTACGACTGAGCGCCTTAACCCAACACCAACGATTGAAATTCCAGTGCATGCGATCACAGCGCGGCAACTGTTAGAAGAGCACGATGACGTCATCTATCGTCTGGGTCACTCAAGCGTATTAATGAAGCTCGATGGAAAACTGGTGATGACCGATCCTGTATTCAGTGATCGCGCGTCTCCTGTGAAATGGGCTGGGCCAAAACGTTTTCACAAAACTCCCATCACGATAGAAGATTTGCCAACTATCGATGTGGTGGTGATCAGTCATGACCATTACGATCACCTAGATAAAGCTTCTATTAAAGTGCTAGGCGACAAGGTGGGCACTTTCTTGGTGCCGTTAAAAGTTGGCCAATTACTGGTGAATTGGGGTGTACCCAAAGAGAAAGTGATCGAACTAGACTGGTGGGAGTCACACTCTGTTGACGGCATTGAATATACACTAACTCCGACTCAGCATTTCTCTGGTCGAGGTTTGACAGACCGCGATACGACGCTGTGGGGCAGTTGGGTTATCAATGCACAACAACACAAAGTGTTCTTCAGTGGTGACTCTGGTTACTTCAATGGCTTTAAAGAGATTGGCGAAAAGTACGGCCCGTTTGACTTCACCATGATTGAAACAGGTGCGTACAATGAACTCTGGTCAGACATTCACATGTTCCCAGAGCAAAGCGTTCAAGCACACATCGATGTGCAGGGCAAAGTGATGATGCCGATCCATAACAGCACGTTTGATTTATCAATGCACGATTGGAATGAGCCAATGCAACGCGCGTTAGATATTAGTGAAGAGCGCGGTGTAACGTTAGTGAGCCCTGAGATTGGTCAACGCTTGGCGATTGCGGAGCCTCAGCCTGCTCAGGCATGGTGGCAATAATTGCTGAGCTAAACAGTCAAACACCAGAATAGTTAAGTCACTTATCAGTAGTTACTATTAGTAGTTATGTGGTCAGGGATAAGGATAAAGGTGCGATGAAAGCAAAGTGGACGTTGTTACTTACATTAAGCATTCTGCCTACCTTTGCACTAGCAGGGGTAGAGCAAGATATCTCGACGTTGATAAAACGAGTTGAGCAATCCTCTTGCACCTTTATCCGCAACGGCAAGGCGTACACTAATCAAGAAGCGGCAGAACACATGCGCAATAAATGGGATTACGCCAAAGATGACGTTGATTCCGTGGATGTGTTTATAAAAGAGGTCGCGTCAAAGAGCTGGTTATCTGGCAAACCATATTGGGTGGATTGCCAAGACAAACGCATTACCAGCGAAGAGTGGCTAACATCATTGATGCGCACCACCGATCACATCCAATAACACTTCTTTGATGGTCTGATAGCGCAGAGGTAGAGCACGACTGCGCTTACGAACTAGAAATAGCTCTTCACATACAGTGTTTTTCAATTGAGCAATGTGTAACGTGTCTTTTAGCGGAAAATTGTCGACCGCACTTTGAGGCAGCACGGTGAAGCCAAGTCCTTTGCTGACAGGTAGCAAAATTTGGCTCAATTGATTTACGTAGCCGGATAATGGTAAATCGCTCATCTTAATTTCTTGGAGCTGTGGTTCTTCACACTGGTCAAAAAACAGCGTCATGTAATGCTCGGCATCAGGGTGGCTAATTACACCACAGTCATGCAAGAGTTGTGGCGTTATCTGCTTATTTTGATAATGCTTTGGCAGAACCAAGCACAACCTCTCTTTACCAATTCGCTCACTGTGAAACAGACCTTTGTTGGGAACATCAGTCACGATACCAATATCGATGTGCCCTTGCGTTATGGCGTTGAGAATAGATTGATTTGGCGCGGCTTCTAAATGTAACGATAAGCTCGGGTGCTGTTTTTGCTTCTCCAAAATGGGCCCATACAACATTAACGCCATTGCACCAGAACAAGCCAGTTTACAGTGGCCTGAAAACGCATCATCAAAACTGAGCTCTTCGAGCAGCTTCTTCTCTCTATCTTCTAACTCGAGCGCATATGCGTAGACAATCCTGCCTTGTTCGGTTAATTCGAAGCTTTTGTTTTCGCGCTTGATCAAGGCATGCTGACAACTTTGCTCTAATTTTTTGATGTGTTGGCTGACGCCAGGCTGAGTCATAAAAAGTTTTTCTGCCGTTTGCGTAAAATGACCGACTTCAATCAATGTCTTAAATGTATGTAACCAAACAGGATTAAGCATAGTGTGTGATTTTCTGAGAGCTTTGTTGGGAGACGTAAAGAAAATGATAGCACGGTGTTTTATGAAAACAGAGAAGACTTAAACGATAAAGATGAATCTTTATCAATACATTACAGACAAAATAAAACCCCGCCTGGTTTCCCAGACGGGGCTTATTCTTTTTCGCAGCAATCCAGCTACTAATAGGTGCTCCCTGCATCTATCCTTGATTGTGGCTAAGTCCTTTAACCGAGTTCCTTGTTCATCGCCTTCCTAGCGGTGTCCATTCTTGCCTATCATCCTGACGGGCGAACTCTATCCTAGAGCTTAACTACATCCTTGCTGACAACTCATCCTAAGCTATCAAATCTTCATCCTGAAGATACCCAATCCTTTAGGCTTTTTTCCTGTTCCCGCCAACATCCTGTCGACAAATTGAGTATTGATGTTTTGCTGATTTGACTCAATTAACTTTTCTAAATTATTTTTACTTATTATTTTAAGTGAATTTAAATATTACTGTTAAATCATATGTTTAATGTTTTTTCTGGCATTGCTCTTAGACGTGGTTAATCTATTTGCTTACAACTCTTGTAAGAGATATCGCACAAGTTTGGTGGTGAATGTATTAATGAGCGCTTTTTGTTCCGAGTTCTGTGGATTGAACTGGATCACAATGCGTTAAAAGGGAGACGATAAAGATGAAAGTGAATTGATCTTGAGTAGAGATTTGTTTGAAAAGAAATAAAAAATCTTGCGGTTTTTATAAACAGTATGGTAAATCTGAAATGCCCACCTTGTTAATCCTTATTAAGATTCAATGACAGTATAAGTAGGGAACTTGATTGCCATTTTTCTGTCATATCTGGTGAGTAAGTTAACTGTGTCAGATAGATAATATGCCGTTTGCCAGTAAAAACAGGCTGCAAGAAATCGGTAATTATCATTATGTTGTGAAATTGGTCACGGTTAAATGATTGATTCCCTTATAGATTGAAGGGGATACGACCTTAGACAATAAGCTCCATGAGGAGCGTTACTTATATAAGATGAGGGACTTTACTATGAAAAAGACTAGAAGAGCTCAGCTACATCGTGTGCGTATTCAATACTGGAAAGACACGAAAGACGCCCCAGCTAAAAAATCATAGTTAATTATACCTAAAGGCACGAGCTGGCTGTGGAACGCAGTTTCCCGTTGATTGCCAGCTCAAAAACGCCAAAATCACTCCGCGCAACTTCCCAAGCACCCTATTTTTAATATCGCATTCTTCCAAAAATAAAAAAGCCAGTCTTAAGACCAGCTTTCTCTACCATTTATTGAGCTCTGCGTATTACAGGTTGCCCTTTAGTTACAGGTAGTTGGCGTCAACTAGTTCGCCCGCTTGCGCGCTTTTCACTTCTGGGCGTGCTTCTAACCATTTGATAACTTGCGCTTTCTGTTCTTCAGTCGCACTGCCGTAACGGTTAGTAGAACATAGGAAGCCTTCAAACAGTTCTAGACCACCGCCACCGAAGCAAAGACCAAGCTCGTCAATGTAGTCGATAAAGTCATCAACGAATGCATCGTAACGGTCGAAGTCGTTAATGTCTGTTTCACAGCTGATCTCGAAACCTAGGATTGCGAACTCCCCTAAGAACAGCTTTTTACGGATACGACGGCTCTTGTTATCGATCTTGTCTAATTTCATGATTATCTCTCGTAGATGATTTGATTTCGTACACCTTATACCTTCTATCATACTTTAGCCCAAGTAAAATCAGAATGAAGCGATACAGTTGGTGATTATGTGACCAGAATTTAATTGCTTCGTTAGCTGTGTTGGTTGGTTTGCAGTATTGTTGAAACACAAGTTTCATATGTTTTAAGCACTTTTGTCATTTTTCTTATCCAAACTTCTTGCCGTTCAACTAATCACTTATTTATTAATTAAACTATAAGATCGGGAAAGTAAAAATGAGCAAGGAAACCTTTGACGCGACGCGTTATAACCAAAGTGAAAACAAACCATTTGAAGAAGTATTAGAAGCGAGCCTATCTCGACGCAGCATTCTGAAAGGTGGTTTAGGTATCAGTGCGATGACAGCGTTTGGTGCTTTCGGATTGGCTGGTTGTAACTCGTCTGACTCAGGGAGTACAGTAAGCAGTGGTACGGGCGCATCTAAAGCCGTTCTTAACTTTGAATCTATCCCTGGCTCACTCACTGACGCAGTTTCAATTCCACAAGGCTACACCGCACAAGTACTAGTACCTTGGGGAACACCACTTAATGCGCAAGGCAGCGCATGGCAAAATGATGGTACCAACACCAGTACCGATCAGTTAAATGCGCTAGGCATGCACCATGACGGCATGCATTTTTTCCCATTGAACGATAGCACTACAGATGGCTTGCTATGTATTAACCACGAGTACATCGACACATCAGCACTGCATCCAAATGGTCCGACGGTTGAAAATGGCGTACGTACCATTGTAGATGAAGTGCGCAAAGAGATTAACGCGCACGGTGTGTCAGTGGTTCGCATTCAACTGGAAGACAACATGTGGAAGTTGGTTGATACCGATCCACTAAACCGTCGTTATACTGGTGCGACAGTCATGGATTTGTCTGGCCCGGTGGCCCACACATCTTTTACTGTCACTCGTTTCTCGCCAGATGGCAGCCAAGCGCGTGGTACGTTAAACAACTGTGGCAACGGCTACACGCCGTGGGGCACGTACTTAACGTGTGAAGAGAACTGGCCAGGTTACTTTGTTAATGCCGGGACTCGTACAGAAGAGCAAGATCGCATTGGTGTCGATGATCAAAGTACACGCTACTTGTGGGAGACATTAGCAGGAAATTCAGAAGAGCGTCTTGATGAGTTCTCTCGCTTTAATGTGGCTCCAACAGGAGCAAGTGCGATGGATGATTACCGTAATGAAGCCAATGGTCACGGTTACATTGTCGAGATTGACCCTTACACGCAAAACTCACGTGCGAAGAAACGTACTGCGCTAGGTCGTTTCCGTCACGAGGGCTGTACTTTCGGTAAGCTTGAAGAAGGCAAACCAGTGGTATTTTATTCTGGTCACGATTCTCGCTTTGAGTACCTATACAAATTTGAATCAGCGGCAGCGTGGGATCCAGCAGATGCTAACCCTGATAACCGCTTGGCGATGGGTGACAAGTACATGGACGAAGGCACACTGTATGTGGCGCGCTTCAATGAAGACAGCACAGGTACTTGGTTACCATTAACGCTTGATAGCGTAACAACCGCTGGTGGTACATTAGCGGATCACTTTGATTCACTGGCTGAAATTATCATCAATACTGCGGGTGCGGCGGATTTAGTTGGGGCAACACCAATGGATCGACCAGAGTGGTGTACGGTTGATCCATTCACGGGTTCAGTATATTTAACATTGACGAACAATACGCGCCGTACAGATGAAACCAACCCTGCGAATCCACGTTTGAATAACAAGTTTGGTCATGTTATTCGTTGGGATGAAGGTGCTTCAGCAACTGACTTTACTTGGGATATCTTTGTCTTCGGTTCGCCAGCAAATGGTGATGCAGATACCAACCGTTCTGGCTTGAATGAGCTAAACCAGTTTGCGAGCCCAGACGGATTAGCGTTTGATGGCCGTGGTATTTTGTGGATTCAGACTGATAACGGCGCAGATGAAGTCACGTCTTACACCAATGATCAAATGTTGGCTGTTGTGCCATCTAAGCTAACAGATGAGAATGGTGATCAAGCTGTGATTGGTGCGGATAATCAAGCTGAATTGAAACGCTTCTTTGTCGGACCAAATGGTTGTGAAGTAACAGGCTTTACCATCAGCCCTGATTACAAATCATTGTTTGTGAATATTCAGCACCCAGGCAACTGGCCATACAGTGAAGATGCAGCCGAAGAAACGCCTGCTGGTGTTTCTGTGCGCCCACGAGCGGCGACAGTGGTTATTCGACGTGAAGACGGTGGAGAGATTGCAGTTTAATCTCTAAATGAATAAACACCTTAAAATTCAAGCCCTGCAATTGCAGGGCTTGATGGTTTAGGCGAATGCCTAGTTGCACTTTATACCTAGACAACCGGCTTAGCTTTTCAATGAACCGCCTGAAGTACGAATCACGTCTTGATACCAGAAAAAGCTTTTCTTGCGTTTACGTTCTAGCGTTCCTTGCCCATCATCATGACGATCGACATAGATAAAGCCGTAACGTTTGCTCATCTCTGCGGTTGAGTTTGCGACCAAATCGATTGGCCCCCAGCTGGTAAAGCCCATCAGCTCAACGCCATCCAGAATCGCTTCGTGTGCTTGAACAAGATGGTCGTTCAAGTAAGCGATGCGGTAATCATCTTGAATCTCACCGTTTTCATCGATTTCATCACGTGCACCTAAGCCGTTTTCTACGACAAACAGTGGTTTTTGGTAGCGATCGTGAAGGAAGTTCAGCAGAACGCGAAGACCCTTTGGATCGATCAACCAACCCCATTGGCTCTTCTCAAGATATGGGTTTGGTACGCTATCGACAATGTTACCCACTTCCTTCTGTTTCGGGTCTGCACTTGCACAGCCACTTGCGTAGTAGCTGAATGAGATGAAATCGACACTTGCCGATGCAATTTCTTCTAAGTCGCCTGCTTCCATCTGAATTTCGATACCGTTTTCACGGAAGTAACGCTTCATGTAGCCAGGGTACTGACCACGTGTTTGCACATCACCGAAGAACAACCACTTGTTGTTTTCATGCATTGCTGCCAGCACGTCATCAGGGTTACAGGTGTATGGGTAATTGATTGCGCCAAGCAGCATGTTACCAATCTTGCCGTTTGGTACGATTTGCTGACAAAGTTTTACCGCTTTTGCGTTTGCGACTAGCTGGTGGTGAATCGCTTGGTAAATCTCTTGTTCACTGGCGCCTTCTTGCAAACCAACACCAGTAAATGGTGCGTGTAGAGACATATTGATTTCGTTGAAGGTTAACCACAGCTTCACTTTGTCTTTGTAGCGTTCCAGCACTGTGCGAGCATAACGTTCGAAGAATTCGATGACGCGACGATCGCCCCAACCGCCATAGTTTTCAACCAGTGCGTAAGGCATTTCGTAGTGAGATAAGGTCACGAAAGGTTGGATGTTGTGCTCGGCAAGTTCGTCAAAAATTTTATCGTAGAACGCCAAACCTTCTTCGTTAGGTTCTAGTTCGTCCCCGTTCGGGAAGATGCGGCTCCATGCCAAAGAGAGACGCAGACAGTTAAAGCCCATCTCTTTGAACAGCGCGATGTCTTCTGGGTAGCGATTGTAGAAGTCGATCGCCACGTCTTTGATACCCGGTGTACGCTCTTCACGGGTTTGATGCGGACTCAAAATACCGTTTGGCAGCATGTCTGATGTCGATAACCCTTTACCCCCAAGGTTGTACGCCCCTTCTACTTGGTTTGCAGCAATGGCACCACCCCAAAGAAAATGTTCAGGAAACTTAATCATGTTTCTCACTCTTTATCGTTCGGAAGTTATTCGTTTTATTTGCTTGAGAATAGTGTAGGTCAAGGAGGGATTCTTGTATCGAGATCGTGTTTTTCTCAAACAGCGGGGATGCCTAGTTCTAATGATGATTTTGTAATCAATATCAACCTAGGCTGATTTGAACAATAGAGTGAAAGTCAGCCCATTTTGTTCATTCTTATGCACGGTAATTTGTCCGTTCATATCACGCATATTGTTGGCCGTAATCGCTAAACCCAGCCCCAATCCTTCACCAATTTTCTTTGAGGTTTGGAAGGGCTCGAACATCGACTCAAGCATCTCATCCGACACGCCGCAGCCATTATCACTGACGATCAGTTCGACCTGATTGCCGGTTGGGTTGACGATCAAGCTGAGCTGCGGGTGGGTGGTACGGTTCATTGCGTCTAGCGCATTCGAGACAAGATTACCGAGCACCTGAAGCAGTCGTTGTTCTTCACCCATGATGTTAGGTAAGTCATGAGGAACTCGAACACGTACATCCACCTTGTCTAATTGGGTTTGATAAACGCGTAGGGTTTCTTCGAGTGCGGAGGTAAGAGAAATTGCTTGTAGGCTTTCTGGTTTGTTGTAGGCGAACGTCTTTAGCTGACTGGTCATGCTTGCCATACGATCAATCAGCTTTTGCACCAAAACATTGTTGGCTTTCATCATCTCGGCTTCGCCGCGTTCCGCCAGCAGTTCGTTCGTGGTGAGCAGGGTACGCAAGCCTGTCAGTGGCTGATTGAGCTCATGAGTAATAGCGCTCGACATGCGCCCCAAGGCTGCCATTTTGCTCGATTCAATTAACTGGCTTTGCGCTTCTTTTAGCGCTTGAGTTCGCTCTTCAACCCGTTGTGCCAGTTCTTGGTTGACCTGTTGCAGTGACTGTTCGGCTTTTTTCCGCTTGCTGATGTCGATGATCGTTGCAAGGAAATACTGCTCGCCATGCCAAGGGAAACTGGTTAGCGAGAACAGGACAGGGAAGACGCTTCCATCGCTGCGTCTGGCAATGGTTTCGACCGTGCTGATCTCTGCGAGCTCTTTATGCTTAGGCAAGTCCTTGAGCAACTTAAGTGTGGTGGAATTGGGGTTGCCTGCGTCGAATAATTCCCAAGCAAAAGCGTGTCGATTGACGCTCTCTGGTAAACAGAACAAACGCTTCGCCATTGGGTTGAGATCGAACAGTTGTCCTTGTTCATCAATCAATAGTAAACCAACGTGGGTCTTATTGATCATCTGTTTCAAGCGGCGTTGGGACTCTTCCAACAGGGCTTGAATTCGTTGTTGATTGATGTGCTTTTGTCGACGTTGTAGACCAATGATGACGAGTAATACAACCAACAAGAGCAGCGCCGCTACGCTCCAACCAATCACGTTGATGGTTTGTTGAATCGGCTTAGAAGGGGTGAGGTAGCTGACGTACCAATTCAAATCATCCAATTTAACGGTGTGCGCAAAATAGCGTTGCTGATTGAGCGTCCACACACTGATATTGGTGTTGTCGTATAAGCGCTGCGTTTCTAACTGAACGGTGTTGCTCGGTTCGTTAAACCAGTCAGCGTTATAGAGCGAGCTGCTCGATAGGAAAAAGCGTTGCTGGCGATTTTGCAACGTAATGATGTCTTGGCTAGTAATAGTCTGTTCGGTCAATAAGCTGAGGTTGATTTGCACCACCACAATGCCTGCTATATCCAGACCGTCGTAGATAGGGGCTGCAAGATAATACAACGGACTCGAACCTTTGGTTTTGTTCACCAAGGAAACACCGCCGCCTTGATTGTGAATTTGTTCCACAATGGCTTTTCGGTCAGATAGGCTAAAGCGCTCTTCGATTAAACTCGAGACCAATACTTCGCCAGAGTTAGACAGGATTAGCCAACCTTCCGTATTGGCGGCTTTATCTAGCTGAGTCAGTTGGGTTTGCAATGGCTCGTAATAAGTCCGGTTTCCTTTTACAAACGCGATGGTTTCCGGATTATTGGTGACAAGGTAAGGCAAGTGATAGAAGCGTTTGAGTGCACGGCGAACTTCACCGATATAGTCGAGCAGTTTTTGTTGAGCTTCGGTTTGAGTTTGTACACTCAACCACTGACGAGCCACCTCTCTGCTGGCGCTATAGCAAGATAGCATCAGCACTGCTGCAATTACGACCACAAGCCACGTTTTGCCATTCCTTTTGCGCTGCATACTGACTCCGTTCAGCTAGTGCGTTCTCACCGAGAGTCATTAAAGAGTGCGCCTAACTGGTTGGATGTTAAAGACTTGTAAGCAAGAAGTGAGATCTAGCTCCTTTTCTCCTCAGTGGTTTTTGCTACCGTTAATAAAGATCGATTTCTTTCCTACCCCATAAAGCAGGCAGTAACTCATGGCTTTTGACGACATCCCTAAAATTGCACTTATCGAAGACGATGACATTGTTCGTCAGGCTACCAGTCAGTGGCTGCAACTGGCAGGGTTTGACGTGACCGCATTCAGTTTAGGCGAAGAGGGCAAAGCGGCCATTCTTAGCCAAGAATTTGATGCGATTGTCAGTGATGTTCGCCTGCCAGACACCGATGGTTTGTCGATACTAGAAAGCCTGATTGCCAATCACATTCCAACGCCAGTTATCTTGATCACCGGACATGGTGACGTTGATATGGCGGTAGGCGCATTACAAAACGGTGCGTTCGATTTTATCGAGAAACCTTTCCAACCGGAGCGCTTATCTCAACGTGTGACCGAAGCGGTTGAGAGTTATCGCGCACAAACGTCTACTCAAGATCGTCAAGAGTACCTTTCTAGCGTTAGCGGCTTAGAAGAAGTGTTGATTGGGCGAAGCCGAGTTATGCAACAGCTTAGAGAACAAGTAGCCAAGTTAGCACGCATTGATACCAACGTGATCATTTACGGTGAGACAGGTTGTGGTAAAGAGCTGGTAGCGACCAGTTTGCACAATGAAAGCCAACGTAGAACCCATCATTTTGTGCCAATTAACTGTGGTGCTATTCCTGAGAACTTGTTTGAAAGTGAGCTGTTTGGGCATGAAGCAGGGGCATTTACTGGAGCGGGTAAAAAGCGCATTGGTAAATTGGAATACGCGGATAAAGGCACCTTATTCTTTGATGAAATCGAGAGTATGCCGCTGTCGATGCAGGTGAAAGTGTTGCGTTCATTACAGGAACATACGGTAGAGCGCGTTGGGGGTAACCAACAGATCTCGGTTGATTTAAGAGTGATCGCCGCCGCGAAAGAAGATCTCAATGATCATGACGAGTTTCGTCAGGATTTGTACTATCGTCTTAATGTGGCGCAGATCTATTTGCCACCGCTACGTGAGCGAGAAGAAGATGCGTTGATCTTGTTCGAACACTTTGCTCTGAAAAGTAATCCTGAGAGTCGTCCGCTGAGTGAAGCCGATAGAAAGGCCGTTCTTGCTTACTCTTGGCCCGGTAACGTACGTGAGCTTAGGAATGTAGCGATGCGTTTTGCATTGGATGAAACCGTCTCCGTGATGGAAATTCTCTCCAGTCGACCATCCTCAACAACCGAAGAGACGCATGCAGGCGTGCCGTTGGCGATTCAGCTACATAACTTTGAACGTAAGGTGCTACATGATTCTTTAGTTAGGCATCATGGACGCATCAATGAGGTGATGCAGGAGTTGGATTTACCACGTCGAACCCTTAACCAAAAGATGCAGAAGTTTGGTTTGAATCGCTCCGACTATACTTAGTGCGATTTCTAGCTAATTCGAAATTACTGGCATAACAAACACGTTATGCGCTTTTGGCTGGAGCTGGGACAAACTTATAATTTAGGTCTTTCCCTTCTCCAAACAAGGTAACGAGGTTCCTTCCAGTATGTTTAGAGCTATATAGCGCTTCGTCTGCTTCAGCAAGCGCCTCTTGAAGTGATTGCCCCTCAGATAACTGACTGATACCAAAGCTCATGGTCACTTCAGTTTTAAATGATTGCAAAGCGGTTTCAGTTTCGACCGCAAGGCGAATTTGCTCTGCGACAATTTTGGCTTGTTGTGCTTTTTCGAGCAAAACAATCATGAACTCGTCACCACCAAATCGCACAATGCAGGCTGACTCAGGAAGATGCTTTTTAAAAATAGTGGAGATCGTTGCCATGACGGAGTCGCCAACCGTGTGACCATAGTGATCATTAATCGCTTTGAACTTGTCGACATCAGTCATAATAATGCTGATTGCTTGGCTTTTTTTATGTGCTTTACTAACCAAGTTTGGAACGATTTCTTCCATGGCTCGACGATTATATAGCCCTGTGAGTGCATCTAAATGAGAGAGATCATTTATGGATTGCACCAAGCGTCCGTTAATTAACCACAGCATACTAAAGCTCAAAGCAACGATCAGGCAGATGCTAAATAAGAAAGTCAGCTGATGGATAAGGCCTGCGACCATAAAACTTGGTAACTCACCTGAAAAAGTACTCCAAAGCGCCCTAAATCCCATAAAAAAACTAAATCCAAAGAAAGAGTAAGCCATTGCTTTAACAGGGAGCTTTAAGTCCTTTTGGGTACCTTTAAGCATGGCGACACCACTAAAGAAGGTGACGATACAAATATACATGCTCAGATAAATAATGCGGCTTTTGATAGAAGGGTCATGGAAGGTGAAATAGTAAAATGAACCACTGAAAACAGGTGTTAACAAGGTAAGACAGTGAGCCAATTTTAAAGGATATTGACGAAAAATGCTTACGCTATATAGCGTAAGCAAGAAGCCGACTAATATGAGAGTGTTGGCTATGACGATGGTCAGCCAGTCTGGCGCAGAGCCTCTAAAGCCAAGTAAAAAAGGGCCTAAACCAATAAACAGTAGTGATATCGAGAAGGTTTTTAAGCCTTTGACTCTACCCTGAGTGTATTGATAACAAAGCAGACTAATAGAGTAAATGCAAGAGAACAGAATAACGATAAAGTTCAGTGTTCTGATGTCTAGATACTGATTATCCATAGGCGACCCATATCAATCTTTCATTCAGGCAACTCCTTTGCCTGATATCAATAAGCGAGCTACATAGTAACGCACTTATTGAGCGATGTCTTATGTTAAACGGCTATTCATTCACCAGCTCGAATTGTTCGGTTTGGTTGGTTTTCGTCGTAAACAGCAGACCAACAATCATCATAAATACGCTAGGCACAATCCAGCTAGCAAAGTCATTGTACAGAGGCATGTAATTACCCATCCACTCATCAGTGGAACTTGGCATGTAACCTAGGATGTGCAGCGCATCAACACAACCAAACGTTAGAGCAGTGAATGCGGTTGCTACCACCATGATTTGCGACATCTTGTTGCGCACTGGTGCCATGATCATCAACGCAATCGCGACTGGGTGAAGCGCCACAACCGCTGGCAATGTGATAGCCAATAGTTGCTCTAGACCTACGTTGGCGATCAAACCAGCCAATACCATGGTCGTGATAACGCAGCCTTTGTAGTTCACTTTGCTGAAAGTGTTGTCGTAGAACTCACTGCCTGCGGTGGTTACGCCGATAGCAGTAGTCAAACACGCCAATACCATCACGGCACCTAGTAGTAGTGAACCAAACGCGCCGAAGTGGCTGAAGGTGAATGCCGTTAAAATGTCGCCACCATTGCTGAACTCAGAACCCAAGTATGAGCTTGTCGAGCCAATGTAAGCCAATGAGATGTAAACAAACGCCATGGCAACCGCGTACATCAAAGCTGCGATTAGCGTGTATTTTGCGGTGGCTTTCGGGCAATCCACACCCATGCTGCGAATCGCGCGGAAGATAATCCAACCAAAACCGATAGAACCTAATGCATCCATGGTCATGTAACCTTGGGTTAAGCCTTCAGCAAATGCGCCAGATACGTATGGTCCCGTTGCGGCAGTTAGCTCACCTGCAGGAGAAACCAAAGCCGTCACAGACATGATGATCAAGATTGCCATCAAGGCAGGCGTTAAGATCTTGCCTAGGTTGTCGACCAACTTACCCGGATATAGAGCAAATAGAATGGTGATAGCACAGAAGGCAATAGTGAAAGGCACCAAAGCGGCATCACCAAACATTGGCGCAAAGCTGAATTGATAAGCGACGGTAATCGCACGTGGGATTACGAACGCAGGGCCAATCACAATAAATACCATCACCCAAAAACTTGTCGCCAAAGGTTTAGGCAGGGCAGCGGTTAATTTGTCTGAACCGTTTACGATAGCCACCATCACCAGTGCCATCGCAGGCAGACCAACACCCGTTAAGAGGAAGCCAGACATCCCGCTCAGAAAGTTTTCACCTGCTTGGTAACCCAAAAATGGAGGGAAGATCAGGTTACCTGCGCCTAAGTACATGGCGAAAGTCATGAAGCCCAAAGCGGCGATATTGCGTGCGCTTAACATTGTTATTCCTCTTATGTTTCGCTTGGAAGAAACTGAAAGGAATGGGAGGAGTATGTGGTGTTCCCGTCAGCTTCTTCTCAAGCTGACAGAAAGTTTAGATATAGCCTGTCAGCTCTGAATCAGTTTCAGAGAGAGCAGGAGGATCGCAGCAGCAACGCCAGATGGGCGTTTTAAAGCGAATTGTAATTGCGCAGTTGCTGACATGGGTGATCCTTAATGACGAAAAAATACCAAGGAATACGTTTGCCTTGGTGTGTTGTTACCCTAACGAACATAGGGCTGTTGGCACAACCCCGAAGTAGAAAATAAGTTGATACGGTCAATGTTTGTTTCTGAACTGGTGGATCGAACTGCTTTTTAAATTCAAAATTAGAATAAATGACTTTTCATTTCTGTAACATGGCTTGTTTTGCTGTATTTTTGTGCTATTTGTAGTCGTTTAGGCTATAAACCTCCGCTGATAAAGTGAGCAGTTTAGAATGATGCGCTTTTTCTTCTTATTGTTAAGACGTTCATTAGTTGCAGTTCAATCCAAAATTGCATCGGCAAAATATTGCTTATCAGCGAATCGTGCGTTTATTTTGTCTTGATCACATTTTATTAACCTTTTGCGATCTAGGCGTGCAACCTTCTTCTCTTTAATAAGCAAGATCTTGCTCATTACTTTGCTATCAAATCAGCATGATTTTGCTCATTTTTGATGTCTTTCAGCACTTAGCTCAATAAATACAAAGGGTTAAAAGTTGGCATTTCAATTGCTCTAGGGAATGTGTTGTTAATAAAGATTTAACATGATGTAAATCCCCAATCGTGAAACGACTACACGGAGAGTAATAATGAAAATGAATAAGCTGGTAAAAGCTTTGGCTGTCGCTGTGACTTCTTTTGGTATTGCTGCTAACGCTGCGGCAGAAGATCGTAGCTACATTCTTGCAACGGCATCGACAGGTGGTACTTACTATCCTGTGGGCGTAGCGCTGGCGACGTTAAGCAAAGTGAAATTGGCACCAAAGCACCACTTCTCCCTTTCTGCAATCAGCTCTGCGGGCTCTGGTGAAAACGTCAAACTGCTGAACGAAAACGAAGCACAGTTCGCGATTCTACAAGGTCTTTACGGTGCATGGGCTTGGTCTGGAGAAGGTCCTTATGAGAAGAGCGGTCGTCAAGAACAGCTGCGTTCGGTCTCTATGCTGTGGCAAAACGTTGAGCACTTTATTGTTCGCTCTGACTTAGCAAAAACGGGCACAGTGACAGACCTGAACAACCTAGATGGCAAGAAGTTCTCTATCGGTAAGAAGAACTCAGGTACTGAAAACTCTGGTCGCCAAATCATGAAAGGTCTGAAGGTAGACCCTGATAAATTCAATCTTGCTTACATGGGCTACGGCGGTAGTGCGAGTGCACTTCAAAACGGCACCATTGACGGTATGAACACGCCTGCAGGAGTACCTGTTGGTGCGGTTACTCAAGCTTTTGCTGCGCTGGGTAAAGACATTTCGATTCTTTCGTTTACTGACGAACAAATCAAAGAGGCGAACGGCAACTACAACCTCTGGACGAAGTACGAGATCCCAGCGAACACGTACCCGGGTCTAGATAAGCCGATCACCACCATTGCACAGCCAAACTTCTTGGCTGTTCGTGAAGATATCTCGGAAGAAGACGTTTACCAACTAACGAAAGCGATCTACGAGAACCTACCTTTCCTACAAGGTATCCACAAAGCAACAAAAGCAATGGCGATTGAGAAAGCGATTGCTGGCTTGCCAGTGCCCCTTCACCCAGGTGCGGCGCGTTACTACAAAGAAATGGGCATCGAAATCCCATCAGACCTAATGGCGAAATAACGCTAACTTGGCCCCGAGTTTTGGCTCGGGGCATTTTATCCCTACCGATTTCTAAGATGGAAAAAGCCGCCAGAGCTTGGAGTATGAGATGAGCGACTCAATAGAAAAGGAATTGCAGAAATTTGAGCTGCCCACGCGCACTGATTTTCCGTGGGTAACCACCACAATCACAGTGTTTGGCGTGGTGTTGTCTGCTTTGCACATTTGGTTTAATACCTTATCGACGTTACCAGAGTTATGGATTTCCGCGACCCACTTTGCTGGCTTTGCGGTGATTTGTGCGCTTTGGTATCCGGCTCATATCTCTCTCAAGCAGAGTAAGATTGCACTCGGCATCGATGTGTTGATTGCCATGGGCGCGGTCGCGTGTTTGCTCTACATTCCCTATGCCGAAGATGCGCTGTATGAACGTGGTGTGAAGTTTGTGACCAGCGATTGGGTCTTCGCCATCATGGCAATTGTGATTGTTATTGAGCTGATTCGACGCACCATGGGCTGGTTTATTCCAGTGCTGATTGTGGTGTGTCTCAGTTACGTTGTGCTTTGGGGTAAGTGGGCGACAGGTATTTTCCACTTCCCGGGTTTGAGCATGGAAACCTTGCTCTACCGTAGCTTCTATTCTTCCGAGGGCATGTTTGGCTCTATCTCGCGCATCAGCTGGACTTTCGTATTCATGTTCATTCTGTTTGGTGCGTTTCTTGTGCGCTCTGGTGTCGGTGATTACATCATCAATGTGGCACGTGCTGCGGCTGGCAAAATCATTGGTGGTCCCGGTTTTATTGCGGTGATTGGCTCCGGTTTGATGGGCTCAGTATCGGGCTCTAGTGTGGCAAATACGGTTTCAACCGGTGTTATCAGTATTCCTTTAATGCAAAAAGCGGGTTTCCCTTCGCGCTTTGCGGCGGGTGTTGAAGCTGCAGCGTCAACAGGTGGTCAGTTGATGCCACCAGTGATGGGGGCGGGTGCTTTCATCATGGCGTCTTACACGCAAATTCCGTATGTCGATATCATCGCGGTTTCTTTCATTCCTGCTCTTATCTATTTCTTGTCTGTTGCGTTCTTTGTGCGTATCGAAGCCAAACGCAGCGGCGTTCAAAAAATCACGACCAGCGATGAATCTCTATTAAAAGTGTTGATCAGCGGTTGGCACAACCTTATCCCGCTGGCGGTATTGGTCACTTTGTTGGTTCAAGGTTTTACGCCAACTTACGCTGCGGGCTTGTCGATCATTTCAGTGGTGGTGGCGTCTTGGTTTTCGAAAGATCATAAGATGGGACCAAAAGCGATCATCGAAGCACTTTCGCAAGGCGCGAAAAACATGGCGACAACCGCTGTATTGCTGGTGGGTATTGGTTTGGTGATCAACGTGATCAGTACAACGGGTATCGGCAACACGTTCTCATTGATGATCGATGGTTGGGCGAATGGTGACTTGTTCATCATGATCGTTCTGATTGCACTCGCTTCTCTTGTTTTGGGTATGGGTTTACCTGTGACAGCGGCGTATATTGTATTGGGTACACTGTCTGCCCCTGCGCTTTACAAGTTGATTGCAGAGAACCAATTGCTTGAATTGATGGTGTCGGGTCAATTGCCTGAACAAGCAAAAGCCATCTTTATGTTGGCGGCGCCAGAAAAGCTGGAACTTCTTAATGCACCAATGGCGTTGGAAACCGCGAAAGAAATGGTGGCGTTAGTACCTGCGGACTTTATGGAAACCCTACTAGAGCAAAGTTTGGGTATGGAAGCGGTAGGCTTGGCATTGCTGGCTGCTCACCTCATCATCTTTTGGTTATCGCAAGACAGTAACGTTACACCACCAGTGTGTTTGACCGCTTTTGCAGCAGCAACCATCGCCAAAACACCACCGATGCGCACTGGTTTGATGGCGTGGAAAATCGCTAAGGGTTTGTATCTTGTACCATTACTTATTGCCTACACAGGCTTAGTCAGTTGGGATGTGACGTCAGTGATTACCGTGGGCTTCTTTGCCATCATCGGTACCTATGCATTGATTGGTGCGATTGAAGGTTATTTGGAAGGTCCTCTAAACATTCTGACACGCCTCTTGTTGGTAGTGGTGGGTACATTGCTGGTTTGGCACGACATCCCAATGTTGGTTCGTGTGGCAAGCTGCGCGGTATTTGTCGCGGTGTTCATTTACAGTGGTCGCAAGTTCAAATTGCAACAATCTCAACTATCGGTTTTATAAGAGGTCGTATGAAATCAGTCTATGACTACATCATTGTTGGTGGCGGTATCGTTGGTGTGTCGACAGCATGGCAACTGCAGCAACGCCACCCAGACAAGTCCATTTTATTGGTTGAGAAAGAGTCCGGTTTTGCGAAGCACCAAACCGGACACAATAGCGGCGTGATTCATGCTGGAGTGTACTACGCACCGGGCAGCCTAAAAGCCGATTTTTGTAAGCGTGGGGTAGAGCGAACCATTTCGTTCTGTGCTCAGCACGATATTCCGGTGGAGAACTGTGGCAAGTTACTGGTTGCGACCAATGAGCAAGAAGTCGAACGCATGAATGCCCTCTATGAGCGCTGCCATGTCAACGGCATCGACGTAAAGCTACTCGATGAAGTTCAACTTAAACTGGCTGAGCCAAACATCACGGGATTGGGCGCGATTTATGTCAAAACCACCAGTATTGTCGATTATCGTTTGGTCACTGAGCAGATGGCGGAAGAGTTCAAAAAGCTCGGCGGTCAAATCAGTTTGAGAACCAAAGTTGTGGCTGCCGAAGAGAAGGACGAAGAAGTCCAACTGACCTGCACTTCAGACGGTCAAACGATGCAGCTCAATGCCAAATTCTTGGTCACTTGCAGCGGCTTGATGGCGGATCGCATGACTAAGATGATGTCTATTCCGACCGATTTCCAAATCATTCCTTATCGTGGTGAATACTACCGCTTAGATAGCAAACACGACCAAGTGGTGAATCATCTCATTTATCCAATTCCAGACCCTGATTTGCCATTCTTGGGCGTCCACCTGACCCGCATGATTGATGGCAGTGTGACCGTAGGTCCAAATGCCGTGCAAGGCTGGAAGCGAGAAGGGTACGACAAGGTTAACTTCAGCTTGCAAGATACCATGCAAATGCTCAGTTTCTCCGGTTTCTGGAAGGTGACACATAAGCATCTAAAAACCGGACTGGATGAGTTTAAGAACTCGTGGTGGAAGCCGGGCTACCTCAAGTTGGTCAACAAATATTGCCCAAGCATCAAGGTAGACGATCTCAAACCATATCCTGCGGGTATTCGTGCGCAAGCGGTGTTATCCGACGGAACCTTGGTTCATGACTTCTTGTTTGCCGAAAGCGCAAGAAGCCTGCACGTTTGCAACGCACCCTCACCCGCAGCGACATCTGCGATGCCCATTGGGGAGTACATTTGCGATAAAGTGAATGAGAAGATAGAGGCGAAAACGGTATAAAACAAAGGCGACGTAACTGTCGCCTTTATTGTATTTGAATCTGGGAATTAGGAGTTGCCATCTTTAGGGCAGAGTTCGCCTTTCTTGGCGTGTCTCTCGATCATGTAATCGCCGCGAGCACTGTGCAATACAATTGCATTCCAGACTTGGCCATCTTGCAACTCGAACTCAAACGCATAATGGGTGCCGCCGACCATTTTGGTTCTCACCTCATGAATTGCTTTCAATTTATCATCGGCATTCATTTGATAAAGCACCATGTTGAGTGAGCGTCTGGCGTCAGGAGTTGCCTCAGCAAGTTGCCAATGACCCTGCTCGTTTGTTGCGGAGCAAATAGACCGCATTTTACTTTTCATGGCGGATGACATCTGCTTGTCTACGGCCAATACATTTGGTGAAAACAGTGGAACCGTCAAAGGAATCAAAGTTACCAGAAACCGCTTTAAGGTCATAAAAAACACTCCGTTGTTTTACTCTTGCTTGAGTATAGACCTCAATGGCTTCAGATGTGGTGCAGTCGACTCTGGGCCTACAATATCGCAGTTCGTATCAACGAACTGATGATAAACAAGGCGACCACGCTTGCCAGCCAAATGCCAATGAACCACAAAATGGGCTTTAGTTTCATCAGTGATATCCTTCTCCACGTTTCATCTTGCCGCGGAAAACCCAGTACGAATAAGCCGTGTAGGCTATGATCAGAGGAAGTAATACCACCGCACCGGCAAGTAAAAATGCCAAACTTTTGTCTGGCGCGGCGACGTCTTGATAAGTGAGTGCGAATGGGACCAAGTAAGGGAATGTACTGACACCGAAACCCATCGCGGACACAAGAAACAGGCCGATCGCAAGAACGTAGGCTCGGACGGCTTTGTGGTCGAGTAAGGCTTTGAATAGCTGCCAAATAAGTGCCGCTGTAATAATTGGTAAAATGAAAAACAGTAGCGAGTTTGGTAATGAGAACCAACGTTCAAATACGATATTTTGGCTCAATGGCAGCCACAAACTGGCGATGAATATACAGGCTACCATCGCTAGTCCCCATCGTCGCGCGACTACGTAATAGCGCCCCATCAGCTCTTCTGGAAGCTTGATTAATAACCAGCATGAACCGAGCAGAATATAAGCACAAACAAGCGCCAAGCCACAAAATACGCTAAATGGCGAAAGCCAATCAAACCATCCACCTGCGTATGCTCGTTCACTAACCTCTATACCTTGGAGCAGGGTTCCGAGCATAATGCCTTGCATCAATGCCGCGGTGAGTGAACCAATGAAAAAAGCGCTATCCCATAAAAACTTTCCGCGTTGTGTTCGGAAGCGATACTCAAAAGAAACCCCGCGCAGAATTAACCCGAGCAGCATTAAAATCAGGGGAGCATAGAGTGCTGGCATAATGACCGCGTAGGCGAGGGGGAACACGGCAAAAAGCCCACCACCGCCAAGAACTAGCCAAGTTTCATTCCCATCCCAAACAGGAGCGATGCTGTTCATCATCATGTCGCGCTCTTCATCGTCATTAGCGCTGAGGAATAGGATACCAATACCGAGATCAAAGCCATCTAACACGACATAAATCAGAACGGCGAGCCCAATCAAAGCGTACCAAATTAATGCGTAATCCATGAGTTAGCTCCTAGGTTAGATGGTTAGAATGTGTGATGGCATCAGTTTTCGTGCCATCAGGAAGTCGGCTATCTAGACCTTCTTCATATCGAGTTGGAGACTTGCGCATCAAACGTAGGAGATAGAAGAAGCCAGCTCCAAAAACCACAAAGTAAACCACGATGAACGCCGTCAGGGAGACGCTCACCGCGGCGGCATCAATAGGCGATGCCGAATTGGCTGTGGTTAAAAGACCGTATACGGTGTAAGGCTGTCGACCGACTTCGGTAGTTATCCAGCCTGCTAAAACTGCAATGAACCCCGCTGGGGCAAACAGCACACAAATACGTTGAAGTGCCCTCGAATCAAAAAGTTTGCGACGTTTTCTTAGCCAAAGGCTCCACAAACCAATAACAAGCATGCCAAAACCAAGCGCGACCATGACTCGGAAAGACCAGAAAACGATAGATACAGGAGGGTGTTCCTCCTCTGGAAAAGCATCTAATCCCTTCACTTCACCGTTGAGGTCATGAGTTAAAATCAAACTACCGAGTTTGGGGATTTCCAGTGCGTATTCCATACGTTTTTCTTCATCGTTAGGGATACCGAAGAGGATCAATGGCGCGCCTTGGTGAGACTCATAGTGCCCTTCCATCGCGGCGACTTTGGCGGGTTGATGTTTAAGGGTGTTTAATCCATGCATGTCTCCAGCAACGATTTGAATTGGTGTCACGATGGCAGCCATCCACATTGCCATCGAGAACATAATTCTGGCTAGAGGGTTATGGTTTGCTTTTAGCAAGTGATAAGCGGCAACGCCGGCTACAACAAAGGCAGTAGTAAGGTAAGCGGCGAGCAACATATGAACGAGCCGGTAAGGAAAAGAAGGGTTGAAGACAATCGCCCACCAGTCTTCTGGGATAAACTGTCCGGCTTCGTTGATACTATAGCCCGCTGGTGTTTGCATCCAACTATTAACCGAAAGTATCCAAAACGCAGACAAAAACGTCCCGAATGCAACAATACAAGTCGCGGCGAAGTGAAGCTTCTTACCCACCTTATCCATACCGAAAAGCATCACGCCTAAAAACCCAGCTTCGAGGAAAAACGCAGTAAAAACTTCATAACCCATTAGCGGGCCTAGGATTGGGCCTGTTTTGTCGGCAAACACGCTCCAGTTAGTACCGAATTGATAGCTCAACACGATGCCACTCACCACACCCATACCAAAACTGATGGCAAAGATTTTTAGCCAGTACTTATAGATTTGCATGTACTGTTTGTTGCCCGTTTTTAAGTACAAGCCCTCTAATACAGCGAGATAACTTGCCAAACCAATCGTAAAAGCTGGAAAAATAATGTGGAAAGAGACAGTAAAGGCAAATTGGAATCTAGCTAGGTCAATGGCGAGTGTGTCCATGAGCGGTCCCTTTTTCGTTGGATAAACTGTTCGCCGGATTTAAAGAGGAGACAGAAGAGTGGCGAACAAGGTGAAATACGAAGAAGGAAGACGAAGAGATTAAAAAACGATCGCTTTTTACACATGTGCGTACCATCTTTTAGATAAAGGAGGAGTGTTATGAGCCTTAAAGATTACTTTGAAAAAGCGACACCTAAGTTTGGTCCAGGTGGGAAGTATCACAAGTTCTACCCACTTTTCGAAGCTGTCGAAACCATTTTTTACACGCCTGGTAAGGTAAACCAGGGCATGACTCACGTTCGAGATAGCATCGATTTAAAACGTATTATGATCATGGTGTGGTTGGCGGTCTTCCCTGCCATGTTCTGGGGTATGTACAACATAGGCCAGCAAGCGAGTGATGCCTTGTTGTATGGAATGGATCAAGCCTCAGCTCAGCAAGCGCTTGTTTCTTCATGGCAACTGAGTTGGGTATGGGGCTCGTTAGATGCGGTTTCACAAGCGGGGTGGGGAAGTAAAATGTGGCTTGGTGCTACTTACTTTCTCCCGGTTTATGCGACGGTGTTTATCGTTGGTGGTTTCTGGGAAGTTCTGTTTGCTATTGTGCGAAAGCATGAGGTAAATGAAGGTTTTTTTGTCAGCTCTATACTCTTTGCGCTGATCCTTCCCCCGACAATTCCACTATGGCAAGCGGCTTTAGGTATCACTTTCGGTATTGTTGTGGCGAAGGAGATTTTCGGTGGTACTGGACGAAACTTCCTAAATCCAGCTTTAGCAGGGCGAGCGTTCTTATACTTTGCCTATCCTGCCAACATGTCCGGTGGTGCTGTGTGGGTCGCGGCTGATGGTTACTCTGGCGCTACTCCACTTAGTCAATGGTATGAAGGCGGGCAAAGTGCTTTGATAAATAATATGACAGGACAAACAATTTCATGGGGAGATGCTTTTGTTGGTAATTTACCAGGCTCGATGGGTGAAGTCTCCACGTTGTTGATCGCACTAACAGGCTTGGTTCTCATCTTTATGAAGATTGCATCGTGGAGAATTGTTGCGGGCGTGTTGGTCGGTTTAATCGGAGCTTCATTACTATTGAATGCGATCGGTTCAGACTCTAACCCCATGTTCTCCATGCCGTTCTACTGGCACTTCGTGATTGGTGGGGTTGCGTTTGGTACCTTCTTTATGGCGACAGACCCTGTCTCGGCAGCTTTTACCAATAACGGGAAATGGGCATACGGACTATTAATCGGTGTGATGACGATTTTTATCCGAGTGCTGAACCCGGCTTATCCAGAAGGCATCATGTTAGCGATTCTATTTGCTAACTTATTCGCGCCACTTTTCGATTACTTAGTCAAAGAAAGTAATATCAAACGCAGAATGAAAAGGGCGAGACCTTCTTAAAATGAGGGTGACCTCACTGAAAATTGATTGAAAACTACACTATATTGAAAAGGTCAGAGACATGGGGTTTCTGACTTTTTATTTTTATCAGGAGGACGAAGACGATGAGAATAAAGGATATTCTCGATAGCCGTTTGGTGCTGTCGTTCTGGTATAACCTAGACTACTGCTTGTCTCTTCTTAGTAAAATCTCTTCTCGTTGATTTCCTCAATGCAATCGCATTGAAAAGCATTCTATCTATTTGTTTTTTAGTCTTACGTGAAACTGCGTAGGGCAATGCGTATAAGGAAATTAACAATGAAACGTATTCCAGAACCTTTCCGTATCAAAATGGTTGAGCCAATCAAAATGACGACTTTGGCAGACCGTGAAGTCGCGTTAAAAGAAGCGGGCTATAATCCATTTCTTCTTCGTAGTGATGATGTTTATATCGATTTGCTGACTGACTCAGGCACTGGTGCCATGAGTGATAATCAGTGGGCTGGTATCATGATGGGGGATGAATCCTATGCGGGGAGTCGAAATTACTACAACCTGTGTGATGCAGTGGAGCACTTCTTCGGTTATAAGCTCACCGTGCCTGCACACCAAGGGCGTGGTGCCGAGCAAATTTTGTTCCCAGCTTTGATTGAGCGTATGCGTCAGGTGCGTGGTGGCGAAACGCCAGTATTTATCTCGAACTACCATTTTGATACCACAGCGGGTCACATTGAACTCAATGGCGGTAAAGCGATTAACGTGGTAACGGAAGAAGCATTCGACACCACTACGCCTTATGATTGGAAGGGCAATTTTGATATCGATAAGCTGGTGGCAACAATTGAAGCGCACGGCTCGCATAACATTTGTGCAATTATCACCACGATTACTTGTAATAGCTCCGGTGGTCAGCCTGTGTCGATGGAAAACATGCGCAGTGTGTACGAGATTGCAACCAAGTACGATATTCCAGTGGTGATTGACTCGGCTCGTTACTGTGAGAACGCCTACTTTATCAAGCAGCGTGAAGCGGGTTACGAGAATAAATCGATTCTGGAAATCATCCGTGAGATGTACCAGTACGGTGATATGCTCACCATGTCAGCTAAGAAAGACCCGATGGTAAACATTGGTGGCATGTGTTGTATTCGTGATCATAAGGAGTTGTTCCAGGCGGTGCAGACGCGCTGCGTACCCATGGAAGGATTTGTAACATACGGCGGCATGGCTGGGCGTGATATGGAAGCGCTCGCTCGCGGTTTGTATGAAGCCGCGGATGAGGATTTTCTTCACTATAGAATTAGCCAAGTTCAATACTTAGGTGAGCGCTTACGTGAAGGCGGTATTCCGATTCAATACCCAACGGGTGGTCATGCTGTGTTTGTGGATGCCGCTAAGATTTTGCCACATATTCCAGAGGATCAGTTTCCTGCGCAGGTATTGTGTAATGCTTTGTACTTGGAAGCGGGTATTCGAGCAGTAGAGATAGGATCGTTGCTGCTTGGTCGAGATCCGGAAACGGGTAAACAAAAAGTGTCAGAGCTTGAGTTGATGCGTTTGACCATTCCACGTCGTGTCTACACAAACGATCATATGGATTACATTGCGGATGCGATTATCGAACTGAAAAATCGTGCACATGAGTTAAAAGGGCTCACTTTCGAGTACGAGCCACCAGTGCTGCGCCACTTTACTGCTCGATTTAAAGAGATCGATTAACTCAAGTTTAAATCTAGATAAGCAAAAGGCCGCGAGTTTCGCGGCCTTTTTCGATTCGTTTATTTCTTAGCGTTACACTTACGCCAACTCTAATGTGATGCGAACGAACTGGTCGTCTTGATACTGCACTTCATAATTGAAGGTACCACTGGCGTAAATGCTGCCAAGAAAAAGTGAACGTTGACTCATTGGTCCGCGGAACAGCATCGAAATAGGAGCGATTAGGGCGTTATTATCATCGAAGTGCTGATTTAAGTTCTCAGAAAGCACACACAGCAAACAGCCGTGTTGGTCGTGAGATAAGTCGACGTCTTCCGGTCGAGATAATAACACGGTAGTCCCCAGTTTCTTCTCAATCTCGTTGATCAGCAGCAAGTAGCTATCTAGATCGGGTTGAGGGTTGCTGGGTTTGTCTGCACCGACGCAGCGCTCGAGTAATGCTTCCAGATTTCCGTTCTCACCTTTTGCCTGCTGAGTCAAAGATTTTAACGGCTTTTTAATCAGCTTATAGCGATTACTCTTCAGTTTTGGTTTCAGCCATTTCTGAAGTAAGTCATTACGTTCTTTAAGGGAGAGGCCATGCGAGGACGCGTGAATTTTAAAGTGCAGGTGTAATAAAGCGTGAACCGCAAGCTCACTCAGAAGTTGATTAGCATCTGTAGACTGTCTTGCCTGCTTAGAACTTTGCATTACACTCGAACAAAATTAGGGAAGAAGGATAATGGTGCCGAGAGAGGGACTCGAACCCTCACACCAAAGGCACTAGCACCTCATGCTAGCGTGTCTACCAATTTCACCATCTCGGCATCATGATGCTCTGAATACTCAGAGGCCTCGAAAGAAGCAACGCGAATTGTATAACCAAAATCCACCTGTTGGCGAGAGCAAAATGACGAATTTTGGCTCTTTCGAGTTTGATTGCATATTTATTGGTCACTTTTATGTTTTTTACCATCAACGCCTATCCTTATGCCCTTACTTTTATTAATAGTATGACGACAAAAGAGTACTTTTGCCTAAATTTTGAACGCTTGAACGTTTGCGTAAATAAATGTGATGAATATCTCTTTTTGTTGGCTATACTTGCGTCCCGTTTAAGCGGGAATTAGGGTTTAGTTGTTCAGGACCCTTACCCATACAAGCCGTCACATGGAGCAGGCCAAGCAACATGCTCGCCAGCAGTGAATGACCCCACGGACCGGACCAGCTACGTTCAATTGCTTGTATAAGGTAAAAATAAGATGTCGAACTATTCGTTCTGTCTACATTCTGGATCTAAAAGTGAGTTATCACTCGCTGCGTTGTCCCTTTCTTCTGCCAATTCCTTTGGCTCTTTTTTCTTTTTCAACGTTTAGTAGGTCCAGCTCATGAGTGTTCTATTTAGTCTATTTGGTATTGTTGCACTGCTAGGTTGTGCTTTCCTACTTTCTGAGGGTCGTTCTTCCATTAATTGGAAAACTGTATCTCGCGCCTTGATGCTACAAATGGGGTTTGCTGCTTTGGTGCTCTATTTCCCGTTGGGTCAAGCGGCGCTGGCGAGTTTAAGTAATGGTGTCGCGGGGCTACTCAGCTTTGCTGATGAAGGGATTAAATTCCTCTTTGGTGACCTCGCTTCTTCTGGCTTTATCTTCGCTATCCGTGTCCTTCCTATCATCATCTTCTTCAGTGCTCTTATCTCCGCCCTTTACTATTTGGGCATTATGCAAAAAGTGATTCAATTTATTGGCGGCGCTATCCAGAAGTTCTTGGGTACGAGTAAAGCAGAGTCTTTGGTTGCAACAGGGAACATTTTCTTATCTCAAGGCGAGTCACCACTTCTTATTCGTCCATTTCTTTCTAACATGACTCGCTCTGAACTGTTTGCCGTGATGGCTGGTGGTATGGCTTCAGTGGCGGGCAGTGTGCTTGGTGGTTATGCTGGTTTAGGGGTCGACCTCAAATACTTGATCGCGGCAAGCTTTATGGCAGCACCAGGTAGTTTGATGATGGCAAAAATCATCGTTCCTGAGCGTCAAACGCCAAGCGATTACAACAATATTGAGCTAGATAAATCAGAAGAAAGCAACGTAATTGATGCGCTAGCAAGCGGTGCCATGGGCGGTATGAAAGTTGCCGTTGCTGTTGGTACCATGCTTATCGCTTTCGTGAGTGTTATCGCGATGGTGAACACGGGGCTAGAAAACTTGGGTGAGATACTTGGTTTCTCTGGCGTAACGCTACAAGCGATTTTTGGTTATTTGTTTGCACCTCTAGCGTGGTTGATTGGTGTGCCAAGCCACGAAATTCTAGCTGCGGGTTCATACATTGGTCAGAAAGTGGTGATGAATGAGTTTGTTGCGTTTATCGATTTTGTGCAGCACAAAGCGACACTGTCTGAGCATACTCAAATTATTATCACTTTTGCGTTGTGTGGTTTTGCGAACATTGGCTCAATTGCGATTCAGTTGGGCTCTATCGGCGTGATGGCACCTGAGCGCCGCAAAGATGTTGCAAGTCTAGGCCTAAAAGCGGTTGCTGCTGGTACACTCGCTAACCTGATGAGTGCTTGCTTAGCGGGAATTTTTATCTCTCTCTAATTTAGATTGAAGATCCACACTCAAAACCCGCCTAAATGGCGGGTTTTGTTATTTCTAAGGCTTGGGCATTAAGCCGTAAGGTATCGATTTAAAAGCCTCTGGGTGCTCTTGATAAGTTGGCGCTTTATGTACCCCTTTCCAATCGAGCAGCATGATGGCTAGCACGTTACGGTGTTCGCCGTACTTGAGATCAAAGTTACCGTCGACCGACGGAATCATCCCTTTTTCTGCGTTGATTGCATGACGAATGGCTTGGCGGGTCTTCTTTACGACCGGATCATGGTCCAAGCCTGCTAACAAAAACGAAATGCCGACTTCCGCAATCACGTCTTCTTTGGCGCGCAGTAGGATAGTGTCGATGTTGTTGCGAAAGTAATCATAAATCCATTGGTGTTTCTTCTCGCTTACTCGCTCCTGATAATACTGTGAATCGGCAAAGATGATGTGCGTCATACCATAGAGTTTGTTCCAATACTGCTGAGCTGAAAGCATCTTATCTTTATCGTCGGGGTAGGTGTTCCGGAAGGTTTGAGTGAATTCCTCGACCACATCTTGCTCTCCTAGCTGACGAAGCCAGTAGACTTGGTTTGCAAGCTGAGCTGCCCATGCCTCTATCATCTCTTTGTCCGTAACGTAACGCGAGAAATCGTAGCGCCTAATAATTTTTCTCAGCGTTTTGTCTTGTTTATGTTGTAGGCCATATTCGTTTGCTCTTGCCATTGCGCCAAGCAAATCCACACCAAGATAAAGGTACTCAGGATGGTGTTTAGTCACGGTATAGCGTCGCTGCCCTCGTTCGGTTTCTTTCTCTTGATACGTGGTCAACCTTTGAGATGAATAGAGAATGATGTCTTCTGGTTCAACGACTTCATTAGCAAATAGGTTTAACCGGCTGGCTACTTGTGCCATGTCGGTCCAAATGGCAGCGTGATATTTCTCATCTAATGTTTGGCGGTACATGCGTAAGCCAAAATGGCCCTCTTTAAACGCCGGGAAAGTGAACAGTTCTTGTTCGTAGGTACTACGAATCAACTGCGCTGATTGAGTATTATCGAGAAGCGGTACGTCTTCCTGTGATGCCTGAGCAGCAAAGGTAAGTGAGTAAAAGAGTAAGACCGCTAAGCTAAGAGGTTTAATACGCATAAATCCATTCCCTATGAAGTCCTGAACCTAAACCTACCATCAATATTAATTGAGAATGTAAAAGCTGAGTCAATAGTTGAAAATTTGCCTAAAAGTCAGGTTGATACGTTCATCTTTGGTTTTCGCGGTTTTTGGTACGCAGTGCTTCCAGTGATGCTGGAGCTCGCCAGCCATAATCAGTAAGGAGCCGTGAGAAAGCTCATATTCAATCTCAGTTTTACAATGTAAATTTCTAAGCAAAAATCGACGTGTTTCACCTAAGTTCAAAGATGCGATAACAGGGTTTCTACCTAACTCTGGTTCATTATCTTGGTGCCAGCCCATTGAGTCTTGCCCGTGTCGATATAAGTTAGCGAGAACAGAATTAAAAGTGACATCAGCAACTGATTCACAACGCACTTTGAGCTGAGTTAACTCAGGAGTCCAAGGGTGAGGCTGCATGGTTAAGCCTGAGTAAGTATATGCTGCATCACCGTGCCACGCTTGTAAGCGAGGTTGAAGTACTGACTTGCCGAACATAGTAATGTGTTCTTGGTGCCATGGCAGTGTCTTTCGAAGTTGGTCAAAGTAATTATCCGCCTCAAGATGGCTAAGAAAATGAGGATCATAATAAAGTTTTCCTCTTTCTACTTCTTGCCATAGATCGCCGCCAAATAAATCGCCTTGTTGATGCATCATCTCACACCTAAAACATAAAAGTTGTCAATCACTGTTACCTTTCTGATTATGATTGGTTATTCTTGTGATAATAAGAATTTTAACAATAAATAAAAAATCTCGTAGTTGTATACGAGTTGTGGGGAGAAAATGCGTTATTTACCCAGAAAGCGATGCTATTTTGCATTGTTCTTCCTCACCTTTTTCGCTTTGTGTATTGGGGTTATTGAGCTGTTAAATCGAAACCAGCAAGAGCTTCACAAAGAGCGAGTTCAAGTTGAGGCCAAAGAACAACTTTCCATTCTCCGTTCCAATTTGGAAGCGGTACTTATGGCGGATATCTACAAAGCCAGTACTTTAGCGACACTCATTACTTTACTTCCTAAAAACCAAGAAGAAGAATTGAGTATCGCCGCTCACCGAATCCTAAATAAAAGTAAACATATTACAATCATCGGTATCGCGAAAAATGATGTAATTAGTCACGTATTTCCACGCCAAGGTAATGAGCGCCTAATCGGCCTTGATTACCGCGCAGTGCCACAGCAGTGGGTACAGGTGCAAAAAGCCAAGGATGTACAAGAAATTTTCATCGCAGGGCCCGTTACATTGATCCAAGGTGGCCGAGGTTTGATCGTGCGTGTGCCTGTTTTTCTTGATCCTCCAATGAATCAGGACTACTGGGGAGTGATCAGTGCGGTGATTGATTTCGATGCTCTGATGAGAGAAACCGGCGTAATTGATTTCTCGTATCGTTACCCTTTAATGATCCGTGGTTACGATAGCGGTGGCTCATTTGGTGATGCTTTCTTTGGCGCGCAAAGTGTAAATAGCATGGTATATGCAAAAGAGATGGTTCATTTTCCTTATGGTGGGTGGAGTATGGTGGTTTTCTCTGGAGGCAAAGCTGATCGCCAAATCTCTTGGCATCAGTTGCATTTAGCTAGAGTAATCGGCTATCCCATTATATTCGCACTTAGCCTCGCGCTGTTCGCCATTTATCGACTGTATACCATTGCAGATGACAGAGCTTTACACGATGAACTCACGAATTTACCAAACCGTCGCTATTTTATGAAGTTTTACAAGCAGCAGTTCGAAATAGCGAAACGTTATAAAAAGCGTTATAGCTTCGCCTTAATTAATATTGACCTAGATAGGTTTAAACACATTAACGATACCTATGGTCACGACGCAGGTGACAAAGTTTTAATCGCTACGGCTGAAAGGGTAAAAAGCTCTCTGCGTAAATCAGACATCGTGGCCAGAATGGGCGGTGATGAGTTTTTAGTTGTAGTCCATCACCCTGGAACGGAAGAAAATGTTCAGTCCCTTCTACAAAAACTTCGATTAGCGCTATGCTCGACGCCCGTCATTTACGATGAAACGCTTATCTATTTGAAAGCCAGTATTGGGTACGCGATATTTGACCCGCAAATGTCATCTCCTGAGCAAATGATGAAAATAGCCGATGAGAGAATGTATCAACAAAAGCATGGCGGATGAGCCTGAACCCAGTTTCAATAAGGGGTTAGAGGAATGGTAAAGTTGGGATCCCGAAATCTCATCATCATTGAGGTGCAAGAATATGTGACTTCATATGTTCACAGACACTTTGCTGAGAGAGTCGTTATTAGCAGTGCATTTAGTGGCATATTTGCATAATGTTGCATTTTGCAAATGCAGTTTGCGAAATTAATGGTTAATAAAGCAACGATATGCATCTGGATCTACTAAAAAACGGCTTTTTTAAAGTTGGCACGCATCGTGCTTTACTTAGAGTGACCCTTATTAAGCCGAGGGTCACCTAGCCAACTGACGTTGTTAGTGAATACAAATTGTTCACAAGTATATACCGCCAATCACGTTTATTGTGATTGGCGTTTTTTCTTTCTAAAGCCCGATGATATCCACATCGTTGCCCGTCTCATCAGCTTCTTCGCACTTGCTGTAACAACTAGGTTGTCTTGGACAAACCGCCCCTCTGGAGCAGATTAACCTTGCTTGGGTTTGAATCCCGCGCTCTATCCAGTTGATGTTTAATATCTTAGCGATAGTCGTTAAGTCTTTTTTGATGTGGGGAGGAATAACACTACTTCCGCCGGAAGCGACACAAAGGGACTTAAGTTCTTCCGCTATGGAAACGGCATCGCCACCTTGTGCAGAAATGGCAGGGTTAAGATCAATACCGGCACATAGCACGCGATTATTCCCCGCAGGATCAAATACGTTGACCGATTCGCAGCAGTAGATACGTGGCTCGTCGCCAACATTTAAAATCGAAATTTGCGCTGAACTTGTATCCAAAGGCTGGGAAAGGCGTCGGAATACCGCCCAGTGCTGGCAAGGGTCGTTCACTTTGCGCATGTTACCCCAAGGCAATGGAATACCGTTTCCTCGATACACTGCTTTTAACTTGCCAGGGCCATAGGCATCAAAATAGTGCCAATGAGGGTAAGGCGAGACCACCGTCATGCGACGCATTGCAACGGAAGGAGAAACGCCGGCCTTTTTGTGAACATCAATTTCGTAACCGGAGCGGTCAAGCAACTGACGAAATGGTACTTTGGGGCAAAGCAAGGCACCAGCAAAAAAGCTGGACTCAAAATCACGCCAAGCTTGCAGGATATCTTGCGAATTGAGTTCAGAGTTCGACACAGGGCTGTCCATTTGCTCCCAATTGTTTTGATGCCCGATAGATAAAACGTTATTCATTGCATCGCTGCTATGGAGCACTCGATGGCCGATATATACCGCCAAGTCATACTTCAATCGGGTTGGATAGTCACGCATTCGTTTATTGAGATAAATAGTCCCAGGTGGCTCCATGAAAGACGTAATCAACTGTTTGGCGCTGACGCCCAGTTCATCAATCACATCTTGTGGCGCTCGATCTACCCAGCGGATATCCAATCCCATACTCTTTGCAATGTCTACGAGATCTTCTACAGATAGATTCAGCCGCTTCAAGCCGACCTCTTCGGCGGCGCGCTCTAAATCAGGAAAATGGTTTTGATGGTTTTCTTGGTGTGCACGGATCAGTAAGTGGGCGAATTGACGCCCCGTGATACCTGTTTGGGAGAGCATTTCTGGTATCGCGATTTGAAGAATATCATTGGAGAACAGGAAGCTCGGCTCCAGCGCCATGCCACTAATCCCACCACGATTCCCTTTGTTGGGTGTGATGGCTTCTAATTCGGGTTCATCATCTAAAAACCACGCAGGATCTTTTTGAAAAACTTCCGCGATCACTTCGAGCATATCGATACTCGGTACGCGTTTTCCGCGCTCAATCATCGAAAGGTAAGAAACCGAAGGAGCGTACTCTGGATTAATTCTTACACAACGGGCAGATAAATCCTCCATCGTTAAATGGTTGTTTTTTCTTAGATTACGAATTTTCGTACCAAGAAAATGAGACTGACGAATAAGGCTTTTTGACACAGACATTTTGTAAAATTCACATTGTAAAATTTTTGTTGTGAAATTGTAGTCAATATTTCGCTAGTCTACATAATGAGCAGGCAAGGAAATTAACCATCCACTTCACAGAATTGCCTGAAACTTAAATAAAGGATTTAAGTTTTTACTCTAGGACGAGTTTTTAAGTGCGAGGATATGACGATGAATATGCTGAACTTCGATAAAAAAGAGATGCAACAACAACAACGCCCATTTATCGCTGAAGCCGTATTTGCCGTCGAAGCGGTAAGTGCCGAGCAGCAGAGTGAGAAACAAGTAAAAGCGAAGCAACTGCTTGACCGCATGTTCCCATTGGAGAACGGGTCGCACCAAGACGTATCAAGTTACGTAATTGATTATCGCCATGTATTGGCTTACTTCAAAGACGGTACGCATAGCGGCCTGAAAAGTCCGAAACATTTTGTGGCGTACACTGGTGAAAAGGAAGATCCAAAGTCGATTTTGTTTAAAGATGATTCGGGCAATCATGTAGAAGTGCTGTTTGGCTGTCACAAAGGCACTGGTTGCGTGGAATTAGTGGACATTGACGATATTCAATTGGAAACTCGCACGACGTTTCATCCTGAACTAACTGGCAATGCACCAACCGCGATGCGCCATTGGATAAGCCTAATCAAAGGCGACAAAAAAGGTAAGCCGATGGCATGCAGTGAAGATAAAGAATATACCGCAAAAAATGGTGACGACTACATTCTAAGTTATTGTTACAGCGTCGATTAAGATACTCATGATTGGATACAAAAACCCCGCACTTTACAGCGCGGGGTTTTCTTTTTCATCATAAAAGTCGTTTTCGCTTAGCCAGTTTATTTAAATTGGCATCACGCGGTTACGACCGAGTTGTTTTGCTTCATAAAGCTGTTTATCGGCTTTATTGATTAAGGCTTCAGGCGTATCACCAGGCTCAAACTCTGCTACCCCAAAAGAAGCGGTAATGCTGTGAACTTGTGTGCCTGAGCGCTTATCTCTGATACGCAGTTTTTCTATCATCCGGCGTAGTGTGTCTGCATATTGGCGAGCAATTCGCAGAGATTTGTTAGGTACAATTAACGCGAATTCTTCACCACCAAAACGGTACGCACATATCCCATCTCGACAACTTTGTTGTAGCCGGCGGGCAATGGCTTTTAATACTGTATCGCCAAAAAGGTGCCCGTAATTGTCGTTAAATGATTTGAAATGATCGATATCAAGCATGATCAAGGTCATTGCCTGATTTGATGCAATAAGTGAAGAGAGATCTTTGTCAAATGCTCGGCGGTTGTATAGGTTTGACAAACCATCGAACAACGCATCTTGCTGTACTTCAGCCAGTTGGTTTTTGAGGCGAGAAATTTCTTCACTCGCGTTAGTCAATTGGCTATTCAAAAACTTTGTTGAGTGACGAATTTCGTGTGACTCTGCGACAAGTTGACGAATCACTACCATCACTTCTTCAATGCTTAGGCTATTGTCCTCAACTTTTTCCAGTTTATTAAAGCTTTTGTCTACCATCTCAGAAAAGGAGGAAGTATCTGAAATTGTATCGCTCATTGAACTGGATACTTCATGTAGCAGAACTTCTACATTGGTTCTAAGATCTTCAAGGCTGGTTTCTGCTTTGCTGGCCACATAGTTGTTGTAAAGCTGTTTATTGGTTGCTGGCGGGCAAATACCGTAGTTTTCTAACACCGTGTCTAACTCAAAGTTGAGTTCTGGAATGGTCTTGTCAACGTAGGTATACCAAAGCGCGTAGTTGGCTGGCGTGGCAGCAACATGGTTTTTGATCATCAGTGGGACCGCTTTTTTTAAATTAGCGGTTGATTTCTTAAACTCGTCGGTCATTTCTGCGATGGTACTAGCAAAATGGGATTGGGCTTAGATTAACGGATATTAACTAATGTCGCTTTAATTTTTATCACTTTTGCATGGTTTATATAGAAAATGAGTGATTAAGATCGTGATCAATACCGTTGGATTCAAATTTTATAAAATATCAGTATGAAACATGTACAGGCATTTGGTGGTATTGCGTGTTTTGAGATATCCAGCAAATGGATTCCGTGTGAACGTTAGTAACCTAATGATCGTCAAACTCTCGTTTTCGTATAAAAGCAAGTAAATCAAAAGGCTTAACGTCAGGGTCTCCGTGAAAAGAACTCGTAGACGAAGAATTAACATCTGAGGGTGCGAATTGAAAAAGAAAATAGGACTTTATTGGTTCACGAACGACTTGCGATTGCACGACAACCCACTGTTGAAAAGCGCCAGTGTAGAAATGGACGAGTTAATTTGCTTGTATTGCTACCCTTCAATGACGCCTTACTTGCATCACTTTGCGCAGGAAGCCTCTTTCGGGCGCGCGAAATTGCAGTTTCTCGACTCATCGCTTAGTGAACTCAATCAATCTTTGAATCACCTTGGTCAGCGATTATGGGCGGTTGAACTAACGCCCGATCAAGCAATCAAGTATGCTGTTAATCGCTTCGGCGTCACACATATATATGCTGACG
The DNA here is from genome assembly GCF_033338995.1 of Vibrio sp. Vb0304. Lineage (NCBI taxonomy): Bacteria > Pseudomonadati > Pseudomonadota > Gammaproteobacteria > Vibrionales > Vibrionaceae > Vibrio > Vibrio sp. Vb0304. The sequence goes on from NZ_JAWOTT010000011.1 coordinate 70,088, forward strand.
CCTTTCCCGGTTCGGATGAGCAACAAGCGTTAGATCGCGCAGTTGAAGGCGCGTCTCATGTAAAAATAAAACAGCAAGCAATCCGGACCCTGTTAAGGGAAGAACAACTGCCATTTGACTTGAGCAATCTGCCTACCACTTTCACGCAGTTTAGAAAGCAAGTTGAAGGTTTAGACATCTCTCGGCCCCACGAGAGTATCCGTTCGTTACCTCCAATTCCTTTAGGTGTGAATCTTCCTTCCGTTACTGCATATTACTTTGACGCAAAAGCTGCGTTTCATGGTGGAGAAAGCCGCGGGCTTGAACATTGTCGCCAGTATTTTGCTTCCACACTAGCCAGTGAATACAAACAAACACGCAACGGTTTAGATGGCATGGATTCCTCCACCAAGTTCTCTCCTTGGTTAGCTCATGGGTGCGTTTCTCCGAAAACTATTTATGCCATGTTGAAACGTTATGAAGCGGAGAATGGTGCAAATGATTCAACCTACTGGATTTACTTCGAACTGCTTTGGCGTGAATACTTTTATTGGTATGCCCGTCGACACAAGCGACAGCTCTTCCGATTCGGTGGCATCCAAAATCGAGCACCACTCACCAGCTTTTACGCGCACCGTTTTCAACAATGGAAGAAAGGTGAAACGCCATTTCCTATCGTCAATGCGTGTATGCACCAACTTAATGAAACGGGTTATATGTCGAATCGTGGCAGACAGTTAGTTGCCAGTTGTTTGGTGCATGAGCTTGGCCTCGATTGGCGTTATGGCGCGGCGTACTTTGAGTCACAACTGGTCGATTACGATGTGGCATCAAACTGGGGAAATTGGCAATACTTAGCAGGCGTTGGTGCTGATCCGCGTGGTTCACGACAATTCAACCTCGAAAAGCAAACCGAAATGTACGACCCGCACATGGAGTTCATCGATAGGTGGCAAGGTCGTTGTCCTGGCGCGCATTTGGATAGTGTAGACATGGTCGATTGGCCGATTGTGATGGGCAGCAGTGACAAAGCTTCGTCATCGGAGAAACCGTAATGCAATTTGAAACCGTACGATTGATCTTGGGCGATCAACTTAACAGTGAGCACTCTTGGTTTCAGCAACCGGATGAGCAAGTGCTTTACCTGATTGCGGAGCTCAAGCAAGAGAATACTTACGTCACGCATCATATTCAGAAAGTGTGTGCGTTCTTTTCCGCAATGGAACAGTTTGCGAAAGAGCGTCAGAGTGAAGGTCACCAAGTTCTGCACCTCACGTTGGATGACACACAATCCTTCGACGATCTTGAGCAAGTCTTGCAACACTACGCGAGTGAAGTTGGTGCAAGTAAGTTTGAATATCAACGCCCGGATGAATACCGTCTTCTGGAGCAGTTAGCCAAACTAAAGCTTGATGGGGTCGTGACGCGTTGTGTCGACTCGGAACATTTTTTGTTGCCGTTTGAGGAAATAGAATCGCAGTTTCCTCAAGGTAAACACATCATGATGGAGCACTTTTACCGCCGTATGCGCAAGCGCTTCGACATCTTGATGCAAGACGGAAAGCCCGTCGGCGGAAAATGGAATTACGATGCCAATAATCGTAACAAGCTCAAAGCCAAAGACATTGAACAACTGCCACAACCTTTGATGTTCAGTACTGACATCCACGGCATTATTGAGCGGCTGGCACGACATGACATCAAAACCATCGGAAATCTCGAAGGGGACTTGTTGTGGCCGATTAATCGCGCGCAAAGCCTCTCTTTACTCGCGCATTTCTGCCAAGTCTGTCTGCCGTTATTCGGACGTTTTCAAGATGCCATGACAGGCCAGCACGACGCTAAGTGGAGCTTGTATCACAGCCGAATTTCATTCTCGCTTAACAGCAAATTACTGCACCCGAGAGAAGTCATTGATGCTTCACTCAAGGCATTTCATTCCAACGCGGACATCGACATTTCTCAAGTTGAAGGGTTTATTCGCCAAATCTTAGGATGGCGAGAGTACATTCGAGGGGTCTATTGGGCGAACATGCCTCATTACCCGAAAAACAACGAATTGGGCGCAGAAAGAAAGCTGCCAGATTTCTTCTGGAATGGTGAAACTAAAATGGCTTGTATGCGCAATGCGATTGGGCAGTCCCTCGATTACGCCTACGCACACCACATCCAACGATTGATGGTCACTGGTAACTTTTGCTTGCTAACCGAGATCGACCCAGATCAAGTGGATGAGTGGTATCTCGGTATCTATGTTGATGCGATTGAATGGGTCGAAATGCCGAACACACGTGGCATGGCATTGTTTGCGGATGGCGGCATTGTTGGCACCAAACCTTACGCGGCGAGTGGTTCTTACATCAACAAAATGAGCGACTACTGTAAGGGTTGCCATTACGACAATAAGGCGAGGAGTGGGGAAGGATCGTGTCCGTTTAACAGCCTTTATTGGCGCTTTATGAACAAACACGACAAGCGCCTCGCAGCCAATCCACGAATCGGGATGATTTTCCGCTCTTGGGACAACATGGAAGAACAGCAACGCCAAGCGATTCTTGATACCGCAGAGCACTACATAGAAAACGTGGAGAACTTGTGATGGAAATACTCATCGTCGGTGGCAATGGTGGAATTGGTTTGGCGATGGTTCAAGAAGCCGCAGCTCGGTTCCCTCAAGCGCGCGTGCATGCCACTTATCGTAAGCAGCAACCAGATTGGCAACACCCAAATGTCGTTTGGCATCAAGTGGATGTATCGCAAGACGAGCAGGTAAAAGCGTTCAGTGAGCAGATTGAACACGTCGATTGGTTGGTGAACTGTGTTGGTATGTTGCACACCCAAGAGAAAGGTCCTGAGAAGAATCTTAGCTCGCTCGACGCAGACTTCTTTCAGCAAACCATCACGGTCAATACTTTGCCAAGTTTACTGTTGGCAAAATACTTCACGCCCAAGCTAAAATGCAGTACTGCACCTAAGTTTGCGACCATTTCAGCCAAAGTTGGCAGCATTAGCGATAATCAGTTAGGTGGTTGGTACAGCTATCGAGCATCGAAAGCCGCATTAAACATGTTCCTCAAAACCATGTCGATCGAATGGCAAAGAATGGTCAAACATGGCACGGTGCTGTCACTTCACCCAGGTACTACAGACACCGCTTTGTCGGCACCTTTTCAAACCAATGTGCCAGAGGGAAAGCTGTTCACACCAGAGCGAGTCGCAAAGGATTTATTAGGCTTGATAGAAAAAGCAACCCCGCAAGATAGCGGGGCGTTTTGGGCTTATGATGGGACGTTATTACCTTGGTAAGAGAACGCGTACAAACGTTAATACAAATGAAATAACATACTCCAGAGAGGGTCGGAGTGACCTACGTTTTCGTTGATTTATTTCTTCGGCAACGCTCAGAACAATAAACGATTTCCTCCCAATTTCGCGCCCACTTCTTTCTCCAAGAAAATGGGCGCTGACAGACCGGACAGACTTTCATGGGAAGGTTGGATTTAAAACCTTTCATCGCGCTGAATGTTCACTCCTAATTTGGTTAAAACTACTTATCAAATAGGTACAGGTAATCGCCGTAGCCTAAACTCGCCATCTTGTTCACAGGTACAAATTTCATCGCAGCAGAGTTCATACAATAGCGTAATCCCGTCGGCTTCGGACCATCTTTAAACACATGACCTAGGTGTGAATCACCAAACTTACTGCGGATCTCCGTTCTAGGGTAGAGCAGTTTATAATCGGTTTTCTCCACGATGTAACCCGGGTTAATTGGTCGAGTAAAGCTTGGCCAACCTGTGCCAGATTTGTATTTATCAGTAGAAGAAAATAGCGGTTCACCGGTCACAATATCCACATAAATTCCCGCTTCTTTGTTGTCCCAGTATTCATTATCAAACGGACGCTCCGTGCCTTCTTCTTGCGTCACGTAATACTGTAGCTCTGTTAAGTTTGATTTGATTTCAGACTGAGCAGGTTTACTGTACGCTTTCACTTTCGAAAGCAGCTTTTTTTCTTCAATCAACTGTCGAAGTGTTTTAGGACTTTCTTTTCGATCTTCACCAAATACTTCGTCGAGATATTTATCGCGACCTGATGCGTAGCGGTAGTATTTGTACTTCAAGCTACTCTTCTTGTAGTAATCCTGATGGTACGACTCCGCAGGGTAAAACTTTTCAAACTCGATCAGCTCTGTTTTCAACGGTTTTGGATAGATCATCGCCTTGTCGATTTCCATCATAAACTGCTTAGCAATCTGCTTTTGCTCCGCATTATGGTAGAAGATCGCTGGACGGTATTGAGGACCACGGTCAACAAATGAACCTTTATCGTCGGTAGGGTCGATATGACGGAAGAAGTAGTCCAGCACTTGCTCGTAGTTCACGACAGCAGGATCGTACTTCACCTCAATCACTTCAATATGACCAGATTTACCAGAAGAGACTTGGCGGTAAGTCGGGTTTTCAATATGACCACCTGAATAACCTGATACAACATCGATTACGCCGGGCAGTTGCTCTAAATCCGATTCTGTACACCAGAAACAACCGCCAGCTAGCGTTGCGATTCTTGTATTCTCTGAAGCCTTCAGCTTATCCATCGTATCGGCGGTACCTGTTTTACTCAATAGTAGAAACAAGACTGGAAGTGCGAAGGAGAAACCGGCCAATAACTTAGACATATTCTTCATAGCTACCTCATCGTTATTTTTGTAGAAAGTGTTACTTAAATAAAAAGTGTTACGTATAGAGAAAGGTAACCGAGCGAAAAAATTACAGTAATGTTGAAAATTCCGTTGCCCTTTTATGCGATAGAGCTAAAGTATCGACAAGAAACATACCGCTAGTAAGGGCAACGATGCCTTGAATGAGCGATGCTAAATGAGGTAAATCATGCAAGCTGAAGTTAAATGGATAGAAGATTTTAAATTCCTTGGGCAATCTCAGTCGGGCCACTCCGTAGTGATGGATGGCAATGGTGGTGCAACCGCACCAAGCCCAATGGAAATGGTACTAATGGCTGCTGGTGGCTGTAGCTCTGTCGATGTTGTTGATGGTTTGAAAACAGCAGGCCAAAAGGTTTCGTCAGTTAATGCCAAGCTAACCACAGAGCGTCGTGAAACCGCACCGCGTATCTTTACGCAAGTGAATATCCACTTTGAAGTGTCAGGTGACGAGCTTGACCCAGAAGTCGTAGCAAAAGTGGCGGCTGACTCGCTAGAAAAATACTGCTCGGTTTGCTTAATGCTAGGCGAAGGTGTTGAGATGACCCACAGTTGGGAAATTGTGTAAGTTGACAGACTCCACAAAATATAAAAACAGGAAAGAGAAAAGTCCGGGCTTTTCTCTTTTTTTATTTCGCAGTTCACGTACCTTGTGAAGAATCTGAAAGCAGTAATTGCAGGTTGTAGGAGTCTTCCAGTGACAGAACTAGAAAAAATGATGTCTGGCCAGGTCTTTGATGGCATGGACAAAGAAATTGACGCCATTAGAAGCCATGCTCTTCAAGCACTTAGAGCACTTAATAATAACACCGACGAAAGTCAGCGCGACGAATTGCAAAAGCAGCTATTTGGCAAGGTAGGCCGTTGTATTGTCCAGTCCCCTTTTCATTGTGAATTTGGTAAGACCATCGAAATAGGTGAAGAAACCTTTATCAACATGAACGTGGTCATGCTCGATGGTGCCAAAATTACCATCGGGAACCACGTGCTCATTGGACCGAGCGTGCAATTTTATACCGCTTCTCATTCTGTTGATTACCGCAGTCGCCGACGTTGGGAAACGTTTTGTAAACCCATCACGATTGAAGATGATGTGTGGATTGGCGGTAACTCCGTTATTAACCAAGGTGTAACAGTTGGCGCTCGCTCGGTGATTGCAGCGAACTCGGTAGTCAACCATGATGTGCCGCCAGATTGTCTATACGGAGGCACGCCAGCTAAGTTGATTCGTCGTCTCAACGAAGAAGAGTAAGAATCGATAGTGATGGCATGATGACTCGCTTTACAGGCGTAAGAGAATCATGCCAGCAGAAAGGGATAATTCATCAAGGAGTCTAAGATGTCGAACATGACAGAAGTCCTCATGTGCCCTACATGTGGGGTAGAAACGCATCATGTCGTGGTGTTAGTTAGAAAAAAAAGTGGCTTTGAAGGTGATAAAAATCGCAAAAAGAAAGAGTTCATCGCTGGCTTTATCAAAAGTGTTGTATTCGGCGCCTTCCTTGCCTCTATGGATGAATTTGAACGTCATTTGATCTGCGAAAACTGTGGTCATAAAACCATTCAATAGTAACTGATAGTTCTTCTTTCTCTGCATAAGTTCATAAGTGCGGTTTGAAGCACTGGTTATTCAAATCGCATCATCCTCTTTTAGTGCTTTTGCTCTTCTTGTGTTCCTCTCTCAAAAATGAGTCACATCAGTACGCATTTTAACCGCTTGGGTACAGATAACTCACTGCTATATATAATAAATTTTGGTGGGAAATACGTGTTTCAGCTCGATGTTTAAACTCTGTTCTATCGACACGTTTTGGGTCAGTAAACACTTAAATTTCGTTTGCTTTATGTTGTATGTAGCACAATTGTGTGAAATTGGTCACATTAACGTTTAATTTATAAAAAAATAATTAATGAATAGTAATTCACAAATATGCTGACCGTATGTGCTATTTAGTTTTGATTTATCTTTTGTGCATTCACTTGGTGAATGTTTTATTGTTTTTAGATTGACTAAAGGTTTGATTTTCTATTCAAACTTGTGAAAGGTTGAATCGATATATTAGAAAACATGAATTTGATCTTGTTTCTATCTTTTGTTTTAAATGCGAAATTCATTATTAACAACGGATGGTTTTGATGATTTCTCTTGTGTGTATCCCACCAATTTTAGAAATTGAAAATTAAACTTTCTCAATACAATAACGACTAAAATTAAACGGAATGATGTTCTTATATTTTTATTGTATTTTAACTTATACATTTTGACTCATTCATTTTAACTGTTTTTGTTGATTTTAAGTTGTTGATAATAATTGTCTTTTAACTTTTGTTTTAATGACGTTGCTTTGCTGCTTCTTTAATGTTGTGGTGTGTGGCTTTATTTATAAAAAGTCATTTTAAAGTACGTTTTTAAGCAAAGTAGAACGCGATAATACTCAGATAAATAGTATTAAAAAGTTAAATAAGGATTTAACCATAAGAGTAATTTTATGGTTGATAGGTTTATTGGGGTTGATTATCTGAATTTTTTTGGAATTTCATCCCAATAATCTGTTTGTCTTTAAGTTTATTCTAATAAACTTAATTCTCATGGAAGTTTCAAAACATGCAGCACACAACAAAGTGGATGATGACGCCGCTTGCAATGTTGTTGGGTACGCTGTTTTCAGCGCCATCATTCGCGGTGGAAACGAGTGTAATTGATAGCACTAGCACGCCTGAATCTACACAAAATGAAGGAGATACGTCCTGTATTGTTTGTAAGTTTAGTGGGGCCGTTTACCTATCTTACGATACAAACGTTTACGATAAAGACGACTACCGTTCTGTCCGCAATTTCTCGTGGGGAGGCGATCTCGTTTATTCCTTTTCGAGCGGCACAAAAGCCTATTTTTCTACGGGGGGCTATCGTGCCCTAGAAGATGAAGTCGGCACCTACGCGACAGATTCGGTGTTGGGCTTGCAATACACGAACCTATATCGCTTTGGAGATACAGGGAAAATCGGCGTTGCGGGTCAGCTCACCATTCCAACTTCAGAAACATCTCGTAAAGATGAACTGCACACCGCGGTTCGTTTAGATGTGCCGATCTCTTTTTCAGCTTGGAGCGTCGATTTTTCGGTTTCGCCAAGACTGAGAAAAAATTTCCACGAATATAAAACCATGGGGGGACGCTCGCTGACTGAGTGGACTTACTCATTGTTTGCTGTTGCGGAAAAGTCGTGGGAATCGTTCGCAGTGGGGATCACGGCGTTAGGTGGTAACAGCATCAGTTATCAAGGTACGCGCAGAAGCAGTTGGCAGTATGAAGGGGCGTTGTACGGCACATACGAGTTTGATGAAAGCTGGTCATTGGTACTCGCGGCGTCATCAACGGGTTTCTATCAAGATGCAGAGCGAGGCACCTTGGGCAACATCGATTTGTTGGACCAAGAGAAAGCGTCTTACATCGCGACAGTGACTTACTCCTTCTAGGAAAATAACAACAATTAAGGATATCCAAATAATGTTTAAAAAATTGACTCTGGTGTCAGCAATAACGGCCGCACTTGCAGGCTGTGGCGCAGATGATCAGGCGTATGACTATGTCGAAAGAGATGCAAAAGAAGTCGCAGTAAAAGAGCTTAAAGACGGTCGTTGGTTTTACGTTCCGACGACTGGTGCCGCGCCACGCTTTGCTCTGAACCAATTCCCATTCTTGCAAGGTTCACCTCGTTACGTTGAGCTTTGTTTTACCAAAGAAGGTCTGGAAGTTCGCAGTTACGATAAAAACTACCCAGACGCGCATCTAAGCAAAGATGCTAATAACTACTGCGGTGAAGAGAAATTTGTCGCAGACGACGACGGCGTTAACTTCGCGCAAGTGCTGACGATTCCGGGTGACTTTGCGGCGTATCGCTGTCAAGAAGACGCGCATGGTGATTGCACCAACAAAGAAGAAACCAACGAAGACGCAAGCCTAAACTACAAGAAGAAAACCCACTTCACTCCTCGTCCTGAAGATCTCGAAATTGCAGAATTCAATATGGAAGATCTGTATGGCATTACTGAGGGCATTGATGAAATTGGCGCACCACGATTGATCTCGTGGGACTTTGACCCTAAAAACGGTCTTCTCAATTTCGAACTAGAGCGCACGTTCCGTATCGATTTAGATAATATTTCCGACTACATCAACTTTGCAACGAAAGCGAGCTTGGATGAAGCGCTTGTGGATGGCGCGTTTAAATCTCGGTTCTACTATTCGTTAGTGCACGAAAGTGAAGTGGCAACCGAAGGTTACCAACCGATCTTGTACCCAGTGGGTGATGAGAACGACATTGGTTTCTTCACCACGTCGACGAAAAAGCTTAACCCAGTCACGAATAAATACGACCGTGATGTGGTTTACCTCAATCGTTTCAACCCAGATCAAGGCTCTATCAAATACTACTTGAGCGATAACTTTTTTGAAGAGAAGAACAAGTTGTTCTTGGATGCAACGCTGCAATCGATCGAAAAGATGAACCAAGCTCTGAATGTATTTGGGGCGGATGCAGGCAAGCCTGAAATCGAGATTGTGAACAAAACCAAAGCGGCTGGTATTCACCCAGGTGATCTGCGTTACAACGTGATTAACCTGATTGACGAGCCTTTAGCGAATGGTCTGCTTGGCTATGGCCCGTCGGTTTCTAACCCGATGACGGGGGAAATCATCAAAGCCCACGTGAACCAATACGCAGGTGTTGCAAGAACGGGTGTGCCTTTCTATTGGGATAACTTGGCACGTTTCTATAATCGTAATCAACTGGACTTAGATGGCTTAGAACCATTGCCAACCAGCAGCGAATCTGTGAAAACAGAAGTCGCGGATAGAATTGAAGCGCTTTCTACAATGGCGGCGATGGCGAGCCTGAAATCGGATGAAAACATTCATGCGCCGCTCGTTTCAAAAGAAGACATCGTTTCTGGAAAAGCAGCGACGAAGAGCCCAACTCAGCTAATGAAAAACTTCAATGATGACATGGAGTTTGAAAAGGTGGTTGAAGCTGAAGAGAACCGTTTGTCTTTCTGGGCAGAGAACAACGTCTATCCAATCGAAGCGTCGTGGGTTTCTTCAACCAACAAGGCCATGTTGGACAACTTGAAGTTGGATGACGAGCGTTACTTTGAGATCAAACTCGATGACGCCGGTCACGAAGTATCGCGTCAGCTTAAGCGTTGGAAATACCTGCCAAAAGAGTTGCAAGTGAAAGCAGCAGATGCGATTACGGTTGCGACTTACAGCAATACGCTTGTTCACGAGCTTGGTCATAACATGGGTCTGCGCCATAACTTTAAAGGCTCAAATGACAAAGCGAACTACTACACGCTCGAGCAAGCGTATCAACTTGGTTTGAACAACATTCCTGCTTACAGTTCGACAATGGACTACGCACCAAGCATGTTGGATGAAACGCCAACTTGGGGTCTGTACGATATTGCGGCGTTTAAGTTTGGTTACGGTCGTAAAGTCGAGACGATTCAAGGTTCTTCAGGTTCAGCTCCTGCGCCTATTGCGAAACCGGCAGACAGTGCGAGCGATGAAGACAAAGCGGCATACGCTCGTTACCTCGCTGATCAGCAAGCCTACCAACAAAGCTTTGCATACAAGTTTGGCAACAATCCAGACAACACATCGCTGATGGTGTGTTCTGAAGTGAAGGCACTAACGGGGAACGAGAAAGGCAAATCACTCTACAACTGTGACTTCAGCCGATTCGATACCGCCGCGTTGTCTGATGATCCAGAACTGAATGCGAAAACTCGTTATGGCGCACTTTACTACCTAGATAAAGTGAATGAAATTGAGCGTAAGTCTTACGATTTCTGTACCGATGGGAACGTTTCTCTAAACAGCGACTGTAACCGTTTTGACGAAGGTACAAACCTAGAAGAAATTGTTTCTTACGAGTGGCAGAACTATCTCGATAGCTATGATCGACGCAACTTGGAGTTATATGGGACGACGGGATTATTCTCGTCCGATTATCCTGGTTACTTAGTGCGTCGTTATATGGAAATGAGCGCTATCCGTGACAAGATGGAAGATCTTGAGCGCATCGATAACCTGTACACCAATCTGGGTTACACTTCGTCAACGGATAAGCCGGGTGATTTCTTATTGCGCATTGCTTCAAACCCTCAATACTGTAGCGAAGGCAAAGCCGATAACTCATGGTTCTGTGATTACGCGAATGGGGCGAAAAAATCCGCGGCGTTCTTCCTTGATATCTTGCGCACACCAGAGCATCAATGTGTGATAGAAAATGCGGCAGGCAACCAAAAAGTGATTTCTTTTGGTCAACTGTTAGACAACAACTCACACCAAATTCCGGCTGATTACGATCTTTCAACAGCCAGCTGTTTTGATGATTTGGCAGCACGCTTTATCGAAGATTCAGATGAGGGCTATATAGCTGTTGCGGAAACTGCGAATGGACGCTTCCTAAACTCAATTGGTAGCTTTGACCCGGATTACCCTTGGTCAAATGCGGTGTCTGTGTTGGGTAACTGGCCAGACAAAGCGCTTGCGAGCCACTTCTTAGCACGTCGATTCTCGAACCGTTTTACCGATGAGGTGAGCTTTGCATCGCTGCTTGATATCCCTGGGGTGCAAGCTGAATACGAAGACATCATGGGCAACGTCGTGGCAAATGATGCGTTAAATACGCCAGTTAAATTGGTGGGTAAAGACGGTAAGGAATACACCAATCTAAAAGGTGTTACCGTGAACCTACACATCACTGAGCAAATGGAGTCCCTACCACCAATGCCTCGTGGTATTGCAAGATTCCTTGATATTGGTGCAGAAGGCCGCGGACGTGTTGGCGATGTCATCTTGAGAATGGGTGTGCGCCAAATGAAGTCTTACGACTACACAGTGAAGACTCGTGGTCAATCTCAGTTTGATACGTTTACGAAGCAACAAGACCGCTACGGTATTATCGCGGGTGACAAGGTTGAGTTTGTTATCGACGGCGAGAAGTTTGTGGCAACAAAAGCAAACAAGCTGGCTTACGACTACGCAAATCAACTGGTGACGTCCAAAGGTTACGATCTAAAAACTTACCTAGATAGCTATGAGCCTGCAACACTAAACAAGGTCGCAGAGAGCATCGATAGTGCTTGGGGGCCATTCCGAACAGCGATTGTCCCAGCGTTCCACGATCCTGTATTGCTGCTGGATGCGCCAATGGTCAACGCAATGAAGCGAACCATTGATGCGGATATTGCGGCAGGTGTGCTGTCGTTTAGCCAGTCTTTCATCAACTTTACGACAGCGAATGTGACTTCGGGTGATTTGGTCATCGATGCAACTTCAGGCACATTGAGCTATAAAGGTGGTAAAGCGCACGATGAGCTGAAAGCGTTCGAAGCTTACACAGATGCGATGCTTTTGATTTACAACGATCACGCCGAAGACATGATGTTCGCGGTCGACAATATGTACGCAGGGTACATGGCGTCTTCAGATGCTGACAAAGAACTTTGGCTGAAAGATCTCAATATGATTCAAGCGTATTTGCGTGGTGATATCGGCGCTGTGGCTGGTGATTACTACAAGATGCTTGATCGCCTACCAACTGCAGTGAGTTTCCAGTAAATAACTCTTAATTCACTCATACAAAGGCCTGCAGCAATGCAGGCCTTTTTCGTCATAGGATTGATGGAATTTAGGAGTGAAAGATGATCTGTCTGTCTTCTGTCATCACAAGTGTCGCTTTGCTTTGTTCGATAAGTTGGGCAGCATAAGAAGGGGTAACGGCCTGCATATCACCTTTAGATCGAAGAGTTAAAGACTCCCACGCTTGATCTCGATATTTCCCTGCTTGGGTGTATTGAATCAGTACTTTCATAGCTTCACGCTCCGGTGTGGTTGACGTGCTACTTAAGTTAACGATCTTAGGTTGGTTGCGCATCCGTTAAAAATGAAACATTAGTTTAACCAAATGTGCCTTTCCAAATATCGCGCATTGAGCAGAGCAATTTGGAATCCTTGTGATGGAGGGATGAAAAATACTCAATCTTTCGATTCATACTGCGCAATATAATGTTTGAGAGATTTGGTTTCCGCACTCTGAAACTCTTCATCGTGCATACGCAGTGCTTGGATACGGTCGAGGCGGAACTGGCGATAGTCATCGCGCAATTCGCACCAGGCGACCAGCGTCCAGACTTTGCCCCAAAAGAACTGGCCTAACGGTTGGATTTTTCTCTCGGTCACCTGTCCGCTTTCATCTTGGTAATCCAAACTGACCTTAAACTGATGATCAATCGCGTGGCGCAGAAGCTGCCCTCGTTTGGCAGTCTCGGATTGGGTGTGATAATCGGGCACAATCAGCGGACAATCTTCCACTTGTTGTTTGAGCTTATCTGGCAATACCGAAAGTATTTTGGTGGACGCAGAGTGAGACGCTTCGGCGAGTTCGGCGTCCGACCAGGCTCGAACCATCCGCATACCCAGTTCAAGCGCCATCATCTCCTTTTCTGAGAACATCAAAGGTGGCAGATGAGAGCCTGCTTGCAACAGGTAGCCGACACCTGCTTCACCTTGAATCGGAACACCAGAACTGAGCAACGACTGAATATCGTGATAAATCGTACGTTCGCTGACTTCCATTCTTTCTGCGAGCTCTTTCGCTGTCACGGCGTAACGCTTTGCGCGCAAAAGCGTCAGTAGCTCAAACAGTCGTTCTGATTTGCTCATGATGTTCCTTATCTAGACCTACTGGTTGTTAGTAGTAGTGTGGCTGATTACTTCTCTAGCTCACTGCACATTTTTAAGTTGTGATGTATAAGCTCGAAGCTTTCGCAGTCAATCATTGATAACAGAGGCTGAAATTCAGCGGCTTGCTTGAGCTGTTTTCCCGCCTGTTTTGCATCGTCCATTGAACGCCAGTAAATGATGTCTGTCCACACATCGTCCGTCGCTTCGTGACTGAGTGAGCGATACAAAAAGCCCGGCAGATTCTTCACAAACGTTTGTGACTGTTTGGCAGCGGCGATCACGTCTTGCTCTGTTGTGCCTGCGGTTAGACGAAATTGCACAGTTTCGATAACGGTTTCCATATTGTGATTCCTTATTGGTTTTGGCGGATTGCCTATTGAGTTCCAAATAAGGTTACGCGGATGGAATGTCAGAACATGTCAGTAGTGAAATCTCACTCACTTATCATCAATATGGTTATTTTTCTGGGCTGTTGTAACGATCCCAGTAAGGTAAATCTGTGCCGAGTTTTTCGCTGATAAAATCGATAAAGGCTCTTACTTTCAACGGCATGTGCTTGCGCTCAGGAAAAACCGCATAAATGGCGTGTTCTGGTAGAGAATACTCTTCCATCACCGGTTTTAGATTTCCTGCGGCAAAGTCTCTTCCTGCAATAAATGTTGGCAGTTGCGCAATGCCCGAACCTCTTAACAGCAACTGGCGAATGGCTTCGCTGTTATTGACGATAAAGTTTCCTTTTGGAAGCACCTTGTATTCGCTGCCGTTGTTGATGAACATCCATTCGACGCCGCCACGGAAATAGGAGTAGCGCAGGCAGTTGTGACTGACTAAATCACTTGGTTTTTGTGGTGTTCCAAACTCCGCTAAGTAATCTGGCGAGGCACAAAGCACACTTTTACAAGGGGCGAGGCGTTTTGCGATTAGATTGGAAGAGGTGAGTTCACCAATACGGATCCCCAAATCAAAACCGTCTTTAACCAAATCGACCATTTTGTCTTCGAGGTTTAAATCCACTTCAATTTTCGGGTAACGAGCGAGAAACTCGCTGATCAAAGGCGCGATATGCAGCACACCGAAAGACATCGGCACGGTAATTTTGAGCCGACCTTGTGGAGAGCCTTGCAGTTCCGATACCGCGTCTACGCCTTGCTGGGCCAGATTGAGCGCTTGAGAAGCGTACTCAAAATAGCGTTCTCCCGCTTCGGTCAGGCTCAGCTTACGCGTAGTTCGGTTAAGGAGACGAATGCCCAAATCGTCTTCTAGTTGGTTGATGCGTTTGCTGATCGCCGATTTCGTCAGATTCAGCTGTTTGGCCGCAAGGGAAAAGCTGCCGCATTCGACAACAGCAACAAAAACGGGCAGGGAGGCAATCGCGTTCACATCAATCTCCTATTATCGTGAAGCATTTATTGTTGAGCACAAGGATACAATTAATTTCCAATTATAGAGATTATCTTCAAGAAGAAAACAATCTAGACTATGCACCAGTATTACGACCTTGATTTTGGGAAGAAGAAAATGAAGTACGATTGGATCCTGTTTGACGCTGACGAAACCTTATTCCACTTTGATGCTTTCAAAGGTTTGCAGCTTATGTTTTCTCGCAAAGGCGTAGATTTTACTGAACAAGATTTTGCTCATTACCAAACCGTAAACAAACCGCTTTGGGTGGATTACCAAGACGGCAAAGTAACGGCAGATGAGCTAAAACATAAGCGTTTTACCGAGTGGGCTGAGAAGCTGAATACCACAACAGCAGATCTCAATAGCGCATTTTTAGAAGCAATGGCCGATATTTGCAGCTTGTTGCCAGGTGCAAAAGAGCTGATGGAAGCGCTGCAAGGCAAAGCCAAAATGGGCATCATCACCAACGGTTTTACAGAGTTGCAAGCAATTCGCCTTGAGCGCACAGGGATGACTGAGTACTTCGATAAAGTGGTGATCTCTGAACAAGTGGGCGTAGCAAAACCGGACTTAGGTATTTTTGAATACGCGATGCAGCAAATGGGCAACCCATGCAAAACGCGCGTACTGATGGTGGGTGACAACCTGCATTCCGATATTCTGGGTGGTAATAATTTTGGTATTGAAACTTGCTGGTTAAATACCACAGGCGCAAGCGTCGATGAGCGTATCGCACCAAATTACACCGTTGAGTCTTTGAGTGAACTAAAGAACATTTTGGTGGCGTAACCGAATCGGGTATTATTCCGCAGTAACCCTCAGAAAAATCAAGGAATAATCATGTCAGACATCAAACAGCTAGACAGCAAAGTCGTTTACCAGAATAAGTGGATGACGGTGCGTGAGGACAAAATTTTACGTCCGAGCGGCGCAGAGGGCATCTATGGTGTGGTCGACAAACCTGATTGTGCTGCGATTCTGGCTATCGATAACGGGATGATTCACTTGGTTCAGCAGTACCGTTACACCGTAGGTCAACGTTGTTGGGAGATCCCACAAGGGGCGTGGGAATCAAACCCAGATGTGGATCATCTTGAGCTTGCCAAAGGCGAGCTGCGTGAAGAAACGGGCATGCAGGCGAGCGCTATGGCGTATGTCGGCGCGCAGTTTATCGCATACGGCTTTTTGAATCAGACATGTCACGTCTACTTCGCCACTGATTTAACGGACGTGGGCAATCAACTCGACAGTGAAGAAGAGGATTTGATCACTCGCGCTTTTTCGGTTGAGGAGTTCGAACAGATGATGATCGACGGCACGATCAAAGATTGTGTCACCATCGCCGCTTATGGTTTGGCGAAGCTGAAGAAATTCATTTAGTTATCCATGACGATTTTTAATGAAAACAGCGGCCTAGTGCCGCTGTTTTTAGTTTGGGTGAGTTCGTTGAGCCATCGCTTACTCGTCGATTTTCTTACCTAAGATTTCCACTTGCGCTTTTTTAGTCACCCCCGCGACTTGCAGCGCAGTGCTGCCAACCGATTCATAGTTCAACTCGATTTTGTCTAACTTCGCGTTATCTTTTGTTGGTAGGCTTAAGCTTCTTGATGACATGCCTTTAGTCAGAACACCTAAACTGTCGAACGTCTTTTCCTGACCATCTTTCATGATTACTTTAACGCTTTTCAGATCGACCGTACCTTGTGTACATTTGATTTTTATGTGGCTGAAACGAGCGTTAGCAAATGGTGACAGTGGATTGACTGTGTCGGTTTCCGATTTAAAACTGACGGTCTTATCTGCAATCTTGTCCCAATCGTTGTCTCCTGCAACCGATTGGAAAGAGGCTACAGCCGCTAAAAGACAGAGTGCGATGGTGTTGAACAGTTTCATAGCTTTTCCTTACCTTAGGTTTAGATATTCTGTTTAATCAGTTCGATGACGTGTGTGATTTCGTCTTGAGTTAAAGCCCCTTCTTTCACGAATAAAATTTCGCCTTGTTTATTTTGTACGATAATCGCAGAACTTTCTTGCTGCAGATCCCAAGTTGTTGCTAATACGCCATTTTTGTCTAACACCATGGAAGACCAAGAGAATGTCTTTTTGCTGTCCTCTGCCGACGATTTTACAAATGTACCGGTTCCCCAGATGGCGTCTTCTTGGTTGATCACGGTTGTGGTCTGATACTGATCTTCAGGAAAGTGAGCGGCAGTGATTGCTGACATCAGCGGCGCGTTCATCTCTTTAGCTTTACTACGACCTGCAATGGCTTGTATCACACGGATTTTGCCTAACATCTGCTGAGTTGCCCAAGGTTGATAAGCCACATCGTCTCCTTGCAGCGTCATTTCGCCATAGGTATCAATGCTGACGGATGGGGTGGTTTGACCGACAGAAAGGTTATGAGAGAAGGCGAATGTCGGGGCGAGTGCGAGTAAGAGTGACAGAACAGATGGAGTTTTCATTGGGGGTTCCTGTAACGAAGTGAGGTTAGAGCGAATCAAAATAAGGGGCAAATACGATGCCCCTTATCGGATGTGGCGATTAGTTAGAAAGTACAACGCGCGCATTTAGCGGTTGCAGCGGACGATTGTTTTGTCCCATGACTTCCATCAGTTTCTCGGCTTGATCTTTGGATAAGGTTTGAGTGTCTTTAAGCACAAACCAGCGCACACCTTCTGAACATGGTGGTGTGGTTAAAGAGCCGTTAAATCGATAGTAGTTTGCAGTTTTTGGCAGTAAGTCGTTAATCTCAAACGTATCTTTAAAGAACGTGGTTTGATTCTCTTGTGGGATTGCGTTGATCAGTTTAGACAGTGCTGCGTTTTGATCGCCAGCATCAAACATCACCGAAATTACCGCCAACTCGTCGTCTGCGTTGGCGTGTACAAAGTGCGCTTCAAGTGGATATTGGCGGCCTTTGATTTGGTTTTCTGAAGGTGTGTGGAAATGGAACTGTTGCAGTTCGAACGTCTCGCCATCGATGGTGAAGCTGTTACGTCCGTTCACTTGCGCTTGCAGCGTATGACCATTGTTGGTTAAACCAATGACCTGACCAGTGTACGAAAGGTTCAGTGCTTCCAGTTTTGCATCGGCTGGGTTGTCGATGTTGATTGGGCTTTGGTTTTTCGTGGTTGCGCAGTCTTTGGCGATTTCTCCCCAGTGCTCTGGCCCGTGTTTGTCATTGCCATAGCCCCATTCCGAAGCCTGAGCCGCGCTTAGAGTGAGAAGTGAGAGTGAAAAAGCAAGTAGTGTTTTGTTCATAATAATGTCTCTGTTCGGTCGCTTCGATAAGCGTTGTTACAAGGCAATGACCTAGAGGTTTGATCACTGCCTGACAAATTAGAAACGGTGGCTGAGTTGGGCACCAATTAGGAACGCATTTGAATGGGTCACGCCCGTCACCATCGGTGCAGGAACACCTTCATACGCGTACTCTTCTACGTTGACATCTTCACCAATCAAGTACGTCATGCCGATGTCAACCGTGGTATCTGATGACCATTGGTAAGAGGCACCCGCAGATAACCAGTGACGGTTCGAATCTGGGATAGAAAGCGAAGTCAGCTCATCGACAGGTGTTTTGTCGAACATGTAACCCGTGCGAAGTGTCCAACGTTCATTGGCGTACCAAGTCGCACCGATGGAGTAGTGCGCGGAGTCTTGCCACTGAAAATCTTTTAGCAACTGATCATCAGCTTTCAAGCTGTCAAATGCTGACCAACCAATCCACTGCACAGAATAGTGCAGGGCAAATTTAGGTAAGACGCGGTGATAACCGGAAAACTCCGCAATATCCGGTAGCGGCATAGCAAGCGAGTCGTACGATTCGCCAGCAAAGTGGATGTCACCCTTGGCATCAATGTTAGGGCTGTGCTTGTAGCTTAAACCTAAGCGATGACGTTCGTTAAACTCGTACATCATGCCAATGTTCGCGCCAAGCCCAATGCCGCCAGCTTCCACATCAAGTGCGTTGCCTTTTACGGATCCACAGCGTTGTTCTAGTTCGTTTCCAAGTATGTTCCCACCAACGCAAACACCCACGTCCATATCGCGGTACAGCTCACCAGAGCCGTAAATCACATCAATACCACCACCGATACTAAAACGATCGTTCACCTTGTATGCCAAGCTTGCGCCAAGGTTGACACTCGCTACGCTGGTGACACCGCCAAAAACAGGTGCGCCATAGTTTGGTTTAAACTCCATGTCGGTTCCGAAGTTGGAGTATGCCGATAAGCCTAGATACCAGTCGTCGTTGATAGGGTGAATAAAGTAAAAATTGGGTACAACGGCTGGTTGACCAACGCCATCGACGTCATCAATGTCGGTCACGGTTTGAGAGAAGGACGGGGTAATTTCAACTTGAGGGGACGGAGGAAAACCGCCCATACCAACATTGACATCCGCATTAATGTTAGCTCGATGATATTGCGCATTTTTAACGGTAACGTCAGGTTTGACGTAAGTGACACCGAACGATAAGGCATTTTGTTTAAACAGCGTCATCGCTGCGGCGTTACGGCTGACTACAGACGCATTATCACCAATGACGGCATCACCAGCAAAAGCACGACCAAGACCCGTCGCCGAATGTTCGTTAATTTGAAAACCACCGGCATACGCCGTCGATGAGGCTAACCCGATTAATAAATAAATCGGTGAAAGAGTTAATTGTCGCTGCATGTTTTTTCTCATGAATTAATTAGAGGTTGTATTGCAACGAAAAGAAGTAAAATAAACAAATCTGACCAGTACATTTAGGGGTAAAACTAACAGTATGTTGACAATAAATAGATTTAAATTAATAAATATTTATTGATGAATTTATTAATGGTTCATGTCGTGAATATTGTGATTATTTTAAGTGTAAATTAAACTCTGAGCCTCTGTTTTTATTTTTGCGGTATTACTTCTCTATTTTTATTGTGCTGACTGTTCCCTAACAAACAGAGGCAAATCCAGCGATAAAGTGTTCGTGATGGAAACTCTGAGTCATTTGTATTTCCATTGCATCCCAACGTTGGTAGTTCGAATCAGCAAGAGAACTATCGTTTTAAACCCACATGACACACTCCTCTCGGTCTTACCTGTGTTATGTGGGTATTTTTTATTTAACTTATCACTTAACTCCTCTTGAAATTCAATAATTAAAAATGGCTATAATGAAATTTAAATTGATGGAATGTTGAATAATTTTGGATTTTACTGGTTTGTTGGTATTTAAAAGTTTTGTTTATAATACTTATAACTTGAATTTCTATATTAAAAATGATCTTTGTTATATTTATTGAATGATAAAGTTTTGAAGTGACTATAATATCTCGGATTTTTCACGTTAGTGATTTTATTCCTTCAGTATCTTGACGTTAATTTACCTATCTTTACGTCTCGTACCCTGTACGGCTAGGACAAATAGCAGTATAAAATCAAAACGATTATTTACTTCACTCCTGCTATGAAACTCAATAAAAAATGGCTCGTTTTGTGTGGCCTACTCGCTATTGGTGCTGGTGGTTATCATTATCTGCAACGTCCAGAACCCATTTCTCCTTACGCGACAGAAGTCGTGCGCAAAGGCAATATCGAAAAGGCGGTATTAGCCAACGGCATGTTGCAAGCGTCCAAATTGGTGAATGTAGGTGCGCAAGTATCTGGGCAAATTCAACGCCTCGCTGTGAACTTAGGGGATGAGATCAAACAGGGGGACTTGATTGCACAGATTGACAGCCTGACTCAGCAAAACAGCCTCAAAGAAGCCCAAGCGTCTCTTAATAGTCTCAATGCTCAGTATCAAGCTAAGCAAGCGCAGATTAAACAAGCAAACTATGAATTCGTGCGCCAAAAAGGCATGCTAGCGGCGAAAGCGAGCTCACGAGCTGATTACGAGAATGCCGAAGCGACGCTCGCCATCTACAAAGCCGAGTTAGCGCAACTGGATGCCGAAATCGAGAAAGCCAAAATCAACGTCGACAATGCGCAGTTAGATCTCGGTTACACCACCATCAACGCACCGATGGATGGCACGGTGGTCTACACCGCGGTGGAAGAAGGACAAACCGTAAACGCCAATCAAACCACGCCAACTATTATCGAGTTAGCCAAGTTAGATACGATGACAGTGAAAGCCGAAATTTCGGAAGCCGATGTGATTTTTGTTCACCCAGGCCAAACGGCGCTGTTCACCATTTTAGGCAAACCGAATCAGCAGTTTAAAGGCACATTGCGCGCCATTGAGCCGGGGCCAACCATCATGGATGGCGATGACAGCGATTTGAGCATTTCAGATAGCGACGCCATTTACTACAACGCTGTATTTGATGTGAAGAACCCGCAAGGTATTTTGCGCATCGGCATGACTGCGCAAGTTTCGATTGTCCTTGAGCAATCGGAAAATACCTTGATTGTCCCTTCACAAGTGCTGCAAAAATCTGGCGGCAAAGGCAACTATACCGTGCCAGTTCTTGAACAGGGCCAAGTGTTGCAAAAGCCCGTGACAGTGGGTATTAACAACAAAGTGAACGCAGAAATTCTCTCAGGTTTGAAGGAGGGCGACCAAGTTGTTCTTGGCAATGCCATGGATGGAGAATCATCAAGCCGAGGTGATCGTCGTCGACCTCCAATGAGGTTCTAATATGAGTGACGTGCTTTTAAAAGTTGAGGATTTAACTCGACGATTTGTCTCTGGCGACGAGTCGCTTACCGTGTTGAACCACATTAATTTAGAGATAAAACGCGGTGAAATGGTCGCGATCGTGGGGGCATCAGGCTCAGGTAAATCGACGCTGATGAATGTGCTCGGCTGCTTGGATAAACCGTCCAGCGGTCGATACTTCATTAATGGGCAAGATGTCTCGACGTTGGAATCTGATCAACTGGCGGAACTGCGCCGCGAGTATTTTGGCTTTATATTCCAGCGTTACCATCTGCTGGGGGATTTAACCGCGGTGGCAAACGTGGAAGTACCGGCGGTTTACGCGGGAGTTCCTCATCGTCAAAGAACGGATCGAGCGCAGTCGTTATTGGCTCGCTTAGGGCTGGAAGATCGTTTCACTCACAAGCCCAGCCAACTGAGTGGTGGCCAGCAACAGCGCGTGAGTGTTGCTCGTGCACTGATGAACGGCGGTGAGGTGATTCTCGCTGATGAGCCCACTGGCGCATTAGACAGTCACAGTGGGCAAGAGATGATGGCACTGCTTAAAGAGTTGCATCAACTTGGGCATACGGTCATCTTAGTGACTCATGATATGAACGTGGCGAACTTTGCGGATCGCATCATTGAAATCAAAGATGGTGAAATCATTGCAGATACGCCAAATGCACAAGTTGTAATCAATGAGCAAGCAGTACAGACACCGAGCACGTCTTTTCATCGCCCAGCGCAAGTCGCCAGTAAGTGGTGGAAGTGGGACAGTTTTATTGACGCGCTCAAAATGGCGCTGCTGGCGATGTCTAGCCACAGAATGCGCACGTTTTTGACCATGCTCGGCATCATTATTGGTATAGCCTCGGTGGTTTCCGTGGTGGCACTAGGTAATGGTTCACAACAGCAAATTTTGTCGAATATTTCATCCATGGGAACAAACACCATTGATGTCAGGCCGGGCAAAGGGTTTGGTGACCGCCGCTCCGGACGAGTGAAAACGCTAACCGCCGACGATGCTAAATCGTTGGAGAGTCTACCTTTTGTCGACAGTGTCACGCCGTCTTTATCCAACAGCTTAACCGTGCGTTACGCCAATCAGGATGCAACCGCGTCTGTGGAAGGGGTTGGGGAAGATTATTTCCGTGTGCGCGGTTATGAGATCGCCAAAGGTCAGTTTTGGGATGAAGAGAGCGTGAACTCACTCGCCCAAGAAGCAGTGATTGATGACAACACCAGAAAGGAAATGTTTGCGGATAGAAATCCGATTGGTGAAGTGATTTTTCTTGGTTCATTGCCAGTGCGTATTGTGGGTGTCACGCAGAAAAAAGAAGACGCGTTTGGCAACAGCGACGCGCTGAAAATTTGGGTGCCATACACCACCATGTCGGGACGAATGATGGGACAACGCTACCTCAACGGCATTACTGTACGGATTGATGAGAACGCCCCAAGCGCAGCGGTAGAACAGAGCATCATCAACTTGTTAAAAATGCGCCACGGTACAGAAGATTTCTTCACGATTAACACTGACACCATTCGTCAGAGCATCGAGAAAACCACCGCCACCATGACGTTACTGATCTCAGCGATTGCGGTGATCTCCCTAATTGTCGGCGGAATTGGCGTAATGAACATCATGTTGGTGTCGGTGACAGAGCGCACGAAAGAGATCGGTGTACGAATGGCTGTGGGTGCGCGGCAAGCGGATATTTTGCGTCAGTTTTTGATTGAAGCGGTACTAGTGTGTTTGTGTGGTGGCATTGCTGGTATTGGCTTGGCGTTTTTGATTGGTTTTGCATTCAGTACATCTGGCAGCAGCTTCCAAATGATTTACTCAATGAACTCGATCATCTGGGCGTTTATTTGCTCAACGTTGATTGGCATCGCTTTCGGCTTTTTACCCGCTCGCAATGCCGCCAAACTCGATCCGATAGAAGCGCTAGCGAGAGACTAAAAATGAGTAACACAATGAAATTCAAAACTCGATTGGTCGCGGCTGCCTTAAGTGCAGTGTGGTTGTCAGGTTGTGGGTCGCTTATGCGTAGCAACTATCAAGCTCCTGAGGTGCAAGTGCCTGCAAATTGGCAACAGATGCATGTTGCGGGTGATGTCAGCATGGATCCTTGGTGGTTGGCGTTTAACGACCCAACGCTTAATCAATACATTGCTCAGGTGTTGGCTCAAAACAACGATTTGACGCTGGCAACGCTAACGCTAAAGAAAGCGCGTTTACAGCTGGGTTTAACGCAAGATGACCTTTTCCCTACGTTGAGTTCTTCCACATCAGGACAAGTTCAAAAATCTCTTGATAGCGGGGAATCGGCAGATAGCTACAGCACTAACTTGTCCGTCAATTACGAGTTGGATTTGTGGGGAAAAATCTCGGCAGACGTTGACCAAGCCAAGTGGACGGCGATGGCAAGTCAACAAGATCGCGAGGCGACCGCACAAAGTTTGGTGGCAACGACGGCATCGTTATATTGGCAAATCGGCTATCTAAAACAGCGCTTAAACCTCAGTCAGCGTAATGTGGAAGACGCAGCTCAAACGCTACAATTGATTAAAAAACAGTACCAACTTGGCGCTGTGGATCAGTTAGATGTGCTTGAAGCCAAACGTACGTTGGCAAGCTTACAAGCGCAGCAAAGTGAGTTTGAACAGAGTTTACTTGAGGCAAACCACGCCTTTGCGATTTTGTTCAATCAACCGCCGAAGAGCATCAGTGCAAACATCCAAATGCTGCCTGAAGGCGATATGCCATCGTTGAGTGTTGGTGCTCCGTCTGATTTATTGATCCGCAGACCCGACATTAAAGCAGCGCTTTATGAAGTCAAAGCCGCGCTAGCAAATAAAGACGCAGCAGATTTAGACTACTTGCCCAAGCTGACGCTCACTGGGGCTTTGGGTGGATCGTCACAAGCGCTCAAAGACCTGCTTTCCAACCCGATCGGCAGTTTAGGTGCGGATATGACGTTGCCGTTTTTGCAGTGGAATGAGATGAAAAATAGCCAAGCCATTGCCGATTTAGACTATCAATCGGCTATTGTGAGTTATCGCCAAGTGTTGTACGCCGCATTCCAAGATGTCGAAAATGCCTTGTCAGCACGCGAGAAATTGAAGTATCAGGCGGCGCGTTTACAAGAGCAATATGATGCCGCAAGTGCCGCTGAGTCCATTTATGCTGCGCGGTATCAGTATGGCTCGACGTCGATCATGGACTATTTGAATGCACAAGAAGACACCAGAAACGCGCAAGCTTCTTTGTTGGAAAACCGCTACAACCAGTTTCTCACTCAGGTTACGCTTTACCAGTCTTTAGGAGGAACCGACGTTGCGCCGTTGTAATTAGGGATCAGCGCACACTAGCGAAGCGTCATGCAACAAAGCCTTTTTTGAAGGTATTACTGGTCCCATTGATGGGGCCAGTAATAAAAGCTTAAGTTACTTGGCGAACTTCTTGAAAGGTGCATCAACCGGAGTGTCAGCTAGGTGATTGGTGTAGTTACTCATCACTTTTTGCGCTAGACCAAGTACAATTTCAAGCAGTTGCTGCTGTCCGTAACCCGCCGCAAAGAACTTCTCTATCTGAGACTCTTCCACTACACCACGTTGGCGCACCATTTGAAGCGTTGTTTCTCGTAGTGTTTCAAGTTTTTCGTCTGCCAATGGTGTTTGGTTGACGAGAGCATCAACAATCTCCTGATCCACTTTCATTGACGCCGCGATCGCACTATGAGCAGGAACGCAATAGTGACAACCATGTTCAACGTTGATGGTTTGCCATACGACGGTCAATTCTTCTGCGTTAAATGATGTTTGTTGAAAGAGCTCATGCACAACTTGATAACCCTCAAGCAAGGTTGGCGCTTCAGCCATAACAGCATGAAGATTTGGTAGCATGCCAAACGCTTTGACTGAATTTTCAATCAGATGCTTTGATCCTTCGGGTGCGTTTTCTGCGGTATACAGTTTAAATTCTGCCATGTTTAAATCTCCTGTAATTGGATATGAGCGGATTAGGCAAGAACAGGATAGTTGATTTTGAGCGGTCGCTCAATATAAAATTGAGCATATGTTCAAAATTGATAATTGCTCATGGCGAATACAAAGAAATTCCAACGTGATGAAGTGGTGAAAGCTGCCTCGGATCTATTCTGGAAGAAAGGTTTTCATGCAACATCTACACGTGATTTACAAGATAGCGTTAATCTGCGTCCTGGAAGTATCTATGCGACGTTTGGGTCAAAAGAGGGGCTATATTGTGAAGCGCTAAAAATGTACGTTGCGAACTTACAAGCCCTGTTTGAGTTGCATTTAGCTCAGAACACAACGGTTCTAGATGCAATAGAAGCTTTCGCGATTGATGTGGTTATCAATCAGCGAGACTCCAATCCCAGTGAAGTGTGCATGTTAGTCAAATCAGCAAGTGAATTTGCTGAGGATTTTAATGCGCTGCGCAATCAAACAAACAGCTTAGCAAACCAATTTGAATCTTTTCTTGCAAAGCTGTTTGAGCGAGCAATCGAGAATGGCGAAATTGAAGCCCAGGATACATTGCTTCTTGCTCAGTTGTTCCAGGTTCAGTTTACGGGTATACGAGCCTACTCATACCGCAGTGATGATGAAACCTTAAAGACGTTGATCTCTATTATGGTGAACAGCTTCCGCGGTAACGTACCAAAACAGAACGCTGAATGAGACTGCTCAAAGTCAACGTCTCTAAATCAACGGCTTGAAGTAAGCGAGCTCAAATAAACCCGTTATCGGGGGTCGATGTCGATAAAAAATGACCACGAAGCATCGTGGTCATTTTTATGCAGATTAACTTGCAATGAACAACAACGGCTTATTAAAAGCGAAACTCTTCTAAGTTATTGCTGCTTTCTAACATTTTTTCAGCCACATAACGATGCGTTGCTGTGGTTGGGTGAGTCACATCCCAGAACACGAACTTATCTGCGCCAGATGCTGCACATTCAGAACGTAATGAGTGAGTGTACATGTAGTCAACAGAGGATGAACGGTTGATGTCTAAGCAAGGGTCGCTTGCATTTACGAAACCGTGTTCTTCTGGTGCCGAGGTTAACTTCTCAAACAGTGCGTGTGTATCAAACAATGCGATGTTGTAGCCTTGGGCTTTGTAGTACATCGCTTGTGCTTTGATGAACTCGTTCATCTTCAATACTTTCGCACGAATCGTTTCAATTTCTTCCTGTGTTGAGTATTTGAACTGTGGTGCTTTGGTTGCATCTGGCAGTGTCATCAACATGAAGTTCTTCGCGCCAGCGTCTGTTAAACGAATCAGAGCTTCAGCGTAATCCGCTTTTACTTCCGGCACGCTACGGTTGTAGTTCATGAAATCATTTAAACCAAACTCTAACGTAAACAATGTGTTAGCAGGGTTGTAGTTCTTCGCCAGCTTTGTGTAGGTTAAGTAAGAAGAAACTTGTTCGCCGACACCAGTTAGCGCGATGTATTGGTTTTCACCTGCTGCGCCACCAACTGCCCAGTTGTATAGCGGTAAGTTTTTGGCTTTAGCAACGTATTCCGTCCAAACAAAACCGTTTGAGAAGTGACCCAAGAACCAGCTATTCGGGTTAGGAAAGCGCCATTGGGACGCGTTAAAGATGTTGCCTGTATCAGACAAGCTATCGCCTAAAGCCACTACTTTGTTTATCTGATCTGGTTGCATTGCAGCATCATTGCTCCAGATCGTGTGGTTATAAGAATAACGATTGTCGGCAGCAAAAAATGTAATGTCTGCGTTCTCGTTCGCTAGATCTAGTGTTTCTTCACAACGCTGGCGAATTACGTTTTGTGAGGTATTGGTGTAGAACATGTTTTTAAATGAAACAGAGCTCCACCAATAACCATCGATAGTGAAGTCACTACCATCTTTGTTTTTTGCCCATTTCCAATCGGTAGCCGCATCGTCCTTAGAGTGGCTCGTACGATACCAGCATCGAACGTACGTATAAGTTTGATTTTCTTGCGCGCTAACCACTTCAGCCGCAGAAACCATTGCTGGTGATAAAGTTGGCTCCTCTGCAATGGCGGAGGCAAGCGGAAGTAATGCAGTTAATAGTGTGATTGTTTTTTTCATCATTCACTCTTCTTGTAATGGTTATTGTTCCGAATGCGTGAATACGCTCGGCTATAACAGTATTTAGATGAGAATTTTTCTCACTAAACCTTCTAATTCTGAGTAAATGCTCAAGACAGTCAACAACTAAATATTCAATATTTCAGTTTTGGCACCACGGTCAAAAAATCCATTCAGCATAGCAATCGATTAAATGGGTGATATTTAGAATAATTACTCACTAACATTAATTTAACATTCACTTTTTGTTAATTAAGTAATTGCTTTATAAGGTTTTGTCGATGATTTTTAATGTTAACTTAAAGTGTTTATTGAATGATCTTTTGTACAAATTTGTATATTCATGAAACAAATTGTTTGGCATTTTTGCTCTGTAAACTATAGCTGAAGCTCTCATGTAAACATCATGATGATGACTTTTCATGAGAATATAGTGAATAAAAATTAGCTCAAATAAGGAATAGGGCAAATGCACTACACAACAAGTAAAAAACAAGGCTTATTTTCGTTGTCTGCCGTAGCAATAGCACTGACCACTTCGATGTCAGCGTTTGCGGCTCCACCAATGGGATTTGATGAATCTAAGTTACCGACGAAGTACATCGTCAAATTCAAAGAAGATGCAGTCAGCCGTTCTTCAATGGGTGGTAACTCATTCTGGGGGCCACGAATCGCGCAGGAGTCTGTTCTAGAACAGGTGAAGGCACGTAAGGTGGAAAAACTAGGCAATCGCGCCATTTACAGCGTTGAATTGGATGGCGATGACTTAGAGCCGCTTCGCAATCGTAGTGATGTGGAATACGTGGAAGTCGATCCACCTCGCTATTTGCTCAGCGAAACGACCCCATGGGGATATGAAGCGGTTAATGCTCAACTGCTAGCTGACTTCAATGCGGGTAATCGCACTGTATGTATTATCGATTCAGGGTACGACATTTCGCACAACGACCTAAGCGGTAACCGCGTTGCTGGTACTAACGATAGTGGTACGGGATCATGGAGTGATCCGGGTAACAACAATGCCCACGGTACTCACGTCGCGGGTACGATTGCTGCGATTGCCAACACCGAAGGTGTAAAGGGTGTGATGCCAAACCAGAATGTGAATTTGCACATCGTGAAAGTATTTAACGAATCGGGTTGGGGTTACTCATCTGGGCTTGTTAAAGCAATCCAGACCTGTGCCGATAATGGTGCTAACGTTGTGAACATGAGCCTTGGTGGTAGTCAATCAAGCCGAACTGAGCAAAATGCACTGCAAAATATTTACGATCAAGGCGTTCTATTGATCGCCGCAGCGGGTAATGATGGCAATACAGCGCACAGCTATCCAGCTTCTTATGACTCAGTGATGTCTGTTGCGGCTGTTGATAATCAAAATGATCATGCAGCGTTCTCACAATCTACTAATCAAGTTGAGATCTCAGGCCCGGGTGTGGCGATCTTATCAACGGTTACGGTAGGTGAAGGTAAACTTTCTGATATTACCTTGAATGGTGTCAGTCAGTTTGATCGTGGGATTGTTCCTCACAATCGTTTGATCAATAACGGTTCTTCGTATGTTCCGGATCCAATCGCGGGTTCAGTAACGGCAACGCTAGATAGCTGTGATGTATCTGGCGGTAACTTTAACTGTGGTGATATGTCGGGCAAAATTTGTTTGACTGAGCGTATCGGCAACCAGTCTTCAGGAAACTACCCTGAAGTAGATGCGGTTCAGGCTTGTTACAATGCGGGTGCGCGAGCTGCAATCGTATACAGCAACTCTGAACTACCTGGTTTACAAAACCCTTTCTTGGTAGACACAAACAACGCTTATCGTATGGTTTCGGTAACGGTTGATCGTGCATTTGGTCAAGAGCTATTGGGGTATGTTGGTCAGGAAATTACTGTTGCAACAACCTCTGGTGAAGATTACGAGTACTACAATGGTACATCAATGGCGACACCGCACGTAACGGGCGTAGCTGGCTTGGTGTGGAGTTACCACCCAACCTGTACAGCAGCGCAAGTACGTAATGCCCTAGTGAAAACTGCAACAGATATTGATGTTGCTGGTCGAGACAACCGTACTGGCCACGGCCTAGTTAATGCTGAAGCGGCGAAGCTGTTCTTGGACGCTGGCTGTAATGGACCTGATGGTGGTAGCTCTTCGGACTCTAGCTTCTCAAATACCAGCCCTGTTGCGATTCCAGATAATAAATCTTCTGGCGCAATCAGTGCAGTAGAAGTCGATCGCTCTGGTGATTCAGGCACAGTAAGTATTGACGTTGATATTAGCCACACTTACATCGGTGATCTACGAGTGACTTTAACGTCACCGACTGGTGGAGAAGTTGTACTTCACAATAATACTGGCGGCAGCGCTAACGATATAAAAAACACGTTCCAAGCGGATTTTTCTGGTTTTGAATCGCAAGGTACATGGGAACTAAAAGCGGTGGACAGTGCCAGAAGAGACACAGGCACCATCAACAGTTGGACTCTGACCTTTCAATAAGGAGTGGCTATGAAGAAGTTGACCTTACTTTCTTTGTCTGCGGTAGGCGCTACCGCACTATTGGCAATCGGACTGAGCTCAAGCAGCTTGGCAAACAATCAAGGATTTCCTCTCGTGGATGAACGCCAAGATCAAGCCGAGCAGCAACCTGCACGTTACTTTGTTAAGTATCATGAAGGGAAAGAGAGCGAAGTGAGAGCGCTTCTTCGTCAGCACAACATTGAAGTGGTCGACGCTCTGGTGAAACAACACGTGTTGGTTGTGGTGGGTGAACTGGCGGAAGTCGATAAGCTCGCGGATCACGATGCGGTCGAATATACCGAGCAAGAGCCGACAAGAAAGCTGCTATCTAACGGAACTACGCTTCAATAAGCCAAACTTTCTTAAGATAGTGCCAAAAAGAAAAACGCCCCTCACGTGAGGGGCGTTTGTTTTCTTTCTACGATTGCTTTTTTCTAAAGTTCGTCGTTTGCTATGACTAGAGATTCTTGAAGATTGATGCTGATGAGCCTATTCCCGCATCAATCAAGTCAGTTATCAGCTAGTCATATTCAGACTAACTACTTAGCGAACAATCAAACCCAGTAGGATACCAACAGCGCCGAAGTCTGCGTCACTAAAGGTCGTGTTAGCAAAGCCTAGGTCACCCAGTACTGGCATTAGGAATACTGGTAGGAAGGTAATCAGTAGACCTTGTGCAAAAGCACCCAAGATTGCACCGCGACGACCACCTGTAGCGTTACCAAATACACCTGCTGCTGCACCCACGAAGAAGTGTGGAACAACACCTGGGATAATCACAGTAAGCCCCATCACGTAAAGTAGGAACATACCCAAAAGACCCGCCGCAAAGCTCGATAGGAAGCCAACCAATACTGCGTTTGGTGCGTATGGGAATACAACCGGACAATCAAGCGCAGGTTTTGCGTTTGGTACTAGTTTGTCTGAGATACCTTTAAACGCTGGAACGATTTCTGCGATAACCATACGTACACCTTGAAGAATAACGTACACACCACCGGCGAATGTGATGGATTGCATCAGCGCGAACATGAACCAGTGCTTACCACCGCTAACTTCGCGTACAAAGTCACCGCCAGCGAAGATACACGTCACCATAAAGATGATGCCCATGGTGAACGAGATTGCTACAGGCGTATCACGTAGGAACAACAAGCTCTTAGGTACGTTCATCTCTTCAGTAGAGTGTTCTTTGTTACCGAACTTGCTGCCAATAAAGCCAGCTAGCACGTAAGAAAGGGTAGAGAAGTGACCAATCGCAACGTCGTCAGAACCTGTTACTTGCTTCATGTACTTGTGAGCAATCGCAGGGAAGAACACCATCACAGAGCCCACAACCAGAGAGCCAAGCGCGATCAGTGGAACACCTTTCATGCCGCTAGAAGCAAGGATCGCCGCTACCATCATCGACATAAATAACGTGTGGTGACCCGTTAGGAAGATGAATTTCCATGGAGTGAAGCGAGCGATCAGAATGTTCACTAACATACCGAAGAACATGATCATCGCCATCTCTTTACCAAACGCTTCTTGCGCGATAGAGACGATAGCTTCGTTGTTTGGAACCACGCCAGTGATGCCAAATGCGTGTTGGAAAATCGTCGCAAAGTCACCCAGAGAAGTCACAACCAGACCAGCACCCGCGCCAAGCACGATGAAACCTAGAATGGTTTTTACCGTGCCTTTAATACACTCGGTGACCGGTTTTTTCTGGGCAATTAAGCCGATTAGGGCGATGAGACCTACCAGAACCGCCGGCTCTGATAAGACATCGTTCATTAAGAAACTGAAGAATTCCATAACGCCACCTTATAGAGCGCCAAGCTCTTGAAGTGCCACAGATAGACGCTCTTTCATTGCCACTTTGTCGACCATGTTATCAAGCGCAACGATGCGTGGTTCAACGCCAAGTGCGTTCAACTGTTCAACGATATCGTTAGTACCGATGAAGATGTCACAATCCGTACCTTTTGCAGAACCTAGATCGATATGATCCACTTCTGCGTTTACATTCAATTCTTTCACGATGCCTTTGATGCTCATTTCCATCATTAGGCTAGTACCAAGACCGTGACCGCAAACAACCATAATTTTCATAATTCAGACCTTTTCTTTTTATAGGGGTGTATGCCCATTTTGAAGGGCACATCAGGAGTTAGTATTTTTCGATGATCGCGAGAACATCTTGTGTGTTTTGAGCGGTGCAGATGGCTTCTACATGCTCTTCATTCATAAACAACTCAGCCAGTTTAGAAATCGCATCCACGTGCGAGTTACTGTCTGTCGCGGCTAACGTAACCAGCATTTTTACTGGATCGTTACCTTCAGAATCGAAGTTCACGCCGTTTTGAATCACCGTGATAGCAAGAGACAAACGGTTAACGCCATCTTCAGGGCGAGCGTGTGGCATTGCCATACCAGGACCTACCACGTAGTAAGGACCTAGCTCTTCGTGTGAGCGGTAAATAGCGTCCACGTAGCTTGGCTCAATCGCACCATTTTCAATCAGTGCTTCACAGGATTTGCTCACCGCATCTTTCCAGTCAGTAGCATCAGAATGGATGCGAATCACATCAGAGGTAATCAGTTCACGTAGCATTGGATCTTTCCGGTTTGTTGTTTTGTTGATGGGTACTTTATCGATCAATTTGTCAGAAAAACCTGAGAATGATCACAAATGGTAGCGCTATCTGATAGCGCTATCATAAATTGTGATAGCGCTACCATTTTTATCAATCATCCGAGTTTCATATGCTTGTGATCGACTTCTAATGCGCTAATATCAAAACCACTAAAACGCTGTGGTAAGATGTCGCGGCAGAAAATAGAGAACACTAAATAAGAACAATGAGCGAACCTCGCAAACGAAGAAGTACTGGCAATGTCACCTTGGCGGACGTCGCTAAAAAAGCCGGCGTAGGCACCATGACGGTGTCGCGAGCATTACGAACGCCCGAGCTAGTATCTGACAAGCTGAGAGAAAAGATTCAACAGGTGGTTGATGAGCTCGGCTATATCCCGAATAAAGCGGCAGGGGCTTTGGCATCTGCTGAAAGTTACTCCATCGCTCTTATCATTCCTTCCCTGTTTGAAAAAGCGTGCGCGCTTTTCTTACCGAGCTTTCAACAAGCGTTGAACAAGGCGGGTTATCAGTTGCTGCTTGGCTACAGCGACTACTCGGTAGAACAAGAAGAGAAACTGCTTTCGACATTTCTTGAGAGCCGCCCAGCGGGAGTGGTGCTGTTTGGTAATGAACACAGCCAACGTACCAATCAACTTTTGGAAGCCTCGAACACACCAGTATTGGAAATTGCTGAGTTAAGTTCGAAAGCGAGCTATCTCAATATCGGCGTTGACCATTTTGAGGTGGGTAAAGCCTGTACCAAGCATGTGATTGAGCAAGGCTTCAAGAACGTGGGCTTCATTGGGGCACGTGGGGATCACTCCACTTTGCAACGTAAGCTGCACGGCTGGCAAAGCGCGATGATTGAGAACTACCTTGCACCGGACCATTTCTTAACCACCCACGAAGCGCCATCTTCACAATTAGGTGCGGAAGGGTTGGCAAAGTTATTGCTGCGCGATTCAAGTTTGAATGCTCTGGTATGTAGCCATGAAGAGATTGCGATTGGCGCGTTGTTTGAGTGTCACCGCCGAGTGCTGAAAGTCCCGACCGACATTGCGATTATCTGTTTGGAAGGCTCTTCCATGGGTGAGCACGCCTACCCAAGTTTGACCTGTGCGGAATTCGATTACGAACGTATGGGGACGAAAGCCGCAGACAAGTTACTGCAAGCCATTAAAGGCGAGCCTGTAGAGCACGCAACGGACATGGGCTTTAAGCTAAAACGCCGAGCGAGTACTGCAATCAACTAATTTTATTTGGTTAGATACTAAAACGCGATACAAAAAACCTCTCGATGCTGAGAGGTTTTTTTATGCGTGAGAATAGTGATTGTCGACTAAGGACGCTCACCAGCCGCTAGGCGACGTTCGATATCTGCAACCACTTCTGGGAAGTCAGCAATGGTGTCGATAAGGTAGTGCGGCGAGCTCTTGATCAATTTTGCACGCGCTTTTTCACGAGCAGCATTAAGCGTTGCTTCGTCCGCGGCTTGGTATTCTTCAAACGTTAGACCTGCTTCGTTACCTGAAAGCAGCAAGCCAACGGTCCACATACCGGCGTTGTGACCTTCATCGATGCCCGGTGCTGCGTCATCCACTTTGATACACGCATTAACGGCCGTTACATTCAGCTCAATCACGTTCTTCAGTGCCATAAATGGTGCTGGGCGACCACCTTGCGGCAGGTCATCCGTTGCTACTACGTAATCTGGTTTGTAGCCGTAATCCGCTGCAACAGGGATCAGCACGTCCATCACTTCGCGGGGGTAACCAGAACAAGAACCGATCTTGATGCCTTTGTCTTTCAGACCGTTCACAACTTCAATCGCATTGAGAATTGGCTCTGCGTGGTCAGCTACTTTTGCTTTCTGCAAAGGCATAAATGCTGCGTAGATTGCATCGATGTCTTCGCTGGTCATTGAGCGACCAAACTTCTCATTCCAACGCTTATCAACTGCAGGGATGCGACCCACAGCTTGGATGTGATCCCACTTACCAAGTCCCATTGGTTCACGCGCTTCTTCTAGGTCGATTTCAAAGTCAAAGCCTTGTTTGAACGCTTCCACAAAGATGCTGGTTGGTGCAAAAGAGCCGAAATCGACGATAGTGCCAGCCCAGTCAAAGATCACTGCTTGAATTGGTGAGTTGCTCATGTTCAATCCTTTTTCTTGCTTGCCAGAGCGCTTGCCTACACGTCGGAACTGCGCTCAGGATAAATTGGTTTTTGTTGAGGTCTATTGACCCTAAATGTAGCTAAAGTCTTTACACACTTTGGCGATGGCTTCTTCGAAGATCGCCAACGCTTCTGTCAGCTGTTCGCGAGTGATGATCAGCGGTGGGCTGAGTTGAATCACATTGCCTTGCGATACCTTGAAACTCACTCCGTTGTTGAGGCATTGGTACAACACAGCTTCCGCTTCGTCATACGCGCGTGCTTTGCTTTCGTCGTCGGTGACCAGTTCAATGCCCCACAACATGCCGATGCCACGCACATCACCAATCACTGGGTATTTGGCTTTCATCTCTAGCAGCTTTTCACGCATGAACTGGCTGTCGGATTTGGCTTTATTTAGCAAGCCGTCTTGCTCAATGGCTTCCATGGTTGCCAGTGCTGCAGCACAACCTATAGGGCTTTTCTCATGAGTGTAGTGACCCATTGAGATTTGCTCGGCGGTGTTGTATTTGTCTTTGGTTACCATGGCTGCGATAGGCACTAAGCCTCCGCCCAAACCTTTACCGATGCAGAGCATATCTGGCTCGATGTCGTAGGCTTGGTAGGTAAACCATTCACCGCTACGACCCATGCCGTTAGGGATGTCGTCGACGATCAGCATGACATTATGTTTGTCACAGATTTCTCGAATGCGTTTCCAGTAGGCTTTACTTGGCACTTGTACGTCGGTATTACGAACCGCTTCTGCGATAAACGCGCCCACGCCACCTTCTTTCTCAATCACGTATTCAAGGTAGTCGGCGTAATGCACATCGCTGCCGTCCGCGACAGGGAAAGCACCACGGTAAGATACGGCTGGTGGAATGCGCTCAACACCTGCCATTAATGGTCCCATGCCTTGGCGGAAACACGCTTCGCCACCTACTGAGATGGCATCCAATGATGCGCCGTGGAAGGAATCCCACAGAGACACCACCTTGTAGTTGCCCGTGATGTGGCGGGCTAGTTTAAGCGCCATGCCAACCGCAGATGTGCCACCCGGAGCAAACAACACGCGATTCAATTCACCGCCACAGATTTGGGTGAGTTTTTCGGCACATTCAACTGCGGTTTCATTGGTAAAACGACGTGGTGAAAACGGCAGTTTGGCAATTTGCTCTTGCACACGTTTAATCACATGCGGATGACCGTAGCCCAGCTGATGGACGTTATTGCCATGGAAATCCATGTACTTTTTGCCGGTGGCATCTTGGATGTAGATGCCTTCTGCTGCTTCCAAGGTATCTAAGCAAGGCGTCGACATGGCTTGATGAAGAAAGACCTCCGAATCACGCTTCAATAATGCTTGCGTGCGTTCGTCGTCCATCGATGCATTCCAAGCTTGGCGCGCTGGCGTCGTGTTGACATCACCTTCGCTGCGGAAATGGGTCGGTTTGATATTCTGAGTCATAACGCTTTCTCAATCAGAAGGCTGCTTTACGCAACTTGCCAGTACATGGCTTTTTCAATCGCACCGATTAAGCGCTCGATATCTGCTGGGTAAACTTCGCCAATGTTGCCGATACGGAAGCAATCTGCGTTCGACACCTTACCCGGATAAATCACGAAGCCCTGCTCTTTCAAACGTGTGTAGAACGCTTTGAATTGGTAATCACTGTGCGTCGGAGAATAGAAAGAAGTGATGATTGGCGAGTGAAGGTCATCACTCAGTAGTGGCTCAAACCCCAAAGAACGCATACCTGCAACCAGTGTTTTCTGGTTAGTTTGGTAACGGTTATGACGAGCCTCAATGCCGCCTTCTTGTTCCAGCTCTAACAAGGCTTGATAGAAAGCGCGAACCGTGTGCGTTGGAGACGTGAAACGCCATTTGCCGTGGTTCACTTCCATACAGTGCCACTGGTCGTAAAGATCAAGGCTTAAAGAACGTGCCTGACCTTGGCACTTTTCTAGCTCAGTTTGTTTCGCAATCACAAAGCCAAAGCCCGGCACGCCTTGAATACATTTGTTTGCAGAGCTGATCATAAAATCGATGCCTAGCTCTGCGATATCGATAGGAATGCCACCAAAGCTCGACATGGCATCGAGAATCACGACTTTACCGTGTGCTTTTGCCGCAGAAGCAAATGCCTCAATTGGGTTAAGCATGCCAGTGGTTGTCTCACAGTGAACAATCGCCACGTGTGTGATAGCAGGATCCGATGCCAATGCAGTTTCCACCTCGTTCAAGTGTGGCTGTGATGTTTCGCCTGGGGAAACTACATGGCATGGAATATTTAGGTATTCAGCGATCTGAGCGATGCGTGCACCATACGCACCGTTGTCGACAACCAACAATTTTCCATCTTTGCCAATGGCACTGCCAATCGTTGCTTCGACTGATGCGGTGCCGCTACCTTGCATTAGTACACTGGTGTAGCCGTCTTGCTCCGTCGCCAGTTTTACAAGCTTAATGCGGATCACTTCTACAATGTCTTTGTTGTATTCATCATCCCAAGTACACCAGTCTTTTAGCATGGCTTCACGTACCGTTTCAGAAGTAGATAGAGGACCTGGAGTCAGTAGTAGGTATTCGTTTTTCATCTCGATTTCCATCAGAATAGGCTAGTTGGTCTACACCAAATTTCGAGTTCACTCTAGCGAGGAAGAATAGGGCAGTAAACAGGCGAATCTCCAATTTCATAAAACTTTAATATCCAGAAAATGGTGGATCAATTGAACGATTATTCATCGAATATTTTCGTAAAACTGCCATTTAATGGTCATGAATTCGTCACAAAGGCTCAGTAGGGTGTATATCGTCAATTGGTACAGACCAAATGAAAACTTAGCCAAATTAACTGGAGAAAATGATGAAAAACCGTTTGATGAAAGGATCGCTGGCTGCACTTGTCTCTCTGCTAGCTACGAATGCAATGGCAGCACAGGAAGTCACGGTTTACACCGCTTTCGAAACTGACATTCTTGCTAAATACAAGTCTGCGTTTGAGAAAGATAACCCAGATATCAAGATTAAGTGGGTTCGCGATTCCACCGGTATCATGACGGCGAAATTGCTGGCAGAAAAGAACAACCCTCAAGCGGAAGTGGTTTGGGGTCTTGCTGGCTCGTCAATGGCACTGCTTAAAGATGAAGGTCTTCTTAAGCCTTACACACCAAAAGGTTTGGAAGAGCTGCACGCGAACCTAAACGACCCTCAATCAAACCAAGCTTGGTTCGGTAACGATGCGTTCTTTAACGCAGTTTGTTTCAACGAAGCGGTAGCGAAACAACTTAACCTGCCTAAACCAACGTCATGGGAAGACCTAACGAAGCCGGTTTACAAAGGTCACATTGCAATGCCGAACCCAGCGTCTTCGGGCACTGGCTACATGCAGGTTTCTGCTTGGCTACAAAACATGGGTGAAGATCAGGCATGGAACTACATGCGTGACTTAGACAAGAACATTGCTCACTACACGCACTCAGGTTCTAAGCCATGTGTTCAAGCGGGTATGGGTGAAGTGGCTATCGGTATTTCGATGGCAAGCCGCGGCGCGAAGCTGAAAACACAAGGCGCACCACTAGCGGTTATCACACCAAAAGGTATCGGCTGGGAATCAGAAGCTGTTGGTCTAGTAAAAGAATCGGATGCAGCGAAACGTGTTGTCGACTGGTCAATCTCTAAAGCTGCAAACGAGCTTTACGTAGAAATGTACCCAGTGGTTGCACATAAAGAAGTGAAAGCGACCGTGTCTAACTTCCCGAACGTTCAAGAGAACATGGCGAAAATGGACTTCGCACAAATGGGCAGCAAGCGTGCAGAGATTCTAGCGACTTGGTCTGAGAAGTTTGACGCGAAATCAGAACCAAAGTCTTAATTGAATTTGCTCTAACTTGAATGTTGAAATCCACCTCGGTTGAGGTGGATTTTTTGTTTTTGGAAGAGGCGAGAGTCAAAAGCCTTAAAGCAGCAACCCCACCTAACCTCCCCTTGGCTTTAACTTCGGGGGACTACAACAGTCATGCTGGTAAAGGGGAGGGACTGGTTCTGCATTCGCGGATAGTTTAATTCACAATGCAACATCCAACACGCTTCAAGTAGATTCTGAATACTCGCCTAGGCTCCTTCAGAATTACGTCGGGAAAGCACCGAACTCACTGCAGCAAAGAAAACTCTCCCCCTTGATAACCGCATTCAAATGCTTGGCAAACCATGTCAAGAAAAGGGGGAGTTGGAGGGGGGGACAAGCTCCTAACTCAAAGTTAAACCATCAACCCCACCTAACCTCCCCTTGGCTTTAACTGCGGGGGACTACAACCGTTATGCTAGTAAAGGGGAGGGACTGGTTCAGCATTAGCGGATAATTTAATTCACAATGCAACATTCAACACGCTTCAAGTAGATTCTGAATACTCGCCTAGGCTCCTTTAGAATGACGTCGGGAAAGCACCGAACTCACTGCAGCAAAGAAAACCCTCCCCCTTGATAACCGCGTTCAAATGCTTGGCAAAGCATGTCGAGAAAAGGGGGGAGTTGGAGGGGGTTGCAAGCGTAGAAACAAACCCCATCGCCCTTCATCTATTTGTCATCTTCTGGCTATAAATTTGTCATTGGAACGTAACACTCCAAAACTAAAGTTGGTATATACCATTTGGAGCGTGTGTTATGTCAACTAACCAACATTACCTAAATATCGAAAATGTAGTGAAGCAATTCGGACAGTTCACTGCGTTAAAGAAAATCTCGCTAGCGATTGAAAAGGGCGAGTTTGTTTGTTTTCTTGGTCCTTCTGGCTGCGGTAAAACCACTCTGCTACGTGCCATTGCAGGTTTAGACTTGCCAACGTCTGGTGCGATTTTTCAAAACGGTCAAGAGACCACATTCCTACCACCAGAGAAGCGCGATTTCGGCATCGTATTCCAATCTTACGCGCTGTTTCCGAACCTAACTGTACAAGAGAACATTGCAGTGGGTTTGAAGAACCAAGGAATGTCGACCAAAGAAGCGTTAGAGAAGGTGGATTACTGGTTAGAAACCATTGGTCTTCCAACCTCTGGCGAGAAATTTCCTAACCAACTTTCTGGTGGTCAGCAGCAGCGTGTTGCTTTGGCTCGTGCATTGGCGCTATCTCCGGGTTTACTGTTATTGGATGAGCCGCTGTCAGCGCTGGATGCAAAAGTGCGTGTTCACTTACGTGACGAGATTTGCAAGCTGCAACGTAAGCTTGGCATCACCACCATCATGGTTACGCACGATCAGGATGAAGCGTTGTCGATGGCGGATCGTATCGTGGTAATGAACCATGGCGTGATTGAGCAAGTCGGCACACCTCAAGAAATCTACCAACAACCAGCAACGCGCTTTGTCGCTGAGTTTGTCGGCAGCATGAACTTTATTGAAACCTCAGTCGCAACGGACTCCCAAGTACGCATTGCAGAAACCCTGATGCCAGCGCCAAGCTTGACCAATCGTAAGATCCAACGTGGTGACCGCTTCGACCTTGCGGTGCGTCCTGAAAGCATCAAGTTCGTTGAAAACTACACCAATTCTTTACCTGTGCGAGTTACCGCAACCGAGTTTTTGGGGGCGTTTTTCCGCATTGATTGCGTATTGCAAAACGACAGCTCAACGAAAACCATCGTCGTGGATGTGCCTGTGGAAACGGTTCAAAAACTCAATATCAAGGCGGGCGATGTACGTTACATCCAGTTTGCTGAAGAAGGGCTGCATGGTTACGCCGTGCCCTCGGTTGATAAAGCGCTAGCAGCGTAGGTGTAAACATGGATGCGAAGACAATGACGATGAATAGCCTGACCACTCAAGACAAAGCAAAATCCCTACTCGGACGTGTCAGCCGCGACAACCTAGTGTTGTTCGGTTTGCTCGCTGGCTTGTCGACCATGATGGTGCTGTTCATCTTAATGCCGCTCTGGGCTATGTTGACCAAGAGTGTGCAAAATGCCAATGGCGAATTCGTTGGTTTGGCAAACTTTGCGACGTACTTTTCCTCTTCAAGCTTATGGGTATCGGTGGGCAACACCTTCACTCTGGGCGTGATTGTGACCTCGGTAGTGGGTGTGCTTGCGTTTGGTTATGCCTACGCGTTGACTCGTTCATGTATGCCATTTAAAGGTTTGTTCCAAATCCTAGGTACTGCGCCGATTCTCGCGCCTTCGTTGTTGCCGGCGATCAGTTTGATCTTTCTTTTCGGTAATCAAGGCATTGCCAAAGAGATGCTGTTAGGAAACTCGATTTATGGCGTGATTGGTATCTCGATGGGTTTGATCTTCTGGACCTTTCCTCATGCATTGATGATCTTAACCACTTCGTTGCGCACTTCAGATGCCCGTTTGTATGAAGCAGCCCGCGCACTTAAAACATCGCCCATCAAAACCTTCTTTATGGTGACGTTACCTGCAGCGAAATACGGTTTGATCAGCACGCTCATTGTCGTCTTTACGCTGGTTATCACGGACTTTGGTGTGCCGAAAGTGATTGGGGGCAGCTACAACGTTTTGGCGACTGACATCTTCAAACAAGTTGTGGGACAGCAAAACTTTGCCATGGGTGCGGTGACCAGCATTATGTTGTTATTCCCTGCGGTAATGGCATTTGGTGCAGACCGCTGGGTACAGAAAAAGCAAAAGAGCTTATTTGACACTCGCTCGGTACCTTATCAGCCAGAACCTAACAAAGCGCGCGACAGCATTTGTTTGGTTTACTGCAGCATCATTTCTATC
This sequence comes from Vibrio sp. Vb0304, assembly GCF_033338995.1. NCBI lineage: Bacteria > Pseudomonadati > Pseudomonadota > Gammaproteobacteria > Vibrionales > Vibrionaceae > Vibrio > Vibrio sp. Vb0304. The sequence continues at coordinate 111,732 of NZ_JAWOTT010000011.1, forward strand.
GCAGTGTTGGCTGTGCTTGGCATAGCGGTGTATGGCTCGTTAGTTACGTTCTGGCCTTGGAACAAAGCGCTGACGCTAAACAACTACAACTTTGCTGAAATGAGCACCTACGGTTGGAGCCCATTCTTCAACTCGCTAACACTTGCAGGTTGGACGGCGGTTATTGGTACAGCCATTATCTTTGTCGGTGCTTACTGCATTGAGAAAGGACGTGCGTTTGGTCCAATTCGCCAAGTTATGCAAATGCTCAGCGTGGTGCCAATGGCGGTTCCGGGTATGGTGCTTGGCTTGGGTTACATCTTTTACTTCAACGATGCAAACAATCCTTTGAACGTGCTTTATGGCACCATGGCATTCTTGGTGATTAATACGGTAGTGCATTACTACACCGTGGGGCACATGACCGCCCTGACAGCGCTAAAGCAGTTGCCATCGGAGATTGAAGCCACGGCGGCATCGGTGAAGCTTCCTCAATACAAGTTGTTCTTTAAAGTGACATTACCTGTGTGTTTACCTGCGATTTTGGACATTGCGACTTACTTGTTTGTTAATGCATTGACCACCACTTCTGCGGTAGTATTCCTTTACTCAACCGATACGATTCCGGCTTCGGTCTCGATTCTGAATATGGACGATGCAGGTCAAACTGGCGCTGCAGCGGCAATGGCTGTGATGATCATGATTGCTGCCGCAATTGCGAAGATTGTTCAGATGACTTTGGGTAAATTGTTAGAAAATCGCACACAAGCTTGGCGCAAAAGATAAGGACACTTCGTGCAATACGTAAAAATTAAAGATTCGATTGTTGAACAGATTGAAGCGGGCATGCTATCGCCGCGTCAAAAACTGCCAGCAGAGCGTAAGTTGGCGGAGTCGTTCGATACTACACGCGTCACTCTGCGTGAAGCTTTATCACTGCTAGAAGCAGAAGGTCGAATTTATCGCGAAGATCGCCGAGGTTGGTTTATCTCACCTGAGCCATTGCGTTACGACCCAACCCAAACGCTGAACTTCCCGAACATGGCGAAAGCGCAAAATCGTGTGCCAAAAACGGAGTTGGTGGCAGCAAAAGGGACGCTGGCAAACAAACAAGCGGCGCGTTTGCTGGACTTGCAGCCTTTCTCGGATGTGTATCGAGTCGACCGAGTGCGATACCTTGAAGATAGACCTGTGGTGTTCGTAACAAACTACATTCGTCCAGAGCTGTTTCCGAACCTGCTGGATTACGATTTATCAAATTCATTGACGGACATTTACCGCGATCATTATGGCGTGACGTATCAAAAGATTCGCTACCGCATTTCAACCAGCACTTTGTTGGGTGAAATGGCTCAGGCACTGCGTGCGACAGCCGGTACGCCAGCGATGGTAGTGGAGCGCATCAACTATAACCAGCACGGTGAGTTGATTGATTGCGATATCGAGTATTGGCGACACGATGCCATCAGCATTGAATCTCTGGCGGAACTCAATCGTTAAGTGGATTTTCTCATTATCTAAGGCTCCATCTCGGGGCCTTTATTTTATTCAGACAGGAACGTTGAAATGGATTTGTTGGCGATTGGTCTCGTCGTTTTCTCTGCTGTTCTCCATGCGGGCTGGAATATCCTTGGCAAAAGCAACTCTGGGTCAGGGCTCGCGTTTACCATGGCCGCCAGCTTTTCTGCATGTTTCATTCTTACCCCTTATTTGATTTGGTATTTGGCAACCATTGGCTGGACATCATTACCGAGTGAGTTTTGGGGATTGCTGTTCATTAGCGGCATTTCACAAATGGTTTATCTGGTTGGTTTGATTGTCGCTTATAAGCACGCTGATGTGGGGGTGGTTTATCCGATTGCTCGGGCACTGCCTGTGATGATGGTCGGCGCAATCAGTGTTGCATTGGGACATGAATTATCCAGTCAGCAGTGGCTTGGATTCTTACTAATTACTCTTGGTTGTATGCTGGTACCACTGACGAATTTTCGTCAGATGACATTGGGCTCTTATTTGAACGTTGGTGTGTTCTGGGCATTGATTGCCGCAATAGGCACAACGGGTTACTCGGTGGTCGATAAAGAAGCGCTGAGTTTACGCACAGGACAAGCATCAGAGATCTTGAATGATCAGTACAGTGCAATCTTCTACTTGGGCGTGCAGTTTTGGGCGATTGGTATTCCAGCCCTTGTATGGTGCTTAGTTACGGGCAAGCCAGATGAGATTAAGACAGCGTGGCAGATCCGCAAAACAGCCAGCATGGCAGGGGTAATGATGGCATCCACCTACGGCTTGGTACTGTTTGCGATGACCATGACAGACAACGTGAGTTTGGTCGTAGCACTAAGGCAAATCAGCATTGTGTTTGGATTGTTTATGGGGATTTGGTTTCTGTCTGAGAAATGGTATCTCACCCGAGGGCTTGGCGTTACTTCTATCGTGGCGGGGATCATTCTCGCGCTTGCGTATTGACCTATATTCACGAAAAAAGGCAGCGAATGAGCCTCTCGCTGCCTTTTGTATTAATTGTAAGCCTTGTTTAAAAACGCAGTCGCGCACCAAACATCACGCCGCTAGAGTCAAAATCGCTGTTTTTTGAGTACACATATTCTGCATTCAAACCAAAGTGTTTATAGCTCCAGCCGATACCGCCAGCCGCTTCACCTCCGACACTTGAGTGTTCGATGTTCTTGCTCTGACCGTTCACTTTATAAGTGTATTCGAGAGTGTAGAGAGTGACACCTGCCTTGCCGTACAGTTCGAAACCTGAACCCAGAGGATAGCTAGCATAGCCACTCAAGCGAGGTCCGGAGAAGCTCGTATCGGTGACTTCTGAAATCGGACTCACGAGTATCGAGCCGATACCGTCAAACGCGCCTTTATAACCTGCTTCGATACCAAAGTTATGTGTTGGCATGTAGCGGTAATATATTTCACCTAAGAACATGTCGCCTGATTCTTTGCTTGTCGGCGCATCGTAGTTCACATCGCCATAGCCAATGTTTGTACCTATGATGTGCTCACTGGTTTCTGCATTGGCTGACAAAGAAAAAGCCGACAACACTAAAGCAGTAATGAATGAATAACGCATGAACGCTTCTCCTTAGCTTTTAGCTTGCTCGCCTTTTAATATTTGTTCGAAAGTGACCTTGGTGTTGTCTAGCCATTCATAACGGCGACGATACATCGAACGCTTAGAGCGCGACATGCCTTCGATATCTCGACGGGGTGCATTTACATCAATTGAGTAAAAATGACGATTGTATTCGGTGCCGCCCAATTCTTGCCAGAGTGCATCGTAATCCGTTTTGATTCGCCCTTTGCTGTAGCGCTTAGCTGCGTAAGTATGGGACTGCGTTTTCACTGCTAGAATCGTGTTCACTTCCCAAATTTGTGCGAGCAAAGTGAGCAAGCTCACCATCAAGCTTTTTGGTCTCTGTCCGTAAAGCTTACGAGTTAGCTTTTTAATTTTCGCGTTGTTTTCTTCACTGCTTCGCGGTCCTTGTAAGCCGCCAATCATAATGCTGCGTCCAGATTCGATGTGACCGAGCGTAAAAGAGAGCGTGTAGAAGTTGCCATCTTCAGCGCTGTGCAGCACTAGGCTCATGTCGCCTTCTTTTTGATAACGTGCTTCGTATACTAATCTCACCGAGTACAGTATTTCGTCAATTTCAAAAGAGGCTAATGTTAGGCCTTTCGAGTCTGTGTAGATTTCTTCGATTGTTTGTTTAGAAAACAGTTCTGAAATCGTTTTATAGTGATCAACCACCAAGTTAGAACGATCGAACGCTGAGTTGTTTTTGATGATATACGGACGAAACGGCTTCTCTAAAAATCGATGCGTACGTGTACAAAGCAACTCTAACAATGACGATTCAATATTGTCTGAAAGGTGCTTAAACGCACGTTTGTAATAAAGCGCACGTAAGATGAACTTAGCTCTGTAGGTCCAAATTGGCTTGTAGACATCAGCATAATCATCTGAGTAAATCGATTTGCTATGGTAAAAAATGGATTTGTTCGCGGTCATTTTCACTCCAGATTAACTTGTGCTCAATAGCGACAATTAAGAACCGACGGACGAGCAGCGAAGAACCCGAAAAGGAGGAATGCAAAGCACGACTGAAAAGAGGTGGTTTTTGCTGTGTCCGACGTTTGTGTAAGGTTTTGAACACTGTTCTTTTGCTGGAATTCTAAGAGAAAATTGACCTTAGGTATTGTATGGTTTGGTAAGAAAGTGTCAGGTTGAAACCCATTGTTCAAAATGAAGAAAATGCGAATGTCGGCTGAATATGACGTTGAGTTGCTAAGTTAATGTGAAATAAGTTGAACGAAAATTGAACATTATTTGAAATTGTTTTGACGTGTTTTAGGTCTTTATACGTATCTTATAAGTATCGAGCCAATTTTGGCCCGATGTAAAGGTAAGTAAGGAGAGGTTTATGAAACGCTTAACAACTTTAGCAAGTACGATTGCTCTGATTGCTGCACCTTCTATGGCTCTTGCTGGTGGTTATCATTGGACAAACGATACCGAAACTATCCATGGCGACGTAATGGATAGCAAACAAGCGGCTTATGAAATGGGCCGAGACATGATCCAAAGCTACCAAAATAAATCATCTGGACAACTCCGTGATGAGTTTACGAGCCTTACAACGTATGTTGATCGCCAATCGTTTTCTATCACTGACTCAAAAGTCATGGTAAATGAGTTCTTGCAAAGTGACGGGCAAGTTGTTTACCAGCCTATTCTCAATGTTCAATACGAGTACCGCATGCGTGATACCGGTAAATATTAACCAGTAAGACGGACTCGAATTGTTTACCACTAATATTTTTGCTGTTTGTTTTGGGGAGCCACGAGCTCCCCATTTTTTTTGTCGAAAGCGAAAATTTTCACACTCTCAGTGCAACATTTTCTATCGCTCAGCGTTAGATTTTCTTGCTCGTTGATTGTCATCATCGTTTGTAAAGTGTTTGCGGAAATGGATGTAACGCACTAACGAGGATACCCGATGACACATCATTCATATTGGTTCAAGCAGGCAATTGAAGCTGAGCAACCAGAAACGCCACAACCGTTACAGCAGAACATTAATACTGACGTTGCGATTGTTGGTGGCGGATACACCGGACTTTGGACCGCGATTATGATTAAGCAGCAATCTCCGGAAAAAAAGGTAGTCGTGATTGAAAAAGGCCTTTGTGGCAGTGGTGCATCGGGCGCAAACGGCGGTTGTATGCTGACTTGGTCGACAAAGTTTCCGACATTGAAACGGTTATTCGGTGAAGAACATGCTGCTTGGTTGGTAAAAGAGTCGGAACAAGCAGTGCTCGAGATTGACGACTTTTGTCAGCAGCACAACATCGATGCGCAATTATCGTTGAAAGGGGTTTATTACACTGCAACCAATCAGGCTCAAACTGGGGGAATGCAGCCAGTTGTGGACGAGTTAAAGCGATTAGAAGTGAACAGTTGGCGTCGTTGCTCGGTGGAGGAACTGCGTGCCAATGCGGGATCGCCGCGCAATATAGAAGGCTTTCACTCTCCAGTTGCAGCCAGCGTTCAACCTGCTTTATTGGCGAGAGGATTAAGACGCGTCGCAATGGAGTTGGATGTTGAAATCTATGAGAATACGCCGATGACGCGTCTAGATTATGGAAAACCTGCCACTGTCTGTACACCTAAAGGAAATGTTCAAGCGCAGCAGGTGGTGTTGGCATTGAACGCATGGATGGTGGAGCAGTTTAAACAGTTTAAAAACAGTATCGTGGTGGTCTCTTCCGACATGGTGATCACCAAGCCGCTTGGTGACGCACTACCTCAATCTGGTTGGCAGGCAGGTTCTAGTGTGTTGGATTCTCGTATTTTTGTACACTATTACCGAGATACGCCAGATGGCCGTTTGATGTTGGGGAAAGGCGGCAATCAGTTTTCTTTCAATAACCAAGTTGACGCAATGTTTAACAAGCCAACACGCTACCAAGGTCTACTGCGCAAGTCGTTCGATAAGTTGTTTCCTCATTTGAGAGGAGAGGAGTTTGCTTATTCATGGACGGGGGGCTCTGATCGTTCTGCTACTGGTTTCCCTTTTTTCGGCGAGCTAGATAAACAGAGCAATATCTTTTACGGATTTGGTTATTCAGGCAATGGTGTAGCGCAGACTCGAATGGGCGGAAAAATCTTATCTTCGTTGGCATTGGGAATCGATAATGAATGGACGAAAAGCGGTTTAGCCAAAGGGCCGTTGGGGCATTTCCCGCCAGAGCCATTCCGTTGGACGGGAGCAATGATGGTACGCAACGCGGTACGTCGCAAAGAGGAAGCAGAAGATAACGAGCAGACGCCATTCATCTGGGATAAGTGGCTAGCAAAACTCGCGGGACCAGCAGGCAAAGCGGATAAGCTTGACTAAACTGAAGACTTTAGCCACAAACGAGACAGTTTGCAGTGAAAGTCATTGGGGCGCGATGAAGCCTTGTGTTAGCCTCTGTCTTTCAAGCTCAGATTTAAAAGGTGAGTCATAAAATGAAAGTATTCAGCAACTTCGATAGCGGCAGCATTCACGTAGTGAAAGCGGACGACAAAAACGACATCCAACTCAAAATTCCTAACGACAATATGTCGGAATTCTACCAGTGGTTCCACTTCCGTCTTGAGACAGAAGCCGAGCAATCACACACCATCAAATTGCTTGATTTGGCTAAATCGGCTTATCCAGAAGGATGGCAAGGTTACGATGTGGTTGCGTCTTACGATCGTGAAGAATGGTTCCGAGTACCGGCAGAGTTCGATGGCGACACGCTGACTTTCACTGTAATCCCTGAGCGCAGCTCAATTTACTTCGCGTACTTTGCGCCATACACGTACGATCGTCATTTAGACTTGTTACACATGGCACAAAGCGCGCACCACTGCCAACTTGAAACACTAGGCCACACATTAGACGGCAACGACATGAGCTTGCTTACTTTCGGTGAGCCAGAAGAAGGTAAAAAGAAAATCTGGATGATTGCACGTCAGCACCCAGGTGAGACGATGGCAGAATGGTTCATGGAAGGTATGATCCAACGTCTGTTAGATGAAAACGACACGATTGCGCGTGCATTGCTTGAAAAAGCGGTGCTTTACGTCGTACCAAACATGAACCCAGACGGTGGTATTCGCGGTCACTTGCGTACCAACGCAGTAGGTGTAAACCTAAATCGTGAATGGCAAACGCCATCAATGGAAAAGAGCCCAGAAGTCTACCTTGTGCGTCAGCGCATGCTGGAAACGGGTGTTGACATGTTTTTAGATATTCATGGCGATGAAGCGATTCCGTATAACTTCGTCGCTGGCTCAGAAGGTATTCCTTCTTACGATGAAAATCTTGCCGCTTTAGAGACATCATTTAAGCAAGCGTTACTGACTATTACGCCAGAGTTCCAAGATGAGATTGGTTACGATAAAGATGAGCCTGGTAAAGCGAATTTGACTGTGGGTTCAAATTGGGTTGCAGAGCAGTTCAAATGCTTGTCTTACACAATCGAAATGCCATTTAAAGATAACAACAATCACCCAGATCCACTTTACGGTTGGTCTCCTGAGCGTAGTGTCTTGTTTGGGCAAGATGTATTAGCTGCAACGTTAACCGTAGCGGATAAAATTTAGCGCGACGAGTTAACGCTTTTTCATTATTTCGAAAACAGCTCATTTAAATGAGCTGTTTTTTTGTGCTCTCCACATCCATGCTCCCCTGTAAAAATTTGTTGCCATTCACAAGCTTAAATGATGATTCTTAAATTTGAGAAAGTGGTTTTTTATGGTGATTTGCGTCACAGAAAGTTGGCTTCTTTGTGATATTCTCCGCAACGAATTGACTATGGCTAAACCAACGCAACGAACTTTATTTTTCGGTTGGGTATGCGGATGAAGCTCATGAATAGATGGTCTTGAGGTTACCTTTTTCCGTTTTACGTCATTGGCGTTTGAATATCATTTTTGATTCTTTCCTACGCTATTTAGCTATTTCTATTCGAAGAAAAGAGAAAGTTACGGCTTCATATTTTACGGCAGTATGCTGCCGCGATGTGTTGCTTTGTGTACAAGAAAAAGGAAAAGAATAATGAAAAAAATCGCTATAGCAGTGGCTACTGTACTTGCTGGTGGTGTGATCTCAAACGTTGCACTTGCTGACACTTACATGGGCGGTAAAGTAGGTTACAACTCTCTAAACGATGCGTGTTACCTAAACGAACCTTGTGACGACGACAGTTTTGCAGCATCTATGCACTTAGGCTACAGCTTCAACAAGTACGTTGCGGCAGAGTATGGTGTTGATTACCTTGGTGACTTCACTGCAAACTTCAAAAAGCCTGGCCTAAACACCGTTGATGGTGATCTTTGGGCATTGACGCTTGCTCCTAAATTTAACCTACCACTAACGGATTCTTGGAATCTATTCGCGAAAGTTGGTGCTGCATACATGATGGCTGGTGACGAGAAAGATTTCGTACCAACTGGCTCTCTGGGTGCTGAATACCAAATCAACTACAACTGGAGCCTACGTGCTGAATACCAACGCTACCAAGATATGTCTGATGATGTAATTGAAGACATGGATTCAGATTTCTTCGGTATCGGTTTCAACTACAAGTTTGGTTCTGAGCCAGTCGTTCAAGAAAAAGCCGTTGAAGAGGTGGTAGAAGCACGTCCTGCAACCCGCATTGTAGATCACGTTTACCCTGCTCAAACAACAGCGACAGTACAATTCGACTTAGAAAGTGCAGAAGTGAAAGATGCGTCGAACCTTTCTGGTACCGTTGATTTGATGAATACTTACCCACAAGCTCAAGTTGAGATCACGGGTTACAGCGATACGACAGGTTCTGCTGCTTACAACAAGCAACTCACAGAAAAACGTGCGAAAGCCGTTGCTGACGAGTTCCAAGCAAAAGGTATTGCGGCTGAGCGTATGACAGTGAAAGGCATGGGTGAAGCTAACCCAGTAGCAAGCAACGAAACACGTCAAGGTCGTCAAATGAACCGTCGTGTTGAAGTAGTTGTCCCTGCGTTTGAATACCAAACCACTGAGAAAGCAGAATAATTCCTGCTTAAGAGACAGTTCCAAAAGCCAGCGTGTATCACGCTGGCTTTTTTGATCCCGCTTAACAAACTCAGCACTTTCATCAATTTGTCATCACCAGTTCATACCATGGCTGCCAAGTATTTGGGAGAGTGTTATGCAAAGTTTACCGCCGCTTAATTTGCTCCGAGCGTTTGAAGCCACGGCGCGATTACAGAGCTTCACTAAAGCCGCAGAGGAGCTAAATGTGACCCGTGCGGCCGTCAGTCAGCAGGTGAAATCGCTAGAACTGCAGTTAAATGCGACGTTATTCGAGCGCAAGGGTACGCACCTTACGCTGACCAGCTCAGCAAAAGAATACTGGCCTGTGGTTAACCATGTGCTTCAAACATTATCGACCACGACGCAGCATTTATTTACTCGTCCCAAGAATACGCAAGTTAACTTACATGTCGCTCACAGCTTTTGCTCTCAGTGGTTAATGCCAAGATTGGCTGATTTTCAGCGACAATTCCCAGACATTTCCTTTAAAGTCTCGACAACTGCTAATACAGTTCCAAACGCCAGTGCGATTGCGGATATCGAAATTATTAACGGAGATGGAGATTGGCAAGAGCAAGAAGCCATACGATTAACCCAAGAAAACTGGATTGTTGTCGCAAGCCCCGGCTTTATGCATTTAAACCCGATAAATGACCTCTCGCAGTTAGCTAAAGCGCCTAAAATCTGTACTAGTGGTTATCATGAATCTTGGCAAGAGTGGCTTTCACACCAAGGTTACCAAGGGAAGGTGAGCAAAGTCGTCGCCGAGTTTGAACACTCATTGCTTGCTATTCATGCTGCGATTAATCAACTTGGCGTGTTGCTGGTAAGAGACTTTCTTGTTGAGGATGAGCTGCAACAGGGCGTATTAGTCCAGGCTGGAAATTGGCATATGCCAAGTTCTGGTGCACATTATATGGTGGTTCGAGCATCCGAAAAATCACACGTAAACACCTTTGCTCAATGGTTAATACAGAGTCTTTAATGTTCGTTCAGCGAGTAAGTAGAGCGCATGTGTGGTTTGGCTATTATTAGCAGTAGCAAGTCATCAGTCTAGGACTGAGCGACATGCTTAATGACATCTAATAACCACTGATTTACCGGAGCTTGCTGTTGAGAGCGACGACAGCTCATCACGTAGCGAACATCAAGCTCTAGCCCAGCAGGAAGCGCGATACTCCGGCAACCCTTAGGAACATGTCCACTCATCGTTATGCCAAAATGATTCGTTTGCAGAAGCACTTTTTGAATCATCGCTGGATGCTCAATTTCCACTTTAGGTGTGGTTCTAAAACCCATATGTTTGAGCCTTTCCAACACTGGGTATCGGTAGTCGTTCCATCCCGGCGTTTTAAAAAGTATAAAAGGGTATTCTTCTAGTTCTTGGGAGTTTTGAGCGGGATGATCTTGTCGAACAAAAAATACCGCTTTTCCTCGCCCTAGTTCGGTCTGAACAATTGACTGTGGCAGATCTTCATCAAAGTAATGAATCGCAATGGCGTTTTCACCGTCAATTAATCGTTTTTTTGCTTCGCTACCCCAGCGCAAACATGAGAATTTTGCGTTTGGGGCGTGCTTTAGTAACTCCAAGTAAAACTTGTCACCAAAGTACTCCCAAAACAATGTGTTGGCATAAATAGTGATTGAACCGTCAAAATGAGCTGGTGAAAAATGCTGTGGTTTGATGGAATCAATACTGTTGATTATTTGCTCAAAATGCGCAATGTTCGCTTCCACAAAAGCTGTTGGTTCAAAGCCATTTTTGGTCTGAACGAATAGCGGATCATTGAGCTGAGTTTTCATCTTTGTCAGATTTTTGCTGATTGCTCCTGACGTTTTACCGAGTGATTCTGCGACTAACCGGACGTTACGTAACTCATACATCCGTTTTAATACCAAAATATTTTGAATATCCAGATTAACGCTCATACATTGTCTCGCTTGGCTTTTGTCGACAAATCATATCGCTGAATTTCTTAAGAAAAGACAACGCTCGGTCAATTTAAGTTGCTGCCTTATCCCTGATTTATTGAAGGTAACGATAAGTTATTCTTGGTTACATCAGTTTATTAGCATGGATTTCCATTTGGTAAATAATGGCTTTCCTCGTATGAGCGCGTTTCTGTTGTTACAGTTTTTCCACCGACAGAAAGTAAGAACGATAATAGAGGTGATGTATGAAAAAACTAATCGCACTTGTTTTGATGGTTTGCTCAACAAACGTAGCATTTGCTGGTGATGGGTCATACACGGGCACGATTGATATGACGATGGCAACGAAAAATCAGGTTGACGTAGAGCGTTCAGATTCTCAATTGACGCTGAAGGGTCGCAATGAAATGGCCTATGGCGGTGTAACAATCCATTCGGATGCTGCAACTCAAAAAATTGAACTTCGTGGTCGACGTGATTAATCGAATAGTTTCTTGTTAAGAAAATGCCGCGAAGAACGCGGCATTTCTATGTGTAATATCATCAGATCATAATTACCAGATAAGCGTATGGTGAGAAGCTAAGCGCAATGACCACCTGCCATTATTCGCATGGCGGTGCCATATGAATGACAGCTAAGCCCCCCAAAGAGGTTTCACGGTATTTTTTATTCATATCTTTACCAGTCTGATACATGGTTTCGATAACTTTATCTAAAGAAATTAAACATTTACTTGTGCGCTTTAATGCCATACGCGATGCATTAATCGCTTTCATTGCTCCCATGGCATTTCTTTCAATACAAGGTACTTGAACCAAGCCGCCAATCGGGTCACAAGTCATACCCAATGAATGCTCCATCGCAATTTCCGCAGCAATACAAATCTGCTCGTTACTGCCCCCTCTTAGCGCTGTTAAGCCAGCGGCAGCCATGGATGAAGAAACCCCAACTTCTCCCTGACACCCCACTTCTGCACCAGAAATTGACGCGTTAGTTTTATATAAGATGCCGATAGCGCCGGCGACTGCGAGAAAGTCTTTTAGCTGTTTAACATCGAGCTCTTTGATGAAGCGATGGTAGTACATCAATACCGCCGGAATCACCCCTGCTGCACCATTCGTTGGAGAAGTGACGACTTGCCCTCCTGCTGCATTTTCTTCACTAACCGCAAAGGCGAAGAGATTGATCCAATCCATGATCTCCATCGGATCGTTTTCAACTGCAGCGTTGGCTTCGAGCTTTTTCAAAAGGTTTGGTGCTCGACGAGTGACATTTAGACCACCTTCCAAAATCCCTTCCGTATCGAAGCCACGTTGCATGCAGAGCGACATCACTTTCCAAATTTGCTCTGCTCTTTGGTTAATTTCTTCGTCTGAGCGAAATGCGAGTTCGTTTTGGAGGATCATGCCTCCCAAGCTGAAACCGTTCGTCTCGGCTTTTTCCAGCATCTCATCTGCGGATGTAAACGGAAATGGTACTGCGACCTCATCTTGTTGCGTGCCGTTCTCTAGTTCGTCGGCGGTGGCGATGAATCCGCCCCCAATGGAGTAATAAATTTCAAACGCTACTTGATCTCCAGCAGCGTCTAATGCCGTAATCGTCATGCCATTTTCATGCAGGGGAAGGTTGTCGCTATGAAAGACGATGTCATGGTCGTAGCTAAACTCAATCTGGTGTGTACCGGCGAGCATGAGCGTATTATTGTCTATGGTATTTTGTAGCGCACTTTTGGCACTGCTCATTTTGATGGTATCAGGTTTATTTCCCATCAAACCAAGGACCGTGGCTCGGTCTGTATGGTGCCCTCGACCTGTCAGTGACAATGAGCCATAAAGGTCCACTTGCACCCGATGCACTTTCGCCATAGAGTCGCTAACTAGCTGAGTGAAATGGAATCCGGCAAGCATAGGACCATTAGTATGGGAGCTGGATGGCCCGACACCAATTTTAAATATATCGAAAATCGACAGCATAATTGACTTCCTTTAGCAGTGAACCTTTATAAAGGTCTCTAGAACAGTGTTGTTAACTAGATGTTAAAGCTTGTGGGTCGGGAGTGAAAGAAGATTTTTGTAACACTGCCAACTAAGCGCGAGATTTTAAAATGAAGTTAGACAACATCGTCATCGTTTTAGGTAAACGCCTCGTCAATAACAAATTGACCTCTGAGGGCATAACCAGAGTCGAAGTTTTGTCTTGTAGGACTGCATCACTACCGACAGAGCGAACGGCGATTATTTTTTGTGGCGGAGTAACGCAAGGACAAAGCGTTTCTGAAGCAGAGGCGATGTACGCGTATTTTAGAACCCTAAACGCAGACTCTGTGAATCCGTTCCCTGAACGTCATATACTCTTAGAAACGGAGTCGTTGAACACGTTTCAAAACATGCGTTATGTTTCCCAAGTTTTGTGCAAAAGTGGGTTGTTCGAGTTATGGTTGGGGCATCCGGTTGAGGTTATCTTGCTATCTAATGACTACCACCTCGAACGAATCATTGATATCCAGAATTTGATGGATGAGCAAGGCTTATTACGAGTACTTAAATCCGATTGCGAATCCATTGGGGTGACTCTCAATATTCCACTGGATATCAGCAAACATATTCGCGTGCCATACCCACATAAAGGGCTTATGGCGGAGACATTCTTGCTACTCGATGAACTCACAACCTACCGAGTTTATTTAGAAGGGGTCAAGCATGGCGCATTTTTCCGAGATTTATCAATTGTCCGAAAAAAGCCACTTATGATCGCAAGAGATGCTATTCACAAATTGCTCTCTTTACCGCTCGATAAAGAGGCTTTGCAACATATTGAAGAAATGAAAAAGGCCGTCGAAATGACGGCCTTGGATGAATCTGTAGGTGCTGCGGAAAAGGCATTAAGTATCTTCCATCCGATACTGACTGCATTGAACCGTCGCTTTGATCCTGAGTCTATTCATTAAGCTCGCGTTTTGTACGGACGGCGCTTAATGCGATCAAGCAGTAGCAAAGCAGTTCTATACCTTCTTCTGAGATATTTTTAACATCACGGATGTAATTTTCATCCATCACTTGTTGCCAAAAACTACCCATACCATACAAACGAGAGAAGACTAATAATAGCATTACAGCACCAACTAATAGCTTCATATGTGGCACCGTTAAAATGGTCGCCATTTCGTTCATGGTACCTTTACCACCTTGGTAAGCTTTGGCGCAAGCCAGTGCGGTGACAGCAAGTGCTGGGAAAACCCAAGAGCCATGATGAATCATATCTGTCCAATAGTCCGTTTCGCGAATAATCAGTACTGCAAAAAATCCTGCAATCAAAATAGCCGCATGCTTTAGCTGAGGCTGTTGTTTCGATAAGCTGAAAAACGACCATGATGCAATAGCAAGCATCACAAGCTGGAGCGTTTCTGTAACGGAAAGCTCGCCAAGGCTTGATCCCAACACGACATAATCAAGACGAAGACTAAGGTTAACGAGAATACTTATAGCGACAATCATCAAGGCGTTTAAACTCGATTTATAAATAATGCGCTTTGATTTTTCAGTAACAACGTTGCTTGGGGCTGACTCGGCTTCTTTTACTATTTGTGTTTTCATCTTGCTCACCTGTCCCAGAGAATGTGGAAGAAATGTGAATTAGTGTGATCTGTGTTTGGAATTTTATTGTCCAAGTGGAAAGTTATGTCAGGGGAATGTCAAGAATAGAACACTGTTCGATATAGGGTCGATGTGCGGTAAAGTCAGAGATATGTAAAAACAACGTAAGAACACTTTGATAAATCAAATAAAAAAGGAGCCCAAAGGCTCCTAAGTGATAGAGGGAAGGTGACGTATCGATAAAAATAATTAGTAGTTGTCACCCTCATTTTCTTTGTGATTCTCGCGATAGTATTCCCATTGCTCGACGCGTTCATTGTCCGACAGCACACAGTAAGTGACACGTTCGCCGTTTTCCGACACGGTATCCAGCTCACCACCTTGCTGAACACAGTATACGGCTGCGGGATTTGCAACGGAGGTATACTCAGTTGATCGGGTCGCTCCCTCGTAAGTTGAACAACCAGCCAGTACCAATGTTGCAGCCATAGCCATCATTAAATTTGTCTTTTTCATTCTTTATCTCCGCATGGGGTGGGCGAGTATTGTATTGATTATAGGCAACTTTAAGAGATTATTGTCTTATCGATGTTAAAAGTAAGAGGGACGTATAAGAATTTAGATATTCTCATTTATTGCTGATTAGCACGTCACACTTCTGTTCTTGGCGTATTGTTGTGAAGGTCATATCAATCACTTCCTGACAAGCGCTCGAACGTACCTGGCCTACAACAATGATTTAAAGTGTGAAATTCGGTAATATGCGCACAAAACATTGACCGTGGTATTTTCGATGAGACATTTAAAATCGACCGTTCATCCAGACATAGAGCATTTGGATGACAAAATTGTTTTTCAGCGCAATGCAGCGCGAGCCATTGTACTTGATGGTGAAGATGTGCTGTTGCTCTATACAGAACGTTACCATGACTACACGCTACCAGGCGGTGGTATTGATGATGGTGAAGATGTCATTGCTGGATTAGTCCGTGAATTAGAGGAAGAAACGGGCGCCCAAAATATACATGGTATTAAGCCTTTCGGAATCTTTGAGGAGTTTCGTCCGTGGTACAAGGATGACGCTGACGTGATGCACATGGTGTCGTATTGTTATACATGTAAAATCGAACGTGAGCTAGGCGAAACGGCGTATGAAGATTACGAAGTTAAAAATGGAATGCGCCCGGTATGGATGAACATACACGAAGCAATTGCACACAATGAAAAAACGATGGCAGAAAGCCCGAAAAAAGGCATGAGCATTGAGCGCGAAACGTTTTTGCTTCAGTTGATTTCTAAAGAATTACTATAAACAGCTAGCTTGCATCATTACGACTTAGCTTCTGTTGGCGCTATTGTTGGTAAAGATTTTAGAGCAATAAAAAAGTCCGGACTCCCCCCCGGAACCCGGACTTATTCCAGACGCGCAAGCGAAGCGTCATCTTGATATGTTAGATTTGTTTCGAACTATGAAAACAATAGCTGTTTTACATTTAGTGTGTAAATAATTATTAGGTCTGACCATTGGTTTTCATGTTTTTTGCAAACGCAATGTGACGCATATCTACCCAATTGCCAAGCGCAATTGGGGCGCTTTTTAGTAAACCACTACTCTTTCTTATCTTTGAGATACCTTACCTCAACTTTTTTGCACACGTTTGCATAGAGATCACGAGTTTTCAAATTCGCCGAACAGGATCTTGTAATTTTACGTTTCTCTGACATTGAGCTCTGTCGTAGCTTTTATCACAAATTAACTAGCGGAGGCAGTCGGCTAAAGTCGACCAGCGGTTGTGAAATCATAGGAGTGTCTGGAGCAAACAAGAGTAAAGGTTGAAATGATGAGGATTGTAACTGACCGATATCTATCAACTTTTCCAATGCATAGAAGCGGCTGACATATTGGCGAGTCTCGTTAGGCAGCGTGAGTTGTTGGAAATCTCGACTTCCTGCTCGCTGAATAGCACGTGCAACACGTCCTTCTCCGGCATTGTATGCAGCTAAAGTGAGAGCCATATTTTGATCGAATTTGTTGTATAAAAACGCCAGGTACTTGAGCGCGGCCGTTGTGCTGGCTTCTGTGTCAAAGCGATCGTCTTGTTTTGTATTTATCGTTAATCCGAATCGTTTCGCTGTGGTTGGTATCAATTGCCAAAGTCCGGCGGCGTTAGCGTGAGAAACGGCTTTGGGGTTGTAAGAAGATTCTAACATTGGCACTAAGGCTAGGCTATTTGGTAATGAGTGGTTTTGAAGCTGTTTGAAAATGTGGTTAATTACCGGTTTGGATGAATCGAGGCGCTTGGCAATTTGTGGCTTGTATGGTGCTAATACTTGATACTGCGTTTGAATATCGACAGCATTTGGTTTTGCCTGGCATGTGATTGGAAGGTAGGACAGAAAGGCAATAAAAATAAAAAGGCCTACAGTACTCAGCCGAGATGGCGACTGAATCTGTAGGCAAGACGAACATCGTTTAGAACGATTTATCTTCATAAGTGTGTTGCACAGGTTGTTTGAGTTGACTGACCAACTCATGGAACGCCGCAGAGCTGTGGCCATTGCTCTGATTGTATTGTTGGCACTGACTTACCAACGTTTCCAATAGCGCCCATTGTTTTCTAGCTTGCATACCTATTTGGGCAGGCAAAGCATTGAAAATTCGTTTTACGCTGGCGTCATTACACGCTAACCCCAGCGCTCGCATACACTGGCTTCTGTCATTGGCGGAGCGGCTGAGTTTATTGAGTATCGGCATTTGTTTCTGAACATTGTCGTTCAGTGCCTCTCCATCAAACTTTAAGTACAATACCTTTTGCTGCTGCAGCAAAGGAAGCAGTTGTTGATAAAGCTTAATATCCTCAGATATAGAGCGAACAAATTGTTGAATTCGCTGCGATACTGCGCTTGCCATGATGTCTTCCTAGCGTTTTATTACTCGTGACCTGTATGGAACTGCATGATTGCCTTGGATAACACTTTTGTATCTAGGCTAAGTTCACCACGCGCTAATGCGTTGCGTACTTGTTCTACTTTTTCCATATCAACATCAGGTAGTGATGCCATTTCAGCTTGAGCGCGATCTATCGCTACGGTATTCGCTTGAAATGCAGGCTCGTGTACTTTGCTCTGTTCGACGACGTCGACAGGCTGTTTGCTTGCTTGCTGTAATTTTGTTTGTGGGACATGACCGCCCGCGACTTTGTCGATTTTCATGCTGTGGTCCTCATCATCATGTTCTAAATTAAGTAGGCGGTTAGAATGTGGTAAACATTAAATATTTTTTTGTACTCGAAGTTCAGTGTTACTGACGAGAGCCAAAATTAAAAAATGTTACCCCGAGTCAAAAAATCAAAATTGAGTATGAACCTGGTTTAATCCAGTTACGACTGCTCTTATGACCTTGCCCGAACTTGGGTTTTCCACGTCAATTTGTTGCCCTTTCGCTCCATCTTCTAAGGCGACTCCTTTTGTGCTGGCACTAAATCCATTTTTGCTCGCAATGACTATGACTTCATTGCCTTTCTCGATTAGAGGTGGGGCCGACAAATTGGATGGATTAACCACTTGTCCAGCCCTCAAACGACGAGAGGTTTCTAAGCCTACTGCTTGCTCGGGGCGAGTATAAAAATCGTCTTGGCGAGAGATGGTTCGGGTTTCAAGCTTTATGTGTTTAGCCGTTACGACTTCATTTCGGCCAACCGTGGTTGTCGCGACTAAAACAGGCAGAGTCAGCGAAGACTTTATCGTAACGTTAATTCGCCATGGTGATGCGATATTGTCGCAGCTGACTGAGCGCTTGAGGTTACCGACTGGCAACGTGTTGTTGTCACGACCTGTGATAACTAAAGGCGATTGACATTCTGGCAAGTGATTGGCAGAACCGGGCACCCACATGTCGAAGTCCAGTTTGTACTCCCCCCACTGATTGGAGAGCGCTACGCGATCCACCTCTTGTTCGAAATCCGTTGCTACAACGGATTTTATCTCTTCAACGCTGAGGGTTTTGTCATTGGTGTTGGCGAATGCTTGTTCTGATGTCAAAGCGAGTAACGTCAGCATTATTGTTGAGGAAGTGGACACTTTCCTCTTGTTTTTAATGCTTTCCGAGAACCGGAAGTTTGGCTTCCATCCTTGTTTGTAAGTCATTGATATATATAGCTATTTTTTATGGCACGTATCTTGTTTGTATGTTGGCGTATTCGAGCCAACTGTAAGGAAGATGCATGGCGATCACATTTGAAAATGCTTTAGGAGTACATCCAGAGGCACTTAATTTTCGCGTTCAGCGTACCAAAGTCCTCGCCAGTAACCTAGCAAATGTTGACACCCCTGGGTATTTGGCGAAAGACCTAAGTTTCACCACCGTAATGAACCAAGTAACGGCAGGTGGTGTGAACAAACCGGTGCCAAAGTTCCAGGTTCAGGCCCAATACTCGGTGCCTTACCAGAATAGCAAAAATGGCAACACCGTAGAGCTTGGTGTTGAACAAGCAAAATTCACGCAAAACAACATGGACTTTCAAACTAGCCTGACGTTTCTCAACATGAAATTTAATGGCTTAGCGAAAGCGATTGAGGGACGTTAATTATGTCATTCACTGATATTTACTCGATCACTGGTTCCGCGATGACAGCACAAACTGTGCGTCTGAATACGGTAGCCAGTAACTTAGCAAACGCAGATGCAGTATCTGCAAATCCAGAAGATGCTTATAAAGCGCTTAAGCCAGTATTTGCGACTGTGTACCAAAAAACGCTAATGACAACAGAAAATGGAGCTTATCCCAATGCAGAAGTTCGCATTGTTGACGTTGTTAAAAATGCTGGAGATGCAGAGAAGCGTTTTGAGCCGAACAACCCACTGGCTAATGATGAAGGCTATGTGTTTTACCCAGATATTGATGTAGTTGCTGAAATGGCAGACATGATGTCCGCAACACGCAGCTTCGAAACGAATGTTGAAGTATTAGCCAATGTAAAAAGTATGCAGCAAGGTCTGCTTAGATTAGGGCAGGGCAGCTAATGAGTATTGCGCAATACACCCCTTTATCGTCTGACGCTCCAGTAAATACAAAAGCAAAAGACAGCAACGGTATCTCACCAAACCCTAAAGACATGAACAGCGCTTCTTCATTGGAGAATGAGTTTATTTCTTTGATGGTGGCTCAAATTCAAAACCAAGACCCACTTAATCCCCTTGATGGTACGGAATACGTTGGTCAATTGGCTCAGTTCTCGCAGGTACAAAGTACCGAGAATATGTCTAAGACAATGCAACAGAGCATGGTGTTACTGGACAACATGCAAGTGCTGTCAACAGCGGGCCTTGTTGGGCAAACGGTTTACGTCAATGCGGATGAATTTCAGCTTGGTGAAGACGTACAAAACGGAAAAATCGAACTCGCTCATAGCTCAAACCAAGTCACGTTAGTTGTTAAAGATGAATTTGGTCAATCAACTAAAGTGCCACTAGGTGCTCACGGCAAAGGTGACGTCGACTTTTCAATTAATCCTGAAGAACTTGGTCTTAAACCAGGCAAATACTCAGTGGCCGTAGAAGTGCAAGAAGGGCAAGCAAGTCCAAATGTGCTGATGGCAGGCACTGTTGAGCAAGTGCGCATTCCTAATACCGGTGGCGCAGCATTAGTCAATGTCCATGGCGTTGGCAACGTTCCTTTCTATCAAATCACTCAGTTTGGTGCTTAACCAAATACGGAAATCAGAGGTCTATTTATGAGTTTTAACATCGCACTAAGTGGTCTGGACGCGACCAACACAGAGCTAAACACAATCAGCCACAACATTGCCAACGCATCAACGTATGGTTTTAAAGGTGGCCGCACAGAATTCTCCGCTGTATACAATGGCATGCAACCTGGTGGTGTGGAAGTCGCGTCAATTTCACAGAACTTCGACAAAGACGGCAGTATCACAGGAACTGGCCGTGCGATGGACCTAGCTATTAATGGCGGTGGCTTTTTTGTTACTAAAGATAATATGGGCCAAATGTTGTACACACGTTCAGGTGTGTTCTCAACGGATAAGAACAACTTTGTTACGGCTAACAGCGGTGCAAAGCTTCAAGGTTACAGTGTCGATAGCAACAACAACCTAATGACAGGTTCTGTGGGTAATATTCAGGTATCGACTTCCTCACTGAATGCTAAAGCAACAGACAGCTTAGATTTTGTTGCGAACTTCGACGCAAGCGCGTCTGTTATTGATAAAGCCGTAACGCCATTCAATCCAAAAGATCCAAGCTCATTTAACTCGTCTTACACAACAAAAGTCTACGACTCATTGGGTAACTCGCACACGGTAACTCAGTACTTTACTAAGACTGCTTCTAACTCGTGGGAAGTGAACGTTCAAGTAGATGGCGGTACGACGCCAGTAGCAACTGTGCCTGTAACGTTTGGTAAAGACGGATCGCTTTCAACACCGACTGCGCCGTTTAATGTTTCATTCCCTGCAGCAGGCGCGAACGCGATGAGTGTAGACATTAACCTGAAAGGCAGCACGCAATTTGGTGCAGCTTTTGGCGTAAGTACTAATAGTCCTAACGGTTACACATCAGGTGAACTTGCAGGTGTACGCGTTGAAGGTAACGGCATGGTTTACGCGACTTACACTAACGGCCAATCACAGCTACAAGGTCAGGTTGTTCTTGCTGATTTTGCAAACACACAAGGCTTAGCGAAAGTGAGTGGAACATCATGGACTCAAAGCTTTAGCTCAGGTGCTCCAATTATGGGTGTTCCGGGTTCAGGTACGATGGGTGACCTAACTCCGGGTGCATTAGAAGGTTCTAACGTTGACTTAACCAGCGAGCTTGTTGCTCTAATGACTGCACAACGCAACTACCAAGCAAACGCAAAGACAATTTCTACCAGCGACAAGCTTACTCAAGCTTTGTTTAACGCGGTGTAATGGGAGTTTTGCATGGATAGTTTGTTATTTACGGCAACGTCGGGTGCCAGCCGAGTTCTTAAAGCGCAGCACGTTCGTTCAAACAACTTATCAAATGCTGATACTGCGGGTTTTCGAGCGGATATGGAGCGTGTGCGTAGTGTAGAGATGCAAGGCCCAGGTTTTGATGGTCGCACTATGGTTGTGACCAACTCTGCCTCAACACGTTTCGACGCTGGCGATATTGTGAAAACAGGACGTCCGTTGGACGTTGCGGTTATGGGGGAGGGATATCTCTCTGTAGAAACCCCAGCGGGTAACGAAGCTTACACCCGTGCAGGCAATATTCAGGTCGATACTTTTGGCGCTCTAACAATCAATGGGTTCCCTGTCCTCGGTGACAATGGTCCTTTGGTTGTGCCGGATTATCAAAAGATTGAAATCAGCGAGCGTGGTCAAGTCTCAGTGATCCCACCAGGTGGCGGCGCAGAAATTGTGGCAGGCACTTTGAAGTTGGTTAAACCGGAAATTAATCAACTGCAAAAAGAGAGCGATAGCTTGCTGCACAGCGTAGATGGCGTGCCATTTGCGGCAGATGAAACCGTGCAACTCTCTCCTGAGCACATTGAGGGCAGTAACGTATCTGCTATTGATGAATTGGTTAGTGTGATGTCGCTGACGCGCAACTTTGAAATGCAAGTTCGCATGATGAAAACGGCGGAAACTCTAGCAAAAGCTGGTAACAAATTAATGGCGGCGAGCTAAGTCTCGCCCCGCAAGGAGTAAAAAATGCATTCAGCATTATGGGTAAGTAAGACAGGCATGGCAGCGCAAGACACGAAGATGACTGCCATTTCTAACAACCTAGCAAACGTAAACACGGTTGGCTTTAAGCGTGACCGAGTCGTATTTGAAGATCTTTTCTACAGCATTCAGCGTCAACCAGGCGCTCAAGTAGACCAAGTTAACGAACTACCAAGTGGTATTCAGCTAGGTAGCGGTGTTCGCGTTGTTGGCACACAAAAAGTGTTCACGCAAGGTAATACCCAAAACACAACGCAAGAGTTGGATCTTGCTGTAATGGGTCAGGGTTTCTTCCAAATAGAAAACTCGGACGGACAGATCATGTATACACGTAATGGTCAGTTCCATCGAAACTCAGAAGGCTTAATGGTGAACAGTCAGGGCCTGCCTTTAGAGCCTCAAATCCAGATCCCTGACAATGCGGTCTCTTTCTCTGTGGGTGTTGATGGCACCGTGACTACAACAACAGCAGACGATCCAACACCTCAGCAGCTTGGTCAAATTACACTTGCAAAATTCATCAATCCAGCCGGCTTAGAGGCCATGGGTGGCAACTTATTCCGTGAAACGGAAGCCAGCGGTCCAGCTGATGAGCTGATTGCAGGAGCTGATGGTGCCGGCATTATCAAGCAAGGTGCACTGGAAGGGTCAAACGTACAAGTAGTAGAAGAGATGGTCGACCTGATCACCACTCAACGTGCGTATGAGATGAATGCGAAAGTGGTCTCTGCTGCAGATGACATGCTGAAGTTTGTTTCGCAATCAATGTAAGTATGAAATTGGTGATGATGAAGGAAAAAGCAATGAAATGGCTTTCTAAGAGTTGGGCAGTAGCCGCCGTGTTGCTGGTGGGATGTGCTGGCCGTCAGGAATTTATTCCGCCTGAGCCGAATGCTGAGGAATATGCACCACCAACGCTCGATTACACGCTGCCGGAAACCCAATCTGGTAGCCTTTATCGTCACCAATACACGATGACCCTGTTTCAGGATCGTCGTGCTTACCGAGTTGGCGATGTATTAACGGTTCAACTATCAGAAGAAACCTCATCGAGTAAAAATGCGGGTACTAAGTTCGGTAAAAGTTCAGCAATTAACTTTGTGGCGCCGACCATAGGCACGAAAACTATCGATGAGTTAGGGGTTAGCGTGGATGGCAAACGTAACTTCGATGGCAGTGCATCAAGTTCACAAGGCAACAAGCTTCAAGGTGCCATTACGGTAACGGTACACGAAGTATTACCTAATGGCGTATTGCGTATCAGCGGTGAAAAATGGCTTCGTCTTAATCAAGGCGACGAGTTTATTCGCCTAACCGGTATCGTCCGTGTGGATGATATTAACCGCAGTAACCAAGTTTCTTCTCAACGAATTGCTGATGCAAGAATTACCTACGCAGGTCGCGGAGCCCTAGCTGACAGCAACGCAGCCGGGTGGCTAACTCAGTTCTTCAACAGCCCATGGGTACCTTTCTAATGAAGACAATGCAATCTTTCTTTATGTCTCTCCTATTGGTGTTGACCTTGGGACTACCAGGCACTTCACGTGCTGAAGCGGAAATTCCGATCATGGACTTGGTCGATGTTCGCGGCATTCGAGAAAACCAACTGGTTGGTTATGGTTTGGTGGTTGGCTTAGCCGGCCAAGGTGACCGAAACCAAGTGAAATTTACCTCTCAATCTATTACCAACATGCTACGTCAGTTTGGGGTTCAAATTGATGACAGTATGAACCCTAAGCTACGAAATGTGGCTTCTGTGAGTGTGACAGCGTCCGTTGATCCAATGGCAGGCCCAGGACAAACGTTGGATGTGGTTGTGTCTTCAATCGGTGATGCAAAGAGCCTTCGCGGTGGTACGTTATTGCTAACGCCTTTACGTGGTATTGATGGCGAAGTGTACGCGATTGCGCAAGGTAACGTGGTTGTGGGCGGCTTATCTGCAGAGGGGCGAAGTGGCTCCAAAGTAGAAGTAAACACACCAACGGCGGGTCGCGTTCCGAATGGTGCGACTTTAGAGAGAGAAATCAAAACCGATTTCAACCAACGTGATGAAATCACCCTAAACCTGCGCAAGCCTAGCTTCACTACAGCAAAAAATATTGCGCGTGAAATTAACAACACTTTTGGGCCTAACGTTGCAGTTGCGATCAATAAAGCGCGCATTGATATGCGTGCACCAAAAGATACACAGCAGCGTGTCGTCATGATGTCGATGCTTGAAGAAATGAGCGTCGTTGAAGGCCGTAAACCTGCTCGTATTGTCTTTAACTCTCGCACTGGCACCGTAGTGATCGGTAAGAGTGTCAAAGTGAGTGAAGCAGCAGTAAGTCACGGTAACTTGACCGTGCGAATTTCTGAATCACAACAAGTTAGTCAGCCTAATGCGTTTGCAAATGGCGATACGAAAGTCGTTAACCAAACGGATCTTGATGTGAATGAAGATCTCGCTCAGATGGTGATTTGGCCTCCAGGCACGGAACTTAACACCATAGTTAATGCGGTAAATAGTTTAGGTGCCACGCCTACAGACTTGATGTCTATCCTGCAAGCTTTGAGTGAAGCGGGTGCATTGAACGCTGAATTGGTCGTGATATAAGGAGTTAAGGATGAAGCTAGACAGTACCAATGAACAAACTCAGTTAAATTCGATGCTTTATCACGACAACAGTGCATTGGCTAACATCAAGCATAGTCGTGATCAAGAAGGCGCACTTGAAGTCGTCGCAGGTCAATTTGAGGCAATGTTCCTACAAATGGTGTTACGCCAAATGCGTAGCAGTAGTGACGCTCTTGCTGATAAAGACAGCCCGTTTGCCAGTCAGCAACAAGGGGTATTCCGTGATATGTATGACGGTCAGCTGGCGATGGAACTAGCAAAGAAACAGAGCTCAGGCATTGCCAATATGCTCATCCAGCAGCTGAGCCCGTCTATGCGTGAGGTTGCTTTCGATGCTGCGCGCAACATCTCATCCGCTAACGATGGTAAAGGTTCGAATTCTGAATCTATCTCACAAGTAGATTCTAAAGAGGTGGAGAAGAATTCAAGCCTATTTAATACCGCTTCTCAAGCCGTCGCCTCTGTTAAACAGGTATTCGGTGAGGCCGGTATGACTACCGCGTTTTCTCAGCCGTTGATCAGAAAAATGGAGCTGTAAATGAACCTAGTTAATATTGCCCTTTCAGGTTTAGGCGCGAACCGTGTGGCCCTAGACGTAACCGCGCAAAACGTGGCAAACGTGAATACCGTGGGTTACAGTCGTCAACAAGCGTTGATGGCGTCTGTCGATGATGGTAAAGCCAATCGCTTAAGTCCAGGTTTAGGGGTAGAAGTCACTAGCATTCGCCGCGTTACTGATCAATTTCTGATTAAGCAAACGTGGTCGACTAACAGTATGGCGGCATACGCATCTGGATACACCAGTAACATGAGTCAGCTGGAGAATACGCTTGGTGCCGATGGTTTCAGTATATCGGCTGGCTTGGACTCGCTAAA
This sequence comes from Vibrio sp. Vb0304, assembly GCF_033338995.1. NCBI lineage: Bacteria > Pseudomonadati > Pseudomonadota > Gammaproteobacteria > Vibrionales > Vibrionaceae > Vibrio > Vibrio sp. Vb0304. The sequence continues at coordinate 137,556 of NZ_JAWOTT010000011.1, forward strand.
CGCTGCGCTTAACGATGCGACCGTTAAGCCGGAATCCATACCTTACCGCCAGCAGATCATTAACGAATCTGAAGCTTTGGCCCGCCGTTTTAATACGCTTACCGAATCTTTATACAATCAACATAAAGACATGAGCGATCAACGTAATGCAGCGCTTAACCACGCGAATAGCCTTATGGAAAATATCGCGAAGGTGAACAAGCAACTGGTAGAGATGCAAGGTACAGGTGGTAACCCATCACAGTTAATGGATGAACGAGATAGGTTAATCGGTGAGTTATCTCAAACCATTGAAATCAAAACAACACAGCAGCATGACGGCAGTGTTCAGGTCACATTAACCTCTGGTCAACCGCTTGTGATGGGTACGGACCATGGCAAACTGGAAGCCATTCCTGACCCGAGTGATCCTTACTTAGCGGACTTACACGTCACGTTCTCGAATCAAAGCTTTGCGATTGGTGACTCGCTTGGTGGCAAATTAGGTGCGATTAATGACTATCAAACCGAAGTGTTGAAACCAAACCAACTGGCTCTGAATGACATGGCGAAAGCTCTCGCGGATGAATACAACGCCGTGCTTGCGACTGGCAAAGACTTAAATGGCAACCCAGGTAAACCTTTGTTCAGCTATGACCCAGCAAACCCTGCAGCCAGTTTGGATATTACCAAGCTAACTCCAGATGAGCTTGCGTTCTCAAGTGATGGAACACCTGGTAACGCAGATGCGTTGCAATCATTGATCGAGTTAAGCAACAAGCCAGTGGCGGTATCAGGTTACGGCTCAGTAAGCTTGAACGATGCCTTTAGTTCAATGGTGGGTCAAACCGCAATTAAAGCACGCCAAGCTAATGCTGATTATCAAGCGAAGTTAGCCATGAACAAGCAAGCGCACGCAGCTCGCGATAATGTTAGTTCCGTAAACAGCGATGAAGAAGCGGCTAACCTAATGATGTTTGCTAATGCGCACAATGCCAACATGAAAGTGATCAGCACAGCAAATCAACTGCTCGATTCTATTCTGCAGTTATTCTAAGAGGAAAGTTTAGATGCGAATTAGTGACAATCAATTTAGTCAAATGATGTTGCACAGCTTGCAGAGCAATAGCGCGGGACTAGGCGAAGCTCTGCAACAGATGTCTACTGGCAAGCGCTTGACCAAGCTGTCTGATGATCCAATGGCTTCGATCAAGTTGCTTAACTTAGACCGAGAAACCAGTGCGATTGCTCAGTACAAAAACAATATTGAAAACGTAAAAACGACGCTATCGAGTCAAGAAACCCATTTAGATTCGATCAAAGAAAGCTTAAAAAGCATGCGAGACATCGCGCTTTGGGGTGCGAACGGCTCTCTTACTGACGAAAGTCGTGGCGGTATGATTACAGAGCTTAAGAGTTACCGTGACTCTATTGAGTCGTCTTTTAACGCGCAGGATGAAGAAGGGCACTACCTTTTCTCTGGTACTAAAACGGATACTGCGGCTGTAAGTAAAGCGAGCGGCAGCTACGTAATTGAAGGTAATAGTGACAAGCGCGTAGTAACAATTGCTAAAGGTGTCACGATGGATTCCAATATGACTGCAAAAGAAATATTGGACCTTGGGGGAGGCCATAACGTGCTTAACCAAATTGATGCGCTGATCAAAGAGTTTGAGAGCCCTACCGCCAACTTCAGAGCTGAAGTTGAGGCGAGTATCAGCGCTATCGACGATACTTTTTCAAACGTACTAGGGACCATGACTGAGATTGGTGGTCGACACAACAACTTAGATCTTGTTGGTGGCGCGCACAGTGAAAACAAGCTGTTCGTTGACAAAGTATCTGGAGACCTCTCTGCTCTGGACTATGGTGAAGCGTCGGTACGATTGAGTAATTACATGGCCGCTTTGCAAGCAACGCAAGCAAGCTATGTGAAGATCGATGGTTTGTCGCTGTTTGACCGTTTATAAGGTTAGGAAGTTCTTTTTATGGTAATGAGTACAGTAGAGGTTAGACCCCATAGCATACGCTTAGGTGGACAAGAACAAGCCTCTATCATGCCGACCCGTTCTGCAGACTCAAGTACGGCAATTAAACCGCGCCCGGCGCAAATTCAGGCTGACACTGCGTCAGCCTACTCTGTATCTGGTATTCAGCTTACGCAGGGTCAGCAGCAAGCCACGGCGGTTCAGATCGCGTCCAAATCGCTGCAGGTGATTGGCAAAGAGCTCACGCAAATTAAACGTGGTTTGACGCAAGCTGTGAATCAAGGCGTACAAAATGTTCCTGGTTTGCAGGATACATTGGTTCGCTCTAAAGCCACCATCCAAAAAGTCGTTGAGCAAGCACGTTTCGATGGCCAGAAAGTCCTAAATAACGAACTGCACTTAAAACTGGATAAAGCGGACATTCGTCGCTTTTCTATTCCAGGTTTGAATGTTCATCGCTTAAGCGACAAGGCCGAGCAAATCCGTTTGGATTTTCCTCAAGGTCAAGCGGTGATGATTCAGTTTGATGGACAATCAGACGGTGAGCGAACGGTCAAAATGCTGGATCGCAGCTTGATTGCGTTAGGAATGCGAGCCTCATTAGCCGATGATGGCAGCATTTTATTTGAAGCCAGAGACAACGCTTATCAACAAATGCAGCAAAAGGTGATGGTAACGGGGGAAGGGCACCGATTCCCTGCGGGACAGCCTAACGTTTTGAACTTAAAGTCTGAGCCAGATGGTATTGCGGAGCTCGGGTTTGATCTAGGCTCACGCGACGGCATCAAGCAGACGATTGCCAAAGTAAATCAGCATCTGAAACAAGTTCAAACGAGCTTGCAGGAAGCGAAAGCTTTTCATGGTGAACTGAATACTCAAATGCGTTCTATCCAAACCAAAACCGCACAGCTTTCAGTCAATGAGGTGAATGCAAAACTGGATGGATTCATGCAAAAGTCTGGCGAGTTTACTTCGACTTTTCAGGCATTGAATGCGCAAGCAAACGTGCGTCGTCATACCGTGGTCGCTTTACTGAAGTAACGAACACTCCAATGATTCCCGGCTTTACACTGTTATCGTCCCCCAATAACGAAAACAGCGCACTGTCGGGAATCTCTCTTTGACTCGTCTAGGGCTCGAGTGCTTTTGCCACCGAACGATTCAATTTCTGGAATAGCCATCCAAGTGCTATCAAAGACGCACCTAAGCCTAAGAAGCTTATCGCTCGCCAGAACCCATCCAGAGAGCTCACATCCCATAAGAATACTTTCAGTGCGACACAGGCAAGGACCACTAGACCGACACGCTGCATCATCAGCCCCTGTTGGGTCACGCCGCGCCAAGTAAGCAATCCACCTACGAGCAAGCCAGCCACTGAATAACTGAACAACTCTGCCATGCTGGTTGGCTGATACAGCATCATCGATGTGGTTTGCCAGAATTGACGGATAGACATCCCCAACCAAATGGCTGCAAGTAAAAAGCCTAGACTAGCAATCGCAAATCGATGAACTTGCAACGTATTCCAGCGCTTAAAGGTTGCGATAAGCAGGATGCAAGCTGGTAACAGCCAGCCGATACTCAGCATGTTAAAGATGGGAAGTGCTTGTGCCGAGACGTTATCAGTCACCAACGGCGATTCTGCCGTATTAAGCAAAATAATCAATATAGCGAACGCGCACCAAAGCAAGTAACTATAGATTTCGTAGATACGGCTTAAGCGTTGCGCAAATTGGCTGCGGTAGCTGTATACCAAACCCATAACTAATGCTTGATTGGCAAAGACTGCCGCACTTGTGAAGTCGATGTGCCCCAAGTAACCATATTGCCCCGTTAACCAGTAGTTAGTTTGGGTGAACAATGCCATTAAGAATACATGTAAAAACGCCCCTTCAAACCAGTTGGTCAGTTCTCGGTCCACTTGTTTTAGTGTTGAACGAGCATAAGACAAGATGAAGAGAGAAGGCAGATAACTCACCAGAACCCAAGCCCAATGCCCAGCTTCTACCGGTTGCCATTCGGGGATGAAAGGTAGCAGCGTGAGTCGGATAACCAGTATTCCCATTGCCACTTTAATCGCCCAACTCGCAGGTCGAAATAACCCGACTTGAGCCTGTAAGGCCATTATCGCAACTTGTATTGAGATTGCTGTTGTTAACCAAGTATCGCTCAACCAAACAAAAGCGATACCTACGATTAAAGCATGCATAACGGCAGAGCATTCTAATGCCAACGGACGTGCACGCTGACCAAGCACAACATAGTAAGTGGCCATCAATGCGCAGAATGCAGTCCAATACCACAGGTAGCCTTGCATAAATTCGTCAACATAAAACAACGTAATTAAGCTCATCGCGGGAGCCAGCACCAGCAGAAGCAGCCCACTGAGTTGCGAACGGTCACTAAGTGTTTGGCAATATGTTCGATAGCAGATCAGCGCAATACTCACCGCCAATGCGAATAGGATGCTAGCTTCTCGCTCTAACATATACAGCGCATCAAAAGCGATAGTAAGAACAATCTGCGCGGTTGCCGAGACGAGAATGGATGGCAAAAATACACGTAATGACCAGCCTGTGAGAAGTGCTGGTAGCCAGATGATCGCAACAAGCAGCGTATAACAGTACGCTATTTGTAGAGTGTTCAGCTCCGGCATTCTGGTGACGGCAGAAAAGGTCAATAATACAATTGCGAGAGCGGTAGCGGTCGGCGAGTTTGTCCACTTGCTTTGATAGTGACGAAAGCGAGGATTGAGCATCCAACCCATTCTCGGAACCGCGAAAATGAGATACAAAGTGATGGAGAGATAAATCGCGAGCCACGAGAACAACAGTTCTGTTGGTACACTCTCAATCAACAGCAACATCCAAATGACATGTGGAATCGCGATACTTGGCGTAATCCATGCCCTACGCACTTTTTGCATCAATAAGGTCGCCGCGAACGAAATCGCGCAGATGTATCCGGCTAACAAAAAGTAGTTGGGTTCACTACCTCCAATCCACAGTGGTGCTGTGTAGCCACCAATTAAGCCAAGCACGGCCATTAACGGCCCTTGTCGCAATGATAATGCTAAACTGAAAAATGCCGCTGAAGCCAAAATGATCAACGAGATACTTGGCGTTAGCATTTGATAAACCACAAAGGCAAAAATGACGGTGCAGTAAATGCCCGTTAATCCCGTACCGGTAACAGCAGCAGGAACATACGTAAAGCCTTGGGCTCGTGTTGCCCGTTGCGGATTCTGTTGTTCTTTACGGTGAAACCACTCGCCAACAAGCACCATAAGTAATGAGAGCACAAAGGCAAAGGACACTCGCATAAATGGCGAAAACTGGATGTGACTACCAATTACCTGTACGAGATAACCTCCACCGATCAGCATGGCCAATGCGCCTACCCAAACCAACCAATTTTCTTGAATGTTGCTAAGCAGGCTCTGAACTTTACTCTGAAGGAATGACTCATTTTCTTGACTAAAAACATCCAGTTGCACTTCTCTTGTCTGGGCGTACCCTTGATTCGCAGCGCTCTGGTCCAAGTCTAGGTTGGCAGCTGGATCATGTTCCCCAGAGGATGAGACATTTTTCTGTGGTGATTCTATGTGAGGTGACGTCGCTACAGATGGTGTGTCTTTTTCGATGCTGGATTGTTGGTGCGCTTGTGGGTTTGAGCCCCCATGGACACTGGCTCGTAGTGATGTGACTTCCTCACGAAGTTTGGTTAGTTCTTTTTCTAAAAGTGCAGCTCGGTTGGCGGCTTTCACTCCGATGAGGATGGCGAGACACGCCATGAACAGTGCTAGTATTACGTACAATCCATTTCTCCTTGCGTACGTCGCGTGACCCACGATTCTTAACTTTGAGCACTTACGCTAAAGCTTAGTTCATGCTCTATGCCTTAGCCTCATATAGTGCTAGGTTCCGCGCTTTCTTCAGAAATCATTCTACATAATGAAACTCAATGCGTAATGATGAATTCGACAAAGTCGCACACTTGTGTGCCACTTTAAGACCTGATGAACAAAAATGAGTCGTTAAGTCATTGGGGGTCAACTATATTCATAGTTCTGATGCGATCGCCAAAGGACTTCAAACATGTGCGTTTCGTAGCGATGTCATCGAAGGTCAGTCGTTTGATTTGCACGTTCGGTTGTTTCTATTTGACCGTAAGGCTGAATGTATTCGGGTATAGCGCATTCACGCGAAAAAAGGCAAAAACAGGTAATTATTGATGCAAGTGGGTAATGAAGCGCTGGTGCTGTCAGCGGTTGGGGTTATTGGTTTAGGTTGCCAATGGTTAGCTTGGCGATTGCGTTTGCCAGCGATTTTATTTTTGTTGTTGGCAGGGCTGATCGTCGGGCCATTTATGCAGTGGTTAAATCCTGATGAGATATTAGGTAATTTGCTCTTTCCGTTGGTCTCTTTGGCGGTGGCAGTGATTTTATTTGAAGGCAGTTTGACCTTAAATTTTAAAGAAATTCGTGGCGTGAGTGGTTCGGTATGGAGCATTGTTTCCATCGGGGCGATCATTTCGTGGGCGGCGACCAGTATCGCAACACACTATTTCCTCGGCTTTACTTGGGAGCTTGCCATGTTGTTCGGCAGCTTAACCGTAGTAACAGGGCCGACGGTCATCGTGCCACTTCTACGAACCGTAAGACCTAACAGTACGCTTGCTAACATTTTGCGATGGGAAGGGATTTTGATTGACCCGCTCGGTGCGCTTTTTGTTGTGATGGTTTACGAGTTTATCGTATCTCACAGCGCGATAAATAGCGTCGAAGTGTTTGGGACGATCATTGCTGTCGGTGTCATGCTAGGTGCGGCCTCAGGCTATGCAGTTGCGACGATCATGCGTCGCTCTTGGCTACCGGAATATTTGCAGCCATTTGCGGTTTTGATGGTGGTTCTAGGTGTATTTTCGGTCTCTAACCACATTGAGTCTGAAGCTGGGTTACTAACCGTCACCGTAATGGGTATGTGGCTCGCAAACGCTAAAGACATCAATATTCAGCAAATTCTGCACTTTAAAGAGCATTTAACCATTTTACTGATCACCGGATTGTTCATCTTCCTTGCGGCTCGAATCAGTCTGGATGATTTTGCTGCGCTAGGTAGCGGTGCGTTATTGTTGTTTGTATTTATGCAGTTAGTGTCGCGTCCGTTATCGATTTTTCTTTCAACCTTCCGCAGCAACTTGCGTCTTAAAGATAAGCTGTTTTTGTCTTGGGTTGCACCGCGCGGTATTGTTGCTGCTTCGATTTCGTCTCTTTTCGCGATCAAATTGACCGAATACGGCATTGATGAAGCGATTTTACTGGTCCCTATGACCTTCATGGTGATTATAGGAACGGTCGTGTTACAAAGTGCGACGGCACGTCCTGTAGCGCTGACGTTGGGCGTTGCAGAGCCAGCACCACGCGGCTTCTTGTTGATTGGTGCTAACCGAGTAGCAAGAGAAATAGGGCAGGCGCTGGCGCGTTATGACCGCCGCGTATTAATGACTGACTCAAACTGGGAGTACATCAGTCAGGTTCGTATGTTGGGGTTGGATTACTATTACGGCAACCCTATTTCTAGTCACGCGGACGACAACTTGAACTTGATAGGAGTTGGACAAGTGGTTGCATTAACGCCCGATCAGCATTTCAACATTATGGCTTGCATGCAATTCGTCGACGAGTTTGGGGAAGATAAAGTTCACTGCTTACAAAAAGTGAAAACCAACGGCAATGGCAGCGAGAAGCACTCCGTGGCTCAGGAGTACCATGGTAAATTGCTGATGGGCGGCAATGTAAGCTATACCCAGCTAGCCAGTATGTTAAGTCGTGGTGCAGAGGTTAAACACACGAAATTGAGCGATAACTTCACGTATCAAGATTATTTAGCGCATCACAAAGGTAGTTCAGTTGTACCGCTGTTCCATGTAGAAGAAAAAGGAAAAATTCAATTCTGTGATGATCCCGAACAGTTTGAACCAACGACGACAAGCACTGTTGTGTCGCTAATTCTGTCGGACAGCGTAAAGTAAACTACAGAGCAATGTGATCCATTTTCATCATGGGTATCGTACGCTGATTATCTCAATTTGAAGAGAAACTTGCCGGCTTGTTTAAAACGGAAAGCGAGTTTCTTTTCTTATAATGTCAGGGGCAGTCGAGATTCATTACTCGTTTCGGAAAAGTAATCCGGCAAATTCACAAAATTCGCATTGACGTTACTGATAAGGATCGCAATACTGCGCGACTGTTTTACTTTAGGGTGACATTATGGCTCCGCAAACTAACCGAAAAGATTTACACCTAGATGCTGTTTTACATCATGATATGAGCATGAAGCATAAAACGGCGGGTTTTGAGTCTGTCGAGTTTGAACACTGTGCGCTGCCAGAATGTGACTTTCACGCGATCGATTTATCGACAGAGTTTCTTGGTCATCAATTAGCGCTACCGTTTTTGATTAGCTCGATGACTGGCGGAGCAAAAGACGCAGAAACGATCAATTGTCGTTTGGCTGAAGCCGCAAGTGAATTAGGTATTGCCATGGGTGTGGGCTCGCAACGGATTAGCTTAGAAGAAAGTCAGCATTCGGGCTTGGGTAAAACCATTCGTGAGTTGGCGAAAGAAGTACCGTTGTATTCCAATCTTGGAGCCGCTCAATTGCTCGATAAAGGTAAACTCGATAATGCGCAACGTGCGGTAGAGGCGATTCAAGCAGATGCCTTGTTTGTGCACGTTAATCCAATGCAGGAAGCGTTTCAGAAAAATGGCGACCACAATTGGGTTGGTGTTTTCCAGGCAATTGAGATGCTTAAATCTCGCGTGAAGGTTCCTATCATTATCAAAGAAGTCGGTTTTGGTATTAGCGGACACATTGCGCAGCGATTAATTGATGCTGGTGTGGATGCAATTGACGTTGCGGGCGCGGGTGGTACAAGCTGGAGTGCGGTTGAAGGGTATTGCCAAGACAATCCGAAAATGCAGCGTGCAGCCGAGCTTTTCCGCGATTGGGGTGTCCCTACAGCAACATGTTTGGCTCAAATCCGCGCACTGCATCCTACATTACCGTTGATCGCCTCGGGAGGTGTTCATAACGGACTTGAAGCGGCGAAAGCCATTCATTTGGGTGCTAATCTCATTGGGCAAGCTGGTGCGGTATTAAAAGCTGCGACGATCAGCACGCAGTCTGTCGTCGAACACTTTGAACAAATGGCATTAGAGCTGCGTTTAGCGTGCTTTGGTACTGGCTCTTCTAAGGTTGGTGAGCTAACGAAAGCGCGCTGCCTATAGCTTTTAGAATGGCGCGCTTTACACAGAGTCGCTCAATAATTTTTCGATGTCTTAACACGTAGACTGATAATTTCGTTATAGTTGATACAAAAGTCACTTCAGCTAGTGACGCCTTTATTCAGACACTTGAATGGGCACGTGTTGAAGAGATTGAGTTTAATTTTACTATTGTTTGCAACTGGAACCTTAAATTTATGAAAAAACTAGTCATGCTGATGTTGGCGGCTTCTGCTTTGACCGCTTGTAGTGATGAAGTGGGCACTGAAGGCTGGTGTAACGACATGCGCGATAAGCCAAAAACAGAATGGACAGCAGACAACGCGGTAGACTTTGCAAAGCATTGTGTTCTGCAAGATGGTGTCGGCAGCGAGCAATGGTGTGAAAACCTGAAAGATAAGCCGAAAGGTGACTGGACTGCAAACGAAGCGACCAGCTTTACTAAACACTGCATTTTTTAAGCACAGCGGAAAGCGCCTTTTCTGAGGCGACATTCTGTGAGGTAAACACCAAGCGTTATTGCTTGGTGTTTTTGTATCTAAAATAGCTCGATTTTTCACGTGTCAGCGCACCTCCCTCTGAATGGAATGTTTTACATTTTCGTTTCATTTTTGAAAACCTGTATTGCCTGTCTTTAATTTTTCGTATTGCAATGGCATGGTGTCGAGGTAGCCATCTAATTCAATTAGATTCATAACAAAAAGGAATTCAAATGGAAGTACTAAAAGGCTCATGTCTGTGCGGCAAGGTAAAGTTGGAAGTGGCAGATGAATTTAAGTACATGGGAAATTGCCATTGCTCTGAATGCCGCAAGTTCACAGGTTCTGACTATTCATCTGCCGGTGGTATTGCGTTGGATAAACTGCTTATTATCCAAGGGAAAGAAGATATTCAAACTTATCAGAAAAGCGAAAATACCATGCTATGCTTTTGTCGCCACTGCGGATCGAGCCTGTATTCGAAAAAGAACAATGGGATCGTCAATATTCGCCTTGGTATCTTGGATGACACACCTTCTCACAAGCCTGATTTCCATATTTTTGTCGCGTCGAAAGCGCCGTGGCTCGAGATATCGGATAACCTGACTCAATTTGATGCAGGGCCAAAATAGAGTTGTTGTAGATAAGTATTTAGAAACAGAGCGCGTTACAATACGCTTGCGACACGCTCTGTGCTTTTACTTTGTATATTAGAACGGAGACGACTATTTGGCGTCTTGTAGTTCTTCAAAGCCACCTGCATTGTGCAGATTCGTAAAGCCTTGCGATTTTAAGTATTGATACGCTTTGCCAGAGCGGTTACCACTGCGACAGTACAACACGATAGCTTGATCTTTATCGACGTCTTGAAAATGTTTATCAAGTTCAGATAAAGGGAAGTTGACGGCATTATCCAAATGCCCTTCAGAAAATTCTTGCGGCGTGCGCACATCGACAATCATCGCGCCCTTGTCAATCAATTGCCACCCTTGTTCAGCGCGTTCAGAAGCCGACACGTTGGGTGAGAGGAAGCCCACGCATAACGTTGCAAGAAATAGAGATACGGCCTTTTTCATTGTTTGATTATCCTTTTTAAGAGTACGTAACCACTCTAGATTTGATTGAGCACATTTTCCATCATAAAGAGATGCTAAGTGGTTGTGAATACGATAATTCGATAGAAAATTTTATTTAATTTAATAAAAATTTTTTATCAAATTCACCTCTTGAACTCTCATTTTTCGACCTTATTATTTTCATCGAAAGCGAGCTGTCGACTCGCAAATCCATCTTGATGTTTATTTTGTCTTTTATTTTTGGTTCCAAGTAGGAGGCACTTAAAAATGAAAATTCGTCCTTTAAATGACAAGCTAATTGTTGAAAGACAAGAGGTGGAAAATAAATCTGAAGGGGGAATCGTTTTAACTTCTCAGTCGGTGAAAAAATCAAACCGCGGGAAAGTCATTGCTGTTGGTTTAGGTAAACGTCTTGAAAATGGCGAACGCGCTGCGATGGAAGTCAAAGTGGGCGACCAAATCATTTTCAATGACGGTTACGGCGTGAAAACCGAGAAAATTGACGGCGCAGAATACTTAATTCTGTCCGAATCTGATGTGTTAGCAATCGTTGAGTAATTATTTTTGTAGTAGTTTTTTGAGGAGATAACCATGGCTGCAAAAGACGTATTATTTGCTAATGACGCACGTCAAAAAATGCTGAAAGGTGTGAACTTACTGGCGGACGCAGTAAAAGTGACACTAGGCCCGAAAGGCCGCAACGTTGTGCTTGATAAATCTTACGGCGCGCCAACCATCACCAAAGATGGCGTGTCTGTAGCGAAAGAAATCGAACTGAAAGATAAGTTCGAAAACATGGGCGCACAAATGGTGAAACAAGTGGCGTCCAAAGCGAATGATGAAGCGGGGGACGGTACAACGACCGCTACCGTACTGGCGCAATCTTTCATCAATGAAGGTCTTAAAGCGGTAGCCTCTGGCATGAACCCAATGGACCTAAAACGTGGTATCGACAAGGCCACTGAAGCGGCGGTTGAGAAACTACGTGAAATGTCTAAGCCATGCAGCGACAAAGAATCTATCACCCAAGTGGGTAGCATTTCTGCAAACAGCGATCGCGCGATCGGTGAAATCATTGCAGAAGCGATGGAGAAAGTGGGTCGCAATGGCGTGATTACGGTTGAAGAAGGCCAAGGTCTAAACAACGAATTGTCTGTGGTTGAAGGTATGCAATTTGACCGCGGTTACTTGTCGCCATACTTCATCACTAACCAAGAAAATGGCAGCGTCGAGCTAGACAACCCATACATCTTATTGGTGGACAAAAAAGTCAGCAGCATCCGCGAGCTATTGCCTGTACTAGAAGAAGTGGCGAAATCTTCTCGCTCGCTATTGATCATTGCTGAAGACATCGAAGGTGAAGCGCTAGCGACATTGGTTGTGAACAACATGCGCGGCATCGTGCGTGCGACCGCGGTGAAAGCGCCTGGCTTTGGTGACAACCGTAAAGCGATGATGGAAGACATTGCGGTACTAACTGCTGGTACGGTCATCTCTGAAGAAATCGGCCTAGAGCTCGAAAAAGCAACGTTAGAGCAACTAGGTAGTGCGAAGAAAGTGACCATCACCAAAGACACAACAACCATTGTGGGTGGCGCAGCAGAAGCAAGCGCGATTACTGATCGTGTGGCTTCGATTGAAAAACAAATCGAAACAACCACCTCTCAATACGATAAAGACAAGCTTCAACAACGTGTTGCGAAGCTTTCTGGCGGCGTAGCGGTGATCAAGATCGGCGCTGCAACCGAAGTTGAGATGAAAGAGAAGAAAGACCGCGTGGACGATGCGCTACACGCTACTCGCGCAGCGGTTGAAGAAGGTATTGTTGCTGGTGGTGGTGTAGCTCTAACTAAGATCGCGAAAGAATTGGCGGATCTAAAAGGCGACAATGATGACCAAAACGTGGGTATCCGAGTTGCCCTACGTGCAATGGAAGAGCCTCTTCGTCAAATCGCAACTAACGCAGGTGACGAAGCTTCTGTTGTGGCGAACGCTGTCAAAGCGGGTGATGCCGATTACGGTTACAACGCTGCAACAGGTGAATACGGCAACATGATCGAAATGGGTATCTTGGACCCTGCGAAAGTAACACGCTCAGCGCTTCAATTCGCTGCGTCTGTTGCTGGCTTGATGATCACCACTGAAGCGATGATCACCAACCACGTTGAAGACAAAGAACTTGATATCTAACGTCATCAATCGTTAGTGATTAAGTAAGCGTTAAAATAACAATAACATTGCAAAACCTAAGCGGGCTCGCTTGAGCCCGCTAATCAGTCATTTGAGGTAAGTGTTATGACCCGTTTACCTGCGTTTTCTTTCTCAATATCTGAGCCGGGCGGTAATGAAGCTTCGTCAACGTGGCCGACTGCTATTCACTTCCCCCTCGTTCCAGCTGGGCCAGAGTTTTCGATCGAAAATGCTCTGCCTAAACGTCCGACAGTGACGATATTCACTATCGATCTGTCTCAGTTATTTAAAGGGGACGCTCGGGTCATCCATTAACTGTATCGAAACAGCCAGCGCACGTTGGCTGTTTTTTTCTAATTTAAAGTATTGATAATGTGAATTTTATTTGATTACTGCCACTTGTTCAATGATCAATTTGAACTGGGGTAATCGGACCGCAAGCGCACTACACCTTTAAGCCCAGCATTGCGCCGAAAATGATCAATCCCGCCCCACATGCTTGATTGAGTCGATGCTTAATCTTCAACAAGAAAGCTTGTAGCTGGGATGACGTGAATAAAACAGCAACGATAGAAAACCAAATACCATGCAGCGCAATCATATAAATCCCGTAAAAAAAGGCGATGTGTTGCTGATTAGAGTCGGGAGAAATCACTTGGCTAAAAATACTCAGAAAAAACAGCATCGTCTTGGGATTGAGTAAATTACACAGAAATCCCTGCATGAAAAATCGCCACATTGAATACTCGCTCTGTTGAATGGTTTCTGAGTTTGACGCAGGCTGCGAGGAGAATATTCCTTTAATCCCAAGGTAGACAAGATAAGCGGCCCCAAGATAGCGCACGAGATTAAACAACCATTCATTTTGTGAAGTTAAGTAACTGATCCCCAGCATGGAGTATGCGATGTGGATGCTGATCGCCATGCTGATACCAATCGCACTGTACACGCCTGCTTTTCGTCCTTGATTTAAGCTATTTCTTAATACCAAAACAAAGTCTGCGCCAGGGCTAATAACAATAAGCACACCTAATAACGCAAGAGTTACAAATTCCATATCGATTTCCTGTTTGAATGATGAAGTCTGGGATGTAGCGGAATTGTAGGCGTCTTTATTACTGACTATAATCGAAAAATATTCCCATATTGGTGAGAAAAACTCACAGATGCGTCACCTGAAATCTTTTTATGTCTTCCACGTTGCGGCGAGTTCTTCAAGCTACACTGAAGCGGCTGACAAACTGAACATTACCCACGGAGCCGTGAGTAAGCAGATCAAGCAACTTGAGCAATATCTGTCTCAACCTTTGTTCTTCAAAGAGGGCAGGAAAGTCGTGTTGACGGCAGAAGGCGAATTACTCAAGACATACACAGAAACGGCATTCCAAACGCTAGAAAAAGGCGTGAATACGCTTATGCAAGAGAAGCATCAGCATCTTGAAGTGTCTTGTGAACCGACATTAACCATGCGCTGGTTGATGCCAAGGTTGGCCGCGTTTAATGATGAACACCGTGCTGATGTTCGTTTGTCGACGGCTGGTGGCCCGGTAACATTAGGATCAACTGGGCTTTCGATGGCGATTCGTCGAGACGATTTTGCGCAGCATCACGATTACGACAAAACCATTCTTGTGGAAGAGTGGGTGGGGCCGGTATTTTCTCCTGAGTATTGGCAATCCATTAAAGACAATTTGAAAGCAGCTCGATTGTTGAATAGCCAAACCAGACCGAATGCTTGGGCGGATTGGCAGCAATCAACACGTTGTGAAACTTTCAACGGCAACACTCAGCAATCATTCACGCATTTTTATTTTTGCATACAAGCAGCGGTGGATGGCTTAGGCGTCGCAATGGGATCGTATCCTTTTGTCATGGACGATATTAAGCGTGGTAATTTGGTCGCACCATTTGGGTTTTCTCCATCAAGTTGCAATTACGTTTTATTGAGTCAAGATAAAAAGCGTACAGAACTCGAACATAAATTTATCACGTGGTTACAAACGCAAATGGCAGAGTGTGTGCCACTGTCATCACAGCAGATTACGCAAGGCGAATAGAAGGCATAGAGCGAGATTACGTCAGTCAGTTTTATGGAAAAAGGCTTAGGAAATTGGAAATGGAAAACCTCAATATTGTTGAAATCAAATCATTTGTTCCGGCGAAAGATTACGCGCTATCAAAACGTTTTTATGAGGCGATTGGCTTTGAAATGGCATCGGACTTCGGTGATGTAGCATACTTCTCTCAAGGTAGCTGCGCGTTTCTTTTACAGAATTTTTATGAGCCAGAACACGGCAATAACTTCATGATGCACTTGCTCGTAGAAGACGCAGAAAGCTGGCATCAGCACTTATCCAAAGTGGGTCATGAAGAATTTGGTTCGCGTTTGACTGAGCTGGTCGAGCAACCTTGGGGCATGCGCGAATGTTGTTTGTTTGACCCTAGTGGCGTTTTATGGCGAATTGGCCAGAACATGAATACTGACTAACGCCAGTCTTATTTTCACCACATCTACGCGCAGGTATTGAGATCTCGATATCTGCGCGTTTTCTTTTTTACTTAGCCTTGCCAACGTTTGTAGCGCACTCACGCCTTTTTCGAGGTGGTGTGCGATGGGCTAACGCCAAAAAGCTCCTCAAGCAGCATGGCTTTGAGTTCTGCTCTGACTTCTGCGCCACCGATTAACGCCAAAAGTGCGAGTCCTCCTGGAATAAGGATGACCATTAATATCGGTCTTAAAATATACGAAAAGCAGAAGATGGTCGGGAAGAAAATCAATCCTTGGCCTAGTTTGTTTAATACGTACATGAGCGATTCCTTTTGTTTTTATATAAAATGAGCATGCTCAATTTTATAAATGAGCGCGCTCAATTTGTCAATCTCAACCACGCAAGGTATGATCCTTTCAGGCTCATTAAGCAGACACATCAATGACGAAGCGACAACAAACCAGAGATAAAATTCTAAAAGCCGCATGGGCATCTTTTGCTCAAAATGGCTATGACATGACGACCACAAGGCAGATAGCGAGAGAAGCAGGAGTAGCCGATGGCACAGTGTTTAGCCATTTCCCGACTAAACTGTCGATTTTGCGCGAAGGGATGCTGGCGCAACTGCAACAGATCAGCCAAGAAACGCTAGTCAGTGTGGAAGGTAAAACCGATATCGACATTGGTTTGGCGCTGACGGAGAAATACTATCGCTACTATTTTGCGAACGTTGAGCTGAGCCGAGCTTTGTTGAAAGAAGTGATTTGGGATTTGGATTATTATCAGTCGTTTAACCAAGCTTTGTTTCAATCTGTAAACGGAAGCTCCGTCCTTGAGGGAAAAATACCGCTGATTTTTGACTGCTATTTTATGACGTTAATCTCGCACTTGAGCCGTGCAGAACCGGATGTTGAAGCGGCACTTGAAGAGCTTCATGCTAAGTTTCAGCAAATCATTGCGACTGCATAACATGGCCCCAACGCAGGATCTGAAAGAATATACTGCCTGTCATCTTATTTGCTGGACTCCCATTTTCTCGTTTCAGTTGGCGTCTCACCAAATAGCCGCTTGTAGCTTTGACTGAACTGCCCGAGATGGAAAAAACCAAAGTCAAAAGCAATTTCTGCAATTGTTCGATTATCTTCAGGGCTTTGTAGCACTCTACGTACTTGATTCAGGCGCATTCGATGTATGAACTGCTTTGGGGAAGTATTACAGCAATGTTCAAAGGTGTACTGTAGTGTGCGACGACTGACGTGTACTGCGTCACACAGTTCACTGACGGTTATTGGTGTACGGTAGTCTAGATCCTGTAGCTGTTGTTTTATACGCTGCATCACGTGTTGACGATGAGAGATTGATATCGGATGGCTCGTGTGCAGTGAACTGAGTGAGAACAACTCCAGCACAATGTCTTTTAAGATTGCTTGATGTGTGGTTTCAGACCATCTTGGCTCGGCGGAACCAAGTAACGTGCCTAAGTAGTATTTAAGTTGTTGAATGTGTTTTTCCGTCAAACCCGTTAAGTGAAATATGTTGTTCTGGATACTCCCAAGCTCAAGTTGATTTTCTATGATGTGAACGAAGTTTTTGTCGAGCACTATTCCATAGATAGAAAACTGCTCCGGTGTCATTAACTCAAAATCAGCGCCACCTTGCCTAAGCAAAAGCTGGCTTGAATTAAACTGACTGTGATTTAGGTGTAGCGGCTTATTTTCCGCACTCAAACCCAACCAAATACCTCCCTCTTCAACCCTGCATTGCTGTCTTAGCGAGCGGTTACTGTCTTCACGAAACACATGGAAATTGGGAAATCGTCGTTCTCGAATTTGACCTAAAAATCGACCATCGCTGAGTTGGTCATATTCCTGTTGCCAGTTTATCAGACTCGCAGCTTGTTGGTTTGCATCCTTAGTGTGATGGATGCACAGCATTGGTGCAGTTTGGGGCATTTGGTTACTCATCCTTGTGATGCTCATTCCTTTTTTGTGAGTCATGTTGGAGCAGTATTTACATAACTCATTGTTTATTATTGGTTTATAAATGTTGCCAGTTTTTGATAACGCTACGGAACACATTTGGCAATACTTTCTTAAAGCTTATTGATAGTTCAGCAAAAAGCGAACCAAATAGTGAAGAGGAAGAGCAATGACGGCAACTTATCGTCGGCAACAAGGAAGTAAAGTCTATACCTTTAAGTCATTAGCTGACTTGATGGCGAAAGCGACACCGGAGCGCTCAGGCGATGCGTTAGCCGGGGTTTGTGCTCAGTCAGCGGCAGAACGTGTAGTCGCACAAATGGCGCTGTCTGAGTTACCACTTAAAACGTTTCTTAACGAGGCGGTTATTCCATACGAAAGCGACGATATCACTCGCCTAATTATCGATACGCATGACCTTGAAGCCTTTAAGCCGATTGAGCACTTGACGGTCGGAGATTTTCGAAATTGGCTGCTGAGTGAAGAAGCCGATGGTGAAACGTTGGCTAAAATTCGTCAAGGTTTAACACCAGAAATGGTGGCCGCAGTCAGTAAGATTATGCGCAACCAGGATTTGATTCTCGTTGCTAAAAAATGCCAAGTTGTCACGGCTTTTCGGAATACGATTGGTTTGCCGAGTCGCCTGTCTACTCGCTTACAGCCGAATCATCCCACTGATTCTCTCAACGGTATCGCAGCGACCATTTTTGATGGTCTGATGTACGGAAATGGCGATGCGGTTATCGGTATCAATCCGGCAACAGATAATGTACCTCAAGCTATTAAGTTAATGAACTTAATGGATGAGGTGATTCAACACTATCAAATACCGACTCAGTCTTGTGTGTTAACTCATGTCACGAACACGATCGAAGCCATTGAAATGGGTGCACCAGTCGATCTCGTTTTTCAGTCGATAGGCGGCACGCAAGGGACGAATGATACCTTCGGAATCGACTTGTCGATTTTGAAAGAGGCCCATGAAGCCGCGTTGTCTTTGAATCGAGGTAGCGTAGGAAACAATGTGATGTATTTTGAAACCGGACAAGGTACAGCGCTGTCTGCGAATGCATTTCATGGGGTCGATCAGCAGACTTGTGAAGCCCGCGCTTATGCTGTCGCGAAACAGTTCGATCCTTTGTTGGTTAATACTGTCGTTGGGTTTATTGGCCCTGAGTATCTGTTTGATGGCAAACAGATCATTCGTGCTGGGCTTGAAGATCATTTCTGTGGGAAGTTGCTTGGTTTACCTATGGGTTGCGATATCTGTTACACCAATCATGTCTATGCCGATCAGAATGACATGGATAACTTGCTGACACTATTAGGTGTGGCCGAGTGCTCGTTCATCATGGGTATTCCAGGGTCTGATGACATCATGCTCAACTATCAAACTACCTCATTTCACGATGCCCTTTACGCAAGAAAAGTACTCGGTTTGAAGCCAGCACCAGAGTTTGAAAAATGGTTAATGGAGATGCAGATTTTCGAGAGCGTGCAAGACGTTCGGTTAAGTGAGCAAATCTCTCGCTCGTTTTCGGGAGCAATTAACCAACTGAATAAGGGGTATTCTCATGGGTAAAGTAATCACCATTGCTCAGTCCCCACAAGATGAGTCTGGAGTTGTCACACACAACCCGTGGGGCAAGTTACGTGACTTCACCTCTGCTCGGATCGCTCTGGGTCGTAGCGGAAACAGTGTACCAACCAACGAGTTACTCTCATTTCAGCTGGATCATGCCCAAGCTATGGATGCAGTGCATTGCAGTTTGAATGTTGACTCTCTCGTTGCTGGTTTATCGGACTCTTACTCGATTCTTGAAAATACCTTAGAGCCTCCAGTGGTAGTGAGCAGTCAAGTGAGTGACCGGCTTATGTACCTGCAAAGGCCAGATTTAGGAAGGCTGCTTGATGAATCTTCTTGGCAAACGCTCAACTCGATAGCAAATGAGCATAACACTGACATTGATCTTGCGATTGTTATTGCTGATGGACTTTCTTCCGTCGCAATTCAAAACCATGCCGTGCCTGTTGTTACTCGATTGACTTCTCTTTTAAGCGCTGATGATGAACATCAATGGAAATTCGCACCTATCACAATCGTAAAGCAAGGAAGAGTAGCGGTAGGGGATGATGTTGGTGAATGTTTTAACGCCAAGGCCGTGCTGGTTTTAATTGGAGAGAGACCCGGTCTAACTTCTCCGGATAGCATGGGTATGTATCTCACTTGGGGGGCTAAACGAGGCTCTAAAGATTCCCAAAGAAACTGCATTTCCAATGTGCGCCCTCAGGGGCTCAACTATGACGATGCCTGTGAACGCGCATTTTACTTGCTCAAGGAGGCTCGAAAATTACAACTGTCAGGAGTGAATCTGAAAGATCGCTCCGATATCAATGAGCCAAGTGGCGCAAGTGTTGAAGATAAACACAGCGACAACTTTTTAATTTCATCAAAGTAGAAGGATTTACTATGTCTAAACATCAGGAGTACTTGGCCAAAAGGCAGCTAAAAAGAGGCACCGCAGGTTGGATTTTACTTGCTGGCTTAGGTGTCTCTTATGTTATATCTGGTGACTTCGCCGGTTGGAACTTTGGCATCGCTCAAGCAGGATGGGGAGGCTTTCTTATTGCTGCTATCGCGATGGCAGTAATGTATTTCACGCTAGTATTGTCTTTAGCTGAAATGTCTGCGGCTATTCCTGCTGCGGGTGGTGGTTACAGCTTCGCAAGACAGGCGATGGGGCCGGCAGGTGGCTTTTTCACTGGCTTATCAGTTTTGATTGAATATGCGCTAGCGCCTGCTGCGATAGTGATTTTTATTGGCTCAGCAGTGAATGAATTGGTTGGTATCGATGGCCCTGTTGTTTACGCACTTTTCTACGCCGTCTTTATCGCTATTCATATGGCAGGTGTTGGCGAAGCTCTCAAAGTAATGATGGTCATCAGCGGTTTGGCTGTGCTAGCTATTCTCATTACTGCTGCTGTGCTTATTGGTCACTTTGACGTTAATAACTTATTCGATATTGCTCCGGCGACGGCTCAGGCAACAGAAATCTTGCCGTTTGGGTGGTATGGCGTATGGGCTGCGTTGCCATTTGCAATGTGGTTGTTTCTTGCGGTTGAAGGTGTGCCTTTAGCGGCAGAGGAGGCAAAAAATCCGGCAAAAGATGTTCCCAAAGGCATCATTGGTGCGATGCTGTTTTTATTGCTAACCGCAACTCTCGTAGTCGTCCTTTTGGCTGGTGCGGTTGGCTCAAAGGTCATAGGCGATAGCGCGGTGCCATTAGTTGACGCCCTAAAGCTTACGGGCAATTCAACGGTAGCAATGGCCGTGAACTTACTTGGATTGGCTGGCCTTATCGCTTCTTTCTTTTCAATCATTTATGGTTACAGTCGCTTGGTGTTTGCGCTTTCCCGCGCGGGTTATTTACCGCAAACTTTGTCATTAACCAGTGACAAAAAAGTGCCTTCTCGTGCGCTTTTGGTTCCGGGCGTTTTTGGGTTCTTGGTTTCACTTACGGGTGAGGGGGACTTAATCTTGGCGATGGCTGCTGTCGGTGCGACTGTATCGTACGCATTAATGTCCTTGAGCCATATTTTATTGCGAATTAAACAGCCGGAATTAACTCGTCCATATAAAACGCCTGGTGGGATAATTACTTCGAGTATTTCTCTGGTGCTTTCTTTGATCGCAATGACAGGTGTTTATGCTTTTGATCCCTCAGCCTTTTTCATGACAATGGGATTGTTTCTTATCGGTGGTGTTTATTATGGGTTATACAGCCGCAACAAATTGGTGGCAGCAACCGCCGAGGAAGAGTTTGCCATGCTGTCTGTGGCAGAGCTAGAGCTTGAATCAGATGTCGTACGATAGTCACTTTGATTCTTTTTATTCAGCATATTAAGGGAGCCATAGGCTCCCTTTGTCATTTCTATCAAAAGTGCATAGCGCACAAATGCATCACTTTAACTTTATAAGTGTTTAATCATGTGAAAGTCTAGTCTGGATAACGATGGCGCAGATCCATCACAGGTAAAGGTTAAGTTTTCAAGGAAAGATCATGATAAACAAGGTATTTAATACACTTTTGGGAACAGAGTTACCGATTATTCAAGCGCCAATGGCCGGTGTGCAAGACAGCCAAATGACCATCGCCGTCAGTAATGTTGGCGGGCTTGGCTCGTTACCTTGTGGAATGCTGAACAAAGACGCCATCGTAAAAGAACTTCAACTTAT
>NZ_JAWOTT010000012.1:0-148278 GCF_033338995.1 Vibrio sp. Vb0304
TTTGCGGTGGCTTATGGTGATTAAGGCGCTGTGCGGTAGCTTTTGTATTGCGTTACTCACACCTTAGCAAGGCGTTATGTGCTTTAGAGGAAAATAGACATGGAAGTAGTAGAAGCTAGCCCTGACTTGGCTCCAATGTTAGCTAGTTATGTGAAAGAATGCTTCAACTCGGGTATCCCAAAGTATTCAGATGTTGAGTTAAACCCTGAAGCTTATTTGTCGGGTTTGGTTGAGCGCTCTAAGGCAACCTCCGAATTACCAAACGGATATTTACCAAGTACAACGTACTACTGCATTTCGAACTCTGAAATCTTAGGTGCTATTCGAGTCCGTACAGGGACGAATGCGAACGTAGAGAATGTAATAGGGCACATTGGTTACGAGACTAGACCATCAGCTCGTGGCAAAGGCATTGCTTCGTTTCTTCTAGCTTGGGTACGTGATCATGTGGTAACTGACTCGGTTATTGTTACCTGTTCAATTGATAACCCAGCATCTCAAAAGGTTATAGAAAACTGCGGTGGCGTATATTTGGGTAACTATACAGACGATAATGAGGGTACAGTAAGGCGCTATCGTTTAGCACGCACATAACAAAGCATTCAAGAGTGATTCGCAACGCTTGGCAGTTTCGCTTCGCTCAAGTATAGCCAAGCGCCGCTCACACCTTAATGCGGCGTTATGTGGCAGGAGAGAAATTATGATTCCATCAGCAGTTCTTGTTCATGTTCCAGATGTGGAAAAAGGGCTTCAATGGTATAAGAAAGCCTTTCCTGAAGCAGTTCCAATTTATCACTCTGACGTCGATTTTACTGTACTAGATTTAAATGGGTTTTCCTTAGAAATTGTCCAAGCAGATGAAAAGGTTGGTTCGGGTAAAAATGGTACTGTTATCTATTGGTCTGTCGACAGCTTATCTGCTGCTTTAGCTCACTTCGAAGCTCTCGGTGCGTATCTTTATCGTGGTCCAATGGAAATCGAAAGTGGGCTTTTCATGTGCCAAGTAGAAGACCCATTCGGTAACTTAATTGGTCTTCGAGGCAAAGCCACATAACAAAGCGTTCAAGAGGGACAGTCAACGCGTGCCGAGTTTGGCTTAAGTCTTGGTATTTGTGTTTACGGTGGTAAATTGAAGTTTGGTGGTAGCGCGTTGCTGCCCCTTAACGCGGCGTTAGTTCCCCAGAGGAAGCAATCAATCCGTAGGGAATTTTTGTTTCTGGTGTAGTACACGCATAACTCGGATGATATCGCCCTCAACCCAGTAAGATACAATCATCGAAATCTCAGGAATAATGAGCAATCGTCCGCGGATGCCATCTCGTTGTACACCCATTAAAGGTTGTTCAAGCAAGTTTTCTACTTTTGCTTCAATGAGGTTGTCAGTTTTTTCTGCCGCATCAGGGTTGAAGTCATAGAGAAACTCGAAGATCTTTTCACGATCATTAAGTGACTCTTCTTCCCATAAAATCATTGCTTACCTCGATTACGGATTCTGGCTTTGCGCTCTTCCATTCGAGACTTAGCCGTTTGGTGCTCAACGAAAACAGATTTTCCTGAGTCAAACTTCTCAAATGCTAGGTTTACTTGTTCAGTTAGCCATGCATCGTGAGATAATGTTTTTCTTTGTTGTTCAGCGAGTTGCTCAGTAAGTTCACGGCAAGCATCACTTAGAGTTCGACCTTGGCTCTCAGCCATTTGTTGAGCTAAGCGTTTTGTTTCTTCATCAACACGAAATTGAATTCTAGTGTCCATGATGTATTCCTTTGTTGGTGTGTGTACAAATGTTAGCACTAGGCTTTGAGATGGGCAACTAACAAACAATTTAAGAGTGATTCGGCACGCGTGGCATTTTACTATGCGTTGGTTTTAGTGATTAAGGTGGTATGCGGGAGCATCGTATTGCGTGCCTCACACCTTAATTGGGCGTTATGTGCTTTCGAAGAAAACGATGAATAAGTGTCTAATCATCATATTAGCTAGTCTTTCATTTGGTGCTCTTGCTGAAGAAGAGTCCATTGACTGTAATAATGCGATGACCACAATCGAGATAAACCAATGTGCTGTTATTGAACTAGAGTCAGCACAAGTTAAATTAGATAAATATCTAAACACTAGCTTTGAGCACAACGCTCATGACCCAGAACTGATTGCAGCAATTAAGCTTGCTCAACAGGATTGGCAAGCATATATGTCCTCTCACTGTGACTCGGTTTATACGCAATGGCGTGATGGAACTATTCGTGGAATTATGGCGATATCGTGCAAAACTAAGTTAACTAAGCAAAGAACGCACGAGTTATGGGAAAATTTTTTAACTTACATGGACAGTACACCACCAGTTTTACCGGAGCCAAGTGTGGAGTAGCTTTCAACCACGCACATAACAAACTGTTCAAGAGGGATTCGCAACGCGTGGCATTTTTACCATGCGTTGGGTTAAGTGATTAAGGTGGTATGCTGCGGCTTTGGTATTGCGTTGCTCACACCTTAACAGGGCGTTAGTACGGGTTTGACGTCAAAGGTCATAAGTTTTGGTGTTTATCTGTTTTCGCGCTCGTCTTTACACCTTTCAGTTTTTACCTGTCACGTTCTTTCCGGTGGCACTATATGCGGAGTGTTTGCTTTGATTTCACCGTTTACGGTCTCTAACTCTTAGCCTATTTCTTTGGCGCTTCTTCGTTTTCGTTGTACTTCCTGAGTTAATCTTGTCGTTCGTTGGGTGTTGCCATCAAAGTGCGAGGATCGAATCCTTTTCTAATTTGAAGCAAGTGGAAGTAGAGCAGTTCAGTGCGTTTTTCTTCTAGCCAACTTTCGTCTTTCAATTGGAATTAAGTTTTGTAGCTGCCCGTCTCACTTCAGTGTTCAAAACCTTTCATATCATGCTAGTTTTCAATATCTTGGAGCGCATAAATAGAAGTAGCGCATGTACTAACAAATTGCTTAAGAGTGATTCGCAACGCGGGGCATTTTTACTATGCGTTGATTTTCGTGATTATGGTGGTATGCGGTAGCATAGGTATTGCGTTGCTCACTACTTAACGCGGCGTTAGGCGTCTATGAAATGGACTATGGAATATTAGCTAATGAAACTCGAAGAACAAATTGAGAAGTTATCAGACATAGGGTTGTCGTTGAATAAAGGTGTGACTATTAACGATTTACTCCTTTCATATTCTAGAGAAGAATACGAATCGAACCCTTTTGATTTAATTCTTTTTGTATACGGAATAGAGATTGAAGAAGAACCATGGGGACGGTTTGTTTGTGATCAGGCGTGGAATTTCGATGCAGAGGCGATTGAAGAGGATGGTTCCTATATTGAAATAGTAAAGCAGTTCCATCGAATTACAGGCAGAACTAAGGACTTAGAGGGGCTGCGAGATACTGTAAACCTAGAAGAACATTATGCAGAGCTCCAATATTCAGTTGATGGTGTTAAAAGGTTGCTAAAGCCTGAAATAGACGATGATTGGGCTGATGCTAAAACTATCGAAATTATACTAAGCGATTTACGCCAACCGCGGTTCGATTTCTATCCAAAGGATAATGGACAAGCCAATATCTGGTTCTATTTGTCTGAAAGTCAGGCTTTAAAGCTAAACAAACTCGCCAATAATGTGTTTAATTTAGAACGTAAGCCATGGTGGAGAGTATGGTAGTTATCAGTGAGTTCAAGACGTCTAACAACCGCTTTAAGACGGATTCTTAATGCTTAGCGGTTTTGGTTTGAATTGGTTTTAGTATTTACGGTGTAATGGTTGAGTGCTGTGGTCGTGGTGCTCTCCACTTACGTGGGCGTTATACGAATGAGGAAGATTCGTGAAAAAGTAGAAGTTTGCATTCTGGGTAATGTGTTTCTTAACGGCTTTAAGCATTCTTCAACTCCCATTTTCTGAGAGTTAAGTATTAGATCATTTATTGGCTCATTTATATCCGCAATATCTCTTGTCAGCTTTACGGCTTTAGTTATCGAGTTGCCGTCGGTAACAAAGTGCTAACGATCACCATCTTTGGGATAAATGCACTTGCTATGCTGGGCATTGCAATATTTAGTGTGTTCTTCTTACTGACTTATCTAAGTCCAAGAACCTTGTTCTTTTTTGTTACAGGGATGGGACTGATGTTTGTTTACCTGTACCCGTTGTATATGTATGCATTTAAATCTACAGAGATTTGGCAACTGAGTAATTAGCATAACAAACTGTCCAATAGAGATTCGCAACACGTGGCATTTTAACTGTGCGTTGAGCTCAGTGATTAAATCGGTATGCGGAAGGTTCGGTATTGCGTTGCTCAACTCCAAAAGGTCATTAATACTCAAAGGTCAAATATGGATATTTACCCAGAAATCGAGTTATCTAAAGCGCAGCATAATGCAATTGAAGCTCTTAGAAACCAGTCGTTTCCTGAACACCAAGTTACTCGCTCTTACTATAAGCAACTCCCGCATATGAGAGTTCTGAATTACGAAGGTGATCAGTTAGTTGGTTACATGGGATTAGACTACAGAGTTGTTCGCGTTGGTGATGAAATTTATAAAGTATTAGGTGTGAGTGACTTTTGTGTCGAGAGCAAAGTTCAAAGACAAGGTATTGGCACAACAATGTTGTCTCAACTCAGCGAGTATGCGTCCACTAAAGATGTCGACTTCATCATTTTAGTCTCCGATTTGGAGCGTTTTTATGTGGCTAATGGTTATATGCGCCTTAACTCTCTAAGTTCTTGGTTGCGAGTTCACGAACATAAAAATTACGGTGTCGCTGTAGAGCAACTAGATGATTTATATGTTAAACCTATCAGCGGTAAAACTTGGGCTGTTGGTCATATAGATTGGTTAGGGTATATGTATTAGTCTGTAGTGGGCTAATAAATTGTTCAAAAAGAAATACTACACGTGGCATTTCCAATTAGCGTTTCTTATACCTTACGGGAGCGCTTTCCCACAAGGAGTAATATGTGATTGTAGTAGCAAGGTTTTCTTTTCCTCATGAAGCTCATATTGCGAGAGCAAGCCTAGATAGTGTCGGAATAGAAAGTTACATCGCTGACGAGCACACGGTAAATACTCAGTGGCTTTATTCAAATGCAATTGGCGGCGTCCGTCTGATGGTGGCCGAAAGTGATGCAGAAGATGCGAAACAAATACTTAGTAGCGATTTCTCAGAATCATTGGGAAATGAAGTTGACGTTGATGAAGAAAAAGACGTTTGCCCTAAATGTGGTAGTAAAGATCTATTTGCATTTACAAAAGGTAAACGCCCAGCTTTCTTAGTTTTTATTTTACTGGGTTTTCCACTGTTTTTTTACAAGCATGGTTATAAGTGTAAGCAGTGTGGGGAGTTTAGTGAAAAACTTTAAATCTTTAGATAACAAGGTATTAAAGAGATAATTTGTACTCGTAGTATTTTTACGATGAGTTATGTCGAGTGCTTATACAAGAAGTCAGAGTTACTGCTTGCTTACAAGCAAAGCATTATACGATAGTGAAGGAATAACATTGAATGAGTGAAATTAAAACAATAGAGCAGTTAAAAGAAATTTACGCAGAGCCAAGTGCGAGAGCTAAAAATAAAGCTCTGCCTGTGCTGGATGTTCATGCGATTACATTAATTAATAACTGCCATTTTGCAGTTCTAAGTACCGCTGATTCACAAGGGTATATCGATCTCTCTCCTAAAGGAGGGGAGCCTGGCTTCGTAAAAGTTTTAGATGAATCAACATTGTTGCTCCCTGATAGCTCGGGGAACAATCGTATAGATAGTCTAAAAAATATCATTAGTAACCCCAAGGTAGGGTTGTTATTGATGGTAAATGGTATTGATGAAGTGCTCCGTATTAAAGGAATCGCAAGTATTCACACCGACGCCAACTTGATATCTGCTTGCCCCGATGGAAGTAAAGATCCTAAGGTTGTTATCAAAATAGTCATAGAGAGTATGTACTTTCATTGTGCGAAAGCGGTGATGAGAGGGAAACTTTGGTCTGATGACTATAAAGTAAATCGCTCAATTCTCCCTTCATTAGCTCAAATCTTTAAAGATCAACAAAAGTTAGAAAGTAAAGCGCTTAATCAAGAAGAGATGTTGAAGTATTACCAATCTAGCCTTTAGAACGAGCTTGGTAATATATTGAAAAGATAGCAAAATCAGGTTCGACCGTGCTCTGCGGAAGTATGGATTAGGTTTAGTGGGGATGTTACTGTCTCAATAGCGTTAGTTCACAAATAAACAATTGTTAGTCCAAATTTTAAAATGAAAAATGCAGAAAAATTTACTCTAGAAAATTACGTTTTGGCTAGTCCGGGAGTTAGGTGTGTTGGACAAATGATTGATCTTTTTGTCAGTTTTAGCATTTTTACTCTCGTTTTATGGGTCGGCTTAGAAATCGGTATTGAAAAAGAGCTTGTGCGCGCTACAGCAGTAACTGCGACTGTATCGTATTACCTTTTTTCTGATTGTTTACCAAATGGTCAAAGTGTGGGTAAAAAACTTTTGGGCATTGCAGTTATAAGTGCAAGAACGGGTAAAAAGTGCAATATTTTTCAGTCGCTCTTTCGAAATGTTATTACTCCATTCTTAGGTTTTATTGACTCAATTTTCATTCTTGGTAAAAAGAGGCAACGGCTCGGTGATAAGTTAGTGAGAACGGTGGTGGTAGTGCACTAGTTTGTTGAAAAAATTGATAGCGCTGAGGACTTGCGTTCAAGTCGGGCTTTGTTTTCGTGGTGGAGCAGCCTTGCTTAGGTGGTAGCGTTACTCACATACTTAATGTAGCGTTGTAAGAAAATTGGTATTGGAGTCCAAGTTTTATGTCAGAAAAAGAGAAAATGTTAGCAGGTGAGCTTTATGACCCAAGTGATGAAGAGTTATTAAAGTTAAGGTTGAGCGCTAGGTTACTAACTGAAAAATTGAATGCTACCTCTGTTGAGCATAAACAAAAGCGAGTTGAAATAACTAAGCACTTGTTCGGCACAACAGGTGACGATATTCATGTTGAATCTTCTTTCAATTGCGACTACGGATCCAACATTCACGTTGGAGATAATTTCTACGCTAATTTTGGTTGTGTGATTTTGGATGTTGCGGAAGTTAAGTTTGGTGATAACTGTTTACTTGGGCCTCAAGTTGGAATTTATACTGCGACTCATCCCTTAGATCCTATCGAGAGGAACAGTGGTTTAGAGCTAGCAAAGCCCATAAACATTGGTGACAATTGTTGGATAGGTGGCCATGCCGTAATCAACCCTGGCGTAACACTTGGGAACAACGTGGTGGTAGCCTCTGGCGCAGTCGTTACAAAGAGTTTTGGAGACAATGTCGTTGTTGGTGGCAACCCAGCCAGAGTACTGAAGGAAATCGTCACTAAGCGATAATAAAGTATATGGACTATTTTGAGCCTGAGTTTAGGACTTATGATCAACTCACCCCAAGCTTTGATGCGTTCAGCGGTTACTTGTTGACGCACTTGAATGTCTAAAATTTGCTTCAATATAGAATCGTTACACGTGGCGCTTTTGCCGTGCGTTGAGCTTGTTTAAAAGTCTCATACGAAATCATTTGTATTACGTGTCTCATACTTTTATTGGATTTTCGTCACCAATAACAAACCAAAAGGCTGACCCCAAAATGTTAGTAACAAAGATTGAAACGGAACGATTAATTCTAAGAGAGCTAGTTGAAGATGATGCAAGCGAATTGTTTGACATCTTCTCAGACCATGAGGTCATGAAATATTGGAACTCTGGCCCTTGGGTTTCAATTGAAGAAGCGCGGACATTTATAGCCAAGAGTACACAGGCCATGAATAGCAATACAGAAGTGACACTAGGCATCTTCCTAAAGAGCAATGGCCAACTTCTGGGTAAGATAATGCTGTTTAATCACGTGAAAGAGTCTAGGCGCGCAGAAATTGGCTTTGGCGTTAGTCGTCATTTCTGGGGTAAAGGCATTGTATTAGAGGCGGGAACTGCATTAATCGAACACGCATTCAAAACACTGAATTTACGTCGAATCGAGGCTGAGATAGATCCAGACAATGCTTCTTCAGGTAAAGTCTTGGAACGGTTAGGTTTTATAAAGGAAGGTTTCCTTAGGCAGCGTTGGGAAGTGAATGGAGTAGTCTCAGATTCAGCAATTTACGGGTTGTTAGCTAAACCCCTGGACAGCGTTTAGTACCCAGCCTTAAAAGCATCTAATAGATCTAGCCTGCTCGTACTCAATACACAGCCTTACACTTGACGGCGAGGTTTCTTGAATTGACTTGGTGGTCACTGAATGTACTATCACGGATAGGACTTACTGCAAGGATAGCAGCATGAGCGAGAAATTATTTTGGGTTAATCCCTACCAAACAGAACTTAACTCAAGAGTGACCAATGTAGACGGAAATAAGGTTGAATTGGACCAGACTATCTTCTTTGCAGAGTCTGGAGGCCAAGAGAGTGATAAAGGAACGATTAATGGTATTCCGGTTTTGATTGCTCAAAAGTTAGGTGTTCGACTTATTTACACATTGGAATCCTCTCCAAATTTTACTCTTGGTGACATTGTAACTACGAATATTGATTGGAAGCGTAGATATGCCTTAATGAAGCTACACTTTGCGGCTGAAGTGGTGCTCGAGATGTTTTATCAGCGTCGGGAAGGCATTGTTAAGATAGGCGCGCATATTTCTGAAAATAAGAGTCGCATAGATTTCGAGTGGTCTGAAAGTATTGGCCCGCTATTGAAAGAAATTGAAACTGATGTGCAAGATTTGATTAACTCTGATTCAGTTATTATTAGTGACTTTTCCGATCAAGAGAGTGAAAGAAGGTATTGGAGAGTGGATGGGTTTGCGCAAGTGCCTTGCGGTGGCACTCACTTAAAGCGCACATCAGAAGTCGGCCAAATTCAATTAAAACGCAAGAACATCGGTAAAGGCAAAGAAAGGGTAGAGATAACCTTATGCTCGTAAGTCGATAGGGCATTAGAAATAGATTCCTAACACGTGGCATTTAATTCATGGTGAGATTCACATTTGCGATATGAAGGTTGAGATTGAGGGCGTGTTGGCTACTTCTGAACAAAAGGTTACAGGGGTGAGAGGATGATATGTCGAAAGTAACATTGAAAGGCTTTATTTTAGTTCCGGAAAAGGATTTAGAATTAGTAAAACATGAGTTAATAATTCACAAAAGGCTCACGTTAGAAGAGTCGGGCTGCCTTACTTTTCTTGTGACTCAAAGCTCGACTAATCCGTTTCGTTTTGATGTCTATGAGGAGTTCGTCGACAAAGCCTCTTTTAAACAACATCAGGAAAGAGTTCAAGCCTCACATTGGGGAAAAGTAACAGCCAATGTTAAACGGCAATACGAAATCTTTGAATGTGTGCATGACTAATCGAATCGGAGTGATTTAGAGCGTTTACGCTTTGTTTTTTAGATTGCTCTACGCTCTACTATGTTGCTTTATTCATCTATTAACCTGGCTTAGTGTTCTTGATACTTTGCCGTATTAAATCTAGAAATTTTAATGGAAGTGTTATGTTTAGAGTTGTGTATGAATGGCGTGTGCCAAGTGAAAAAATGGATGAGTTTCAAAATATATGGCGTTCGACGACAGATTCAATTCATGAGTCAGTAGATGGGGCGCTTGGTAGTTTTATGCTTCGTTCTTACGATGTACCGGAAAAGGTTTTAACTATTGCCAAGTGGCGAACACGTGAAGACTGGGAGCGGTTTTGGGGAACTAGTAACCCAGAAAAAATGAAGAAGATGAGTGAAATTGCAGAGCGTATTTCAGTTGAACCATTCGATGAAATTGAAGATAGAACTAAGTAGGGCAATAGAAACGTTAAAGTGATGCCTAATGAACAGTTTGACGGACAATATGAAAGACAACCTTAATCAAGGAATAGGGTTATGCAGATTTTAATCGTTGGAGGTAGTAAAGGGCTAGGAAGGTTCTTGGCTACGAACTTACAGGGTACAGAAATTTATGCGATTTCTAGATCAAAGCTAGTTAAGGGGGGAGTCGCCTCTGTTTGTATTGACGTTGATCCCGGTAAAAAACCAGATTATACGTGCTTCAAAGGTGTAGAGTTTGACATCATAGTTTATTTGGCGTCGATGTGGGGAGAGTCTTCAGAATTGACAACAAACGAACTGATTGAGTTTATGAATGTTGGTCCGATTGGGTATCTTAATTTAGTCAATGAGCTTAACGCTTTAGGTTCACTTAACGATAAATGCAATATTGTATCTATTGGCTCTACAGCAGAGCTTTCAGAAAGTAGTGAATACCCTGCATTCGCCCTCAGTAAAAGATTACTCAAAGATATTTCTAGCCAGCTGCAAAACGTTTATCGTGATTACCGCTTTACTCACTTTACAATAGGTGGGATCGGGCATGCTGAAGAGGAACGTATTGAGTATTCGAGTGTTTTGGAGATTATAAATATGCTAACCAAGCTTGATCCAAACACATACCTTTCAAATATGCATATAAAGTCCAAGCTAGGAATGTAGCTCTCAAGCTGTATTACGTACCTGCTTCTATGGTTTGGCATCATGTGCATTCTTTTTATTGAGCTATGGTTATAACTCCAATGAAAGGAGTTTACTTATGTCATACATTGATGGGTTTGTCGCTGCAGTGCCGACAGCGAATAAAGAAAAGTATATCGCACACGCAAAAATAGCAGCAGAAATGTTCAGGGAGTTTGGGGCCTTAAAGGTTGTTGAGACGTGGGGGAGTGAAGTACCAGATGGTGAGATCACATCATTTCCCATGGCAGTTAACGCTGAAAGCAACGAAACCGTTGTGTTTTCGTGGGTAGTCTGGCCTTCAAAAGAAGTTCGAGACTCAGGGTGGCTGCGGATCATGGGTGATCCTCGAATGAGTCCAGACAATAACCCAATGCCCTTTGATGGAAAGCGTCTCATTTATGGCGGATTTGATGTTATTTTGGAGCAGTAAAATACCAAATAATCTCAACTCGATTCGTGATACTTGGTGTTTTAATCAGTATTACGCTTCTGATGTACGTTCAATAGACTATTCTGCGATAAGTGTTGATAAAACTCCATTTGGAGGCTTAGAGTAAAAATGGAAGAGATAAATTATTCACTGATTGTCGTATCAGCTATCGCTGCCATCGCTAGCCCCGGACCTGCAACTCTTGCGATAGCAGGCACGTCAATGAACCACGGTCGGCGCTTTGGTGGGTATTTGGCTGCAGGTGTTTTAACGGGGTCTTTATTTTGGTCAACCTCAGCCGCTTTTGGTCTCGCAACCATACTCTATAGCAATGTTTGGCTTTTTGAAATTCTTAGATACTGTGGGGCATTTTATCTTTTATATTTGGCTTTAAAGTCCGTACATTCTGCCTGCAACATCGAGCAGCTAAAGTTACCCAAAACATACGTAACGACAGAGAAGGGTAACTACTTAACCGGAGTGTTAATTCACTTAACTAACCCAAAGGCTATTCTGTTTTTTGGTGCGCTTTATTCGATAGGGGTTCCTCCTACGGCCAGTCCGTTGGAATTGTTGTCGGTCATTTTTGTTGTAGGGCTGGTTAGTGCTTTGGTTTTCTTTGGCTATGCTTTTCTTTTTGCGTATAAAAAGGTCAGGCAAACCTATCTCAGATTCAAAGCAGTTTTTGAAGGCGTGTTCGCGTTATTTTTTGGTGTGGCAAGTATTAAGTTGCTGCTTAGTGAGGCAGGAAAATGAAGCAAAAAAGGCTTGAAGAAATAAGAATAGATAATCTATCTGATTTGACGGTCTATTAAGTATACTAAGTAGCCGATTTGTTAACTTCCATAAGAGCTGCTGGCTAGAAAAAGCTTACAACCAAACGATGCTAAATATTATCATTCAAAGGGCTAACAAAGGCCCATAATTTAATTCGTATCACTGTTCATGATTGTGCTCTTCGCGCAGTGCTGTAGTATTAGTAACGTGTTGTTAATACTAAATATAACCAATTGAAACCTGGACGTTGCATTACTTGTAGTTCGATGAAATGTTATCCCGCAAGACGTTAATTTGGAGAAAAGAATGGATTCAAACTCACTATTATTATTTGTTGTCGCTTGTCTCGCTATCAACATGATTCCTGGACCTGATGTAATTTATATTGTTTCCAATACAATGAAAGGTAAATTATCTGCTGGGCTGAAAGCGGCTCTGGGGCTTGGTATTGGTTACTTTTTTCATACACTAGCGGCATGTTTAGGTTTGTCAGCAATAATTCTGAGTTCATCTTTGGCTTTTAGCGTTGTTAAATGGTTAGGGGCCGCTTACCTAGTTTATTTAGGTGTTCAGTCATTACTGTCTATGTGGCGTGGAGAAAGTAAAATCGTTGAAAACAAAAATGTTGATAATAATAAAAATGTGTTTGTTCAGGGGGTTATCGTCAGCGTCTTGAATCCAAAAGTAGCGCTATTCTTTCTCTCGTTTCTGCCTCAATTTATTGATACGTCTGCAAGCTCAACATCAATGCAATTATTAGTACTTGGCTTGCTGTTCAGCGTACTTGCGACGACATGTAACGTTTTGTACGCATCTGTGGGTAATTGGGTATTTAGTCGTCCACACTCTCAGCGTTATTCAAGAACTCTTGAAGGTGTTTCAGGTATTCTACTTATCAGTCTAGCGAGTAAAGTGGCATTTAGTGATCGTTAGATACAGGGCATTTTATTCTCGTGATTATTATATGGCTAATGTTTGCTCAATCTATACGCTAAATGAGTGCTATTGCATAGGTTGAATCACAAATTTCAAAAATACCAATAAGTGAACGTATTTATTTATAGTATGGTTGGCGCGATTTTATCGTAGCTAGGTTAATAACATGAAAAATAAAGTAATTCTGTGTTCCGCATTCCTTTTGGGTTTGTCAGGTTGTGCTTCTGTTCCTACTGTTGATTCGACAGTATCAAATCAAATGAAATCATTTGAAGCACCTCAAAAGGGGAACGCAGGGATTTACATTTACCGAGAAGATGCTTTTGTCGGAGCAGCGCTTAAAAAGTATGTTTACGTCGATGGGGAATGTATTGGTGAAACCGCTCCTGGTGTATTCTTCTACCATGAGGTCGAAGGCAATAAAGAACATCAAGTAAGTACAGAGTCTGAGTTTTCTGAAAATCACTTAACTATCTTAACGGAAGAGGGCCGTAATTATTTCGTTAATCAATACATTAAAATGGGTGTATTTGTTGGTGGTGCGGGCGTAGAACTCGTAGACGAAAGCAAAGGTAAAGCAGAAGTACTAAAAGTCGACATGGCAGAAAAAGGAAACTGTTCTTCGATCTAGTTTTACAAACAGACCGCTTTTTAGATTAAAAAACACATTATCAATGTAACCCAACGCTTGATGAGATCCATTCAGCGTTGGGTTTTGTATTTTTGGCAAACAGTATACCTATTTCAGACCGCATGATTTGCCACCTCCTAGCTTGAGCCCACTTATTGTTCAAAGAATCTACTTGTGAAACGTGAATTTTCGAGAGGATTTCGTAGGGAGCAATCCTACAAACGCGATTAACAGATATGCCATTCCATCATTAACCTTGTCGAGTGTATTGCTAAACTAGGTAGCGGTGTGTCTCCTCTCATTAAACAAATAATAGGTATATCAGTTTTAGCTTCTATGCCTTTACATCATGCACTCGGAGCGCAATTTAAAATCAAAGGGCTAACACCAATATTAGAGAAAAATCTTGAAAGTCACCTTACACCACTAACGAAACTCTCTGTTTCAAACATTACCTCAAATCGACTAACGCAGATGGTTAATAATGCGTTAAACCCTTATGGCTACTATCATTCCGAGCTCAATGTTCGGAGATCAGAGAATGATCTCATCACGCTTGAGGTTGACGCGGGGGAGGTTATGTCGGTCAAAAAATCTAATATTGCTGTGTCGGGAGAGGCCAGTAACGATCAAGATTTCATCGAACTAATTAATCAAGCTCAACTTAAACAAGGGCAGCCGTTGCTTCATTCTGAGTACGACACGCTAAAACGAAACTTGATTTCATTGGCTCAGCAAAAAGGTTACTTAGATGGACGTTTTATCGAATCGTCTTTGGAAGTCATTCCAAGTTTGAATCAAGCTCATGTGAATCTGCATTTCTCTAGTGGTTCTCGTTACCAATTTGGAGAGCTCTCTGTCCTTACGTCGGGTATCGAAACGGCTCGAATAGAAGCGATGAGAACATTTGAGTGGGGCGACGATTTTGACACTTTGAAATTGAGTCAATATCAGGCCGATCTCTCCAGTACTGATTGGTTTCGCAGTGTGATTGTGAAAGCGGATTTCGAGGAGGTATCCGATGGTCATAATGTGCCGATAGAAGTGCTAGCAGAGCCGAATTCACGCAATATTGTGCAAGTCGGCGGTGGGTATTCGACAGACTTGGGGTTACGCGCTTCGCTGAATTGGAGCAAGCCTTGGTATAACGCACGTGGACACAGTTTTGAGGCACAAGCGTACGCTTCCAAACCGGAACAATCGCTATTACTTGGTTACAAAATTCCCACACAAAATGTTCTAACGGATTACTACGGGATTCAGTTTGAATCTAAGCATGTCGACTATCGAGACACATCGAGTTTTTCTAATGATTTATCGTTTGAAAAACACTGGCAGTTAGACAGTGATTGGCAAAGCACCATGCACGTTCGTTATTTGCAAGAGAGTTATCGACAAGCGTCGGAGAATAACGAATCACAGTTGTTATTACCGGGGGTGACATTTTCACTGCTTGATCGTAAGAACGATCAATTAGAAGTAAAGCACCGTCACGTCTACTCATTGGAATACTCAGACCCCAATTTTTTCTCGGATTCTCGTTTGCTACGTATTGAGGGCAATAGTGTTCTGTCTTGGGACATTAGTGAAAAACACAAGTTTCACTTTCGTTCTAATGTTGGCATTAATGTCGCTGACACTTTGAGCGATATTCCATCATCATTACGTTTCTTTGCGGGAGGTGATGGCAATCTTCGTGGTTATGGTTATGAGTCTATCTCTCCGAGAGATGAAAATGGCGATTTAACCGGTGCTCGTTACATGTTTACTGCTGGGCTGGAATATCAATATCAGGTCTACCGCCAATTGTGGCTTGGGGCATTTTATGATGTCGGTGATGCCTTCAACGATAGGGTGGATTGGAAAAGCGGTACAGGGTTGAGTTTGATATGGAGCTCAAAATACGTGCCCGTCAAAGTGGATTTTGCTTACGGTTTAGATGCTCCGCAAGGAGACCAATTCCGCGTTCACTTTTCGCTAGGCACGCAGTTTTAGCGGGCATTAAAAAGGCTCTCATCCTTGCAGATAGAGAGCCTTTTTAAGTCTTGATTGTTTAGAGTTCGAACTCACCATTCAGTTTCTTGAATATCCAGTTAGGCGCCTTATGCCATCCACCATAGTTTGGATTCTTAGTATGGATCTCATTCATTGATTGCCACTGAGTTTGGCCTTGTCTATCTCGAGATACTTGCCAAAACAGTTCATCTTGTTGTCGAGTTAAGTAGTGCATGACATGTTCTGCAAAAGCTTCGCTTTGGACCAACACACCAAATTCCACATTGAGGAAATCCGATCTTGGGTCGAAGTTTGATGAGCCGATATAAGTCAGCCGATCATCGAGTATCACCGTCTTGTTGTGATAATAAGTATCTGCATGGAAGTAATGGTCATCATTTTTCGCTTGGTTTTTGTACTCTAGTATATGAACGCCCTTATCCAACAAGGTTTGGCGATGCTCCTCGTAATAAGCCGGAATAAAGCCAGAATCATTAGAGGCAGACGAGTTCGTCATTAACGTGATGTCCGCTTTTTGCTCCATCAAGGTATCAATAAAGGCAAATTCACCATCACTCGGTACCACGTAAGGCGTTGATATCACTGCTTTGGATGCAGTGGTTATTTGTTGCCAAACTTGGTGTTCTGCACGTTTTCTAAAGTAGGGTTTGTTGTTTGCTAACTTGTTTAATGAGTCGAAAACGGGGGTGACTTGCGCAGCGATGAAGTCGGGACTGGTCAGTTGCTTAACTTGTTTTTCAACTTCCGCCAGAATGATGCTTTTGTCTTTCTCACCTTTATTAAGCGCTTCAGTAAACGCGGAATAGTTTGGGGTAACGTTAACGATGTTTTCTATCGGCGTAACATGCTCGCTGTCCCAAAGTTGTTGGTAGTTCTGGTCGAACGTTCGAATAATGCTGCCTTTGAACAAGACATCCATATCAAAGAAGTTGGCTTTGCGGCTGTAACCAAAATAGTCGTCGCCAATGTTACGTCCACCTAGAATCATCCATTGATGGTCAACGTTGAAGTACTTCTCGTGCAGACGATTGTCCAAACGTTGTTGATGAGTAGAGAAGTTGACGGCGCGACCAATCCAACCTGACTTACGTGAATCAAACGGATTGAATAAACGAATTTGAATGTTGTCGTGAGCGCTGAGATCAGCAAGCCATTTCTCGTTAAAAACCAATAGATCATCGAGAGTGAGTCGAATTTGCACGCCTCGATCTGCTGCTTGCTTGAGTTCATTGAGTAGCATCAAACCAAGCGCGTCACTCTCCCAAGAAAAATAAGTCATATCGATGCTTTGCTGAGCATTTCTAACCAGTTCAACGCGACGCGCAAAGGCTTCTGGAGCGGTAGGAATTAAGTAAACTTCGGCTTGATGCTGAGTAGTTTGCCAATTGGCTTCAAAATCCGGTTCAACTTGCGGGTAGGGCTGGGCACAGCCAACCAATAGTGCGCTGAAGATAAAGAGTAGCAGGGCACGAAGGGCGTTAGGAAACATGAGTAAACCTTCCTAATGATGTTCAAGGAATAAGGATGAAAAAAGCCAGTGAACTGGCTTTTAGGTATTTGGTAACGAGTTTTTAGTAACTGAAGATAACGTTACATGTGACTCAGAATCAGCCCAAGTTCCTCGAGACCGTTGAGGCGACCTTGGCGCAGTTTTGGATCGATGCCTGAGTGATGAGCATTGTCCCAATCTTGTGTGGATTGAATACCGCCATCGTTATCGATCAGCAATACTCGGTCAGTCGCGCTGTTGTATTGGAAGTCTTCAAATAAACGTTCGCTAAACCACATACGAGAGAGCTCGTTCATCATTGCTTTGTCTTTGCTACCCGGGCGAACACTTGAACCATCAAGCTTTAATGCCTTGTTAAACACAAATGGTAATTCCGATGCATTACAAGCGCCCACAATACAACTGATGCTCTTGAGTAAATCACCAACGTCAAGATCGCCATTTTCACCTTTGGTGTTGTAAGTCCATACGTTGAATCCGGGTTTGTAGTCAAAGTAGTAGAAGCTTGGCGTCGCTCCTGTTGCTTCTTCAGTTGAAACTTTATGACGGTTTGGACCCGTGAAGAGCAAATCATGCAACGTGGTTTTGAATTGCTGCATGTTTTTGGCCGCGCCATTCAGTTCGCTTTCATCGTTAGGGAAGAAGTCAGTCAGAGCAAGTAACTCCGTGGTTGAATCGGAGTTCCCCAAACCGAAGAACAACTTAGTCATCGCCTCATAAGCGGTGCTAGGTAGCAGTTCAAATAAGTCAGAAAGATCGAGTTCAATTGAAGCTGAATCGCTGAGTAATGAACGATATTCAGCACGTAAACGGTTTAAGTTCGTTTCCGATTCTAGCCACTCAACCATGTATTCGACGATTAAGGTTTCGTCACCACTTTCAATGATTTCTGGCGCTTCTTGGCCCAAGATTTCAATAATAGTTGGGATCAAAAATGTCAGGCTCGGCAGCATGCCCAGAGTATTGCTTTCTGCACTGTTTGAGCCAATTACCGTCGGTACGATCCATTCACTCTCAATCGCTTGTTCAGTAAAGTGATAGCCCGGTACTTCTTTCACTAGAAACGCTGGTGGGCGATGCTCGATGTAAGGCGAAAATGGCATCAACGTAGCTAATGGGCTGTTGTCGCGTGTTGGGCTTATAACCGGAATATTCGCGGCGGTCAGTACCCAGTTCTTAAGACGTTGAATAGGGTCAAGCATCTCGCTCTGTACCTTCATAACCTCTTCAAGTGGCAGTAACGCAAGATCTTCAACGCTTTGCTCTGGTCTTTGGCTCTTGGCAACATCGTAACTTTTATATTCAAAGCCGTAAGCGTTGCTTTGCATGATGGCACGTTGAAAGTGCTCACCTGCGATTGCCGCATCGCCTTTTGATTGCTGTAAAATTCCCACCGACATGGCACCCGCACCTTGACCCATGAGTGTCACGTTTTGCGGATTGCCGCCGAATGCCTCTATGTTTTGTTGAACCCATTCAAGCGCGTGTTTTTGATCGCCTAGGCCAAAGTTACCGCCCTCTGGGTTGTCCAAACCATCGACCCAAACACTGCCCAGCAAGCCCAAACGATAGTTAAAAGTAACAGCAATAAACGGGTTACCATCGTCAGCACCTTGTGCAACCACCATATCACCATGAATCAGCGGTTCTGAGCCTGCGCCGTATTCAAAGTCTCCACCGTGAATAAAGACATACACTGGCAAATCTGCGTACGCTTCTGTCCCTGCTGGTCGCCAAATGTTTAGGTTCAAACAATCTTCTGATTGCGTTTGTGCCGTGGTTTTTAACTGCGGGCACGCATCACCGAACTGAGTCGCATCAATATCGCCTTCAAGTGGGACCGCAATGCTGTGCTGAAAGCGGTCTGCTTGCGCAAATTGGATACCTTTGAACGCCTCTACCGCTGCCAGCTTTTCATCCGCATCAAGAGGCGTGATGACAAGGGACTCTTTGGTCGCTTGAATGGTTGCATCGCCAATTTCCAAAGCGATTTGCTCTGGTGGTAAGGGTTGTAGTGGCTTCGGGCCGTTAGGAACGCTAGGTTTACCAGAGTCATCACTGCAAGCTGCTAAGGCAAGAGTGATGGTAATGGCTAAAATTGAGCGATTGAGTAAAGTCATTGTTATGTCCAAAAAGTCATTTGGTGCGTACACCGAAAATGTTAAACGGCATCTAACAAGCGACGTCCTGACGCTTTGGCATTAATCCGTGAATGGTTGGATGGCTTGTTGTATTGATGGCTCAAATGGTAGGACATCGGCGACAGTTTCAGTAATCGCCTTTGTAGGATGCAGTCCTACCATCGTCTAGGGGCCGGCTCTTTATGAGAGCTAGAAACGGTAACCAAGATTTAAGGTTACTGACTCTCGAGTTTCCCCTTTGTTATAGAGAAAGGTCAGGTTGTAGTTTTTGCCGATTTGCTTATTGAAACCAGTCAAAAACGCCCATTGATTAAGATCTACACCAATGTCGTAATCGAATTCGATATCACCGCTTTTTACATGCCCGTCCATTCGAGCGTCCAGTCCTTGATATTCTGCTCCGACAAAGAACTGCGTGCGATAATCGACAAGTTGATAACCCAACATCGGCTGTACAGTAACAATACCATCGCCCCAATCATCTAAGCCCTTTAAGCGAGTTTGCGAATAGGTACCAGTGACAGAAGCAAAGAACTCTTTATAGCCAACCGAAAGGGTTGTACCTATACCACGAAGGTCATATTCCAAATGCAGCGGCACGTCTAAGCGTCCGCGACTACAAAGTGCAGATAAACCATCGCAAAACTTATCACCTAATCCTGGCAGTTTATCGTTCAGCTTATCTTTTATGTACTGGCCACCTTCACCCGTGTAGGCGGCATCAACATTGGCATCGACATTAACTTTTCCGATGTAACCAAATACATTCCAAAATGGCAGGATGTTTACATCGCCACGAAGCGTCATGCTCTCAGCACTCACGATGCCGACACTGTCTTCTGGATCAAACAGTTCATTAAGGCCGATGCCTTCAATCGTGAAATCATTAAATGGAATATTCATATCTTGATTTCGATACGCTAGCGATACACCAAACGGCAGAGGCAAATCGATACCTTGACGACGAAC
Organism: Vibrio sp. Vb0304; assembly: GCF_033338995.1. Lineage (NCBI taxonomy): Bacteria > Pseudomonadati > Pseudomonadota > Gammaproteobacteria > Vibrionales > Vibrionaceae > Vibrio > Vibrio sp. Vb0304. The sequence continues at coordinate 19,939 of NZ_JAWOTT010000012.1, forward strand.
CATATCACCCATTAAAGGAAAAACGCGGTCTAGCTTAACACTGGCTTCTTGCATGCGTGGATCAGAGACCTCATTCAAGCGTTTTTCGTCTAGTACTTGCACGCCAAGCTTATCTTCATAAATCGCTACCGGTTTTACGCTGCTCATCATTTCGAGGGGTTTATTTTTCTTTGAACCAACTATCTTGGTGTTTTTACTGGCAATCGCAATTTTGCCTGATGTTAACTTCTGGAAGAGGATCTCTTGATCGTAAGAATCCACTTGGTAGTTGTGATGTGTGAACGGTTTATCGTTGGTAATGACCATACGTTTCGGTTCACCATTAACCAACTCAATATCAACGCTTAAAAAGCGAAAGTAGGCGATATCTTGAGGAAGACCGTATTTTGAGTAATTAAAACTGATGATCACATTACCATTCTGATCCTCTTTGGCTCTTACTGATGACGGATCAAAACTCTCTGCGTAGTTTCGAAGGCGGTATTCTGTTCGTGTGAAAGCTTCGATCTCATCAAGTACTTTTTCATTTTCATCGAGTTGTTCAGGGTTGTACTTGATACGCAGATCAATGTTGCCTTTGTTATCGGTGTTCTTAACCAAGTAGACGGACGAATCGCGAACGCTATCACCGATTTTAACACTTCGGTGGGCATGCTCGACCAAATGCTCGCCTTGAACTAGAGAGCTGATGGCCAGTTTTGGTAAATCATGACTGATACCGTATTTGTCGAACAGTGCTCGGCCTTGCTCGATTACTTCGTTGTAGGTCGTCGTCTCTTCAGCGGCGAAGCCAAAAGTGGGGGTAGTAAGCATTAGTGCGCTCGCGAGCACAGTAAGAGAAGACGTCTTGCCGGCGCGTAATTCAAAAAAACTCATGACAGTTTCCACTCTGAATAGTCTCAAACCTTCGAGACTCAGACAGTTAATGTGTCACTGAACTTCTTGTTCAGTTAGATAGATATGTTTGCTGTGATTGATGTTGTGAATGCATGGTTTTCGATTGCATTTCGTGAATCAATGAGAGGATTTTATGAGGTGAAGAGAGATTCCGTTAATCGCTTTTGATGGATACTATCCTCGCTTTATGGGTTACGAAGAAATAATAGCTAGCTCACAAACAAACAGCCCTGCATAGCAGAAGCAATGCAGGGCTTTAGTTTCAAGTACGGAGCTGACGCTTAGACCGTAACGCGAACACGAAACAGATCAGTAAACAACTTGGCAATCATCAAAATGATCATAATGTTTACCAGCATCAGCAAGGGCGTTTCAATTCGATACGCTGGGGTTAAGTTGAGCGCACCCGATGTCAAAACAACCAATAAGTTAATACCTAGAATTCTATGTACCATCAGTTTTGGTGTGGAAAAAACCTTCCAAATCAAGATGATGTTGATGAAGTAGAATAGCCCAAGCTGCCAAAGCTCGGTCATCATTGGCATTAGGAAAATGTATTGCAATAGAATCACCGTGCCAGTGCCTATCACACCAAAAAATGCATCTTTAATAATGCTTGGTGGCATAGTAGGAACGATTGAAGAGAACACGCCTGCTAGCATCGGAAAAATGAAACCTCCGGGCACAGGAAGATAAATCCAGATCAACAGCGACGTCACGAACATGGAGACACCTTGCAGTACCTTTCTGCCGTCTTCATTCAAATGCTGGATGAAGGTCCGATGCTCATGAGGCCAAACAGTACTGTTATCGCCTCGCATGACAAAAGGGACGTCGCCAATTAATGATGTACTCGGCTTTTTCATATCAAAGCTTTGAAGTTGCTGCGTTAGCGTTGGCCAATCGATCTCACGACTTTGCGATTTATCTGCTTGTTCTAGCAATCGGTCTTGGATTTGTGCCATCTCATTTAAACGCGCACGCCATAGCTGACGATGTTCTTTCAAGTGGTAGCTGCCAGTAAGTGGTAAGCCGACCAGTTGGAATAACTTTTCTATGTTGGCGGTGTTGGTCTCAAGAGCTTCAATATCTATATCATTGGGCGATTTCATAGCGTTAAGCATCGCCTCTCTGCTGGCCTCAAAACGTTGAATGAAGTTTTGTTCTGTACTGACTGGCCAGACTAATCGGTACACAACAGAAAACGTGATCACACCAAGAATCGTCTCTTGCATGCGAAGAACAGCGAAGTGGAACGTTGCTTGACTATCAAATCCTCCCATACATGCGATGATGGAGCACACAGCAAAACCGATAGAGAACACATAACCATACTTTTCGTCGCTCGACATAAAAATGCACGCACCTAAAAACAAGGTGAAGAAGGTGAGAAACAAAAAGCGGTCTTGAGAGAACATCGCGATAAGAAAGAAGGCATAACCGATGCCCAATAAGGTTCCCAGCAATCGGTTATTACCTTTGTTTATCGAGTGTGCGAAGCTTTCGTTCAATGCCATCACCGCGACCGCAATTGCCGCCCAGTAAGGTTTCTCCCATTGAAACCATAAGGCAAGGCAGATCGCGATAACGATAGACAGCGCAGCTTTGATTGCTTCTTTGGTTGAGGCATTAAACATACATTCCACCGCATTATTGTTTGATGATTTTGATAGAGGCCGTCATACCAACACGTAGTTGAAAATCTTTCGGTAAGTGATCTAATTTAACTTTAATTGGAATGCGTTGAGCTAAGCGTATCCACTGAAAGTTAGGGTTCACATTGGGCAAAAGATCGTTACCAGTACTACCATCTTGCTTCGCAATGCCGTAGCCAATGCTTTTGATTTTTCCTTCCAGCACAGCTTCATTGTGCATCATTAAGGTCACGTAGGCTTTATCTTGTGGATCAACGCCAACTAAATCCGTTTCTTTGAAATATCCTTCGATCCAAAAGCTGTCTTCATCAATCAAAGCCACGACTGGGGAGTTAGCGACGACTTGAGAGCCGACGCGTAAGTTCAAATTAGTTATATAACCATTCGTTGGCGCATAAACTTTTGTGTAATCAAGGTTTAGCTTGGCTTCTTCAACATTGGCTTTCGCGAGCTCTACGTTGGCAACGGCTGTCTCCACCGCATTGTCTAGGTTATTCAATGTCAGTACAGGTACAGCGCCAGGTGTGCGCTTTTCTAACTTAAGTGCTCGCTGCTCTTCATTTTTGGCCTTTGCTAGTAATGCAATGGCTTGCTTTTGAGCTGCTAGCGCTTTGTGGTACGCCGCTTTATAGATGCTTGGGTCAATCTCAAACAGCAAATCGCCTTGTTTCACTTGCGAATTGTCTTCAACGTAGACTTGGATGATTTGTCCTGTCACGCGGGGGGTTATAGAAACGATGTGCGCGCTAACTTGGCCATCTCTAGTCCATGGGTTGTCAGTGTATGATTGGTAGTAGCTGAAAATCACGGTGCCAGCTGAACACAGTAGTAGCAGTGTGATGAGATAACGTTTTATCACGGAATTTGCCTCAAAATATGGTAATGAATCGGCCAATAACGCCAGTAAAAATCACAATTAGGCTTAGCTCTGCGAGTGCAGGAAATGCAACGTATTTGTGGAGTCCCAGTTTTGTAGCAACGGTTCCGACCAAAATGGTGAGCATGTAAGCCAATGCAATAACCAGCAACAAGGGAGGGAAGTAAACTTCGCCCCACACAAGTTCATGTGGCATTGAGTTCATGGTGTTTTTCTCTATTAACTTGATGAATGGAAAGATAAGGCAAATGATGGCATCCGTGATAATCGCTTTTGGAGGATCTAATCCATCAAACGAAAGGTGTTATGCGCTATATAGAGGGAATAGCGCAACAAAGTAGCTTTTTGGACAGTGAAAATAAAAATAAATTTATTTTCCAATTTATTTGATGTTCATTTCAGACCACTAAGTTATTAAATTTTCGACAATTATTGTTCAATGTTTGCGTTTGAATATGCGAAGTGATGGTTTCATCCTTCAAATGGGATTACGAGTTGTGAGGTTTTGTTTCTAATATTCGCTTCGAAGCAAACGAGATGCTTTTTAAATTAAATAATCCAACAAATATGAGTGAAAGATTATTCGTTAGATTATTTGAGTTTTATATTTATTAGTAAGAGTAAAATTGTCATGGAAATTATTTCTAACCTTTTTGACATGGCACCATTTGTTGCTCTCTTTATTACGCTCTCGCTCGGTTATATGGTTGGTAAAATTACCATTGGTCGATTTGTTCTTGGCGGTGTTGCCGGAACATTATTAATGGGTGTGATTATTGGGCAATTTGGTGTTCATATTGATCCCGGCGTAAAAAGCATTTTCTTTGCGCTCTTTATTTACGCAGTAGGGTATCAAGGTGGTGCGCAGTTCTTCAAAGCACTGAACTTTAGAACCATCAACATTCTACTTTCCGCTGTAGTGATGACGGTGTCTGGCCTGCTTTGTGTACTAGCAGCAGCTTGGATGTTTGATCTAGACAGAGGTACGGCAGCAGGCCTTGCAGCTGGTGGTTTGACTCAATCGGCAATCATCGGTACAGCGGGTGATGCGATCGCACGTCTTGGTGTTGTGACAGAAGAAGCTAAGCACCTAATGCAGACCAACGTCGCAGTAGGCTACGCAGTTACGTACATCTTTGGTTCGCTTGGTCCAATTCTGATGGTGACATGGGTATTCCCAACACTGATGAAGTGGGATATCCGAGCAGAAGCGATTGCTCTAGAAGAGAAAAATTCAAATGGTAAGCGTGATTTAGCGCCGGGTGAGTTCAACGCTATCACAGCGCTGGTTACACGAGCATTTAAAGTGAGCAAAGATGGTGGGCTAGCAGGCAAAACCTTAGCTCAGTTAAACCAACACGCTCTGGCTGCTTGTATTGAATTGATTCAACGCGATGGCAAAGTGCTAGACGTGGACAAATTCACAGCACTGAAAGAAGGGGATGTCATTGTTGTAACAGGTCGTCGTAATGCGGTACATCAGCTGCAAGATGGTTTGGCTGACAACGAGATTGCACTTCCAGAAGGCTATGAAGTTATAGAAGAAAACCGTCAACTGATCGCAGACAACCGCAAACTGATTGGTAAGTCGCTGCAAGAGATTAAAGAGGCTTCGAACCAAGGCTCTATGCGCGGTATTTATGTGACAGACTATATTCGTGAAGGCAACTCAATTGAAATGACGCCGGATCTTGTGGTGAAGAAAAACGACGTCATCCAGCTTACAGGTACCGCAAAAGACATCAATCGCGTTGAGAAAAACATTGGTCAGCGAATGGGCTCAGCAAACGTGACTGACTTAATCGTGCTTGGTATGGGCATGGTGGTTGGCCTATTAATTGGTCTAATCAGTTTTAAGATTGCTGGTATTCCCGTCACTATCGGTTCTGGTGCAGGTTGTTTGATCTCAGGTTTGATCGTCGGTTGGTTGCGTAGCCGCAATCCGCATGTTGCTCAGTTTCCTGTGGGTGCCGCGAACTTTATTCGAGATTTCGGTTTGGCAGCATTTGTAGGTATTGTTGGCCTTGAGGCTGGCCCTCAAGCGGTCGACACCATCAAAGAACACGGTATGTCTCTGTTGTTCCTTGGCATGGGTGTAACGATTATCCCTCAGATTATTTCGTTCTTCTTCTCATACTTTGTATTGAAGATTAAGAACCCAGTTGAAGCACTTGGCTGTGTTACAGGTGGACGAAGTGCGAACCCAGCATTCGCGGCTTTAATGGAAAAAACTGGTAACGCAACGCCAGTATTCTCATTCACTGTGACTTATGCAGTCGCCAATGTACTGCTTACCCTATGGGGCCCAATTATTGTCGGCATTATTACTTTAAACGCAGGCATGTAATTTAAATAAATTCGAACACTCTTATCGCCTAATTAAATAGGCGGTAGGGGAAGTATTATCCAAATTTTACTAAATAATAGATTCAGGTAAATATTATGACTACGCAAAACACAACAATTGATTTTTCGAAATTTGCAGATTTAAGCCCATTTGAATTAAAAGATAAACTTATTGAAGTGGCACAAACTGTTCCTGACCGCGCTTTATTAGATGCAGGTCGTGGTAACCCTAATTTTCTAGCGACACTACCACGTAAAGCGTTCATTCGTTTGGGTGAATTCGCAATATTGGAAGCCGAGCGCACTTACTCATACCTAGATGGTGGTTTCGGTGGCATTCCAGATGGTGTGGGCATTGTTGAGCGCTTCGATACGTTTGCAAGCAAGAATAAACAAGACCAAGGCGTGCAGTTCTTAGAAAAGTCGCTGAGCTACGCAAAAGACCGTTTGGGTCTAGAGAAGCAAGCTTTCTTGAATGAACTGGTTAACGCATACCTTGCATGTAACTACCCAGTGCCACCACGTATGTTGACGAACATCGAAAAGGTTGTGAAGCAGTACATCGCAGAAGAGATGTACGGCCCGATGCCAATGACAACAGACTTCGATCTGTTTGCAACGGAAGGCGGCACAGCGTCTATGACGTACACCTTCCAAACTATGTTCAACAACGGTCTATTAAAGAAAGGTGACAAGGTTGCGCTAATCACTCCAATCTTTACGCCGTACCTAGAAATTCCAGAACTGAGTGAATACGAACTGGAAATCGTTGAACTACGTTTGGATGAGACAACATGGCAGCTGCCGATGTTTGAAATCGAAAAGCTTGCAGATACAGACATCAAACTGCTTTGTGTTGTTAACCCAGCAAACCCAGCGTCTGTGAAGTTCTCGGATGAAACTCTGGATAGCCTATCAAACTTCGTGAACAACGAACGCAGCGACCTATTCATTGTGACTGACGATGTATACGGCACATTCGCGGACGACTTTGTCTCACTGTTCGCGAAACTGCCATACAACACGCTTTGTGTTTACTCGTTCTCGAAGTACTTCGGTGCAACAGGCTGGCGTCTAGGCTCGATTGCGATTCAACACAACAACGTGTTTGACGATGCAATGCGTAGCCTTCCTGAAGTGCGTCAACTTGAGTTGGACGATCGTTACAAAACGCTGACTCCGGAACCTCGTGAGATCAAGTTTATTGACCGTATCGTTGCCGACAGCCGCAGCGTAGCGCTTAACCACACAGCAGGTTTGTCGCTTCCTCAACAAGTTCAAATGGCGCTGTTCTCATTGAATTGTCTGATGGACTCAGAGAAAAACTACAAAGAAGCATGTAAACGCATCATTCGCGAGCGTTACAAAACTCTGTACAAAAACATGGGTGTAGAAATTGAAGAAAACAAAGATCGTGTGGACTACTACACACTGCTTGAGCTCGACACTCTGGGCGGCAAATTGTACGGACCTGCCTTCGTTGAATGGTTCAAAGCGAGCGAGAAAGGCAAAGACTTCCTGTTCCGCCTTGCACATGAAACCGGCGTTATCCTACTTCCAGGCCAAGGCTTCGATGTAGTGCATGCATCAGTTCGAGTTTCGCTAGCAAATCTTACTCACCACGAATACGAGCTTATCGGTCGTGCAACACGCAAAGTGTTGGATGAGTACTTTGCTGAATTCAAAGGCTAATGAATCCAGCCTGATTAAGAATAAGCCTCGGCGTTGTCGAGGCTATTCCGACCAAATAAGCACAGTGCGCGATATTGTGTTTATTTAGTCGCCAAGCTAACAAACTTCTCAATTAAGAGTGACTTATGAAAAGCATTATTTCTATTCAATCTCATGTTGTTTATGGCCACGCAGGAAACAGTTCTGCAGTCTTTCCGATGCAGAGAATGGGCCTCGAAGTCTGGCCAATTCACACGGTTCAGTTTTCAAATCACACTCAGTACCAGCAAGGTTGGACTGGACAGAAGTTTGGGGCAGATGAAATTCATTCTCTAATGAGAGGCTTAGATAACATTGAGAAGTTAGGCGAATGTGGCGCGATACTGTCCGGTTATCAAGGCAGCGCAGAGCAATGTCGAGCGGTGGCCGAAGCGGTAAGTTTAGTCAAATCGCGTAACCATAGTGCACTTTATGTGTGTGACCCAGTTATGGGTGATCCAGACAAAGGTTGCATTGTGGCAGACGGTGTCAAAGAAGCGATAAGCCATAGCTTGTTGCCCATCGCTGATGTGATTGTTCCTAACCAGTTTGAACTGAGCGAGTTAACAGGTGTGAAAATTGACTCTCTTTATGATGCGGTCACTGCATGTAAAAAAGCCTTAGAGTTAGGACCGAAAATGGTATTGGTGAAACATCTGCATGCTCTAACAGATGACGCCTTCAGTATGATTTTAGCGACGCCGAAAGCAAGCTATTTGGCCCAACGCCCTAGTGTTGAATTTGTTATGCAGCCAGTCGGTGTCGGTGATTTAATTTCTGCGATTTTTACCTCTTGTTTGGTGAAGAAGATGTCTCCTGTCGCAGCCTTTCGTCATACACATAACGCCGTTTACGGTGTATTGGAGATCACCAAAGGCTATGGCACATGGGAGCTACAGACGATCAATGCCCAATACGAATTTGTCGAACCGACGCATGAGTTCAACGTCGTGAAAATTGCTTAGCGCAGTACCTAATTAACGGAGAAGCGTAAAGTTAGCATATAGAAACTTGGCATAATTGCTTTGATGGATAGCATCCTACAATCGCGATTATAGGGTTTAGCCGTGCCTAGCTATAGTAGCTCCACACAACGAAACGGACTTCATTTTGACCCAATTAACTTCAAACTGAGTCTCTGGTCATACGCCAGAGAACATTAAATGAGACTGATTATGAATCGTTTAATTTCCTCTGGTGTGACGGTTGTACTTTCGCTGCTGATAGTAGCTTGTAGTTCACCCCATACGCTGGATGTTCGTGTTTCTCAAAGCAACTATAAAGATGTCGAGATCGCGAGTTCGACACCAAATGAGCCACTTCGAATGTGGGCCAATGAAGCTCCGGATTTTCTCTACTCGTCGCACAATCAAACCACACCGATCAAAGTAGAGGGTGAACAGCTCAATATTTTGGCCTTATCGGGTGGTGGCGTAAACGGCGCATACGGTGCCGGCGTTTTGATGGGGCTGCAGGAAAAGGGGGAGCTAAAAGATTATGCCATCATTACTGGAGTCAGTGCGGGTGCCCTAATCGCTCCTTTTGTTTTCATTGGCGGTGATGCGATGCCAAAGATGAAAGAAGTCATGCTCAACATCAATGATAAGAATATTTTGGGTAAGAAGAACTTCTTAAATACTCTGTTTAAGGACGCGTTTACCGATGGTGAGAATCTCTATGATTTCATCGCAGACGCTTATCCTGAGCCCATGATCGAGGCGATGGCGCAGCAACACCGCAATGGTAAACGCCTCTTTATTGGCAGTACCCATTTTGATTCAGGCGAACTGGTGATTTGGAATATTGGTGCGATTGCGAACAGTGATTTAGCGGACAAATCTGAACTGATTTACAAGGTGCTTGCTGCGAGCGCATCGATCCCTGGTGTTTTCCCTCCACAATTTATCGATGTTGAACATGATGGAGAAACTCTTGAGGAGTTACACGTAGATGGTGGTCTCGCAGCGCAGGTGTTCTTTAATCCGTCTAACTTCAACTATCAACAAATCTCAGATGCTTTGGGGTTAGAAAAAGCGCCTCAGTTGGATGTGATTCGCAATGGTGCGTTAAAAGCGCCGTATCGTCCACTAAAAGACAAAGGTTTGGACTTGGTATCGAAAAGTGTCTCAAGCCTTACGCTAGCGCAAACTCGTGGTGATCTCTATCGAATGAAATACATCAGTGAAATCAACGATATCGAGATGCAGTTTACCTACATTGATCAAGATTTCAGATACGCCAAAGTAACGAAAGATATGTTCGATCACCGCTACTTGCTGACGATTTACGAATATGGATTCAAAAAAGCCACCCAAGGGCAACTTTGGGTAACTGAACTCCCTTAATACAGGAAAACGATACAATGAAAAAAGCCGTTCTTACACTCATGATACTTACCGCTTCCGCGACTGCATTCGCCCAAAGTGGAGCCCATCTTGACCAGCAAAAAGTGGATAGTGATATGCAGCAACTGTCTGCAATCAAAGAAGAAGGTGCAGCCTTTATCATGATTGACGAGAACTCGAGTTACGTGGCGGTCGAGTTCGTGGGAAAGTGGGAAGAGATCAACAACTATGTGTCACACAAAGAAGCGAAAAAACGTAAATTGGAAAAAGTGAACAAGCAGTTCGTGTACTCTCAGGTCGGTGAAACGTTGGAGTCACTTGAGCAAAAAGTCGTTGACCACATTTACGCTGATCAACCTAAATATTTCAGTGTCGATGTCTACCGCGATTACCATGGTGACTCAGGAGAATTCAACTATTTAGCTCGTGTCGTTGAGTACAACTAAGTGAGAGAAAACCTACTGAAGCTAGTAGGTTTTTTTGTGTCGTCGAGAAGGAATTCAAACGCAGATTGTTTCCGTTACCAAGTAGCAATTCTACGATCTTGTGGTAATTTAATTAGATAACTCTAAAAAGTAAGCACAACCTATGAATTTTAGTTTTGAACAACTTCTCGCGTTCGTAACCGTTTATGAACAGCTTTCGTTTAGTAAGGCGGCGGTCAAACTCAATAAGCACCGAACCACAATAGGGCAGGTGATTACCAATCTTGAAGATCAACTGGCGGTCAACCTGTTTGAGCGAGTGGGGCGCTCGGTAGAACCGACAGAAGATGGTCATCTTCTTTACCACTATGCTAAGCAAACCATCGAACAAGCACGTACTTTCGATAAAGTCGCATTAAGTCTAGCTTACGGTGGGTTAGAGAATGTTAGTATCGCCTATTCAAGCGCTATACCACACCGTTTTCTTGTATTGCTTCGTATTCAATTAGCAGCAGATTTTCCGATGATGCGAGTTAACTTTCTTGTTCGTAATCGCAACGAAATTAAAGAGGGTTTACAGAATGGTGATTATCAATTCGGTATTGTCAATGTGCATGATAGTCGAGCAATACATAGTCTGGATGCGACGTTTTTAGGTCATTTTGAATTTGTTCCTTTCGTCCAGAAAGGTGGTGAACTCGCTTCTATGGCACCAGATCGAGTATTGACAGCCTTGAGGAATAGTAAACAATTTGTACTGCGGTCTCTTATTGAAGAGGGAATGGGCGAAAAAGTCATCGTAAGTTCGAACCATGAAGAGGTCGACCAATTGGCCCTTGTAGTGAAAATGGTTGAAGCAGGTTTAGGATGGGCGATTCTCCCCAGAACGTTTGCCCATTCGGAGTTTTCTAATAATCATATAGAGCCAGTGGAAGCTTCTGAATTATTGGAAGGTTTTAAGTTTGGTTTTGGCCTATGGTGCCAACCCTCTAAGCAAGTCGGTGATGTAAAAAATTCAATCATGAAGGTCGTTACAGAATACCGAGAGAAAATAATCCGTGATATGACTTAGCGGCGACATGTATCCTGCTCATCCCTATCAACAACAAGACTCAATGTGAGTCTTGTTTTTTTGTGTCTGAAAAACGTTATCGTTCTAGCGAAGACTAATGTCTATTGGAAGGATATGACCCTCTATATGAGAGTATGGAGTCCATAGTTTTTGGCTTAATCTAACCTCGCTCAATGGGTAAGCCCAGAGCAAAAAGTGTTTTTACCATATGTCCGCTGCAAGGACGCAGATTTTCAGCCGGGTTTAGTTACCCGGCTTTTTTTATAGTAATAAAAAATGTCAGCTGTCACCCCAAGCTCTCTGTTACAACTGGCTTGTTACTTCGCTTAGCAATCCAGTACGCAACGCTACCCCAAAGCACGGTGAGTGCCCAAAGCGCCGTCCAATGTGGAGCGACTTGTTGCCAGGTTGCCCCCATTTGGTTTAGCGCTAAGAAAGCTTTTATCGCCCAAGTGCTTGGGCTTAAATCAGCAATCCATAATAAGGGAGTAGGTATGGCTTCAATTGGCCAAATAAAACCAGCCAAGAAAATGAGCGGCATAGAGCTCACTAAGACGACTAAGGTGACAAGTTCACGCCGAGGTAATAAGTAACCTAGCCAGAAGCCTAGTCCGCAACAACCTAAAAAGAACGGGAACAACATAGCCAGCAATTCGCCCGCATTGGCGATATGGTTTACGTTTAAACGTTCGAAGCTAAAACCAAAATAATAGGCGCCGAGTAAATAATAAATTGCCACAAATACTAACGTTCTCACAAGCAGCAGCGATCCCGTTGATACTTGTGACCAATAGCCACGACCATGACGCTGTGTTCCCGTTTGTAATCCAACCGCCATGATCAACGTTTGTTGTAAAATCAGAACAAATACTGCCGGCACTACGTATTCGATGTAACCCATGGTTGGGTTGAACGTTGGTTTCATATTAAGCTTAATAGCAGAGTAATTATGGCTAGCCATACTCATGGGCACACCATCTATCACCATTTTACTGACTTTCACTTGGGCCCCTAATGTGCCTCCAGCTTGGGCCAATCCTTCTACCACGGTTCCGTACACGAGAAAATACGAGGCGTCCGCAGCGTAGGCCAGAGTCGGGCTTTTACCTAGCATTAGGTCTTTGTAAAAGTGTTCTGGTATGACTAAAAAACCGGTGATCTCTCGTTGTAAAAATGCTTGCTTTGCATCGGCAATCGTATGAAGTCGAGTGACTACGTTGACTTGCGGAGTGGCATCAACCATACGTTCTAGCTTTAAACTCGTCTGACTACCATCTAGATTAACAATCGCGATTGGTTGTTCACGAGGCGTTTGTTGTGCATAAGGCAAAGGGTATAAAAACGAGTAAAATACGACACCACCAAACACGGTCAACGTAACGACTGGATTGGTTAGAACGGCCTTAAGTTCCGCTTTAATCAGTTGCCACAATGTCATACCGCCTCCTTCGCTTGGCGTGTTGATGAAGCTGTTCGATGTTTACCCATCAAGGCTGCGGTAATGAGCAGGGGCACAACGTAACCAATCATAGGCCATAGCGAGCTTAAAGATTGTGCGGCCGATGCTCCATAGCTTGCTTGACTCACTTGTACTTCAATGTAATGGGTAATCGGCAATAATGAACGCCATGCATAAGCGAGCGTGTTCATGTCAGAAACTGGGAATGTAATTCCCATGAACGCGAAGCTTGGAGCCGTAAATGCGCCAGCAAAACTCATCGCACGTGCAGGATCCATCGACAAGAAGAAGAACAACGCTCCCATAATGATACAGGCGATAACCGTCGCCAATTGTGCTAATAGCATAACCACAAAACTGCCTTCCATTGGCCAATCAAGCACGGAATAAAACCAGTACAAGAACAACGCACCTTGCGCCATAAAGACCGGAATGTACTGACTTAATAGGGTAGTGAGCCTGGCGTATGGCTTTTCGCCCAAAAATGCAAAGCTATTCTTTCCACCATAAATGCGAAAGTGCGCGGCAAGAATCAAAATAGTGCTTACTACAATACATATTTGCCAAATGGCTGGCACGATAGCCGTTACCAAAAATTGTGCGTAGTTATTGTTACGGTTAAATAATGCGGTTATTTGTGTCGACACGGGTACAGCCTGTCCAGCCGCTGCTAACGTTGTGGTGTTACCCTTAGCCAAGTTGCCCATTACTTCAACCTGAGCGTCGAAATAGCCTTGTGCTTGCGCAACGGCAGAGTTGATCAGTTTCGCTACCAAAATGTACTGACTGTTGTAAAAGACAGAAAGTTGAGGTTGGCGGTGCTGGAGAATATCTTGGTCGAACTTAGATGGGATGACCGCGTAAGCGTAGATATCGCCTTCAATCATCGCATTTTTTGCTTCGCTTGCACTGGCGTAATGATAGTTAACAGCCAGACTCGACGACGCATCCAAAGATTGAATGAGCTTTCGAGAAAGTTGGGAATGTTGTAGATCAACCACACCGATTGGCAGATCCCGGGCAATGCCCGCAGAGAACACTCCCCAAATCATCATCGCGAGCAAAATCGGTATCCAAGTAAGGCACGAAAGCAACCACTTGTCTCGTCGTAAGATATGCCGCTGTGAAATCTTAATCGTCATAGCATTAACCTAGTGGTTGTGATTAAAGTTCAACGACAACACTCATTCCCATACGCAGTTCAGGTTCGGGTTGAGCTGGACGAGCTTCTACTTCAAAGGTACGAAGATCAAAACCTTGAGAAGCATCGGTTGCTCTCCACGTTGCAAAGTCACCCATAACGGCAACATGCGTTACTTTGAACTCAACATTTTTATTTAAGGCAGGCAAATAGGCATCAAAGGTTGCTCCTTTTTTAAAGTGTTGAAGGTAATCTTCACGCACATTCAGTGTCGCCCAGGCATCCTCTGTATCTATCACAGTAACTACTGGGAAGCCCTGAGGTGCTAATTCACCACTTTGAAGCAGAACTTGAGAGACTTCGCCGTCAAACCAGCTGTAGATCTGAGTATCTTTCGCGTACGCTTCTACTTCGGCTACGGCACCTGATGCCATGCGCGCTTTTTCCGCCGCAGCCACTTTGGTTTCACTTCTAGCGCCTTCTTTTGCCATTTCGTACATTTGAAACGCGGCACTTTCTGTGTATTTCGCTGCTTGCCACTGCGTTAAAGCTTCATCGCGCTTTTGTTCTGCAACCACGCCATCGTTATAAAGGTTATTCACACGATTGTAGGTTTTTTCCATTAAATTCGCAGCGGCTTTGGCTTTCATCCACTGATCTTTTGCTGCTTGGATTTGTTGCTCACGTGCGCCTTTCTCAGCTTCTTGAGCTAAGGCGTCCGCCGCTTTTTCACCTGCTTTTGCTTGTTCTAACTTCGCTTCAATTTCAGGACTATGAAGGGTAAAAATAAGCTGACCTTTCTCTACATCGTCGCCTTTACGTACCATTACCTCATCAATACGCCCTGGGACTTTTGAGGAAATGCTGTATTGCTGGGCTTCAATTAATCCCTGTAAGCGGATCGGTTCCGGTTGATAGGCTTGGTAAAATTGATACCCAACCCAAGAGGCAACACCCAAAGCACAAAGTGAGAGTAAAACGGGTTTTAGTGATTTAGCTGCCATGATTTATTTCACCTCTTTGGATGTTGAAGCAGGGATATAAGCGGTATTTTGATATTGTTCGAAGCTGTTCATTTCACTGCTCAATGCGAGTAGCTTGGTTAAAGATATTAAATAGCGGAAACGCGCCGCTGAACGTTGTGTTTCTATACTCGCGACATAAAGTTGTGCATCCACAACATCCAGAGAAGACGACAGACCCTGAGTAAATGCTTTTTCACGCAAGCGCAGGTTTTCGTTAGCGAGTTCAATGCTAGATGCGAGCCCTTGTACTTCATCAATAGCTTGCTGAGCCTCCAAGTATGTCTTTTGGACTAACAGCGATAAGTCTTGTTTGGCTTGGGACTTTAATGAGTCGACCTGCGAGACGACGCTTTGAGCGGCTTTGACTTTTTCGCTTCGCCCTGATGATTCAATCAGTGGAATGCTGACACCAACACCAACTAACCAGTCTGGCTTCATTTGGCTTGCGAGAGAATCGTCTTCATACAAGCTGTAGTCGCCGTAAAGATAAACTTCAGGGTAGTATTTCCCTTTTTCTGCTTTGATTAAGCTAGAGGCTTGTTTGTGTTTAGCGCTCAGAAGCTCTAACCCCGGATAGGTAAGCAACGTTTGATCGACAAAAGCGCTAAGAGGGGGAAGACTGTCGTTGATAAACAAAGATTCAACGGGCTCTACGGCATCATCTTGCGCGAGTAATTTACCTAATGCAGCCTGAGCGATACTCAAATCGCTGGCAGCTTTACGTGTTTCTACGGATGCTTTATCTAAAGAAGCCTCGGCTTGCAGGCGCTCAACGTGCGCGATTTGTCCTTGCTCTTCAAGCTTAATGGCAAAATCTCGATGCTTTTTTAGCCCAGCTTCAACCGCTTGCCGCGTTGCGAGTACTTCCTTTGCCAGTACGACAGAAAAGTAGTACTTCGATAAATCTTCAAAACGCGCTTGTTGTTCCATTAGAAGCTGACTTTTCGCCTCATCCGTTTTGCCTTCTGCTGCTGATTGAGCCGCAGAAATTCGACCACCAGTAAAAATTGGCCAAATGGCACGAATAGACGAAGAGAAAATATCGCGCTCGGTTATGGTCGAAGTGGTATTAGCTAAGGCACCAAAAATAGGCTGAAAAGCAGGAGGTACGTTAATGTGTGCTCCTGTGCTGTCTAGGATCTGTTTTCCCGACAGCGTGATATCGGTATCTAAACGCGTGTAATTCGCGCCAATAGTAACCTGAGGTAAGTTGAGATTGCTGGTGGCACTCTCTTGGTATTGGTAGTTCTCGACGTTTGAGCGTTGAGCTTTAAGAGAATAGTTGTTTTCTAGCAATAGCTGCCATGCGGTATCAAAAGTGAGCGGTGCCGCATGACAGGCAAGGGAAATCGAGCTGCTAAGTAAGCCCAGTATCCAAACCTTTCCTGTTTTTTTCATAATGGTTGCTTTGTCGTAGAGTATTAGCTCTAATATAAAGGATTCGTAACTGCGTGTTAAGTAGGAGGGAAAATTGGGCAGTAGTATGCGCCCAGTTATATTTGTGCTGGGCGCGGGAGATGTTACACATTTATTTCGTATATGGACAGTGAAACTCCGCTCTCCACTCGAGCTGACGAGAACCTCGCATCGTATTCAATAGATCTTTTCCACTCATTTGAGGGAACGATAACAGGACTTTGAGATCAGAAGTACCGCCTCCGTTTTTTTCATAAGCCCTGACGTGTGTAAATGTTGAATACATATTCTCTGACAGCATCGCCTTATTCAGGCATATTCCAAAGGTATCGCGTTCCATGTTTGGTGTTCCTTCTAACTATAAATGCACCTCTGTTTATAGTTTTCCAGTTTTCAGATGGTGTCTAAGTGTTTGTCATATAGTCAGTATTTGTGTTTTGTTTTATTTTTGTCCAAACCACTGACATCAATGTTGAGCTTTTAATAGACTTCCAGCTTCACTGCTTTCAAACCGAAACTCTCATTGGTTTCGTTGATTAAAAATTATACGTTGTAAAGTCTAAAAACGCCTCAAAAACCGCTAAAATCGATGTGATCGCGATCATGATTTTAAGGGCAATTTATGTATGGAATTGAGTATCAGAGAGGAATGCTAAATTTGGTGAATGGTTGTAATTTTATGTTTCAGCTCGTCGATTAATTAACCGTAAACTCTGCGGTTTGTTTGCCTTCCTCACAGATTTATCACCGCGACAACGTCATGCTGTTAACTGAGTGTTAACGTTACGCTCAAGAGTGAATCACAAGGATGTATCAATGAGTTGGAAAACCATCAGCTTTCGTAAGCGGATGCTCATTATCATGACGCTATCGGGGTTGATAGAGCTGTTATTGCTCGTCGCCGCGGGGTTCACTTATCTCAAAATCAATCAAGAGCAAGAAATGGGAGAAAAAGCACTGGGTGTTGCCCGTTTTTTAGCGGACTCAGTGGTTGTTCGTGAAATGATCGAAACCCAAAACCCCCAGCCATACCAACTTCGCTTTAGAGAATTAACCGAAGCCATAGGTGCTGCATTCATCGTTATTGGCGACCATAAGGGAGTACGCTTAATCCACCCTGTTGATGAGCGGTTGGGCAAGCCAATGAGAGGTGGCGACAATCGTCGAGCGCTAGAACGGGGATTGTCTTATGTTTCGACGGCACAGGGCTCGTTAGGTTATTCAGTTCGTGGTAAAGCTGCGATTTTTGACGAGCAAGGGAACATTATTGGTGTGGTTTCAGTTGGCTATTTGCTCGACCGACTGCAAGACCGCATCGAACCATTTTTGGCCTTTTTGATTTTAATGGTCATCGTAGTTGTCGTCGCTAATGCCATTGTATCTAATTATGCGTCGAGAAAGTTTCAGCGCGCCATTTTAGGCTTTGAACCTGAAGAGATAGGGCGGTTGTACGGCGAATTAGAAGTGACGATGAGCACCATCAAAGAGGGCGTGTTAAGCATTGATGCCCAAGGGATACTTCGCTCGATAAATCGTAGTGCCTGCCAGATTCTCGGTATTGATAGAGAATCAGCGCTCAATAAACCTTTGACTGACACGCTGCGTGATAGCGATCTATATACAGTGTTAGAAAGCGGGCAGGAAGATCATGATATTGAAATATTCCTTAATCATAAGCGCCTGATTGCAAATCGCTCTCCAATTTATGTTGATGGAAAAATCGTGGGGGCGGTATCGAGTTTCCGTTTAAGGGATGAAATCAATGATCTAACCGAGCAGCTATCACAAACCAAGGAATATGCAGATTTGTTACGTTCGCAGACCCATGAGCATCGAAATAAGCTCAACACCATTAGTGGGCTAGTACAAATGGGTGAACTTGATGCGGTGCAAAAGTTAATTGGACAAGAAACCGCACACTATCAAGCAATGATTGAGTTTTTAAGAGATACCGTTAAAGACCCGCTAATTGCAGGTATGTTGCTTGGAAAAACTGAACGTGCTCGCGAGTTAGGCTTACAACTGGTGGTTGAGGAAGGCAGTCGTCTTGAGCCCCTGCCTGAGTGGCTAAATTCGGAAGACCTTGTCACAATTTTGGGTAATTTGATTGATAACGCTTTCGATGCCACGTTAACTTCAATTCGCGATGAATCAAATGTTGCGTCAGAACGCAGAAACATTGATGTGTCCGTTAGCGATTACGGAAATGAAGTGATACTTGAGGTGATAGATCATGGCTGTGGCCTCCCAAAAACAGTGGATCCACAAACATTATTTACAAAAGGCGTTTCGACGAAATCTCGTCAAAATCGAGGAGTTGGGTTACACCTTGTCAATCAGCTTGCTACTCGATATCACGGCCATGTTGAGATGATACCCAATACAAATTATGGGACAAGAATAACGGTGTACTTACCCAAGGAAGAACAATTATGAGTATGGCGACTCGCGTAATGATCATTGAAGATGATCTGGCTATTGCTGAGCTGCACCACAAATACTTAAGCCAACTGACAGGTTTGGAAGTGGTTGGAATTGCGACCACGAGAATGGAAGCGGAAATGCAACTCGACATTCTTAAGCCAGATTTACTATTGATGGATGTCTATCTTCCCGATGGCACAGGGCTTGAGATACTAAATACACTGCGTGCAAGTAACCAAACGTGTGATGTCATTTTGATTACAGCCGCAAGGGATGTCGATACGTTACAACAGGCGATGAGGGGTGGCGTTGTCGATTACCTGTTAAAACCAGTGATGTTTCCACGCTTAGATGCCGCACTGAAAAAGTATGTGTCCCAACGCCAACAACTAGACATCGTAGAGAGTTTGGATCAGAACCTCGTTGATAAAATGCTGCAGTCTCACGCCAATCAAGACAACTTGCCGAACCGATTACCAAAAGGGATTGATGGTGTAACCCTAGACAAGATCAGAGAGTTGTTCCTAAATGGCAGTGCGCTGACCGCTGATGAGGCAGGTGAAAAAATCGGAGTGAGCCGAACAACGGCAAGGCGCTATTTGGAGTATCTGATCAGCACTGGTGAACTAGAGGCTGATTTAAACTATGGCTCTGTTGGTAGGCCAGAAAGGTGCTATAAAAAAGTGACGCGGTAGCGTTTATATTGATGCTCTATGCAAAATAAAAAGCGATGGCTTATTGTAGAAACCATCGCTTTACAAATTACGGCTGTTCCGTTCTAAGAGGTTAGAAGTTGTATTCTAACTTCGCTTCGATAGAGCGCTCAGCGCCAAACCAACAGTTATTTTTGTCGTAACAAGAATAGTATTCTTTATCGAATAGATTGCTTGCAGAAAGCGTGACGCTAGCCCCTTTCATTGATTCAGATACCGTTGAGAAATCGTAACTTGCTGCTAAATCAAACAAGGTGTAGTCCGGTACTTTTTGACTATTCTGTGCATCAATTTGTGCTTCTCCGACATAGCGAACGCCAGCACTGGTACGAAGGCCTGAAAGATTTCCTTCAAAGAAGTAATTTGCCCATAGAGAGGCCGTTTGCTCAGGTACCCAAACCGGCGTTTTACCTTCTTGGTTGTAATAACTGTCCTCGGTAATCTCCATATCGGTATATGTATAGCCTAGAGTGAAATCAGCTTGTGCTGTAGCTTGCCATTTTGCCTCAAGTTCAATACCTTGTGATACCACTTCGCCCGCTTGATAGTTCGGTGCATAAGGATTATTCGGATCGGTCAAGATCGCGTTTTTCTTCGTGATATGGAAGAGTGCTAAGTTACCTGAGATATCACCAGATAATGGTGCGTATTTAAAGCCTAACTCCCATTGATGTCCGGTTGATGGCTCAAATGCTTTACCAGAAGAGTCGGCACCCGCAATTGGCTCAAAACTTTCCGAGTAAGTAAGGTATGGCGAGAGACCAAAATCTAGCTCATACAAACCACCGACTCGGAAAGATACGTTGGTATCGTCTAACTCTTCCTTGCTCTTGGATACTGTTCCTAGATAATCGCTAACGGCGTCTGTATTTGAATCGTATTTATCCCAACGAAGACCTGCAATCATTACAAGTTGCTCGTAACGAACTTGATCTTGGAAATAAACGCCAATCTGCTTCGTTTTGATATCCAAGTTTTGTTTGTATTGGAAATTCAGTGCATTACGATCAATGCTGTTGTGGTCAGGATTAAAAATGTCCTGAGTTAGCGAATACCCAAGCGTGTCTTTGTATTTTACATCTGAATCTAGATACTGATAATCAAGCCCGAACAATAAGTTATGTTCAAAATTTCCTGTTTTAACGTAGCCAGATAGTTGGTTGTCAATCACAAAGGATTTGGACTTTTCATCGGTTAAATAGGCATTTCGACCAACGGTACGGTTATCCGCTTCAAGTGCACCGTTATATGTGTTTTCCTGATAGGCATCGGCGGTCATGTAGCGGGCATTCTGTAGAAATTGCCAATTGTTGTTAAAGTCGTGTTGGACTTTGTAACCCATCATCAGAACTTCGCGTTCGTAAGTGTTCCAGTCCTCATCCCCCAAATAGGTGCTTGGTGACATCGAGCCAAGTGGGTTTTTAATCACTGAGCCAGATGCAGGCACAGTCGTGTAGATACCTGCTGATGGATCATTTTGATAGTAAACATTCACGTTCACTAATGTGCTTTCTGTCGCTTGCCAATTGAAAGATGGGGCGAGTACATAACGTTCGTCTTCAGACGTATCGGCTTGACCATCTCGCTGTTTTGCCAGGCCGACGATACGGTAATCAACATTAGAATCACCAATTTGTCCTGTGGTGTCGAACGTCAGTTCTTTTAGGCTGTTAGTCCCTGTACTAATCGAGACAGAGTGCGAGGGTGTTGACTGAGGCGCCTTGGCGATAATGTTGACCATACCTCCTGGTGGAATATTGCCGTAAAGAACAGACGTTGGCCCTTTAAAAACCTCGATTTGCTCAAGAGCAACGGAATCGACCTGCGGTTGAAGGTTCCAACCGTTGTACAGCAAAGGAAGACCATCATAAAAGTTGGTGTAGTTAATAAAACCACGAATATTGAATAGGTCAAGTCGGGAAACGGCACCACCACGCAATTCTGTATTTACGCCAGGCGCATAACGCAATGCTTCGCTCACCGAGTTTACGCCGCGTAGGTCCATGTCATCTTTAGTGATTACCGTGATCGCTTGCGGTGTTTCCTCCGGTTCTAAAACGGTTTTAGTTGCGGTGTTTCGGTATGTTTCTCCTAGCACCGTAATCGTTTCGTGTTGGGATATGCTCTCAGTCGCATTGGCGTGGCCAGCGAGCAATGCGGATACGACGATAGCAACCGCTGAACGATGAAATCGAATCGGACTTTCCATATTTATAAATTCCACTACTTTTTCTATTTATTGATAATGATTGTTATTTGTATTCTATATTCAAAGAAATAGGAAAAGTTAACAATTTGGTGCAAAACACTAATCTTTGGAACTTATTCTTCTGTTCTTAGGTTTTAAAGATAGCGCGTCGTTTGGCTCGACAGGAATCCAATACTGCATTTGTGCTTGTTCGCTATCAACATCATAACCTTCTGGATAAAGCTCTAACTCATAACCATCGATAGCATGATAATTAGAGTAGGGTAGCCAATGTAAAATAAACCATTCCAGCGTTGAGGCGAGCTCTGATGCTTTGCCTATGTGTGTAATGACGGCGTAGGTTTGCTCTGGAACAGCCAAGAGGTCTAACCCCGAGTTGGAAGAGTTCGTTGATCTTGGTGCGTTTGCTGTTGGACTGCACTCATAACCTGCCCAATACTCAAGTTGTTGGTTGTTTGAATACGCTTGAGTCACATCAATCACGCCAAAGTAACTACTTTCCGAATTGTTAAGGTTTTCAGATGAATAAAGACGTGACCAAAGTGACGGTACTTTGGATTGGAAATTGGGCGTAGCGGAAAACAATCCGTGAATAGGTTCATGATAACCAGCAAGTTCAAAAGCCGGTTTTGTTTCTATTCGAACTTCAATAAAGCGCTGATGTTTTTTCTCTTCTTCTGGTGTCTTACGCAGCGTCAAAGGTTGCCTCAACCCGGAGAGTTGTTGCGTTTTTCGATATTCGCGGGGGCTTTTTGAAAACATATTCCTGAACGCTCGGCTAAATGCGTGTTCAGATGTAAATCCCATTTCTATCGCTATATCTAACGAGCGGTCAGAAGTATGGATTAAGCGCTCAGCCGCAAGGCTAAGTTTAAGCTCTCTGATATAGTGAGCGACGGATATGCCAGTGTGTTGTTGAAATACGCGTTGCAGTTGCCAGCGAGACCAACAACTTGCTTTCGATATTTCATCTACGCTCAGAGTGCTGTCTAAGTTGGTGTGAATGTAGTCAAGCACCGATTGTATTCGGTTTATGGGGTGTGGGTTAATGGCGCTTGATTTCATGGCGTTCTACTTTCACATTAATAGTGATTTCATTATCTTTAATTGAGTATCATTATCAATAGGATGATGAAATAAAAAGTAAGTAACACAGATCACGATAAAACTGTAATGGATTGCAAGTATGAGTAATTATTGCCCATATTAGAGTTTTTGCTTAAATTCTGGAGCGTTCAGATGAAACTTTTTTTATCAATAAAATACAATCGCTTATGACGTTTTGTGCAACTTATTTAAACGTTTGCACTGGCAAGTGTTGATGTAAATCAAATAGTCGTAGACAATATTGCCCCGTGTCGGACTCTCCTCCAGCGAGTACAGTGTGTACTTTTGAGACATAAGTGACTTAAATGACCTCAATACGTCGTGTTTCCAAGAATCGGAAATGCAACTTCTTGAGGTTCTTTGGGCCCATAGACTTTACCTATCAACGTAATAGGTAAGACCAATTTTCTATTTTGAGGTGCCATTGATAGGGTTGGCTCATTCTCTAGCCGTATCCGGGCACACAATAAGTACCTCGTTTTTAAGGGAAAGATGATGGTAATACCAGAAAACAGCAGCATCGTTATTTTTGGTGCTTCAGGTGACCTTACGTACCGTAAGCTCATTCCTGCTTTATACCACCTCTACGCGAACAAGCAGCTTCCAGAGAATTTTGCCATTCTGGGTGTAAGTCGCACTGAATACAGTGATGAGTCTTACCGCGCGAAGCTGAAAAAATCGCTTCAGGAAATGGAAAAGACTGAGCCAGAAACGCTTGATGCATTTATTAACCATCTGCACTACCAAGCAATTAATACTTCTGACACACAAGATTACGGTAAGCTATCTTCTCGCTTAGACCAACTTGCGGACGAATATCATTTCGAGCAACGCAATACGCTTTTTTACTTAGCAACCCCACCAAGTTTATACAGTGTGATCCCTGCAAGTCTTGCAGCACATGGTCTTAACAGTGAAGAGGATGGCTGGAAACGCCTGATCATTGAGAAACCATTCGGCTATGATCTTGAATCGGCGCGTATTCTGGACAAAGAAATTCACGAGCACTTCCAAGAGCATCAAATCTACCGAATTGACCATTACTTAGGTAAAGAAACGGTACAAAACCTACTTGTGCTTCGTTTCTCTAATGCGATGTTTGAGCCGCTTTGGAACCGTAACTTCATTGATTACGTTGAAATCACAGGCGCAGAATTCCTTGGCGTAGAGGAGCGTGGTGGTTACTACGACAACTCTGGCGCTGTGCGCGACATGTTCCAAAACCACTTGCTACAAGTATTAGCAATGGTAGGTATGGAACCACCAGCGCAAATCAATGCAGACTCGATGCGTGATGAAGTGGTAAAAGTGCTTCAATGCTTAAAGCCATTAGACGAAAACGCTCTGCGCAATGACCTAGTATTAGGCCAATACACGGCGTCTGAAGTTCGTGGGCAAAGCCTACGCGGCTACCGTGAAGAGCCGGGAGTTGCAGACGATTCTCGTACAGAGACTTACATCGGTTTGAAAGCGTACATCAACAACTGGCGTTGGAATGGCGTGCCATTTTACGTGCGTACTGGTAAGCGTCTTCCAACACGCGTTACTGAGGTGGTTATCCACTTTAAACAAACACCGCATCCTGTGTTTGGTCAAAACGCACCAGAAAACAAGCTGATCATTCGTATTCAACCAGACGAAGGCATTCAAATGAGCTTTGGCTTGAAAGAGCCAGGCGCAGGCTTTGAAGCGAAGGAAGTGAAAATGAACTTCCATTACGCTGACCTGCAAGAAACGCAAATGCTAACGGCATACGAGCGTCTTCTACTTGATGCTTTGAATGGTGATGCTACGCTATTTGCACGTAGTGACGCGGTGGAAGCGTGCTGGCAATACGTACAGCCAATCTTAGATTTTAAGCAAGATCCACAATCCCTCTTCGGGTACGCATGCGGCACTTGGGGACCTAAAGAGTCAGATGACTTGTTACAGCGTGATGGCCGTGCTTGGCGTTTCCCATGTAAAAACTTAACAGATACGGATTACTGTGAACTATGATCAACCATAAGATCTACCAAACAGCAGAACAGGTAGTTGAAAGCCTAGCTAACGATATGAAAGCGTTTAGCGAAATGGGCAGACCTGTTCACATCTCTCTTTCTGGCGGCAGCACTCCTAAAATGCTGTTTAAACTACTGGCTTCAGAGGCTTACGCAACCTCCATTCAATGGGAAAACCTCCACTTTTGGTGGGGTGACGAACGTTGTGTTGCCCCTGACGACGCAGAAAGCAACTACGGTGAAGCGAACACGTTGTTGTTTAGCCAAGTAAATATTCCTGCAGAAAACATTCACCGCATCCGTGGCGAAGATGAGCCTAAAGCAGAAGCCGAGCGCTTTGCAAAAGAGATGGCAGAGGTAATCCCGAATGAAAACGGCACACCTGTGTTTGACTGGATCTTATTAGGCGTTGGTGCAGATGGTCATACAGCTTCTCTGTTCCCTGGCCAAACGAATTATGATGATGCGAACCTATCTCTTGTGGCGTCGCATCCTGAATCGGGCCAACTTCGTGTGTCGAAAACCGCACGCGTATTAGAAGCAGCGAAACGCATTAGTTACTTAGTGCTTGGTGCAGGAAAAGCGGACATTGTTGAAGAAATTAACAGTTCACCAGCACACGCACTGCCATACCCAGCGGCTAAGATTCAAGCGAAATCGGGCCTAACGGAATGGTATTTAGATTTAGACGCGGCAGCAAAAATTGCTTAAGACGCTGCTCGTCGATGAAATAAAATTGGAGAGAAACAATGAAAGGTGATATCGGTGTAATTGGCCTAGCAGTAATGGGTCAAAACCTTATCCTAAACATGAATGATCACGGCTTTAAAGTGGTTGCTCACAACCGTACTGCTGCTAAAGTAGACGAGTTCCTGGAAGGTCCAGCAAAAGGCACGAACATCATCGGTGCATACTCTCTAGAAGAACTAGTAGAGAAGCTAGAAACGCCGCGTAAAGTAATGTTGATGGTTCGCGCTGGTGACGTTGTAGACAAGTTCATCGAAGCGCTAGTACCTCTGCTAGACAAAGGCGACATCATTATTGACGGTGGTAACACTAACTACCCAGATACAAACCGTCGTGTTGCTGCACTACGTGAAAAAGGTATCCACTTCATCGGTACTGGTGTATCTGGTGGTGAAGAAGGTGCGCGCTTCGGTCCATCTATCATGCCTGGCGGTGCTGCTGAAGCATGGGAAGCGGTTAAGCCTATCTTCCAAGGTATCGCTGCGAAAACTGACGCTGGTGAGCCATGTTGTGACTGGGTTGGTAACGACGGTGCTGGTCACTTCGTTAAGATGGTACACAACGGTATCGAATACGGTGACATGCAGCTTATCACAGAAGCTTACCAGTTCATGAAAGACGGTCTTGGTATGTCTGCAGACGAGATGCAAGCAGTATTCGCTGATTGGAACAAGACTGAGCTAGACAGCTACCTTGTTGAAATCACGGCTGACATTCTTGGCTACAAAGATGAAGACGGTGAGCCTCTCGTTGAAAAGATCCTAGACACAGCAGGCCAAAAAGGTACTGGTAAATGGACTGGTATCAACGCACTAGACCTAGGTATTCCACTAACGCTTATCTCTGAGTCTGTATTCTCTCGTTGTCTATCTGCACTGAAAGACCAACGTGTTGAAGCTGAATCTCTATTCGGTAAGACAATCACTCCAGTTGAAGGCGACAAGCAAGAGTGGGTTGATGCACTACGTCAAGCGCTACTAGCTTCTAAGATCATCTCTTACGCTCAAGGCTTCATGCTAATGCGCGAAGCATCGAACGAAAACGGTTGGGACCTAAACTACGGTAACGTAGCACTAATGTGGCGTGGTGGTTGTATCATCCGCTCTGCGTTCCTAGGCAACATCCGTGATGCGTACGAAGCGAACCCAGACATCGCATTCCTTGGTTCTGATGAGTACTTCAAAAACATCCTACAAGGCAGCCTAGCAGCATGGCGTAAAGTAGCAGCGAAATCTCTAGAGTCTGGTATCCCAATGCCATGTACGATTTCTGCGCTATCTTTCCTAGACGGTTACACGACAGCTCGTCTACCAGCGAACCTGCTTCAAGCTCAACGTGACTACTTCGGTGCTCACACTTATGAGCGTATTGACCGTCCACGTGGTGAATTCTTCCACACTAACTGGACTGGTACAGGCGGCGACACAGCGTCCACAACTTACGACGTTTAATCCGCGGTCAGTAAGCTGATCAAAGTAAAAGGGTGCCCAAGTGGCATCCTTTTTTGTGTTTGCTTTTACGGAACTTCAAGAGCGCCTAGGCGCTCTTTTCAGTGGTCGTTTTCTTGTTTTGATAAAACCTGTCTTTTAGGTAGAGAATTGCACTGACCACAAGAGCCACTAAAGAAACAGTGAATAGGGCGTACATGCTGAGAATCCATGCGAATGTGGCCGTCAAGAATGCAATGAAGGAAAACATTCTGCTGAAAGACATCACATGGCCAAGTTTGTTACTTTTCATAAACGCCTCCCGAAGCTAAGTGGGGATAGACAATTGTGGTCATATACCACACTTTTAATTGTCTGCTCTTTTGGGACGTTTCACACAAAAAAGTGGCTAAAGATTTCTCAAAAAAGGTGAAATATTGAACTGGTAGACAAATCGTTAAACTGAGTTGCACAGATATGACTTCGGTTGTCTATCACTTCAAAGTTTTTAACTACACAGATTAAGGGCATGTAGCGCTATTATTATCGTATTCGAACTCTACGATACACAATTGCAAGTGAACCTACACTCGTAAGCTCATCCCTGTCGTCAGTTACAGTAAAAGCTTTTTTCTCTGTTTAACAATACCTTAGTAACGACGGGCAATTAAACCCGTTTTTCGATCGAAACTCAGATTGCACAAAAGGTGAAAAAGAGTGCTAGGTAAGCCTTTAAACTACGCCTATAATTAGCGCCCACATGGAGGATGTTTATTATATGAACATCCTTTATTTTTTGAAACTAGCAACAAGGATCCAGTAAAACATGTTTTTCTGGTTTTGTTTACGTCGACCAAGAAGGTAATTAACACAGCAAATTGAGGTTCTAAGATGACTCTTAACAAGTACTTTGTTTTCATTCCAGCAGAATTGGAACAGGAAATGCACAAGGACAATCAAGTGATCTCTGAGAAGGAAACTCAACGTCAGGCATTAGTAAAACAGGCACAACAACAAGGCGGCCTGTAAGCTAGGTTTCAAAGAGAAAGAGCACCGCAACGGTGCTCTTTTTGTATCTGAGGTCGTAGAATTAACTTAATATGCCAAGGCTTTTCAACTTTCTGTAAATGGTATTTCGGCTCACACCAAGCATACGAGACGTTTTGCTAATGTTCCCCTGGTTGGCTTGATATGTTTTGAGCAACTTATCTTCGACGGTTGCACGCAGTTCTGAAGTTGGTTCAGCGGATGCTGCCCCTTCTTGAGCTTGGCTGAGTTTCTTACTTAGGTGGGCTGGGACGTGTGTGAGTTCCAATATTTCTTCACCTTGCGCCATTAAGGCGGATACTTTGATTAAACTATCGAGTTCACGCAAATTTCCTGGCCATGAGTAAGACAGCATCAGAGAAAGTAGGTGAGGGCAAAGCTGTTGTTCAGATTCGGCGTGACGCCGATGAATGTTCTCAATCAGTTGTCGTTTATCTTCACGCTCCTCAAAGCGAGGTAGCTCAATGATCAAGCCATTAAGGCGATAATACAAATCTTGGCGGAACAATTCTTCGCTGACCAAATGTTCCAGATCTTTATGCGTGGCTGCAATGATTTGCGTATCGACTTGAATGCTTTGGTTGGAACCCACGGGAAGCACGGTTTTATCTTGCAATACATGGAGCAATCGGCTTTGAGCTTCCAAGGGTAAATCTGCGATTTCATCTAGAAACAAAATCCCTTTGTGTGCTTGGCGAATTTTTCCCTGATAGCCTTTGCTGTTTGCGCCAGTAAAGGCACCGGCTACGTAGCCAAATAATTCAGATTCAACCAGATCTTTTGGTAGCGCTCCGCAGTTGACGGAAACTAACGGTCCCGTTTTTCTCTGGCTGTTTTTATGGAGTGCTTTCACAAACTCGTTTTTGCCAACACCAGTCTCTCCGAGAATCAACAAACTGATGTCTTTATCGATGACGCGATTGGCTTGCTGCCAACAGTGCTCAACAGCGGAGTCGCCATAATGAAGATCATTGGACGCCGCTACAGCACGAGACTTGACCTTGCTATCTTTATCGGTAAGCGGTTTTGTTTTGAAAACGAAAGGGTGCTCATTTCCCCGAGTGGATAGAATGTCGTCTAAGGATTGCCCAATGATACTTTTTTGCGCAAAAAGTTGAGAGGCTACTTGATTGTGAGCCAAAACTTGTCCGTCTTCATTTGCAATGATAATTCCTTGCCAACCACTATTCAGTAAACCTTTTTCGCACGCTAAATCCACACGAATATGCCCTTGTGGAATCAAGTTAAGTAGTTGATTCTCCACTTGCTGGACCATGTTTTGTACTAGTACTTGCGTTGAGAAGTCATGTCTCTTTTGCTCGCTCGTAATATCTAATACGCCAATGAGGTTACCAAGATGATCGAAAATAGGATTAGCCGAACAGCTAATAAAACGATGGTGTTGGATAAAGTGCTGATCACCAATAACAGAAACGGGCTTTGCTTCAACCAAGGCTGTACCAATAGCGTTGGTGCCTTTGACCTTTTCTTGCCAGCATGCTCCAGAGCTTAGCGAGATTTCCGTCAACTTTTCACGAAATCTAGGCTGTCCCCAACTGCCGATGATGACACCATCTGAGTCCGTCAAAATTAAGCGACTGTCGCTATGAGCAAATAGCTGATTAAACAAAGGGAGCGCAAATTGAGTGACTGCCTCTAGCAAAAAGTTGAGTTGGTGACGCCTATCTTGGAGCGTTGCTGGCGTTACTCGAATATCTTCAGGGCGTCGACGCTGTTTTAAACCCGCTTGTTCACTTCTGACCCATGAAGTTGAAAGCCAATTGTTATCGCTAATGTGTTGAAGTTCCATGACTGTACCATTTTGTCACAGTGAGGGTGTGCCATTTTGGAACACTTGAACATTGGTGTTTACACCATACATCCGCTCAAACATCGCTCACTTGGTTTGTTATCGCTTGGTAATCATAGTTTTACATTTAATTAACAACAAGTGTGGCGTAGTTGGCGTGTGACTTGCGTAATGCTCTTTGTGAACAGTGCGATACGACACTGCAATAACACATTGAACGAGAAACAAAAGGAAGAGTTATGATCTATGCACAGCCAGGTAGTGAAAATGCCATTGTTAACTTTAAATCGCATTACGATAACTTTATCGGTGGGGAATGGGTAAAACCAACGGGTGGTGAGTACTTTGACAATATCTCACCAATCAACGGACAAGCGTATTGTAAAGTTGCTCGCTCTGGCGAGGAAGATATTAATTTAGCACTGGATGCCGCGCACAACATCAGAGCAAAATGGGCCAAAACCAGCGTGACAGAACGTTCGAACATCTTGCTGAAAATTGCTGACCGTATTGAGCAGCATCTAGAAGAGCTTGCTGTTGCAGAAACTTGGGAAAACGGCAAACCAGTTCGCGAAACCTTGGCGGCAGATTTACCTTTAGTAGTGGATCACTTCCGTTACTTCGCTGGCTGTATTCGCGCACAAGAAGGCAGTGCGGCAGAACTGGATGAGCACACCGCAAGCTACCACTTCCCAGAACCGATTGGTGTGGTTGGTCAAATTATTCCGTGGAACTTCCCAATGTTGATGGCGGCTTGGAAACTAGCACCGGCACTAGCGGCGGGTTGCTGTGTGGTATTGAAGCCAGCAGAGCAAACCCCAACATCCATTCTGGTTCTGATGGAAAAAATCGGTGACCTTCTTCCTCCTGGTGTCATCAACGTTGTAAACGGATATGGTTCTGAAGCGGGTCAAGCATTAGCAACCAGCAACCGCATTGCGAAACTCGCGTTTACCGGGTCTACGCAAGTTGGCAACCACATTCTGAAATGTGCAGCAGACAACTTGATCCCATCGACAGTTGAGTTAGGTGGTAAATCTCCAAACATCTACTTCTCAGATATCTTCGATTACGAAGATGAGTATCTTGATAAGTGTATCGAAGGTACGTTACTTGGTTTCTTCAACCAAGGTGAAGTTTGTACTTGTCCATCTCGCGTACTGGTTCATGAAGCGATTTATGACAAGTTTGTAGAGAAACTGACGGAACGTGCACAGCTGATTAAACAAGGTAATCCGCTCGATACCGATACTCAAGTTGGTGCTCAGGCTTCTCAAGAACAGTTTGATAAGATTTTAAGTTACCTGGAAATCGGCCGTGAAGAAGGCGCAAAAGTGGTCTTTGGTGGTGGAGTGTCAGAACAGCCAGAGTCTATCAACCAGGGGTACTACATTCAGCCAACCATGTTGGAAGGCCACAACAAGATGCGAATCTTCCAAGAAGAAATCTTTGGCCCAGTGATCGCTATCACCAAATTCAAAGATGAGGCTGAAGCGTTGGAAATCGCAAACGACACTGAATATGGCTTAGGCGCAGGTGTTTGGACACGTGATGCGAACGTTGCATATCGTATGGGCCGTAATATTGAAGCTGGCCGGATCTGGATTAACTGTTACCACGCTTACCCTGCACACGCAGCGTTCGGTGGTTACAAAAAATCGGGTATCGGGCGCGAAACGCACAAGATGATGCTGGATCACTACCAGAACACGAAGAACTTGCTGATTAGCT
This sequence comes from Vibrio sp. Vb0304, assembly GCF_033338995.1. Taxonomy (NCBI): domain Bacteria; kingdom Pseudomonadati; phylum Pseudomonadota; class Gammaproteobacteria; order Vibrionales; family Vibrionaceae; genus Vibrio; species Vibrio sp. Vb0304. The sequence goes on from NZ_JAWOTT010000012.1 coordinate 51,522, forward strand.
ACAGCATCGACCCGTTAGGCTTCTTCTAGTGAAACTAAGTAATTAATAAAGAAAAAGCAGTATGAATCAAAACCCCGAATCTTCGGGGTTTTTTATTAGCGTGAGCTTGTCGGCTGAAGGGTAACTTAGGTGTTTAACCTGCTTATATTGTGATATCAGGAACGTTGAATTATCGCCACTTTTCGTTCCATAAGCTTTTCTACGGCGGCGTTTTGCTTGTCAATATTGAGTTGCGGATCAAAATCCAAAACGCGATTGCAAGATTCGAGACTGGCAAATTGATTTAAACATTCACCAAGCTCTCTTTTAGAGCTTGTTCGCGTCATGCTGCTGTCTGATGAGGAGAGTAGGGTGACTTTACGGCCATGAAACGTTCCTTGCGGCACTGCATCACTTTGCTGCGCTTGTTGAACGTCATGAACCGATGAATTGGTGTATGTGGATTGGATGTCATTGGACATAAAGACACCTAAACTCTCAAGTCTAAAGTTTGTGGCATCGGTGGTGCCTCATCAATGGTTACATGAGAAGACAATAACGCTTCCCACGACTCGCTGTGCGTCAGCAATTCTGCTAAAGCTGTTTCAAAATATTCGTAATCCAGTCGCCTAATGTTAATGAGTCGGTTTAAACATAGGACATGTCGGTGGTTATCTAAACTAAAAAATAACTGGTGCTCAGGCCAGTGATAATTAAAGGCCAAGAAAGAGCGATAGAGATCGGAATTTACAATTTGAAGGCCAACAATCTCAGCTTCGAGCTGCAAAGTGGTCGATTCAGGATGAAAGATGATATGCACCCTTAGATTATCATCAAAGGCTAAGCTTACTTCATTTTCCGTTAGATGCAGTGCAGGCAAGCCTATTTGATGAGCAAACTTTAGCAAAATCTCATCGATAGTTTGGCGTGCTGACATAGGAATAGTCCCTTTTGAAATTTTATCAAGGAAAATATTAGATGTATCTCTTCATGTTTATCAATATTAGTCGGTTGTTATTATATTTTGGCTTTTAAATGTGTTGAGAGAAATAGAAAGATAAAAGTAAGTGTGTTCAGATGCATATCTCGATGGCAATGATATATATGAATATCACTTTTCTCTAATGAACTTCAATTAAGGAAGGAATGAAAGAGAGCAGAAACTGTTTTTGAAATTACAGTCCATGTTAACTACGTGTTGTTGAAAAATGCGATTTATTGTCCGCTTGTAGTATAAATATAAGTTGATCTTTTATATTTTTACATAAAGAATTGTGTGAATTTCAAATGAGCTAGATTATATAAAATAAGTTTATGGGGTCATAATGAACAATTCTATATGGGCTGGTTTTATTGGGTTATTCATACTGAGTGGGTGCAGTCAGACTGTGTCCGTTAATGGGGTGGATGGCTTTGATACACAGAGTCAGGCATCAGTCTATGGTTGGGTTTCTGTCGACGGCTACTTTCCACCTTCGATTACTTCTCTTGAAGTGGAAATATGTAAAGTTATTGATAATCAATGTCTTAAGTCGGCATCTCAGAGCTACCAAGGCGTTCAGTTGCCTGTGCAGTATTCGTTTTTAATTGCACCAATTCAAGCTGGTGAAGGAAAAATGAAGATTATTGGAAAGCTTTATTCAAACGGTGAGCTCGTTGCTGAAAAAGAAAAGAACTATTTATTTTTAGAGGGAAATAAACAAGAAAACTTGATTCTTGTTCCAAAAATAAACAGATAAAATTTTAAGTACTACATTTTTATTAGAATTTTCTAATTTATAAAAATAAAGACCATATCTTTCCTTTTGTGAAAGATTTGTTGTCTTTTATAAACATTAATTACATGACTTTGAAGTCATCGGGTCAGTTGTTTTTTAGACTCATACTTGTTGCAAAAACAGTATTTTTTATGATTATATCTCGCTCCTTGAACACGTTGGCTTGGCGTTTTAGGCTATAAAACATACATTTTTATGATTTTGGAAATTTAATTTTGTTCTCGAAACGATGCCAAAATCTATTTAATTGTATTCTAATGTATAACAAAACAACCAAGCTTAAATAACGAAATGATATTTAAGTTTTGGCTAATGATAAACGCTATCTGATAAAAATAATAAAGACGGACAGCAGAAATTTACTAAGTCAAACTTTTACCTTTAGGTAAAGGTAATGCTTGGGTTATTCGCTAATTATTCGGGGGGTATGGTAAGTGATAGAACTTCTATGCTCTTTTCTTTGCTTCTTTAATTCATACAGCAGTACTTAGAAATAACAACAATCAAAGTAGTGCTTTGAAAGTTTCTCAACATTTGCACTGAGAAACTCAAAATAATGAAGGGTAGAAAATGGATGTGTCAGGCCAACTAAACTCAGAAAGGGTCGACTCGAGTTCACGAAAAATTCGTAGTTTTTCCTGCTATGAAAAATCTGACGAAGTATTTCACTCAGACCAGTCTCACATTGTTGTCGTTCACAATGGTCAGCTTCGAGTTCAAACAGGTGATTGCACAATCGATGTTGCTGCAGAAAATGGGGTATTTCTATCCCAAGGAGATTACTTGTTAGAGTACTCTCCGCTAGATGGGGCATACAAAGCGTCGATTATTGCCTACGACAATGAACTCGTTAGTCAGTTGCTGCAAAAACACAGTGATCTCTTGATGATGCTGCCTAAGGTAGACAAAGTTTGTTCTGGTTTGTTTACTTTTGGTTTGAACATACTCGTTGAACAAGTGCTTTCTAGCATGCAGACGCTTGAGCAACAAGCGTACCCTGATGCCATTATGTGCCTAAAATACGAAGAACTACTCATTCTCTTGCTACACAGCAAAGGAGGAGAATCACTGTATGCGTTGCTGTCACAACAAACAAACCGTACGTCGGAACGGTTACGTCGGTTTATGGAACAGCATTACTTAAAAGAATGGAAGTTGACAGACTACGCGCAGGAGTTTGGTGCCAGCTTAACCACTTTTAAAGAGCTTTTTAATGAGCACTATGGCATTTCTCCAAGAGCCTGGATCAGTGAGCGTCGACTACTGCATGCTCATAAACTGCTGTTGACGAGTAAGATGAGCATCGTAGATGTGGCGATGGAGGCAGGGTTTTCCAGCCAGTCTTACTTTACGCAGAGTTACCGTCGTCGTTTTGGAACGACCCCAAGCCGCGTACGTTCGGGAGACGATCAAGTGGCTATCGCGAAATGAAATGACTTGGGACTAAAATTTTCTGACTAATTTTGAAAGTCACTCACCAGTGTAAATTCTATTATGTATCGTGTAACAACGAACGATTAAAAATTATTACATCTCTTTCTTTCTGGATTGTTCGAAAGGGGTGCGGAGACGAACATAAATGAAAAAGCAGCATTGGCGACGCCGTTCGCTTTTTCCAGACAGCATAGTGACACAGCGGAAAGTGACTGTTTTACAAAGAGGAGCTCGTTATGAAAGCGCCTCGAAACCAACGCAGGATCTCAATGTTGTGCACGTCAATCACCGACAATTGTTGAGTGAAGGCGTCATAAATTATGAGCAGTTATCTTTACTTCAACGCTTGTTGGATAGAAATGTCGTCGATAGCCTGTGCGCTAGCCAGTTAGTAAAAACGTATCAAAAACTTGGTGCTTCGATAGACCGGTTTGCCATGCGTTTATTTTTGGAAATTGGATCGCAGCTCAGTGATAGCAGCACAATCACAACGTTCGAACAAAGGCTGGACTACATCAACTCTCGTCTGGGCTTTCGCTTTAATTTGGCTGTCCCAAAAACGTTGATGCTTTGCTTCCATTTATCACTCAACGAGTGGATTAACCGACAAGTCGATCAAAGTGCTCTTCATGCTTCGATTAAAGTTGAACAACTTATCAATCAACTCGATATTCAGAAGGAATATTGGTCGAAGCTATCAGGGGAAGACACCAGTGCCGTCTTTGTTCAACAGCAACTCGATCTTATTAAGAGCCAGCAGCATCAACTTAAAAAGCAACTTGGGACGTTAAGCGAACAACAGTTGCAAGTGATTGAATGTCATCGTTCGTTAATTGAGAAGTGGCAACCGTCTTTAGACGAGCTGAAAGGGTTCGCGGAGTACACCTCGACAACCGAACAATTTATTTCTGAGTGGAAAAATTGGTGTTCGGAAGTACGACTTGAAGCCCCTGAGCTGAACGAAGTTTGGGATGCATGCGATGTGGTTTACAACGACCAAAATGCGGTTGCGAAAGTATGGCAATGGTTCAAGAACATGCAAACTGTTGGTGATATCGATCACTACTATTTTGATACTCAAAGTGGTCAGTGCGGCCAGGCTTGCAATCACCTCAGCCAGATCTAAATAGGGCGTTAAATGTTAGATAAGATGATGAAATCTTTAGCGGAAGCGCTAAAGGTAGGGGATTTTATTGCCTCAGAAAATGGTTCTTACAACATCGAGGTTGACCAGTTATCACTGACCATCAAGCAACATGCGTCATGGATTTTATGGGAAGCGACGTTACCCTTCCAGTTTAAAGAGCATCTAGATTATCAACAAGAACAAGCGTTACAACGTTGCATGCAGCTCTCATTAAAAACCATTCGTGAGGATGGCAGCGTACTGACAACCAATGATGATCAGCAATTGATTTTGCAAAGTAAAGTAAGGGTTGAGGACTGTTCGGTGGAACGGTTCTCTGCTTTGCTTTCTAAGCACGTCAATCTATGCGAACGTTACATTGTATTATTGGAACAAGAACGTGTGAACCACACAATCAACCATACAGTGTGGTTACCATGATGCTAAAAATCTTTCCCAACATTAGGCGTGCTGCAACAAAGGCATTGTTATGCGCAGTGAGTGTTGTTCCTTTGGGATACGCGCAAGCAACAGACTTACACTGGCCCGAACAACCGTTCCGCTACTATGCAGATAACGACTCATTAAAAGAGTTGTTGAATAACTTCGGTGCAAATTATCGTGTCTCGGTTTCTGTTAGTGACAAAGTCAACGATCGAGTGAATGGGCGTTTTACCTCTGAAGATCCCGCGGAATTCCTCGATTACTTATCGCAAGTGTACAACTTGATGTGGTACTTCGATGGTGCCGTCTTACATGTCTATAAGGCGACAGAAACTCGCTCACGTTTACTTCAATTGGAATTACTTACGGCTAGAGAGCTACGCAGTACGTTAATTTCCACCGGCGTTTGGGATTCTCGTTATGGTTGGAGAGCTGCTGAGAGCAAAGGGTTAGTCTATCTTGCGGGTCCTCCACGTTATGTCGACTTAGTGGTACAAACGGCGGAGGCATTGGAAACGCGCTTGCTGCAGAAATCGAATTCAACCGACGAATTATTCGTTGAGATAATTCCTTTGAAGTACGCTTCTGCAACGGATAGAGAAATTGCATATCGAGATCAGACAATTACGGTCCCTGGCATCGCATCGGTGTTAAAACGGGTCGTGTCTGGTGTTCAAACTCAAGTGGCGAGTGCGTCTAGCAAAGAAGTTACCAGTCCAGATAAGCCTGTAAAAAGTAATAAAACCGCCTCAGTTCATGGTGGCGCAACAGTTGAAGCAGAGCCGGGCCTTAATGCGATTATCGTTCGTGATACTCAAGCACGATTACCGCTCTATCGTAAACTGGTCGCGCAATTAGACCAGCCGCAATCAAGAATTGAAGTCGCGCTATCGATTGTCGATATCAGTGCCAACGATTTAAGTCAGTTAGGCGTGGATTGGCGAGCGGGAGTGTCTGTCGGAAACAACCGCATTGTCGATATCAAAACAACAGGTGATGTGAATTCGGGGGATGTGACGCTCGGCAGTGGACAGAACTTTAAGTCCTTGCTTGATTCAACCAACCTAAATTACTTGCTGGCTCAAATTCGTTTATTGGAATCCAAAGGCAGTGCTCAAGTGGTTTCAAGACCAACATTGTTAACTCAGGAAAATGTCGAAGCGGTACTGAACAACAGCAGCACGTTTTACGTCAAGCTGGTTGGTAAAGAAACCGCAGCGCTGGAAGAGGTCACGTATGGCACGTTACTGAGAATTGTCCCACGTATCGTTGGTGATAGATTTGCTGCACGACCTGAAATTAACCTGAGCCTTCATCTCGAAGACGGTGCAAAGATCGCTGATGGTGGTGTCGATGATCTTCCTTCCGTTCGTAAAACTGAAATCAGCACCTTAGCGACGGTTAAACAAGGGCAAAGCTTACTTATCGGTGGTGTGTACCGAGATGAAGTGAGCCATCAGTTACGTAAAGTGCCATTGCTAGGAGACATCCCATATTTAGGCGCGCTGTTTAGAAGTAATACCAATACTAAGCGCCGCACAGTACGAATGTTTATTTTAGAACCTCGAATTGTTGTGGATGGTATTGGCGATAGTGTGTTGATTGGCAACGAATATGACTTGCGACCAAGTATAGGCAGGCTTAACAACATCTCCAACAATAGCGCTGAATTTCAATCGGTAGTGGAAGTATATAGCTGCACATCGAGGGTTCAGGCCGAGCGCTATCAACAAGACTTATTGTCCCAGAAAAAGTCGTCTCAATTAACGCAGTGCCAATTACCAACAGGGCAAAAGGGTTGGCGGGTGAAAGTATTGGAATGTGATGACTCACAAAGTGAGTGTGTGCGCCCTTCAGAGGAGTCTTAACCGCGATGCAGCAATGGAAAATTCGTATTTTATCAGGCGTGCATACCGGAGTAGAAGTCACCTTACCTGAAGGTGCTCTCGTGCTTGGCAGTGACGACTTTATTGCTGATCTTGTACTGTCTGATGCTGGGGTCGAAGCGAACCATTTCACCCTCGTTTGCCAGCAAGACTCGGTCATTTTACGAGGTTGCGAAGAGGCAAATATTAACAGTGAAGACATCGCTGTTGCAGGTGATGGTATCGAGTTGTCACGCCATGCTGTTGTCTCGGTCGGCGTTGTGAAGTTCGCTCTGGGATACGCGGAAGATGCGTTAATTGTGAGTAACGTCAGCGACGAATCTAGCCAACAGAATACACCTGTGGTTGCTGTGCAACGCTCTAGCTGGAAAAAAACAACGCTCATCGCTTTGCTTTGTAGTTTTGTCCCGAGTGTCATTTTTGCCGGTATGTGGTACAGCCAAGCTAACGGAAACAACAATGAAATTGTTACAGAAGCAGAACCCATTGTTTTGGTACGTAACATCTTAGGCGAGCTCAAACTTAGCGACGTTCGTGTGGAATGGAATGCCGCCGCACGCCAAGCAGTCCTAGAGGGTTATGTTGAAGACCGAACACAGAAACTCGATCTGCTTGGTCGAATTGATGTATTGGGCATCAATTACAAAAGTGACTTAAGAACGATGGAAGAAATCCGTCGCGGGGTTCGATTTATTTTGCGCAACCTCGGCTATCACCAAGTGAAAGTCGAAAATGGCGATGAGACCGGCACACTGCTGCTGACGGGCTATATCGATGATGCAAGCCGCTGGAACCAAGTTGAACAAATCTTGGAGCGAGACGTGCCTGGTCTTGTTGCGTGGAAGGTTGAACTGCAGCGAGCGGGTGCCTACATGGATACGCTAAAAGCGTTATTAACGGATGCGGAGCTACTGAAGAAAGTCCAGTTGGTCACCAGCGGTGATCGCATCGAAGTGCGTGGTGAGCTTGATGATATCGAAACGACTCGATTTTACGGTGTGACCCGAGACTTCCGGGAACAATATGGTGAGAAACCGTACTTAGTTTTGAAATCCATACCTAAGGTGAGTAAAGGCACTAACATCGATTTCCCGTTTCGTAGCGTTAACTTTGGCCAGGTTCCATATGTGATTCTGACCGATAACGTTCGCTATATGGTCGGTGCAAGAACGCCTCAGGGCTACCGAATATCCAGTGTTACACCTGCTGGTATTGAGTTGGTTAAAGGCGGGCGGGTGATAACAATAGAACTTGGATATGAAGGCGAGACGAACAATGACAAATCTTGAACAAATTTTAAATAACGACACAAACGGTGCGGAAGTGCACAAGATTAAGAGCAAGCTCTTAGAAGCACAAGCGGTGGTGAAACGTCAGTTGGATTTAGGGTGCTCACCACAGCAGTACCAATTGCTACTCAAACAGTATGAAGCTTACACAGCCGCCCATGCGGTCGTTGAATCATACGAAGCTAACTAAAAAATACGAGGAAGTCTTATGTCATTTTACGATGCTAGTAACAGTGTAAACCTTGATGATGTTAAAGCTAAGTTAGAACAACAAGCGAAAGATGCCAACACAGAAGTGACGGCAGCCATCAAGAACCTAGAAACCAATGCCGATGATCCATCAAAGCTTGCCGAGCTTCAGCACGCGATCAACAAATGGTCTGTTGTTTACAATATCAATGCGACCACCACTCGTGCGATTAAAGATGTGATGCAGTCGATTCTCCAGAAGGTGTAAAGCATGGAACGAGAAACGCGCCAACTGCTGGCTGAAATCGCGCTGATGGCAACAGGTATGCATCGTCATCAAGAAGCCAACACGATTGCAGATGGCCTTGAAGCAAGCTCAGGTTCTGAAGAGACCGTTGCGATGATTCGTGCAATGAGCCTCATGAATAAAGGCTTGTATGAAGAGGCTCATCAATTACTCGAACCGCTTTGTAACGCCTATCCAGATCTGATCAGCTTAGCGGCTCTTGCTTCTGCCAAAGCCGGTTTACTGAGCAAAGCGGAAAGCTGGGTAGAACTTGCGTCACAAGGAAGCGAAGAAAGCCAAGCATTTGCTGCGAGCTTTTCTCAGGACATTAGGAATCTTGGATGATCATTGATTCAAGTAACCTAAGTCTTCAACACCAATCTTTGCGTCAGTCGGAGTCGCGCCATTATGAGCGGAGCGATGAAGACAAGATGAAAGCACTCATGGAGCGAAGTGACAAGCAAGAGCAAGTTTCACATGTTTCTCCAAAAGAGACGCTAGAGAAAACAGAAGCCAAACTGGCGGATATTAAAGCGTGGTACGAATCATTAAAAGACGCAGAGGTTGTCAGTAAACAAAGTGTCTTATCATCGTTAAGTGAAGCGTTCTCCGACCCTCAAGTTAAACGAGAGGCAATGTGGTACGCCTTTCATGAGGCGAAGAGTGCAAAAGGCAACGAGCAGCCACAATCTGATTTGTTAAAGGTGTTGAAGCAGGAGTTACTAGGGAATTTTTCGGGACAGCTTATTGCCGAACCACCTGCTGATAAAACAGCACTAAAAGCAATGCTAGCGCAGCATTTTCTACTGGGTGCCCAGAAAGAACAAGCCTTATGGCATTGCTGGGCAGAGTTGAAGTCGTTACCTAATATGGCATCAACACTGGACATGGTTCGTGATGAACTTAGCTTCATGATCCAAAAAAATGCGATGGTGAAAAACATCATGACTCACAGTCACAAGTTAGATTTATCTTAGGAGTACATATGATAAACACGCAGTACACCGAGGTGATGCAAACCAACATTGATAAGTTGCAGGATGCGCAAGTCGAAGACGGTTTAAGCGAACGTTTTGAGCAAGCCATGTCGGTTCCCGAGGCAAGTAATGGCCTGGAGGGCGGTTTGCTAGAAAACATCAGCGAGTTGAAAAACACTATCGATAACGCGAAAAGTAACCTGCAAGACAACATGAAGATGGTGGGTGATGATCCGGCGCAATTACTGCAAATGCAGTGGGCGCTGACACGCATTACTTTTCAAGAAGAGCTGATCGCGAAAACCGTGGGTAAAACCACACAAAACGTAGAAACCTTATTGAAGGCACAATAGTGATGATGAATAAAATGAGAGCAGTTTTCATCATGCTCACGTTGTTTCTGGTAGGTTGTCAGACCGAGTTATACACCAACGTTACTCAGAAAGAGGGTAATGAGATGTTGTCGATCTTACTATCCGAAGGTGTCGTTGCAACAAAAGAACCTGACAAAGACAACACCGTCAAGTTAATGGTAGACAGTTCTCAAATCGCCTTCGCGGTAGATGCGCTAAAGCGAAAAGGTTATCCAAGAGAGCAGTTTTCCACACTGAAAGAAGTGTTTCCCAAAGACGATTTGATCTCGTCACCATTAGCAGAACGAGCACGTTTGGTATACGCGAAATCTCAAGAGCTCTCCTCAACCTTATCTCAGATTGATGGCGTGCTAGTGGCACGTGTTCATGTTGTTTTGGAAGATCAAGATCTGCGTCCAGGAGAGCGTCCAACTCCAGCTTCTGCCTCCGTATTTATTAAACACGCGGCAGATATTGCGCTTGATTCATATGTTCCGCAGATCAAATTATTAGTGAACAACAGTATTGAGGGGTTGAACTACGATCGAATCAGCGTAGTGATGGTACCCTCATCAGAGGTTCGAGTTGCTACTCAAAACAATCAATTTAAAAGCATTTTGTCGGTTCAGGTCACCAAAGAGACGGCGAATAATCTTATCGCCATTTTGGTGTTCTTGGTAGCGGCACTCATCGGCTCGAATATCGCTACTTTTACATGGTGTCGTAGGAACACGAAGCGTGGTTAAACCAGAAACACCACTCGCGCAGGTACAACACCAGTTTAACTATGCGCCTTGCCAGTACATCCATAGAAGTTGGATAGAGCAAAAGCAGCCTTGGTTACTAAATATCGAAGGCTGGAGAGATAACCCCATGTTCAACCAATGGTGTATCAATGAGTGGGCGTTATCTCCCGTTCCTGAGACGGCTTTTAACAGACCTTGTCATAGTTTGGCATTGCTCCCGACAGACGCGTTGAATCAACTCGTATTGATGGTGGGTGGAGCTTTGCATTGTGTTGCGATGCGAAGCGTTGTCTTAAAACACCCGAAACAGGTTCTGAACAACGTTTTTGGTTTGGAAGGCGCTCGGTTCTTAATTCAAAACGGGCCGATGCTGTTATCCAGTTGGCCGCAAGGCTGGCAGCGTTCGTTACCAGAACTACTGGATGAAAGGTCTGTTGAAGCAAGCATGAGGGCGCTGGGATATTTTTGGATGAGGTTTATTTTGATTAACTCACCGGAAGATGTTGTTCTTCGTTGGCAATTCAAATTAGAAAAGCAACTTAGCGAAAACGCGGAAACAGCTAACTGGTTGGAAGCGGATCAACGAGATCTGGCGTATCGACTCACAAAAAAAATCGCAAAACAGGTTATTCCTCAATGGTTTCATTTGTTGAAATAAAAACAGACAATTTGCATCTGGCACCTGGCTTAAAGGTGCTGAAAGCGAAAGATTATGCCAGTTATCTGGATTCGCAACACTTAGTTGAAGCCGCGAACTCCAAAGCTGAAAGCATCATTGCTAATGCCCAACAAGCCTACGAAACCGAAAAACAACGTGGTTATCAAGATGGCCTTGCACAAGCCAAGATTGAAAATGCGCAAACGATGGTTGAAACCTTAGCACGTTGTAATGACTACTATCAGCAAGTCGAAGAAAAAATGACAGGTGTGGTGTTAGAAGCAGTACGTAAGATCATCGATACCTTCGATGATGTCGATACCACGGTGAGTGTAGTTCGAGAAGCGTTGCAACTGGTGAGCAACCAAAAGCAGGTCATTTTACATGTCCACCCAGAGCAGGTTGTTGAGGTGAGGGAAAAGGTGGCTGGTGTATTAAGTGATTTCCCTGAAGTCGGTTACGTTGACGTGGTAGCAGATGCGCGCTTGAAAAATGGAGGCTGCATTTTGGAAACAGAAGTTGGGATCATCGACGCCAGTATTGATGGACAGCTGCATGCATTAAAGCAAGCCATGGTGAAGCAGCTCAGCGAGCGTAAAATTACGATTCATGAATAAACCTCAAAAACTCAGCACTTGCTGAGTTTTTTCATTTTAATGCCTTTAAACAAAAAAAATCCGACCATTTCTAAAATATTCACTGCCATAAATCCTTAAGAATACACCTAAGAAAGCTGCTTAGTTGATAAGTGTTGCAACCAAGCAGCGCCTCTAAAACAAAAATAGGATTATTTAGTCGAATGGCTAATGGATTTATAACTTCTTTACTGACAGATTTTGCCAGCCGCTGCCAATTGGAGCCGTTGGTTTTTGATGAAGATGATTGTTGCCATCTACTCGTTGAGCAAAACACAGCAATCACAATTCGTGCACAAGAAGATCGTGTGACGCTTATCGGGCTGATTTCAGGTGATGAACCGAGTGCTGATATTTTGCATCAACATATGAAAGATGCCTTAACGCAAGGCTCTCCAACGGTATGCTGGGAGGAAGAGACCGGATATATCGGTTTCATACACCTGCCTCAGCAACTGCTAACTGCATCTTTTTTCGATGAGTCATTTGCGAATTTCATCGAGTGGTTAAAAAGTGCGAATACACAAGAAGTAACCAATAAAACAACCGAAGTACCGGAAACGAATACCACTCATTTTTCCACATTAAGGGTTTAAAACATGATCAGTTTTGGAAGTGTTAGCGCGTTGCAGGCCGCCATGCCGCAAGCTCGTAACGAGATACTTAACGAAGGTAAGCTGAGTATTGGTGGCAAAGAATACCAAATCAACGCAGCGACCCAAGAATTTACTCGCGCCAATCCTACGAATGGTGCAGTAGCGCGATTTTTTGAAGCGACAGGAAAACTGTTTCGCGAAGGTAGCCCACAATCGGTAGCGAAAGCCCTTACAAAAGCCGTATTTGATAATGAGCAAGGACAAGCTCAGCGTTTACAAGCTGCTTCTTCTGTTGAGCATGGACAAATGTTCTTCAAAGATGGAAGCATAAAAACCGCATCAGATGTCTTAAATGCCTTTGCGAAGTTAGACAGTAAATCAGTTCAGTCGAACTCTGCTGAGCTAAACCAGTTAGCAGAGCGAGCGATGACAGAGGCTATGTTAGAAACCGATTCTGGTAAAAACCTCACATCACTGATTGGCGAAAGTGCAGCGAAGTTGCTTGCTGGACGTGTAGTAAAAGACTACGGCGGTGGTGTATCTGCAGCGCAGAAAAACCCGGCAGGTAGCATTAATCAAATGCAAGCGGTGTTTGATATGGAGGTGATGCATCTTAAATCGGCGCAACGTCATATCGAAGGTCTAGCAAGCACCGATCTAAGCCAAGGTGTATACGCTGAAGGACTGGCAGAGGACGCGTTTAACAAAAGTGGCGTAACCAATAATGTTGAAAGAGCTGCAGCGTGGATCATTAATGCTTCTAACTCTAAAGGAAACGATGCCGAAAATATTACGTCTTTACTGAAAGAATACGCGTCTAATGGTAAAGATTTATTGAATATGGAAAACCTAAAAGAGCTACACGCTCGATTGGTGCCTAATGTTGAGCGTGATTACCGAGGGCCAAATATTTCGGGTGGCACTTTGCCTTCAAGTATTGGCGGTGAGGGCATGTTAAAGCAGCACATTGAAGGCTTTTTGAAAGAGAACCCTGTAGAAGATAAAGACTTAGGTAAGCATTTGTTCGCCGGAGTTATCGGGTACCATGGCTTTACCGATGGAAATGGTCGCATGGGTCGCATGCTATACGCGATAGCAGAACTTCGTAACGACTCGTTCAATCCTTTAGCTATGGATGCAGAAAATAGCCTTCACGGTATTAAGTGATTTTTTACTTCTATTTAATTTTTGGAGCGGCGATTGCCGCTCTTTTATTTTCCAGCTTAACCTTAATTTTTCTTCTCAATAAAACGGCTAATAGCAATAAAAATGAGACGTTGAAATAAAGTGTCGGTTTCTATCTCGCCATAAAATCTCTTTTATCCTTATTCGCTTATTTAAATGAGCCGTTATACCCAAGTGGCTTCGCTGCAATAAATATATCGATGTCACTTAGTTATAATAAATTAGACAGGACACAACATGGATACAGGAAAGATTAATATGCTTCTCTCTGAGCTAGGAGAAGTGCTGAACCTTGAGCGCGTGACAGCGTATGACAATCAAATGTGGTCACTGCATTTTGCTGAAAACAACAGTGTCGATGTTCTGCTCGTAGAGGAAAAAGGCGAGTTATTGATTTCCAAAAACCTGCTTATAGAACAAGATGATATTACGCTAGATAAACTTCAAGTTTTACTTGAATACAACTTCTTGTATCGAGAAACAGGTGGTGTGCAGTTTTGTGTGAATCCAACACGCAAAGACGTTGTTCTTCAAGTTGCTATCGCGGCTGGAAGTGAACTCACCAACATTGCTAACTTAATCATTCAGTTGAACGAATTAGTTGATACTTGGGGACAGTTATTTCAAAACAACACGGTTGTAGATTTTAGCCAAACAGACGTACACGCATTTATTCAAGTTTAAGGCATCACACATGGTCAATATTAATACATCGCAAATGCACTCGTTGAGTCAGTTAACGTCACATTTGGCGACACAAAATCAAGCTGACGACAAAGAGGTTCGAGCACACAACGGTAAAGATATTTTTGTTAAAGAGGGCGCACCAAAAAATAAAAGTATCAGCGCGCGTATTAGCCACCAGAATAAAGCGAAAGATATTGTAGTGAACCTGCTTACTAAGCAGGGTATTCCTAAAGATGTTGCGAAGCTGATGCTGAAAAATGTGTTGAACGGTGAAAACAAGTTAACGCTTGGGAGCCTGAAAAATCTTGAGAGATTGTCGTCTGGTCCTAGCTCAAATTGGCCCACTGCACAAACGGCAGCCTCTTCTTCCAAAACCAATAAAGCCTCATCGAGTGTCGCGCTTATCAACGAACATAAAGCCAACCTTCAAAAGCTTGGTGATTTTGCCTGTACGGACTTAAATACGTTCGGTGTTAAGGGGTCACAGTTTTATGAAACAAAAGGAAAGCCACGACTAAAAGAGCTTCACGCGGATCAAGCGCGAATCATGCAAGATCACAGAGCGACGATGTCCGCAAACGGAATTCAAGCTGCAGCACAAAGAGGAACCGCACCGCAATTAAGCACTCTACAGAACATTGCTAAGGCAGTACAAACCGCGAAAGCCGGCTGCTGTACTACATTTGCCTTTGCTGCCGCCGCTGAGATGATTCAAGGCATGTCAGGAACACCTGAAAGTGAACCCAAAGTAGAAGTGGTTGCGTTTAAAAAGGGTCATTCAGGTACACACCTTTATGTACTGGTTGGTCGACAAGAGGGGAGCGACATAAAAGATCCATCAACGTGGAGTAAGGATGTGAAAATTGTTGACCCGTGGGCGACATCTGCATTCGGTGCACCAATGTTTGGAGATGCACAACGACCACCTGTTTCGAATATGTTCCCGCCAACAGAAGTCATTTTTGATAGCCATAAACTGGGTTAGTCACTCTGCAAAAGAAGTGAGCAAATACACCATGCTAAGCATCTAACCTTTATTGAAAGAGCAGCTCTGAGCTGCTCTTTTTTATTACTCTGGCAACTCGTTTTTAGAGCGAGGTTTCTGCGGAAAACCTCACAATGAAGGCGAAAAAGTGACAAAAATAAAGCCATTACCGACATCGTTCAATCTGCAATCGTTGTTCAATAGAGTTATTGAAACAAAAGGAAAAAGTTATGAACACGATTCAACAACTGCTCTTGGAGTTTTGCCAACTCAATGAGTTGCCCGAACTGAATTTTGAAGAAAATGAACGTTGTCAGCTACTGGTCGATGATCGCTACATGTTGTATTTCATCGCGACAGATACGGATGATTTGATGTTGTCTGTAACGTTCGGAGGGTTAGAAAAATCCGGTGAACAACGACTAAAAGGTTTAGAGCTTCTTGCTCATGCTAACTATCAAGGAATAGGTAGTGGCAGCCTCGCACTTGCTTTGGCTCCAAACGGTCGACAGCTTGTCTTAGCAGGACGTAAACCCGTTGAGCATCTAAATACGACGAACCTTACCGCTTGGTTTCACGAAGTTATTGAACAGGCCGAGCTGTGGCAAGCGCGTTTCGCAATGTTGGATCAAGCGATTCCAACCACCTCTAATCATGAACAAGCTCATGTTCAATCACTTCGTGTGTAGGAGAGAAAAATGGTTAATACAACACAAAAAATCAGCCAAAGCCCAGTACCTGATCTAGAACAGTTTCGTGCAGTTGCTGCACAAAAAGATGACCGAGTGATCAGTAAAAGAGGTGAAGTAAAAGAACCTTCCACATTCCACAAAGGTCATAAGTTTGCTTCTATTCACGAAGGCGTATTGAGAAGCAAATACACTAAGTTTTTCCAAGAAAACATCAAAACTCACCTTGATTTAAAGCAGGCGCTACTTAAGCAAGAAAAACCTGAGGTTGCGCTGTTGGCATACTCCCTAGTGAGTCCTTCAGGCTATCGCGGTGAGCCACTTACTGAGCGTAAAATCTTAGAAGTTGTCAGCCTATTGGATGAAATAAAAGTGAGCAGCGATGCGTACCAGCAGCTTAAAAATACGTTTGATGCGATCAGCAAAGATCCGCGTATGCAGGTGAGTTTAGAAGCCCAGTATCCAGGAAAAATGGATGGCTTCGCTGCTGAACTGTTACAGATGGGCAAAGAAAAGCTAAAAGGTTCTGGTGTGAACGCCGTTATTAACTTGGCATTACCTGGTGTTGGCTTATTGATTTCTACAGGTCGAGAGCTGCACAAAGCGGCCGTAAATGGTGATGCTGAGGCTTACCATCATCAGTTAGAACAAATTTCACAGCTGCCAGGGCGAGATCAACGTCTTTCTATGCCGATGCAGCAAACCTTGGCTCAAGGTCATGCGATACTGTCGGCTGAAGGTGGCATTGGAGCTACGTTAGGTATGGCGACGGGGAGCCTGGGCACGTTCGGTGTTAGCTCTGTAGCAACGGTGGGCGTCACACCGATAGCAAAAGAGGCAATCGGTTCTGCGGCAACGACTGCTATCATGAGCGGCGGTGGCTTTGTGGCGAACCAAGCTGGGGCATACGGGTTAAATACGGAAGTAAAAGAGCAACTTATGCAAGGCGAAATGTCTGGTGTTTTACCTAGACTTGAAGTTTCCAATGCAAAAGGAGACTTTACCTTCAGTATGCAAGATCCGGCTTCTGTCCGCGCATTAATGGCGTACCTTGGCCCTAAGGAGGATACTGCAATGACTTCTCCTCAAGCGCCTAAAGAGGCACAAGAGATGGAAGCCGCTCGATTAACACTGAAAAAGATGTTGGGTTCAGAGCCAAGTGAGCACTTGGTTCCTGACGTAGATTCTATCTTGAAGCTAAGCCCAGAGGATGCACCAAGTAAAACCGAGTCTATTGCTAACGGGGCGTTTAAAAAACTGTTAGGAGAAGATTGGGATTGGCTCATGCCAGCTGTTCGAGCGATTGATAAAGGGGAAGCAAGTAAAATAAACGAAAAGCTAACCTACAAGCTCCCCCTAGATGCAGCAAACGGACGAGTTTATCTTGATAAATGCCCAAACCTGAGTGACGTCCAATTAGATGCGCTAGAAAAACTAGGCTCACCAAGTCAATTGCGATTGATGTACTTGGCAGAAGGCTGGGTGTAATTTCAAATGGTAAAGTAGGGAGTAGGTGCTGCTCCTTACTTTATCTACCGTCAGCGTTCCTTTTTGGGGCTGGCTAATATCGGTTTAATTTAACTTTTCGACTGAAGAAACAAACACACAAGTGTCAACGTTATACCAACCCAACCAATGAAAGAAATTTCTTCCCCAACAATCGCAACTGCTAGTGCTGCTGCGATAACAGGTTCAAATAGCGTGAGTATGCTAGCTCCACTGGCTGTAACAAACCGTAGCCCAAACCCAAAAGCGACGTAACCTAACCCCATTGGAATCAAGGCCATGTAGAGCATGACCGCCGTATTAGTTGACGATGCAAATAGATTATCACCCGTGATGAAAAGTGTTGGTAGAAGCAAAACTCCACCAATACCAAAAACACTTCCCATGGCCGTTTGCGATTCAATGCCGTGGTCAATCATAGCCTTTACTCCCCATGAGTAAATGGCGTACGTCAAACCTGCCAATAGGCCAAGTAATACACCCCAATGCTTCATATCCTGATCAAATAAGCTATTTGCGGATGACTCAGAAGCCAGCAACAAGGTAATGCCAATGACCCCGATTGCGAAACTCATCATCCAGCGCTTGGTTATGGTCTGATTTCGGCTAAAGAGACACTCTAACAAAGCAGAAAAGAAAGGAGCAGTGGAGATAGAAATAACCGTACCAATAGCCACACCAGCGAATCGCATTGATGAATAAAAAGCCAGTGGGTAGGTGGCTAAGGCGATAATACTAATCAGTAACGTTTTCTTCTTATGTACGACTTTTCGAAAATCTCTCTTCAGTGACTTCGCAGATAGACATGCTTGCATAAACCCACCAATACCCATAGAAAATGCGCCAATGGCGAGAGCACTGACATCCGGTGCCAAGCTGGCAGCGGTGCCCGTCGTTCCCCACAGGGTTGAAGCAAAAAGTATGGATAAAGTTCCTAATTGATAGTCGGTGAAATGTTTTTTTAACACTGTAATTTCTACCTAGTGAATGGCTGTTTTAGGGTAGAAAGAATAAAAGAAAGCGATAGAGATTTTTGTGCTGAAAAGACGGAATACTTGTTCCAGAAGACTATTTTAGTGACTATCGGGAAAACTCTCTAGGAGACATACCAAAATGCATTGAAAACCGTCGACTAAACGCGGAAAGGTCACTATAACCAACTCGTTCAGCTATCAACTGAACTGGAAGGTCTGTATGAGTCAGTAGTGCTTTGGCTTTTTCCATACGTTGTAGTGTAATGTACTTATGGACGCTCACTTTTAGCTGCTCTTTAAAAAGCTTTTTAAACTGCGTCGGACTCAAGCAAGCGGCATTCGCTAATGAGGCAATGGTGAGTGGCTGATCAAGCTGCTCCGCGATCACAACCTGTACATCTCGAATACGCAAATCCACGGAGCGAGACCGCTTTTGCTGCTCCAGCAACAGATAGAAGGTTGCAACCATTGAGTTTTCAATTTCATCATTAACCTGATACTCAAGTTGCTTTTCGACAAACTGGATAAAGCTCAGTAGAGGCGGGCTAATCGAAAACACAGCCACACTATTATCCATCAAATGAGTGGGCAAAGTGGTCATATCCGCAACAATAAAGCGTGATGACTCTTCGGCATTAAACCCGTGAGCACAACTTTTGGGGATGACTATGCAGTCGCCAACCGCCACCTTTCCGACATAGCTATCCATATCAATATGTATGTTGCCCTGGAGAGGAAGCACCAGTTGATGATAATCACTATGAGTATGTCGGCTCATACGTTTCGTGTAGGAGCGAATGCTTAAGCTAGATTTCATAAAAACAACATACAGTTAAAGGATACCGCATTATAGCGTTGAAAGTATCGAGGTTGAAAGCTGGGCAGTTGTAAGCCCAGATCTTGAATGGGATGTGGTTTGTTAGTCCGCCTCGGACTCTAACGAAGCCAACCAACGAAGCACTTCCGCAGTTGCCTCAATAAGATCGCTTGGGATGTACTGGTCGACGTTACCGTCGGCGTATAGTGCACGAGCAAGAGGGACTTTTTGCATCACAGGCACGCCTTCCTCTTTAGCGATTGCGACCATACGTTTGGCTACCGCATCGGTTTCCATCAAAGTGATGACGGGCAGGGGCGTTTCGCCTTTCTTGTAATAAAGGCCAACCGCGATATGTGTTGGGTTTGTAACTAATACATTAGAACGTTTAACGTTTTCACGTTGATTAGAGGCTTGTAGCTCTTGGTGTAACTGACGACGTTTGCTTTTTATTTCTGGACTGCCTTCCATCTCTTTGTATTCGCGCTTCACTTCGTCCTTGCTCATTTTGAGCTTTTTCGTGTGATCAAACTTCTGGTACGCAAAATCTGCGGCAGCGATGACGATGAAGCCTACCGAAGAGATAATCATTAATTGTTTAATCATGACGCCAGTAATGGTCGGGACACATTCTAGCCCACAAGTTGGAATTTGCATTAAAGCGTTGATGTTACCGCGTAATGTCACCCAGATAATGCAGGAAAGAAGAGAGACTTTAAGGATCGACTTGATAAACTCAATCACACTCTTGAGGGAAAAAATGCGTTTGGCCCCTTCGACGGGATTGATCTTTTTGATGTCGGGTTTAACGGATTCACCACTAAATAGGAACCCGAACTGCCCCATATTGGAAAAGATGGCGACGAGTGCAGCAACCAGAATAATCGGAGCGAGTAGATAGGCAATTTCTTTTGCGATGGCGATAGCGACATCGACTAGCGCATCTTGGAAACCCTGATAAGCAAGCTTACTTGGTAGGAGAATAAGCGCTGAGATGTGCGACATGTAATAATCGGCGAACGCAAACAGTACAATTATGAGCGCCAAAATTAATGCAGACGATACGATTTCTTGGCTTTTGGCAACCTGACCTTTCTGCCGAGCATCGCGTAACTTTTTTGCGGTGGGTTGCTCTGTTTTTTCTGCACTCATAAAGAATCCTAAGCGTTATTGCCAAATGGTATTGAGTTGTTCTGCGAATCGGGTAATGCCGTAAAACTGTACTTCAAAGTGATCCATCATTATTCCGAGATACACGATCAGTAAAACACTCGCGATGGCACTTTTTATTGGCATGGCAAGGAAAAAAACATTCAATTGCGGTGCAAAACGACTGATAAGCGCTAGACCAAACTCAGCAAGAAACATTGCCAACACTAATGGAGCGGACATCAACACACCAAGCCACATAAGCTGTTCAAATTGCGCGTAGAAGAAGCTCACCCATGCGTCGCTAACGGTTGGGAAAAAGTCCACGATCGGCCAAGATGTATAGCTTTTGAATAACGCATAGATAAAAGTGACAAAGCCCCCGCCAGAGAAGAACAGGGTAATCAACGTTTGGGTCAGTAATACCGCTGTTGGTGTGGATTGTGAGCCTAGCGTTGGGTTAAACATACTTGCCATGGCAGCCCCACGTTGGTTGTCGACCAGAAAACCGGCCGCTTCTATCGCCCAAAAAGGGATAGCAGCAACAAACCCTATCAATAGCCCAATTAATACCTCCTTACCCAAAATCATTATCAGCCAAATGCCGTCGGTTTCTGCGGGCAAGCTTTGCTGATTAATCATCGGAAATATAAACAGTGCGAGTGAGCAAAGCACACCATTTCTCACCATGGTGCCGCCTAACATTTGCTTGCTCAAAATAGGCAAAAAGATGAAGCATGCCATTAACCTAGGTAACGTCAGGCTGTACAAAAATAAAGCCTGGTGTAAGTCGTGATAACTCATCGTATTTGAGGAATTTTATCCATAGCAAGCGAGGCGAAGGCGTGGAGCTCTGCCCCTAGCCATTGCGTTGTGACGAACAGCGTAATAATGACCGCGATAAGCTTGACCACAAAGCCTAACGTTTGTTCTTGGACCTGAGTTAACGCCTGAATAAGCGACACCAATGTACCAACCAATGCTGCGACTAAAATCGGCGGTAATGACAAGTACAACACTAGGGTTAATGCTTGAGTCGTGAAATGAATGATTTCAGCAGAATGCATACTTTCTCCGTGATTAACCGTAACTCAACACTAAGCCGTGGGTGAGCTTTGTCCAGCCGTCAAGCAAGACAAAAAGCAACAATTTGAAGGGGAGGGAAATCGTCATTGGCGATACCATCATCATCCCCATCGCGAGTAGGATATTCGACACAATTAGGTCAATAGCTATGAACGGTAAGTACAACAGAAAGCCAATTTCAAAAGCGCGAGTAAGCTCGCTGACGGTAAATGCGGGCAGTAAGAGCAATAAGCTGTCCGACTCTAAACGGTCTACGTACTTCTGTGGCCACAATGTGCGTGCAGCATCAGTGAAGAATATGGCTTCGGTTTCCCGAATATGCTTTTTCAAAAATTCTCGATAAGGCTGTAAACCGCTTTCAATGAGGCCTTCTACACTTGCAGAATCTTCAAGGGAGATATCATGCTGCTTTACGTAGTCGTAGGTTTCAAACCCGACGGGAGCCATGATGAAAATTGACAGAATGATAGCCAATCCGTAAAGCGCCATATTCGGCGGAATTTGCTGTACACCGAGAGCGTTACGCAGCAGTGAGAATACAACGGCGAGTTTCACAAACGACGTCGCCATCATGGCGATAAATGGGATCAGTGCCAGCAGTGCTAAGCTGACAATGAGATTGAGCTCGTCGGGTAACTGGATCATGCTGGCTCCTGCGTGCCACCGAACAGCTCCAGTACGCGCACACCTAAATGTTCGTTAACATTAACCAGTTCACACTCACCAATGATTTTGCCGTTGGCACGCAATGTTACCGGCTTAGATACAGGCTGGTTTAGCTCGAATACGTACCCTGGCTGAAGCTGGTTAAGCTGCTCTAGCGTGATGGTTTGATGGCCGATATCAAACGTGAGTTCCACAGGCAGTTGCTGGTGGTCGGTTAACATTTCTGAAGTGTTTACGTCATTCATATTGGTTTCTTTTTCAATAATGTGAAGAGTTTGGTCATCTAGCTGGCAGCGCCAGAGATTCTGGTTAGATACTTGAAAAATGGCTTGTTGCTTGGCGATGTAACCATCGTCAAAAAAGATGACATCTCCCAGCTCGAGCGAATTAAATTCGCTTAACGTCAAATGGGTCCTTCCAAGACTTAACCACACAGGTAAAGCGAGGTGTCGAGCTTGTAGAGCAGCGCTGTTTGGTAGCGCATCCAACAACACGTCTGATCCTTCGCTAACCCACAAACAAAGAGAGCCGTTAGGCTTATTGAGGGTTAACATTAAAGTATGCTCTTGGGCCTGGCTCGCCTCTAACGGCTGTAGTTGACTAAGAATGGGTAACTGACCAAATAGCGCTTTGATTGCCTCACTATGCGGTTCTATCTGTGAGCTCAAAAGTGCTAACTGGAGGGAGTTAGGCAGGGACTCAAACGCAGTAGCATTTAAGGTCGATTTCAGCCAATGTTGGAGCTGCGCACGAGAAAAGTCTACTTGTAGGGTTTGCCCTCCAATCAACGTGGTTAAACGGAACCCTTCAAATGAAGGGATTTGAGCAACAGTAATCGATACGCTCTGACCATCAGTCCCTTGGAAGTGGCACTGTTTTGCACAAAGTTGATTGCTGAGCGCGATACTTTCTGCATCCACTTTGGGTATTATTAACGGTGTCATAGGTCATTCTCCGCTTGCCATTCTTCATACACGCTGCGTTGTTGGCGTGAGTGTTGTTGTTCATGTTGTTGTTGATCGAGCTGTTGAGTTTGTTCGCTGATCGCTAAGCGAAGTGGCTGCTCACCACCGAATCGGTTTAGCCGTTCAGCAAGATCTTGTCTAGCTTGCTGGCTAATAATGGAAAGGGCATGCTCTTGTCGAATCGTCACGCTATACCCTTGAGCGTCCAACTTGATGTGGATTTCGCCACCTTTTAATTGTCCTTCACTTAGAAACAGCCGAACCTCTTTGTTGTCCGATGCGGTTGGCAGAGCAACATAGATTTTATCCACCAATTGCTGGAGTAATTGGTTTACGTCTCGCGTTGGGCTCGGTTGAGCCTGCGAAGCAACACTTTTTAGGATGACATCGCCTTGTGTTACCGCACTTGCAAAGGGCTGAGAAGGTACTTTTTCTTCATCCGTTTTAACGGTGACTAGTGCGCTTTTCGTCTCGATTTTTTCAAGAGGCTTGGTTTCAGGCAGGCCATCAGTTTGGTCTAATCGTTTGCCTGTATTCTGTAGCGAATGAGTTGCGCGTTTATTGTGCGCTGTTTCAGTTTGCTTTTCTGTTAAGCCAACAATGTTAATCCCATCTTGAGCGAGCTCTGTCGCTGTCGCACTTTGGGGGAGCAAGCCAGATTCAAGCGTAGAGAGACAATCCGGTGAGATACGTTTATCCATCGGCGTCGGTTTGTCATCTTTCAAATGAGCTTGAAAGTGAGGATCAACAAGCTCGGTAGAAGGGGAGCTTAGAACTGTGTCGCCATCGCTTTTTCCGTCATTTTTAAGCAGTTTATTGTTTTCGCTAATTATTTCTTCGCTATTTGCTGCGTCGTCTTGCGATTTCTCTACGTCTCTCTTAGTAACGACGTCACTTTTGCCTTTTAAAGTGGAGATGTTTTTGTCAGCGTTGGCTTCTTGGTTCGATAGGTTATGTTTCTTATCTAGACTTTGAGATGTCTTATGCCTTAGCGGTATGTCTTCTTCGCCAGTATGATTTTTTTGGGGATTCCCAACGATAGACTCCTTTCCCTTGCTAGGCTTCTTCGTCATTGCATGCTCGAATTGTGATTGAAGCTCGGCCTCCTTCTCGAGAGGCACTTGTTCCGGCGTTGATTTGTGCAGCGTATTCGATGTTTCAGTTGTTGGGGTAATGCGCATAGTGAACCTTTAGATAATGTCGACAGTGCGAAACTCTTCCTGTTCGAGTTCTTCTTTGTATTGCCTTTCTCGCGATTTTTCCGCGACTTCTTGTTGCTGCAACTGAACGAATTTTTCTTTGGTTTTATGGGCTTGTCGCGCCTCTTTTTGCTTTTCTTTAAGTGCCGAGCGTTCGATTTCAAGCGCTTTTTTTGACTCGGCCACACGTTGTTTAAGTTCGGCTTCTCTCTCTCTTAACAACGCGATTTCTTGTCTTAATGTTTCTAGCTCTTTGAGAACGAGTGTTTGTTGTTTTGCTTTAGCAAAACGTCGCTCTTCTTCTTCCTGGCGCCAAACGTGATAGTCCGCGACAGAACGTTCGGCCTTTTGAACCTGTGCTGCGGCGTTTGACACTCGGTATTCTTGACGCTTGACGGCTTTATCCGCACGTTCAGCGCGAATTTTTTTGATTTCTAATAAGCGTTCTATCATTGTTTCGCCATCCCTTTAAGTTGAGCGATAGCGCCATCAAGATCGCTTGGTTCATGAGTGCCTTGGCGTAAAAAGGCGCGTATATCATCACTTTGTGCAATGGCCAAATCCGCTCGACTATCTGCGCCATGTTGGTATTCGCCAATTTTGATTAGCAGCTCAACTTCTTCATACTTAGCTAACATTTCGCGAATATGAGCAGCAGACGCCTGATGATCGGGTTCAACGATTTGATTCATCACTCGGCTTGCTGACCGAAGTACATCAATGGCGGGGTAATGGTTCATTGCCGCAAGTTTGCGCGAGAGAATGATGTGCCCGTCTAGAATTGAGCGAGTTTCATCCGCGACAGGCTCCGTCATGTCGTCACCTTCCACCAACACGGTGTACAGTGCTGTAATTGATCCTTTGTCTGATTGTCCAGCTCGTTCCATCAGCTTTGGCAAAGCGGCAAAAACAGAAGGCGGATAGCCACGTCGTGTTGGTGGCTCGCCTGCGGCTAGTCCAATCTCCCTCTGTGCGCGGGCGAAACGCGTTACAGAATCCATCAGCAGTAGCACGCGTTTACCTTGATCACGAAAATATTCTGCGATAGAAGTGGCAACAAAAGCGGCTTTGGCACGCTCCATTGCTGGGCGATCAGAGGTAGCGACCACTAAAACCGATTTGGCCATTCCTTCTTCGCCTAGGTCATGCTCAATAAACTCGCGCACTTCGCGTCCGCGTTCACCAATTAAGGCGAGAACGGTCACGTCAACTTCTGCGGAGCGAATCAGTTTTGCCAGTAGGGTACTTTTACCCCCGCCAGCCGCTGCAAAAATACCCATGCGCTGACCTTCACCACAGGTCAGTAGCCCATCAATGGATCGAACGCCAAGAGAGATTGGCTTTTCAATTAGTTTACGTTGCATTGGTGGTGGCGCATCGCGATAAACAGGATACCAAGCACTTGGTTCCTGACTTTGCGTACCATCGAAAGGACGTCCAAGCCCGTCAAGCGTTGTACCTAACAGGTGGTCGCCAACACCCACTTCGTGCATTTTGCCCATTGGGCTTACTTCTGTATTTGAGGAAATCCCAAACATATTTCCTAACGGGGTGAGCAAAGCGTGATGCTGCTGGAAGCCAACCACTTCCGCTAACAAAGACAGAGTTTGATCGGGATTGCGCAACTCACACAGTTCACCTACACGAACGCCAGGGACGACAGCTTTGATAATGGTGCCGGTGACTTGTGTAACGCGCCCGCGAATTTGGATCAAACGCGTGTGTTTAATCGCAGATTGTTGGATATCAGTGATGTATGAGAAATCGTTCAAGGTAAAAATATGCGCAATGATTGATGCTGAGAGGATAGAAAGTATAAGAATCAATTTATAGTGAATATCAGTCGGGAGTTTTTAGAAAACTGAAAGCGCACTAAAAAAACACGTCTGATTTTGACAGCTTCAACAAAGCGCACTTTCTATAATTCGCCTGTATTGTGCGGAAGGAGTGCAAGTGAATGAGTATTATCAACAATCATATCGCAACAAATCCAAAGTTTGATGCGTCTATCCAAAACGGGTTGGAATCGTCTCGCCCCGACGTTTCACAAAAAGGCAATTATCGCGGTGAAACCGTCCGTGTTCACAATGCTACACAATCACTTTTTGATGCGATGGAAGAACTCACTTCACTCGGTTCCGAAAAAGCAGAGAAAGATCTGACTAAGCGCAAAGTGAAAGACAGTGGTGTTCGAGTTAATGAAGCACATGAACTCGTTTCGGACTATTTAAGAAAAGTCCCTGATCTTGAAAAGAATCAAAAGATCAAAGATTTGGCTACAAAAATGGCGGGAGGAAATATCTCGACCATCGCGCAATTACAAGCCTACTTGAATGGGTTTTCCGAGGAGAAAAGCCATCAATACCTCGCGCTAAAAGCCGTTAAAAAGTTTTTGAGTGCGAGTCCAGAAAGTAAACACCTACTAGCGCTGATTGACCAAGCACTTCTAAGAATCGAGCAAAACCCAGATACATGGTCTCAAATTGATACGGAAATCCGTGTCTCAAATTTTGCTGATGAATATAGCCAAGAGCAAGAGTTTAGCTCTTTGCATCAGCTGCGCGGCTTCTACCGCGATACCGTTCATAGTTATCAAGGGCTCGGCGCTGCTTATCAAGATGTGGTGGCGCGCTTTGGTGAGCAGGAGGTATCGACCGCTGTTGACTTTATGCTGCAAGGCATGAGTGCAGATCTTAGTGTTCAAGGTAGCAGTATCGATTCGGTTAAGTTGCAGTGGTTGATGTCCGATATGCAAAAACTCAAAACTCTAAATACGTTGCAAGATCGTGTGAGTCAGCTGTTCCAAATGTTTAAACCGGAAAGGACGAATTATGGCTTATCAAGTTTCTAATTTGATGGCTGATGTGATTGCGTTGGTAGAGCAGCGATGGGTAAGCAGTGATGAGATATGGAAAGTCGCCAACGCAATGGAATTGACGGCGGTAGAACAAAAAATCGATTTTTTTCGAGAGTTCCATAAGTTAGTTCGCGCAATCCCAATTGACGTATTCGCCGATGAAGAACAACGACAGAATTTAATCCAAGCGGTACAAAAGGCGCTAGACGAAGCCATTGATATAGAAGAAGAGGAAGCGTGGGAAGATGAGTTGGATTGATGCATCCGTCGATGAATTTTGCCGAGGAATGGGGCTCGATGCCGTCGATTTCTCATCAGCTGGACGGGTGCAGCTGGATTTTGAGCAAAGTGGTACGCTGCATATTGAGCGACAGGGTGAGCAGTTATTCTTGATGTTGTCTCGAGCGTTATCTTGGCATCAAACCAGTGACATTATTCAAAGTGCACTGTGTTTGTGTCATGCCGATCAAGGCTGGCCTTTCGAAATTAAAACCGGCTTGTTAGATGAACAAACTCTGGTTTTTTCAGCAAGGCTAAAAGGAGAAGAAGTAACACTTCCGACCTTAGAGCAAGCGTTTACGCTTTTGGCTCGTCTACATAACGATGTGGCAGGCTCATGACTCGAGTCAGCACTTTAAACGTAGGCATCGAAGCCTTTACGCATGTTACTCATAGTGAAGTTAAGGCCGATTTCCCAGAGCGATTTCAATTGCTTCCTGATGGTCAGGCGGTCGCTACACATTTAGAGAAGCTCTATGACCTCCGGCCTTCAGACCAATATCTCATCGCGTTAACTAAGCCCAAGCTGCTGCACTCAGAGTTGTTGCGTCCAGAAAAATACCGTCAACAATTTGATGAAACGTTAGCTCAGCTGCAAGTTCTTGCACAGGATTCAGGCTCCGCTTCTTTTATCAAAGCATCTGAAACGCTACAAAGTACACAACTTGATCAGCGTTACCTCACTATGGCGCTCAATCTCCTTATCCAGGTCTAACCAACATGTTGAGATCCAAAGACATTGAACTCTTACTTGTTCACGCTGCGCTACAAGTTCAATACCAAAAGCCAGAGCATGCCATTTCTATTCTCGATGCGGTTCTAGAAATAGAACCGCAGCACAAAGAGGCGATGCAAACACTTGCTGTGGCGTGTTTACAAAGTGGTCGATATACCCGGGCGATTGAGGTGTGTGAGCACTTATTAAAATCCGACCTTCATCCTGACTCGGCAGGACTCTGGTTTTGTTTAAGCCAAGCGCGTTGGAAACAAAATGACGTCGATGGGGCACGCCAAGCGCACCGACGCTATCTGCAATCTTTAAATAGTGAATCACATGAATAAGTTGATCGATATTCTAAACAAAGTAGGGCAACGCAAAGACATCATGCTTGCGGTGATGTTACTCGCGATCGTCTTTATGATGATATTGCCACTTCCTACCGCACTGGTGGATGTACTGATTGGCACCAACATGAGCATTGCGGTGGTGCTGCTTATGTTAGCGATTTACATCACCACGCCACTTGAGTTCTCTGCATTTCCTGCGGTGCTATTGATCACGACATTGTTTCGTCTGTCTTTATCTATCACGACAACCCGCTTGATCTTGCTACAAGGCGATGCAGGTCAAATCGTTTATACATTCGGTAACTTCGTTGTGGGCGGTAACTTAGTGGTCGGTATTGTTGTGTTCCTGATCATTACCATTGTTCAGTTTATGGTGATCACCAAAGGCTCAGAGAGGGTAGCAGAAGTTAGTGCGCGCTTCTCACTCGATGCGATGCCTGGTAAGCAGATGAGTATTGACGGTGACATGCGTGCCGGAGTAATTGACGTACACGAAGCTAGGCACCGACGATCACTGATTGAAAAAGAAAGCCAAATGTATGGCTCGATGGATGGCGCGATGAAGTTCGTTAAAGGCGACTCCATTGCGGGTCTGGTCATCATTGTGGTCAACATCTTAGGTGGCGTCACGATCGGGGTAACGCAAAAAGGCATGAGTGCTTCTGAAGCACTTGAATTGTTTGCGATTTTGACCGTTGGTGATGGTTTGGTATCGCAGATCCCGGCACTCTTTATCGCGATTACCGCCGGTATTATCGTGACGCGTGTTTCTCATGAAGACTCTTCTGATCTTGGATCGGATATTGGTGGGCAGGTGATTGCTCAGCCACGAGCACTTCTTATTGGTGGTGTGCTTTTGGTGCTGTTCGCACTCATCCCTGGGTTTCCAAAAATCACTTTTCTGGTCTTGGCCGCCGTGGTTGGTGGTGGTGGTTTCTTCCTTTTCTATCAACAGAAAAAACAAGCTGAATCAGATAGCACCGACTTATCAAGCTTTGTTTCGCAAGGGGCCGGTTCGCCAGCAGCGAAGCCAAACAAACCCACTCCATCTAGAAACAGTAAAGGCAAATTAGGTGAGCAAGAAGAGTTTGCCATGACGGTCCCACTCTTGATCGATCTTGACGCGAGCCTTCAGGAAAGCTTGGAAGCGGTCGCATTAAATGAAGAGCTAGCAAGGGTTAGACGCGCACTATATCTCGACCTAGGCGTGCCTTTCCCAGGCATCCACCTGCGCTTTAACGAGGGGATGCAAAATGGCGAGTACTTAATTCAGTTACAAGAAGTCCCGGTTGCACGAGGACGAATTGTTAAAGATCAACTCTTGGTGACAGAAGGGAATGAACAGATCGATTTATTAGGCGTGCCTTATGAGCAAGATGAAGATTTTCTACCCGGTATTTCTAGCATTTGGGTGGCACAGAGTTATGAGCAAAAACTCGTAGCCAGTCATGTCGGTTTTCTCACACCCGACAGGATTTTAACGTACCACTTGTCTCATGTTCTTAAGGAGTACGCACAAGACTTTATTGGTATTCAGGAGACGCGTTATCTGTTGGAGCAGATGGAAGGCAGTTATTCGGAGCTAGTCAAAGAGGCCCAGCGTATTGTTCCGTTGCAAAAAATGACGGAAATCTTGCAACGCTTGGTTTCTGAAGACATTTCTATCCGAAACCTTCGCGTGATCTTGGAAGCGATGGTTGAGTGGGGCCAAAAAGAGAAAGATGTTGTACAGCTGACGGAGTACATTCGTTCCAGCTTAAAACGTTACATTTGCTACAAATACGCGAGCGGACAAAACATGTTGCCCGCTTACTTATTGGATCAAAATCTCGAAGACACAATACGCAGCGGTATTCGTCAAACCTCAGCAGGGAGTTACTTGGCGTTAGATCCGTCAGTAACGCAACAATTTGTCAGTGATGTGAAACAGACCATTGGTGACTTAAGCCGCATGCCGAATAAACCTGTGCTAGTTGTGTCTATGGATGTACGCCGATATGTGCGAAAGCTTATTGAATCGGAATACTACGATCTGCCCGTTTTGTCATTTCAAGAACTAACCCAGCAAATCAATATTCAGCCACTTGGAAGGGTGGGGATGTAATGAAAACAAAACTAATACTCTCGCTGGCGCAAGCGGGGATCGAAGTGACGCCATACTTTTGGCAACAAAGTGAAATTCAACTTGGTTATCGAATTGAAGTTGAAGGCTTAGAGCTCGTTTTTCGGGTGGAGGACGGTGAAATCATCATCGTTCTTCTGAAACGCGTTCGTCCAAAATTGGGGTTGAGTAACCCCTTTGCCGGCTTATTTCTCTTGGCTGAACATGCCATTCAACTTTATCCCTCCGATTGGGTCATTCGCGGCAACGTCGATGTGTTACGTGGTAGCAACATGAGCAGCCAGCGATTGGCACAGTTCTATCTAAAAGCATGCGGTGCAAGCCATGATGAGCTAGAAGACTGGTACTGTTTACGCCTAGCAGATTATAGACCTTTGAAAAAGTTGAAAAAGTAAAAACTCACGACTGTTACTGACAGCACCGATGAGATGACCCGCTTTAAGATAGGAATCAAGATGAAGCAACCGTTTACCGATGCGATTGAGAACGCTGAGCTTGCCATTAGAAAAGCTGAAGACAGAACCGATATTTTTAACGAGCTATTGGAAGGCTTAGGTGTTGGTCCTGTTGCGGGGGATGTTTTACTTGGCGGCATAAAAGCGCCAGTAGATACCATGAAACGTGCAGAGCAAGAGCTAATAGACGAAGTCCAGCGCCGCCGGCAGCAACAAACTCAGCTACAAGGTACGTCAGGTAAACGCAGAAAGCGTCCCACAGTGATGCGCGGCATGATGATTTAGAGGTTTGGAAATGACGAATATGAAAACGACTGGCTCTACGACAGGAGCAACAGACACAGCTGCGAGTAGTGCACCATTACCCACTTTCCAACAAAACTTGATAGAGGCATTTACCCCTGTACTGGGTGAAGCAGAGACTCAGCAACTTGCCTCGATAATCTCTTCATTGCCAACTATCTCGGGACAAACGGAATCACAAAGCATCGCGCTTTATGTTGATACGCTTGAAAACCTAAAAGCGAAAAATAACGCGTTTGCTGGTATATCATTGACCGACACCGCATCTGTTTGGATAAAGTCGCTACAAAGTGCTAACTCAGATGGCGAATTAACCGCAGCCGAGTTTAATGCTCAAACAAACCAAACGCTATCAAATCAGTTTCAGGCTTGGTTTAGTAAGCTACTGACGGAAAACGTAGATAGCTCGTTATCTACTGAGTTTGTTAGTCAATTTAATCTGGGCACCCAGAGTAACCAAGCGGAGCAGATCGCCAACCTCTCCGAGACAGAACTGGCTAATGCCACCAAAGAAATTTCTCTTTTTGTTGCAGAGCTTGCTAATCAAATGGGCTCCCGTGAAGTGAGAGATGCTTCTATTTCTTTTCTTCGCAATGCCTTTAGTAGCTTAGGTTCCGTTAATCTCGCGCAACTGAAGAGCTCGGACTTTCTGTTGACTAAAGAGAGTTTCGCCCTTCAAGTCTCAGCTCAATTAAAAAGTAGTTTTCAAGGCATTGGTATTACTTTAAGCACCGATGACGCAAGTGCGCTAGCTAGCAGAATTACCTGGACTCCTGGTATTTCTAAACAGCAGCTTAAAGAAGCGTTAGATGAAATGGCCGCTCAAGTGAAAGGCCAATATAGCGCAGCTTATGGTGAGGCGAGTGGAACGAACAATCTAAAAGCAACACTTAATACTGTCATTGGTGGAACTGAGCCTTTGACCCTTTCTAGTCTGTTCGCCAACTTCGCGGTGAGTTTAACAAATATAGAAATCGATGACTTTTACCAGGACAGCGCGATAGCCGATGTCCAAAAGACACAAATAACGGCAGCTCAAGTTAATTTGATCAAAGAAAACACCGAACGAGATATCCGATTACAGTTTGAAAAAATAGTAAAAGGTGAATCTACCGGGGCTTCATTTACTGAGCGATACGAGGCATTGCGCAAAAACTTAGGGGCATTGAAAGAGCGTCTACTCAATATCACCGATAAAGAGAAAGCGGATCGCGAGGTGAGAGCAGAGCACTCTCTAACGGCTCGTGATTTGTTGGCCGTTGTTGAGTCCAGCATTGGAGACCGTTTTGATGAGCAAGTGCTGCTTGCGCTAAATGAGCGTCGTGTTAACCGTTTAGAGAAACGTAATGACCAGAAAGAGGCATTAGAGGATCTCACAATACAGCTTAAAGTTTTTGGTGTTGTGCAATCAAAAATTCACTCTACGCAAAGTGTTGATGGGGTTTATAAACCGGGATATCCAGAAAGTAACTTCAAAGCGAGTGACTTTAACTACAGCAATCAAACGGATTTTGAAGCTTCACCTGAGTACAAGTATTTGACGGATAATAAAATAACAAACCATCGAGACTTCCTTCAAACACAAGGTATTACTATCGGTGATGGTGCGTCGTACCAAGACGAAGAGAAGTCGAAAAAACTGTCTAATTTTTCTAGTTCTGTCAGTGCTAAATCCAAGTTGCTTAACGATGAAGTGCAAATCAAAACCACTGAGCTGAACGACACCAGTTCTCAATACAACTCGACCGTTGAAGCGATGAACAAGTTTGTTCAGAAGTACCACAGTATTTTACAAGAAATCCTACGAGCCATTTAAGGATAACCAACCATGACTAAAACAAACGCGACCGATCCATCCCAAATGCAAGCAGAAGAGCTGCTGTCTTTTCTGGAAGAGGGAGGCACGCTAAAAATGTTGCACGATGTGTCTCAGGACACCATCGAACATATTTATGCCGTAGGTTACAACTTTTTCCAATCGGGAAAGATTGAGCAAGCAGCGAAAGTATTTCAATTACTCAGCATGCTTGATCATTATCAGGCGCGATTTTTCATTGGCCTTGGCGCGGCTCGTCAGGAGTTGGGTGAGTATCTGCAGGCAATAGACGCCTACAGCTACGCAGCGCTAGTGGACGTAAATGATCCACGCCCACCTTTTCACTCTGCTGAATGTCACCTGAAACTGGAACAACTGACAGAAGCAGAGAGTGGGTTTTATAGCGCGAAGGAGATGTCTGCCGGAAAATCACAATATGCAGATTTGCATGAGCGTGCAGGCATCATGTTAGAAGCGGTGAGAAATAAAAAGGAGTAATTAGACTATGAGTTCTATTGCACTTGACCGCATCCAGACACAGGTTTATAGCCCTGAATCTGGCCAAGCCACGTTAGATAACGTGCAGAAAACGGCGTCTACAGCGACGCCTTCTGTGACGGTAGAAAACGTGAAGAGTAAAGATGCAGATGTACTGAACACCGGAAAAGTAAAAGTTCAGTTAGATGCACCTAACGCAGCTGTTAGTGACAAAGTGAATGATTTGACGCTAAAAGCCATGGCACAGCTGCAAAAGATCGTCGATACCATTGCAAAATCTCTCCATGCAGTTGCAGACCAAACAGGTTCGATTGCCGTCAAAATAATCGCAGGATCTGCTGATGATTTTGAAGTAGAGCTTGCTGCTATCACGGATAAACTGAAAAGTGCTCAAAACGAGCTGAAAATTCAGGAAGTGAAGGTCGCAAAAGCTAAGCACGAAAAAGAGATGGTGGAAAACCAAGACAAAATCAAAGAATCGGAAGCCGCTGCAAAAGAAGCCCAAAAATCAGGCTTAGCAGCGAAGATCTTTGGTTGGATCAGTGCGGTGGTTTCTATTGTTGTTGGTGCCGTAATGGTGGCAACGGGTGTTGGTGCAGCAGCCGGTGCACTTATGATCGCTGGTGGCGTCATGGGAGCAGTGAGCATGGCGTTGCAAGAGCCAGCCGTTCAAGATGCGCTAAAAGAAGCGGGCGTAAATGTCGATGTGCTAAACAAAGTCGTAATGGCATTAGAAATCGCCGTCGCGGTTATCGGAGCTGTTGTGACGTTTGGTGGTGCAGCTGCTGGCGGTATCGCGAAACTTGCAGCAAAAGGTGCTGGTAAGGTAGCTCAAAAGGTCACGGAAATCGCTACGAAAGCCGCTGCAAACATGGCGAAAGTGGCGGATATGGGCACAAAAGCTGCGACAACAACAGCGAAAGCGATTCGTTATGGCGCAGAAACCGTCGATCTTGCCGTCAACGTGGGTAAAGGCGCAACGGACAGTGTCCACGCTGCTAACAATGCTCACGTGACAGAGATTCAGGCTGATATCACAGACCTTCGAGCCAAAATGACGTTAAGCCAGGCTGTCATTGATAAGCTCAAAGAAGAGATTGGTAAGTTGATGGAAGACTTCCAAGAGCTGATGAGTCTCATCATGCAAATGATTCAAGCGAAAAGTGAAACTATGCAAACGGTGTTAAGCCGTCCTGCAACGGTATAAGGAGTTTATTATGCTAGATAAAGTAGGCGGAACGGGTCGTGGTGAACTATACGGTTTAGGCGACACCATTAAAACCAACAAAGCAGAAAAAGCGCCGGAAACAAAGCTTGAAGCGGGCGCCGTTAAAAGCCAAAGTGAGTCAGGTGTTTCTGGTGCAGCACGCTACCAGTTAGAGACACCTAAAGCTCCTACAGTGAGTAACCAAGCTCAAGTTGTTGCAAACCTAATGAGCGCTCTTGCACCGACGGTGAGCTCATTAATGAGCACAACGATGAAAGCGCTTAACGGTGAGGAGGTGATCAAGTCACCATCAGATGCGGTATCACAATCGTTGACGCTATTAACATTGTTGTATCAAGTATCAAAGCTGAGCCGTGAGCAGCAAGTGCTACAACGTGAAATTGCTGTTGAAGCAAACGTCGCGAGTTTAGAAAGCCAAGCGGCAGAACTAAACAACTCGGCAAGCGCGATGATCGCGATGGCAGTCGTTTCGGGTGTACTAGCGGGTGCTACCGCAATTATTGGTGCCCTTGGTTCTTTCAAAGCAGGGAAAGAAATCAAGAATGAAATGGCGAGCAATAATGTACTTAAAACGCAAAAAGCTGGCTTCGATCAAGCAGAAGAGTTATTAAATAACAATAGCTTGTCTAAAACGCAGCAAGATCAGGTTAAGCGTGCGCACTCACTAGCGAAAGACAATATCGCAGACACGACAGCGCAGCTGACAAGTGGTGGCCGTAAGTTCGATAAGTTGATGAGCTCAAACCAAGCGAAGAACGCGATTCTTCAAGCTTTGGGCCAGATGGCAAACTCAGCATCGAATGTAGAGCAAACCAAAGCGCAAGCGCGCAGCAAAGATGATGAAGTACAAGCGACTCGCGCACAAGCAGCCAAACAGAAAGCCGATGAAAACATTGGTTTCCAAGAAGGCTTATTGAAAGAGCTACGTGACTTGTTCCGATCTATCTCAGATAGCCAGAACCAAGCGTGGCGAGCATCAGTCCCAACGGTGTAACCATCCGTTTCACTAACTACAAAGCGTTGTTTATACAACGCTTTTTTTATGGGATTCAAGTCTAAATGCTATTTATCAGTAGGTTAAGTTGATAAAAAAGTATATATCTATAAATCAACCTCCAAGGATGAGAACTTAAACGTTATCAAATTGTTAACGATTGCTATACTTAAACGGTCATCAACACAAGTAAAAGGGATGTTCAATGTTTAAGTTTAAGCAAATCGCACTTGCGGCTTCTTTGGCGGCACTCACAACAGGCTTTTCTGCGTCTGCGGAGGAAACGTTTGTCACGATTGGTACCGGTGGAGTAACAGGGGTTTATTATCCGACTGGTGGCGCTATTTGTCGCTTGGTTAACAAATCGCGAGAAGATCACGGTATCCGTTGTTCGGTAGAAAGTACTGGGGGATCGATTTATAACATCAACACTATTCGTGCTGGTGAATTGGACCTCGGTATCGCGCAATCAGACTGGCAGTATCATGCTTACAAAGGAACCAGTAAGTTTGAAGAAAGCGGGCCTTTTAAAGAGCTACGCGCCGTATTCTCCGTTCATCCAGAACCGTTTACTGTCGTTGCACGTAAAGACGCGAACATCAAAACTTTTGATGATTTGAAAGGTAAGCGCGTTAACATTGGTAATCCTGGTTCTGGTCAGCGAGGTACTATGGAAGTGCTAATGAACCAGTATGGTTGGAGTAACGACGACTTTAAGCTTGTCTCTGAGTTAAAAGCAGCAGAGCAATCAAAAGCACTTTGTGATAACAAAATTGATGCGATGATTTATACCGTTGGTCACCCAAGTGGAGCGATTAAAGAAGCCACTACGTCGTGTGATAGTAATATCGTAACGGTAGCTGGACCTAATGTAGAAAAACTGGTTGCAGACAACAGCTTCTATCGTGTTGCAAATGTCCCGGGTGGTATGTATCGTGGCACAGATAGTGATGTTCAAACCTTTGGTGTGGGCGCGACGTTTGTTTCTTCTACTGCGGTACCAGAAGATGTGGTTTATAACGTGGTTAAAGCGGTATTTGAAAACTTCGATGATTTCCGCCGTCTCCACCCAGCGTTTGCAAACTTGAAGAAAGAGGAAATGGTAAAAGACGGTTTATCTGCGCCTCTTCACCCAGGTGCGCTCAAATACTACAAAGAAGTAGGGCTGATTAAGTAAGCGTTACTTTCTCTTATTATTGATGTAAAACGCCATCTTTCTCGAACAATGCCACTTGTTTAACTGCGAGTGGCATATTTCTATTTCTCGTCATCCTGTACAGCGACGAAGGAGCGTGATATAGGATCTTCCATCCGAGCACTTTGTGATCAAAATGGTTTCATTAGCCGCTCAGTGTAGTGTTATTAGATTCCTAACCTCGCTGGAGTGACACAAAAAATCGTTAAGCTACCTGCATTAATCTTTCGCGCTGGTGTTTTTGTAGGATTGTTATCCACTTGTACAAGTTTTGCTTAAACATAAACATCAATGAAAAAGTAGATAGTGATGAGAATAGAAGAAAGAGCAACAAACCCTTTAACATGATTGGGATTCAGTTGACGAGAGACACGAGCTGCAAGATACCCACCTACCAACGTACCGACCAAAACAACACTACCTGTGTGCCAGTCAATGGAGCCATTGGCAACAAAAATCACGATAGCAATGAGTGAAACACACGTAGATACGAGCAATTTCAAACCGTTCATTAAATTAATGTCTTGGTGGCCCGCTACTACCAGATAGCTCAGAACAATAACCCCTAAACCTGCGTTGAAAAAACCACCGTAAGCAGAGACACCAACAAGTAGTAAACCCAACGCGATTGCTCCGAGTATGCCAGCATGTTTGTGCTCTTTCGCGACAGTTTTGATTAGCATTGTTAAACGAGAACCGGTGAGAAAAAGCACGGTGGCAAATAAGAGTAACCAAGGGATAGCTTCCATAAATAGCGATTCTGGCGTGTTGAGCAACAGATATGCTCCGACAGCGCCGCCGACTAAACTGAATGAGACTGTGAACAGCAGTTCATGCTTGTTCTTCATGATCTCTTCTCTGAACCCGACGGCTCCGCTAATGTAACCCGCACATGAAGCATACGTGTTTGTTGCGTTAGCCATAATAGGAGGAACACCAACTGCCAATAGAGCCGGAAAAGTAATAAAGCTTCCGCCTCCCGCTATGGAGTTAATGATCCCACCAATTACGCCAGCAACGAATAAAAGTGCTAGTTCTAAAAGCATAAACAATCCTTGTTATGTTCTTTTTCATTGTTAGAGCTTCAGAAGCTCTAACCTACATGCTCTAATGTTCTGATATGAGGTTTACTTTACCCGCTCCAAAACAAAATTGTTCAGTTCTGTAACGTTTTTGATGACATGAACGGCTTTAGTTTGAGAGTACCCCTCGAGGCGAGACATAAAGTCATCATTCCAGAATGCAGGGCATTGCTGAAGAACTTTGTAGCTTTGTAACGTTCCTTTCAGTACCGAACTACCATCAGGCCAACCTTCAGGTTTAATGAAAAGTCCTTTAAGGAGACGTTTCGTCACAAACCAATAGCTTACTGAGTATGGTAGATCAATATAAATGAGAGTATCGGCTGCATCTAAACGAGCGTTGAAAGAGCTGAGCGGTCCAAGGCCATCTATAATCCAACGATCTGAGCTTAGTATATTGCTATGGGCTTCATCAAAAACGTTACGCTCAACGGGATCACCGTTTGGTTTATAGACTATTGAATCTAATTGATGAAGAGGAAGACCGGTAGCCGACGCGATTACTTTACTTACCGTCGATTTTCCACTGCCGGGTTTACCAAAAACTGCTATTTTTTGCATTGTGACCGCCTCCAAGAGAGCTTTTCCCATACGGTAGAGACAGAAAACCCACCGCTATGGGTGGGTTCGATAAATACTGAGCGCATCAAAAAATCCCACCATTCCTATGGAATGATGATAATTCGTTGGTTAAGTTGCGCTAAGTGTGTGTTCATACAATCACCTTTATATAACGACAGTGATTTGTCAATACCATCTGCACAATAAGCGAACGATTTGGAGGGCGGAAGATAAAGCCATCACGATGGATGGCTTTATCTAGGTTGAAAGAGACAGCGATTACTGCTCAACGCTGACTGGCTGTGCTTTAAACTTTTGAATCAGCTTTACGATTAGTGGACTTGCCAATACCAATACAGCTAAAACAGTAAAGGTAAGGGTAATAGGACGCTCCCATAGGAAACTCAGTTCTCCATCTGAAATCATTAATGCGCGGCGTAAGTTCTCTTCCATTAATCCTCCAAGGATGAAGCCCAGCAATAAAGGTGCGAGCGGGAAGTTAGCGAGCCGAAGTGCAATGGCAGCTATAGCCACAATCAGCATCACGAACACATCCATAGTGTTAAAGGAGACCAAATAAACCCCGGTGATTGAGAAGAATAAAATCATCGGTAGAAGCACCGTTCTTGGAACCGCCAAAAGCTTTGAAATATACGGAATCAACGGTAAGTTCAGGATCACAAGTACGATGTTGCCGAAGTACATGGAAATGATCACTGACCAGAACACATCTGGGTGTTCAACAAATAGGCGAGGGCCAGGCTGGATACCATAAGCGATCAGCGCACCGAGCATTATTGCTGTTGTACCAGAACCCGGAATACCAAGCGTTAATAGCGGTACAAATGAACCACTAGATGCTGCATTGTTCGCAGACTCTGGCGCAACCAAGCCACGGATACTGCCTTTACCGAACTCATCCTTTTTCTCTTTAGGTGCGAGGTTGCGCTCCATACCATAGCTTAAAAAAGCAGCAATAGTTGCCCCTGCGCCAGGAAGAACGCCAGTGAAGAAACCTAATATTGAAGAGCGAATTGAAACAGGCGCAACATCTTTGATTTCTTCCTTGGTCACTTTCATTGAGCCAATGTTGCTCAGCTTTTCTTGTTCTTCATCGCTGGTGTCTTTTGATGGTTTAAGAATGCCCATCAGTGTCTCACCCAGTGCGAATGTCGCCATTGCAAGCAACAAGAAGCTAAAGCCATCCATTAAATCCGTTAAACCGAAGGTAAAGCGTTCAACGCCTACGCCTTTATCGATTCCAACTGTAGATAGCATCAAACCAAGAATGGTCATCATCCACGCTTTGATTACCTGACCTTTCCCCGCAAAAGCCGCGACTGCTGATAACCCAAGTAGCATCAACGCAAAATAGTCCGACGATTGGAAGCTAAGGGAGACGCTAGCCAATGCTGGTGCGGCAACAAGCAACATAATGGCAGATAGCGTACCGCCAGTGAAAGACGAATAAGCTGCCAAAGCTAATGCTTTACCTGCCTGGCCTTTTTGAGCCATTGGGTAGCCGTCGAATGCTGTGACCACGGTTGAAGAACAACCCGGCGCGTTAATTAAAATCGACGATGTAGAACCACCAAATACCGCACCGTAATAAACACCCGCCATTAAAATAAGGCCAGAGGAGGGCTCTAGGCCATAAGTAATTGGGATCATCAAAGCAATGGCTGAGATCGGCCCAAGTCCAGGTAACATGCCGATAAATGTACCGACGAAGCAACCAACGATCACCATCATAATGTTCATTGGCATTACTGCGGTGGATAAACCTTGTAGAATTCCATCTAACATAATTCAGTCCTTTCTTTGACTACCAGATGGTGAAAATCAAACCCGGTTCGAGATAGATGTCCAAACCTTGAGTGAGTAATAAGTAGAACGCGATCACGAATGGAAACGACGCGCCAAACAGAACGGGTTTACGTCTTTCCCCGAGCAGATAAAAGCCAGCCAATAAAAAGAAACCAGTAGCTATCACAAAACCTAGATAAGTCAGGCCCACTCCGTAGAGCGCCATTAAAATTAAAAAGGCAATCAGTAACTTCCAATTGAAGGTCAGCACTGCGCCACTTTGTTTGTCTGGTTGTCCTGTCACCAGCAATAGCAAAGAAAGGCCGACACCAACGTAAGTCAGGATGGTTGGCAGAGTACGTGCGGTGAATGGTTCATACTCATCACCTGGAAACAATGGAATTTGCGAGGTTTGATAACCGTAGCAAAGACAGAAGAGTAGAAAGATCATTGCGCCGACGCGGTCACGACAGAGCAAATACTCTTTGGTGAAAAAGTTGGTTGAACGAGGCATATTCAACTCCTAACAAAAGTAAAAAAGACCGCATATGGACGTCAATGAATAAACTAAACCATTAACAATTAAGCATTTCGCTGCTAGTCGATCCGCTTTGGGTATATAAACAAAGGAGTGTGCATGCCGATTGTCGACAATGTCCATATGCGGTGAAACTTAGAGTGCAAATACAATGGGGAAATACCAACCTACGTTATTCATTGAGGTTGGTATCTGAGGGACCCCAATTCGACTGTTACTTCAGGAAGCCTAACTCGCGCATTAAGTCACCCATCTGTTGCTCTTGATCTTCAAGAAACGCGAAGAATGCTTTATCCGCTTTATAGTTGTCGATCCAACCATTGCGGTCTCGAACGACTTGCCATTCGTCGGTGTTATACATTTTAGTAAATGCGGCATTCCATTCATCTAGCTTTTCTTGGCTTGTGCCTGGTGCTGCAAAGAATCCACGCCAGTTAGCAAAGACAGTTTCATTACCATATTCGGTGAGAGTTGGAATGTTAGGCGCAGCTTCTAAACGTTTTGGCGCTGTAATCGCTAACACTTTCACTTGCCCAGACTTAGACATTTCGAGTACTTCACCTAGCCCTGTAGAGAGCAGTTGTGTTTCGCCTGAAAGTAGGGCAGCCATGGCTTTTCCACCTGCATCATAGGCAATGTAACGAACTTTG
Organism: Vibrio sp. Vb0304; assembly: GCF_033338995.1. Taxonomy (NCBI): domain Bacteria; kingdom Pseudomonadati; phylum Pseudomonadota; class Gammaproteobacteria; order Vibrionales; family Vibrionaceae; genus Vibrio; species Vibrio sp. Vb0304. The sequence goes on from NZ_JAWOTT010000012.1 coordinate 93,258, forward strand.
CGCGCATCAAAACCTTCACCTTTGAAAGCTGCTGCTATAACCAAATGATCCATAGAACCACGAGCAGAGCCACCAGCAACCTTCACCTTACGTGGGTTTTCTTTAAAAGCTTTAACGACATCTTCCCAAGAGCTGTAAGGAGAATCGGCTGATGTAACAATGGCGCCATAATCGGCAACCGTTGCGGCAACAGGAGTCAAGTCGCGGAAAGATTGTGGGAAGATCCCACTGAGCGAGCGAACGACGATCGGTGTTGAGTTCACCATGAGTGTATCTTCTTGACGATCAGTCGTTTCAATCAAATGTGCGATTGCTTTGCCACCGCCGCCACCAGATAGGTTTTGAAATGATACGGTTTCGACGATGTCTGACTTTATTAATACATCACCAGTACCTCGGGCGGTCATGTCCCAACCGCCACCGGCACCTCCAGGGATAAGAAAGTGCATTTTTTCAATATCTGCAGCAAGAGCGTTGAATGAAAATGAAGCTGCGATGATTGAAGCGGCGAGCGTTGGTTTGAGTACCTTTAACATGTTCACGTTCCTTATGTTAGCGACTCTATTTAGTTGAGCCTTATTGTTTTTGCTCAGTTGTAATGCCTTGTAAGCGTTAAAGCTGAACTTGGTGTAAAGGTTAATTAAGTGTTAAATATCTGTCTGTAAAAGAGATATAAAGAGAATATTGAGCATTTCGGTTATTTTGTTCATAAAGTTCACGGCGAGAAGTTGGTGTTAGGTCACGCGGCTTTACGCTTTGGTAGGCCATAATAAAATGACGGAAAATGAACGAGGAAAAGAGAATGAAAGGGACGTGTTTGTGCGGCGCAATTGAAGTCATCGCTGAGGTTAAAAATGAGGTTAGCCTGTGCCATTGCTCTATGTGTCGAAAATGGTCGAGTGGCGCACTTCATGCGGTGCATTGTGGGCCTAACGTGACGTTTAAAGGTGGCGAACCTAAACGTTATCAGTCGTCAGACTGGGGAGTGAGGGGGTTTTGCGGTGAGTGTGGCACAAACCTTTTCTACCATTTGTTGCCGACAGGTGAGTACATTCTTTCCGCTGGTTTGTTCGATAACCCAGATTTCAAACTCACTTTAGAGATTTTTACCGATGAAAAGCCAGCTTATTATGACCTCAATTCCGCTTCACAAAAGATGACTTCGCAACAAGTCTTTGATCAATTTGTACCTAAAGAATAGTTTTTTATCCGATTATTGTTCGACAGCTGAGCTTTTAGTTTTTAGATCATAAGCTTAAAGGTTTATAAGTTGTCGACAATATGAACTCACCATTCTTTATTTCTGCTAAAAAAGGCACTTAATGGGCATTTTAGGCCCATTTAAATTACGACCTTAGTCTAAATTGTCGACAATTTACTTGATTGTCGACACTTTGATCGACTACTTTATATTCAGGTTAAGAAATTGTAGACATTTCGATGTCGGTAACAAGAGTATCTGAATATGAACTCTGAGTTGAAAGCTCGTTGTAAAGTGCTGGGTTCTGAGAAAGAACACACCAAATCCGAAACGCTGACCGAAACACTGATTGAAGTCATTGTTAATGGCGATGTGAAGCCTGGCCATAAGATATCAGAGCCTGAGCTAGCAAAGAAATATCAAGTCAGTCGTGGGCCTTTGCGTGAAGCATTGATGCGCTTAGAGGGGCTAGGGCTCATCGAGCGAATTCCTCATGTTGGGGCCAGAGTGACCACTTTTTCTCCGGAAAAGCTGATAGAACTTTATGCCGTTCGAGAAGCATTGGAAGGCATGGCAGCAAGGTTAGCTGCGCGACACATTACGCAAGAAGAGCTCTTAAGCTTGGAAATGCTATTGTCGACACATTCCAAGCATATAGACCAAATGGAAGGCGCGTCTTACTTCCATCAACATGGTGACTTTGATTTTCACTATCGCATCATCCAAGCGAGCAGAAACAGTAAGTTAATATCTCTGCTGTGTGATGAACTCTATCACTTATTGCGGATGTATCGTTACCAGTCGCCACGTGCGCAATCTCGCCCGAATGAGGCGCTCACCGAACACAAATTCATTTTGGAAGCCATTCGCAATCGCGATGAAGAGCTTGCAGAAATGTTGATGAGAAGACACATATCAGGAAGTCGAAAGCTCATCCAATCTCAAATTATACATACAGAAAGTTTAGACAAAGACTAGAAGGAATTCGTCATGAGCTTAACACCGGGAGCGAAATTCAGACTCGCCATTGAACAAAATAATCCACTACAAATTGTCGGCACTATAAACCCGTATTGCGCCATGATGGCAAAAAACTTGGGTCACCAAGCGATTTACTTGTCTGGTGGCGGTATCGCAAATGCGTCATACGGATTGCCGGATCTCGGTATCACAACATTAAACGACGTTTTGGTTGATGTTGACCGCATCACTAACGCATGTGATTTGCCTCTTTTGGTTGATATCGACACGGGTTTTGGCGGTGCATTTAACATTGCTCGCACGATCAAAGCGATGGAAAAAGCGGGCGCGGCAGCGGTGCACATGGAAGACCAAGTCGCACAGAAACGTTGTGGTCATCGTCCGAACAAAGCAATAGTCAGCCAGCAAGAGATGGTTGATCGTGTAAAAGCCGCGGTTGATGCACGCAATGATGAAAGTTTCGTGATTATGGCTCGTACTGACGCGTTAGCTGTTGAAGGCATGGACAGCGCAATCGAGCGTGCGATTGCGTGTGTGGAAGCTGGCGCAGACATGATCTTCCCCGAAGCGATGAACAAGCTGGACCAGTACCTTCAGTTTTCAAATGCGCTTGAGCAAGCGACCGGAAAGCACGTTCCTATTCTGGCGAATATTACAGAATTTGGCGCGACACCGCTGTATGGCTGTGATGAGCTAGCGAAAGCAAAAGTGGACATGGTGCTTTATCCATTAAGTGCGTTCCGTGCCATGAACAAAGCTGCTGAAACGGTCTACAAACATTTGCTAGAAGTGGGTAATCAGGAAGCACTGGTTGATTCGATGCAAACACGTAAAGAGTTGTATCAGCACCTGAATTACCACGACTACGAAGACAAACTTGACCAGTTATTCTCTGAAGGGAAATAGCGGGGGAAAAGCAAAAATAAACGGAAGCCCAAGAAAAAGATAATCGGAATTTATCTCATCTAATAACGTGAAATTCGTTTGGCTAAAAACACCCCAGAGAGGGAAAAGTCAGACAGAAAAGGAGTTCAAACAATGTCTCAAACTGCAGAAAAGAAAGCAGAATTAGGTGGCGCAGGCCTTCGTGGTCAAAGCGCAGGAAGCACAGCTTTATGTACTGTCGGAAAAACGGGAACTGGTTTAACTTATCGTGGATACGATATTACTGATCTTGCGAACAACGCACAGTTTGAAGAAGTGGCTCACCTTCTGTTACGCGGTCACTTGCCGAATCAACAAGAACTTGATGCGTACAAGACACACCTACTCAGCTTTAGAGGTTTGCCAGCCGAGCTAAAACAAGCTTTAGAGTTGATTCCTGCAAGCGCACACCCAATGGACGTAATGCGCACGGGTTGTTCTGTATTGGGTAACCTAGAGCAGGAAATGAGCTTCGAGGAGCAACTGAAAGCAACCGAACGTATGCTAGCCTTGTTCCCTGCCATCATCTGTTACTGGTACCGCTTTAGTCATGATGGCGTGCGTATCAACACCGAGGATCAGACTGAAGATTGCATCGGTGGTTACTTTTTGCGATTACTTACAGACAAAGCGCCATCTGCGCTGCACAAACAAGTGATGCATTGCTCGCTTATTCTTTATGCTGAACATGAGTTTAATGCTTCTACATTCGCAGCACGCGTTTGTGCATCAACGTTGTCAGACATCCATTCTTGTATCACGGCAGCAATCGGTACGCTTCGTGGACCACTTCACGGAGGTGCGAACGAAGCGGCGATGGAAATGATTGAAGATTGGCAAACGCCCGACGAGGCGGAAGCGAACATCATGAAAATGCTAGCCAATAAAGACAAGATCATGGGCTTTGGTCATGCGATTTATCGTGAAAGTGACCCTCGCAACGCCTTAATAAAACGCTGGTCCAAAGAGTTATCGAAGCAAGTTGGTGATACACATCTATATGCGGTTTCTGAGCGTGTTGAATCAGTGATGAAGCGAGAGAAAGGTCTGTTCTGTAATGCGGACTTCTTCCATGCATCGGCTTACCACTTCATGGACATTCCAACCAAACTATTTACCCCAATCTTTGTGATGAGTCGTTTAACGGGCTGGGCTGCACACGTTTATGAACAGCGTGCCAATAACCGTATTATTCGCCCAAGTGCTGATTACACGGGCCCAGATCATCAAGAATGGGTGCCTATCGAGAATCGCTAGCGCGAAGGTCAACGAGGGCATTATATGCTTTGGTTGACCACCTCCTTCCTTTGTCATTCTCTCTAACAGAGGAAGGAGATCCTCTCATCACTGTGTTTCTGGAGCAATGGAAAACCTTGATGAAGGCAAGATGTAAAGACTGAATGGAAGCAAACCATGAACACAAATATTAATACTCAATATCGTAAGCCGCTTCCGGGAACTCAACTGGATTATTTTGATGCACGCGAAGCCGTCAATGCCATTTCTCCTGGAGCCTATGAAACACTCCCTTATACCTCTCGCGTGCTAGCTGAGCAACTGGTCCGTCGCTGTGACCCGAACACATTGACAGATAGCCTGAAACAGTTAATTGAACGCAAACGCGATCTTGATTTTCCTTGGTATCCAGCACGCGTTGTTTGTCATGACATTCTTGGTCAGACCGCTCTAGTCGATTTAGCGGGTCTACGCGATGCCATTTCAGATCAGGGCGGCGATCCTGCAAAAGTGAACCCAGTGGTTGAGACACAATTGATCGTTGACCACTCTTTAGCGGTTGAACATGCGGGCTTTGACCCTGATGCCTTCGACAAAAACCGCGCGATTGAAGAGCGCCGTAATGAAGACCGATTTCACTTTATCGAGTGGTGTAAAACAGCGTTTGAAAACGTCAGCGTGATTCCAGCTGGGAATGGCATCATGCACCAAATCAACTTGGAAAAAATGTCTCCTGTGGTACAAGCAAAGCAGGGCATTGCCTACCCTGACACCTGTGTGGGTACGGACAGTCACACGCCTCACGTAGACGCTCTTGGTGTTATTGCGATAGGTGTCGGTGGTCTGGAAGCAGAAACCGTCATGCTTGGCCGACCATCAATGATGCGTCTACCAGATATTGTCGGTGTCAAACTGACGGGTAAACGTCAACCGGGCATTACCGCAACGGATATTGTCCTCGCGATTACTGAGTTTCTTCGTAATGAGCGTGTGGTATCTTCATATCTTGAATTCTTCGGAGAAGGCGCACGTGATCTAACGATCGGAGACCGCGCAACGATTTCAAACATGACACCAGAATACGGCGCAACAGCTGGCATGTTTTATATTGATGAGCAGACCATCAATTACTTGAAACTAACTGGTCGAGATGAAGAACAAGTTGCTTTAGTAGAAAATTACGCAAAACAAACCGGTCTTTGGGCAGACGATCTTGATAGCGCCGTTTACGAGCGTGTACTTGAGTTCGATTTATCATCAGTTAGCCGTAACTTGGCTGGTCCGTCAAACCCTCATCGTCGTTTACCAACTTCTGAGTTGGCACAGCGCGGTATTTCTGGAGCGTGGGAAGAGAAAGAAGGCGAGTTGCCAGATGGTGCAGTGATCATCGCTGCTATTACCTCATGTACGAATACTAGTAACCCAAGAAATGTGGTTGCTGCTGGCCTTGTGGCGAAGAAAGCCAACGAACTTGGTCTTGTACGTAAACCTTGGGTGAAATCGTCTTTTGCTCCGGGTTCTAAAGTTGCACGCTTGTATCTGGAAGAAGCGGGCTTATTACCAGAGCTAGAGAAGCTTGGCTTTGGCATTGTTGGTTACGCATGTACAACTTGTAACGGTATGAGTGGTGCGCTGGATCCAAAAATCCAACAAGAGATCATCGACCGTGATTTATATGCAACAGCGGTGCTTTCTGGTAACCGTAACTTTGATGGTCGAATCCATCCGTACGCCAAACAAGCTTTCTTGGCTTCACCACCATTGGTTGTCGCTTATGCGCTAGCGGGTACCATTCGTTTTGATATCGAGCGCGATGCATTGGGCTCGGACCAACACGGCAAACCAATTTATCTCAATGATTTGTGGCCAAGCGATGAAGAGATCGATGCAGTTGTCGGTACTCATGTTAAACCTGAGCAGTTTAAGCAAGTTTACATTCAGATGTTTAAGCTGAATGATCAAGAGCAAAATCCCAACCCGCTGTACGACTGGCGTCCGATGAGTACCTATATCCGCCGACCACCGTACTGGGAAGGTGCGCTAGCGGGAGAAAGAACATTGTCTGGTATGCGTCCATTGGCGATTCTGGGCGACAACATCACCACTGATCACTTATCACCATCCAACGCGATTCTCGCAAGCAGCGCTGCAGGTGAATACTTAGCGAAAATGGGTGTGCCAGAAGAAGATTTCAACTCTTACGCGACTCACCGTGGTGACCACTTAACGGCGCAACGCGCGACCTTCGCTAACCCAAAGTTGTTCAATGAAATGGTGAAGGAAAACGGCGAAGTCGTGCAGGGATCTCTGGCGCGTGTAGAGCCAGAAGGGCAGGTGGTTCGTATGTGGGAAGCGATTGAAACCTACATGAATCGTAAACAACCATTGATCGTGGTGGCTGGCGCGGATTACGGTCAGGGGTCATCCCGTGACTGGGCAGCAAAAGGCGTTCGACTGGCGGGCGTAGAAGCCATTGTTGCTGAAGGCTTTGAGCGTATTCACCGTACTAACTTGGTTGGCATGGGCGTACTACCACTGCAATTTAAGTCGGGCGTTAACCGCAATACGCTAGAGCTGGATGGTACGGAACTTTACGACGTGGTTGGAGAAATCAAGCCGGGCGCTGATTTAGCGCTGGTTATCACACGCAGCAACGGCGATAAAGTCGATGTTCCGGTTACTTGTCGCTTAGATACCGCTGACGAAGTTCACGTGTACAACGCGGGCGGTGTTCTGCAGCGTTTCGCGCAAGATTTCTTGGCACAATAAGGAGTGCGTATGGCAAATAATACTCCGAATCAAACAAGCCAAATAAAAGTGCCCGCGACGTACATGCGTGGCGGCACGAGTAAAGGTGTCTTTTTCAACCTAGAGGATTTACCTCAAGAAGCGCAAATGGCTGGAGCCGCGCGTGACAAGCTGTTGTTACGTGTTATCGGCAGCCCGGATCCTTACGCGAAGCAAATCGACGGTATGGGTGGTGCAACCTCCAGCACCAGTAAAACAGTGATTGTTTCGCGCAGTAGCCAAGACGGTCATGACGTTGACTATTTGTTTGGACAAGTGTCGATCGACAAACCATTCGTCGATTGGAGTGGTAACTGCGGCAACTTGTCTGCGGCAGTTGGTCCCTTCGCCATTCATGCTGGGCTGATTCCACAAGACCGCATTCCAGAAAATGGAATTGTGACGGTGCGTGTTTGGCAAGTGAACATAAGCAAAACGATTTTGATTCACGTGCCAATCGTCAATGGTTTCGTCCAAGAAACCGGAGAGTTTGAGCTCGATGGTGTCACGTTTCCAGCGGCAGAAATTCAAGTGGATTTTGTTGATCCTTCCGATGGCGAAGGAAGTATGTTCCCAACGGGTAACTTAGTTGATGATTTGGTGGTGCCGGATGTGGGTACGTTCAACGCGACCTTTATTAACGCGGGCATACCAACCATTTTTATTGATGCTGAATCGATAGGATATCAGGGCACCGAGCTGCAAGACGATATCAACAACGATGACACAGCATTAGCGATGTTCGAATCCATCCGTGCATATGGCGCGTTAAAAATGGGCCTGATTTCTGATTTAGAAGAAGCTCAAACACGCCAACATACGCCGAAAATAGCGTTTGTTTCTAAACCGAAAAGTTACTTGTCTTCAAGTGGTAAAGCCGTTAATGAGTCGGATATTGATGTGCTCGTTCGCGCGCTGTCGATGGGCAAGCTACATCATGCAATGATGGGAACAGCAGCCGTTGCTATTGCTTCTGCTGCGTGTGTGCCCGGAACGTTAGTGAATTTAGCCGCTGGTGGCGGTGAAAAAGAGTCCGTGACTTTTGGTCACCCGTCAGGAACGTTAAAAGTTGGGGCACAAGCGAAGCAAACTGAGCAGGGCTGGGTGGTGCAAAAAGCCATTATGAGCCGAAGTGCGAGAATACTGATGGAGGGATTTGTGCGTGTACCCTTCTATGTCTTCGATTAAAAGAGACGATCTTTGGATTAAAAGAGCGATCTTTGAGTAGAACGAGAGCAATGTCAGGACATACTGGAGGAAGCAATATGTCTTCATACGAAAAAGAATACTTATGGGCGAAGAATGAACCGGAGAGTTTTTGGCGCGCTCAAGCGGAGAATCTCGATTGGTTTGAATCTCCTAAAACTATCTTGAAATCTGATGAAAACGGCATAGAACGTTGGTTTCCAGATGGTGTAATGAATACGTGCTGGTTAGCATTAGATTACCATTGCGAGCAAGGACGCGGTGATAATACTGCACTCATTTATGACTCGCCAGTGACAGGTCGTAAAGCCACGTACACCTATAGCGATCTACGTGACCAAGTAGCAAAAATTGCTGGCATGCTGTCTGCTCAAGGTGTTGAAAAAGGCGACCGAGTCGTTATTTATATGCCGATGATCCCAGAAGCCGCAATGGCGATGCTTGCCTGCGCGCGTTTGGGGGCGATTCATTCCGTAGTATTCGGTGGTTTTGCACCTAATGAGCTTGCTGTACGAATTGAAGATGCAGAGCCGAAAGTGATCATGACGGCGTCGTGCGGGATTGAGATCAACAAAGTCATTCCATACAAACCAATGGTAGACAAAGCCATTATGGACAGCCGTTGGAAGCCTGAGAAAGTGTTTGTTTTCCAACGTCCAGAGTGCGACGCTGAGCTAAACCAAGAAAGAGACTTAGATTGGCAGCGAGAGTACAAACAAGCGCTGCCACATGGTTGTGTTCCGGTGTTAGCAACCGATCCGCTCTACATACTTTATACATCGGGCACGACAGGTAAGCCGAAAGGCGTTGTGCGTGATAACGGTGGCCATGCTGTCGCGATGAAGTACTCCATGAGCGCAATCTATAACATTCCTCAAGATGGCGTCTTTTGGGCGGCATCTGATGTGGGCTGGGTAGTAGGGCACTCTTACATTGTTTACGCTCCACTGATTCACGGTTGCACTACTATCCTATTCGAAGGCAAGCCTGTTCGAACACCGGATCCTGGCGCATTTTGGCGAGTGTGTGATGAATATAAAGTAGATGCGTTGTTCTCTGCACCAACGGCGTTTCGTGCGATTAAGAAAGAAGATCCGGAAGGCGAGCACTTAAAACAGTACGACTTGTCGAATCTGAAAACCATCTTTATGGCGGGAGAACGCCTTGACCCTCCGACACTGGAGTGGGTTCAGAGCAAAGCGGACAAGCCCGTTATTGACCACTGGTGGCAAACCGAGACGGGCTGGGCCATCGCTGGCAACCCGACAGGTGTCGAAATTATGCCAGTTAAAGCTGGTTCTTCGACGAAGCCCATTCCGGGTTATCAGGTCGAAATTCTGAATGAACTTGGAGAGGCTGTCGGGCCTAACCAACAAGGCTTTGTCGCATTAAAACGTCCGCTACCACCAAGTTGTCTGCCAACGGTTTGGCGTAATCATGACCGTTTTGAAACTGGTTATCTTAGCCAGTTCCCAGGCTACTACGTGTCAGGTGATGGTGGCTATCTGGATGAAGACGGTTACCTGTTTATTATGGGACGTATTGATGACGTGATTAATGTCGCGGGACACCGATTGTCGACAGGTGAAATGGAAGAAATAGTAGGAGGCCACCCAGCGATTGCAGAATGTGCGGTGGTTGGTATCCACGATGATCTAAAAGGTCAGCTTCCACTTGGCTTTGTGGTACTAAAAGACGGCGTCAAAGTGGATGAGCTAGACCTTGAAGGTGAGCTTGTTGGCAAAGTGCGTAGTGAGATAGGTGCAGTTGCTTGCTTCAAGCATGCGTTGGTTGTAGACCGTTTACCGAAAACACGTTCAGGTAAAATTTTGCGTCGAACTATACGTCAAATAGCTGATGGTGAAAAATACACCGTTCCGTCAACGATTGATGACCCAAGTAGCTTGAACGAAATTGAGCGAGTGCTACGACGCTGAGAAAAACTCAATTCTAACTAACCCCTGATCCTCGAACTCTGTTGGTTGGTTCTGCCTCTGTACGTTTATTAAGTGCAGGGGCCTTTTTGTTGTTCAAACAGTACAAACGTATCGTGAAAGCATTTGTGACTTGCCAATACGACGTTTTCCTCACAAACTACAGCCATTCCATTTTTAGTGACCCTTTGTATGACCACGTTTGCGATTAAACCTGCGTGTTTTAGCGACCTAGAGTTGCTCAACGATCTTATGTTCGAGCTTCATGATGAGCATCATCTTCAATCTCCTGAGCTTTTCAAAACGGCAGAGGAGATAGAACAAGAAAAAAGCATTGCTCGATATATTGACGACCCTGAGTGCCTTGTTTACGTAGCAAAACAAGGAGATGAAATTATTGGCTTTATCTCTGGTCACTTCTGTGAACTTATTTCTACCGTCAGCCAGCCAGTTATGATGGGAAGTGTGGATGAGCTCTATGTGCTGCCTGAATATCGAAAACAAGGTACGGCGCAGGCATTGATTAATAAAATTGAGTCAACGTTCTCTGATTACGGTGCAAAACAGATGTTTGTTGAAGTATGGCATTTTAACCAGGGCGCAATATCTTTGTATGAAAAACAAGGATTTGCACATCATATCCACTATTTAAGAAAACCGCTGAACGAATAATCGTATTTAACTTTAATATTGTGATTTAGGTTCTATCGAATTGAAATCATTCAGTTCGTCAATAGACTTTTCTCTATAAGTTGCTCGCAATGTTAACAAATTGATATGCACCCACATTGGTATCGGCGTTTTTGTCTGCTTGTTTATTAGTAGCACGAGGATCGTGCTTACAAAAACAAGAGGACAATATTTTGAAACTAACAAAATCGTTACTTGCTTTAGCCGTTTTGCCAATGTTCGCAAGTGCTGATGATTTGTCTCAGACGCAAAATCACACTATCCAACCCCAGATCGTAGGCGGAGTAACTGCCGACCCACGTGACTGGAAATTCTACACCCAAATTGTTAGTCGTTATGGTAACCGATCGTATTGTGGGGCCAGTTATATCGGGAATGGTTACGTCCTGACTGCTGCACATTGTGTTGAGGGTGATTCTCCGAGTCAGATTGCGGTTAAAATCGGTGGCGTTGTTTATAACGGTAGTGATGGTGTTCGTGCAAACGTCAGTGAGATCCATATGCACCCGGCATATCGCCGCGCGACGCTTTCTCATGACCTCGCGGTATTGAAGCTCGACTCTGTGCCTCAAGGTGTTTCTTCAGTTGAGATTGCGAATGGTAGTCTAACGCAATACGCGAGCATCGGAGATTGGCTTAGTGTTGCTGGCTTAGGGCGAACTTCTGAAGGAGGAAGCTCTCCGTCTCGATTGCAGGAGGTTGACGTCCCACTTGTGTCGGATATGACTTGCCGTCAAGCCGGTGGCAACTACACAACGGTTGGAGAAGTGTCATTCTGTGCGGGTATTCCTCAAGGTGGGATAGATTCTTGTCAGGGAGATAGTGGTGGTCCAATCGTTATTAATCGCAGTGGTGTAATTACTCAACTTGGTGTGGTCAGTTGGGGAATAGGTTGTGCTCGTCCTGGTATGTATGGGGTTTATAGCGATATCGCTGCTATGCGCAATTTTGTCGATGGTGTTATCGGAACAGCAACACCACCAAAAGAAAATGTTTCTGTTGGATACACCACCGAACAGACACTGGCATCATTTAATGTTGGGGAGTTACAGCAACATAGCTTTGTTATCCAGAATTCAGGGAACACCACGTTCACTGTGGAAAATGTTCGCGCGTTTGCTTCGGGTGTTACTGATGCAGCTGTTATTGCCAATGATCAGTGCTCTCAGGCGACGTTAGCAATGAATGCAAGTTGTCGTGTTGATGTTGAATTTGGTGCTACTCAGAGCGGAGAAGCAAGAGTGGCTTTGAACTTCAACGTTGATAAGACCAGCACACAATACCAAGCGTTAGTATCCGCTCAAGCGAAAACGGTGACAACGCCTCCCACAGATAGCTGTAAAACTGTATGGCAAGCCAGCTTAGTGTATCTCAAAGGAGATACGGTTACTTGGAATGGTAAAGTTTGGCAAGCGCAGTGGTGGACTCAAGGTGATAATCCAGCAGACTCAGGGCCTTGGGGTGTTTGGCAAAAAGTCGGCGATGCGAATTGCACGTCTAACTAACGATCGGGCCAGTGAATTTGATTCGTTGACCATGAGATAAGATTCATTCTTGGTTTCAACGATCAGTACATAGTTACCATAACTGGGGTTTATTGTTTGCGAATAATAAGCCCTTTTTTATTGTGTCAACTATGAGAACCCACAAAATGTGTATGACTTTGTCCTGACGTTATCTTTATATAACTGGCAGAATTGCGATCAACATTTTATGTTTTGTCTGATTTTTGTCAGGTTTGCATTAAATTATTCTCCAGTGAGCGTTGAGATCAGGTTTTACGCGATCAACTCAGTTTGGCATAACTCGTTACTTAATTTTTGTCGAAAAAGATAAGATTAACTGCCATGATTCATTGGTTATCATTATGTTTATTTAAGGTCATATTTTGTGTTGAGACAGCTGTTATTACTCATCCTTTGTTTTATTTTGTTACCTGTTTCACCGATTTCTACGGCTAAAGCCACTGCGAGCGAAGTTAAAGGAGCGCTCTGTATTGTTCGCGCTGATGACAAGTTAGTGCTAGTTCATGAAGTATTAACGGATAAGATTTCTCTACCTGGCGGAACCATTATTGATGGTGAGTCTCCACAAGTTGCTGCTCAACGAGAAACGTGGGAAGAAACCGGTATAGTGGTTACGGTTGGAGAGGAGCTTGGCAGAACGGACACTGCGGTTTTTTACGACTGTATATCAGACTCTGACATTATCGCTTTTTCTATGAATAATTCTTTAGGTGGAAATGAACTGCCTATTTGGTTTGCCCCTCATTATGGAGTAGAAGTTGCGTCAGCGATGTTGCTTAGCCCATCTGAATTACCATCATCTTTATATCGTTATCCTGAGCAATGGCCACAAGCCACTCAGTTTTTTGATCAAGCTACCAAGCAATCAGTATCTTATGTGACTCAGTTGATCGAATCCGCGCCTTCATTTCGTCAGGTTGAATTGGCGTGGCTGATAGATTTACAGAGTTGGGTAGGGGCGTTGTCAGAAACGAGTTACGAGGTAGCTAGTCAGATCTCGAAACTCGTTATAGATCTGATAGAACCGACGGTACTACTCTTTCTATTTCCTTTTGCCATGATGCGCTTTGGTAGCCGGTTTGTGTACCGACTCTTTTTCGCAATTAGTACAACGTCGCTTATGGTGCTTGTCGCTCAACAAGGCTTTTCGCTACCGCGCCCACATGTCTATATACCAATGATGGAGTTAACGCACAGCTTTGGCTTTAGTTTTCCTAGCTTGCCTATCGCTGTGTGGTTTTGTGTGCTGACGTTCTTGTTTCATAGAACCCAGTATTTTGGTTTGAATGGAACAACGGCAGTCTTCGTGTTCATCACTCTTACTGTGGTGTTAGGTAAGTTTTTCCTCGGCAGTGCCTTTATTTTAGATATGTTATTTGGCGCGCTGTTAGGCAGCTTGGTGGCTTGGCATGTTCTTCGACTGGAAACAAATCAAGATGTGAACGTTGATCAAGTTCTAAGCTCAAAAGGCGTCTGGTTAATTATGACTGCGGCAACAGCGGTCATCTCCGTCATCTGGCCATTACCTGTGTTTGGTCGCTGGCTAGCAATTTTAATCACTGCATCAGCGTTGGTCATGACATTTAAAGAGTCGAAAGCACATTTAGATACTCGGCAGATGATCTTTGTGACGCTGGCATTGTTGCTTGTTGATCAACTCTATTTGTACTCGGCTAATATCGTATCGTTTAGCGGTTTGTGGTCATTAGTCTTGTCGACGTTACATTATCCATTATTAATGTTGTTATTTATGCTGCTTGCAAGGAAGCTGACTTGTGAAAACCAACCGAGCAAAACGTTGCTAGATTGATGGCTGTATTTGTTATCTATTAGTATTTAAGTAAAAACAAAGCCTTGCATTACAGCAAGGCTTTTACACGTTTAGTCCACGAACAACGCCGCTTGCCTATCTTGGACGGCTAGGGATGTTAAACGTAAGAAGCTTAACGCAACAGACATGGCGGAAAGGGCTATGCATTGAGCACGAACTTTTCTATAGCTTTAGCGACACCGTGCTCATCATTACTTGCCGTAATGTAGTCAGCGATTTGCTTGGTTTCTTCCATTGCATTTGCCATCGCGATACCAAGGCCAGCGTATTTCAGCATGTGGTGGTCATTTTCTGCGTCACCCATACAGATAACTTCTTCCGGTTTAATTCCCAGATACTCGGCAATTGCGGCAACACCAATACCTTTGTTGCTCGCAGGGTTAAGAAACTCAAGGAAAAACGGAGCGCTTTGAACAACCGTAAACGCTTCGCGCATTTCAGCTGGCAGTGCTGCTATAACTTCTGTTAGTTTGCTTGGCTCTGCAACCATCATAGCTTTGATGATTGGATGATCGTCTTCTAGTGATTCGAAGTTCATCTCGGTGACATTTAAGCCATTTATCTTTGCTTCAATATCGGTGTAAGGGTTGTGTTCGTTGGTGATTAAACCATGAACTTGACTAAAAGCATGGACGTACGCACCTAGCTCTTCGGCTTTTCGCGCCACCAATTTTGCAGCTTTACCATCTATGATTTGCTGGTGGATGATGTCGTTTGTGCCTACGTTCTTGACCATCGAACCGTTGTAGTAAAGAACAAAATCTCGATCGGAATGGATATTCAGTTCGTCGAGCTTGTCTTGCATTCCTTCTAATGGGCGACCAGAAGCGAGAACGACAGTAACGCCTGCTTCTCGAGCTTTTGCGATCGCTTGTTTGTTTTCTTCAGAAATGGCTTTATCACTATTGAGTAGCGTGCCATCCATATCTAGTGCGATCAGTTTATACATCATTTCTTACCTTAAAGTTTTTTGGGAGCTGTCAGTGAATAAGGCTTGGTTTAACGTTAACCAGAAACCTATATTCATTACGCTATGAAAATACAAAATGGTCTATTTTAACAATTAATTTTTGGTTTAAATTGACCTAGACACGCGTGTCCATTATGGTCTTCGCCTCGAAATGTTATGAGTTGAGTGAGTTCTGCGTTGTATAAGCTAAATGAGATGTTTGAAACCATCCAAGGGGAAGGGGTTTTCACTGGAGTCCCTGCTGTTTTTGTTCGGCTTCAAGAGTGTCCGGTTGGTTGCTCATGGTGCGATACCAAACAAACGTGGTATGCAGATGAGAATGATCAACGTCAAATAGGCGATATTCTGGTGAAAACGGAAGACTCTCCGACGTGGTGTGTTGCATCTGCCGAGAACATCGTAGAGCAATATCAACAGCAAGGCTTTAATGCTAAGCATATCGTGATTACTGGTGGAGAGCCTTGTATTTATGATCTGCGCCCTTTAACAAAGGCGTTTGAAGATATGGGGTGCCAATGCCAAATTGAAACCAGTGGCACATCAGAAGTGATTACTTCAGAAAATACGTGGGTGACAGTGTCACCAAAAGTAGCAATGAAAGGTAAATTACCAGTGCTTAATAGCGCGTTAGAGCGGGCAAATGAGATTAAGCATCCAGTCGGTACCCAGAAAGACATCGACCACCTTGATGATCTTTTAGCAAATGCGAACGTAGCGGCTGAGACTATCATTGCACTACAACCAATTAGCCAGAAGCCTCGTGCTACGCAATTGTGTATTGATACGTGTATTGCCCGCAATTGGCGTTTGTCTGTTCAAACTCATAAATATTTGAGTATTGCTTAGACGAGAGACTCGTCATCATTCGAGGTAGCTTTTCTATCTAATCCCGGTTTCGCGAGTAATGCCGTTGGTAGCTTTGCTATCGAAACATTGTCGATATATCTAAGCAATTTATAGCGTTGTAAAAGCTAAGCAGTGTTGGCTGTTGTGGTGTAGTGCTATCTTTGGTTCGACAATCGTTTCGCATTTAATTGATGCCACCAATCTGGCGGCATCAAAATAAAGCTCTGTTGGCTGGAGTTTCACGCTGAGATAAAACGTTTAGAAGCTAACGCAAAAGGTTTTATCCCAGCGCTATTACCGCTAACAAAGACTATTTGCTCGCTAAGTATTCTTCTAAGCCGCTTTGTCGCAGTAGGCACGCTGGGCATTCACCACAGCCTTTACCAACGATTCCGTTGTAACATGTTAACGTATTGTTTTGGACAAACTCCAACATATTGTGCTTATCAGCTAGAGCCCAGGTCTCTGCTTTAGTAAGCCACATTAAAGGAGCCTTAATATTGAAGGCTTTATCCATACCTAAATTGCAAGAGAGATTTAGAGAGCGAATAAAGTTGTCTCGGCAGTCAGGGTAACCACTAAAGTCTGTTTCGCAAACTCCCGTAATGATGTCTTGAATACCAAGCTGGTAAGCATGGATACATGCGTAAGTAAGAAAGAGGATGTTTCTCCCTGGAACGAATGTATTGGGTACGTTAGCGTCGCTTAAGTCATTAGATACCGGAATGTTGTCTCTTGTCAGCGAGCTTATCGCTAACTCATTAATTGATTTTACATCCAGGACTTTGTGGCTTTTGATGTTAAGTTGCTTACCTAATTCGATAGCGATATCTATTTCATCTGAATGACGCTGGCCATAATCAAACGTTATAGCATGAACCTCATCATATGTATTTAATGCATCGATTAAGCAGGTCGTAGAGTCCTGCCCACCGGAAAAAACCACAAGTGCTTTTGTTGTAGCCATGTTGAACCCTTAGTTATGCTCTTTGATTCTTTGGTATTGATACGTATTCTTAGGCGTTTAATCCCAATTACGTACTCGACTTGTTCGTAGCGATTGCGTCCGCAATCAACTGGGCTGTGCTCTCAAGCACTCTTTGCTTGTCATCATTTGACAGCTTGTGGAGATTCACAGCAAGTTCAGCGGTGATTTCATCTTCACAAAAAAAATAGTTTAGAGGTACGTTTAGCTCATCTGCGATAAGTTTGAGCGTTTTTACGTCGGGAGTATGGCGCTCCCTTTCGTATTGGTTCATCCTTGCACTTGCAGAACTATCATCCATGCCGATACGGATGCCCAGTGCTTTTTGGGACAGATTCGCTTGTTTACGCGCATGCTTAAGGCGGGCTGGGAGTGGGTTATTAAACAACACTTAAAGTTCATACGAAGGACTTGGATGACTAAGATTATCTTAGTTTTTCTGATTTGTGTATACTAAGTAATGCTTAGTTATTGCCGAGGTCGCCAAGGCCGTGTATGTATAGCTAAACAAGATTTCGTATCTTTAGGTTGATTAAGTGACGTTGAATCTACTTCTTCAAAAACTGCCGTATGGAGGCGCGGGAGGAGCGAGTAAGGGCACGAGAAACCGCAGCGATTTGTAGAGCAGAATTTGCTCTTCACATAAACGTAGTCGTCTAAGTTGAAGAGCAATATTGTTCTTGATGATCAACTATATACTTAAGTAAATAACTGTGTCGCACAATAGATCAGAGCTGCTGCTAAGCTCATATTGATGACTTTACCATATCTCTGGAATTGCGATTGAAGTAGCTTTCCTGCAACGGCCCAAACTACGTTGCTAAGAAGTGCGATCAAAGCAAGAATGAGGCTAGTCGCTAAGATCCAGTAGATATTCTGAGTGTGGGGCAGTACGAACGTAGAAATAGAGGTAATTCCATAAAGAATGATTTTCACATTAACGAACTGCAAACCGAAACCTGTTAAGAAACTGATACCTTTAGAATTATCCGATGAAGTTTTGATCTCACTCGTAGCAAGCCCCCAAGCCAACCAAACAATATAAGCTGCTCCAATCCATGTTAGCCAAGGTGTAATCACGGGCAAGAGGCTGATCATGTTATACGTGAAAGCGCCACAAAGTAGCATCAAAACAACATAGCCACAAAACATCCCCGAAATCATTTTTGTTGAGCGTTTTAGTCCATATTGCGTCGCGATGCTGAGCGATAAAATGTTGTTTGGCCCTGGTGTAATTGAAGTAATGATTACGTAAGTAAAAAATGCGGTGTAGATGGCTGTCATCTCTATCTCTCCTGTTTTTACTGCACTATACTTCGCTACAATTGATTAAAAAATTGAATAAATTAAAACTTAGACTTTTAATTTATTGAACTGTTGGTTGTGGAGTCTAGTCATGAATCTAAAACGCTTTCTTACTTTTAAAGCTATTGTTGAAGAAGGATCGTTTCTAAAAGCGTCACAGAAGCTTTATTGCACGCAATCAACCGTCACCTTTCAAATCAAGCAGTTGGAACAAGATCTGTCTTTGCAGCTGTTCGAAAAAATAGGGCGTAAGATGGTTTTGACTCAAGCAGGAGAAAAGATACTGCCTTACGTCTATGAACTGGCGCGAGTGATGGAAAATATTGAGGGAACAGCACAGCAAGAAAACTCGGAGCCGACCGGTGAATTGAAAGTGCTGGTTGCTGAGACTCAACTTGCTTATAAGATGGCTAATGTTTTAAAAGAGTTCAGGATCAGAGCGCCCGATGTCAGACTCTCTCTGCAATCACAAAATTGCTATCAGATTCGAGATGAGTTGATAGCGGATAAAGCTGATTTAGGTGTGTTTTATCGAGTAGGTAATGACGATACGCTCAAGGTCCACGAGTTTGAGCAGGAGCCACTGGTATTGGTTGCTTCACCGCTTTTAAAAGGGCTAGATTTAAAGAAGAGAGAGCAACATATTGATTTAGGGTTTATAAGCAATGGCCCTAAGTGCCTTTTTCGACAGATGTTTGAGAGCATTATTCAGGAGCGTGATATTAGCATCGACAACATGATCGAACTTAGCAGTATTAATACGATCAAAAACTGCGTTGAGAGTAATATTGGTATCTCTTATTTACCTCGTTTTACGGTTGAAAAAGAGTTGCAAGAGGGCAGTTTACAAGAGCTTGAGTTCACCGAATTTTCACAGATGATCAAGCCACTTTGTGCTTATCATGCTGGGAAGTGTGTGACGCCGGCGATGGAAGTCTTTATTGATTGTATGCGTAACGAGTATGAACGGTTTTCTACTCAGAGCCGGTGATCTTTAATATGTTCTATCTGACATAGTTTCGTTTTTACTCCTTTTTACTTTTTAAGTGGCTACTTCTAATTTATTGATTTTTATTGCTTTGTTGTGAATCCGACTGTTGTGGGATGATAAATGGGATCTGATGTGAAGAGCTATTTATTGACGGAAAGAGATAAGATATAAAAACGACGGCGTGTGATAACTAGATTAGATAAGGTTACATAATTAACAGTGTAATAAATGCCATTCTTTATGGATTATTTTCAACGAGACTTAATTGTTACGGTTCGTTGTTATTAACTCGTTAACGCATCCATTGCTAGGAAGTTAACTTACGCATATTGTTTTTTTCATCATTTGCAGCAAATATAATTTGCTGCTTTTTTTTAGCCAAAAAAGTTCAAAGCTTGAACTACAAGCTCTGAACTCTTATTTATACTTAGTGATTTTCTACTTTAATAAGTAAAACACCGTTTAAAAGTATCGCGTAACCTAGTAACTCTAAGCTTTCTTCAACCAAGTTTTTCACGTCTCTATTGTATGAGTTCCCCATGAACTCGACCCAAAAATCACCATACCCTGCAAATCGTGAGAATAAGAAAACAATAAAAAATCCAATCGTTAATGTCGTGAAGCTAGAATGAGAAATGAAAAGTTTTACCTCATTTTTTATGTTAACTATATTATTAAAACAAAAATAACAGACCGAGACTATTATAATCCAAGCAGGATACTTCCATGAACCGTGAGGGAAATACTGCTCTATGTGGTAGTCCATTTCTCTAACGAATATAACCATAAAAAATGAAGACATTATTACTAATATGTGTTTGAGTTCAAGATATTCCTTAGATTTATACAAACACATTAACGATGAAAAAAGCACAAATGCTATTTGAGTCATTTCTATTAGAGAGTTCTCCGATGTGCTTTTGTCCATTTTTACGCTAAAATAAATCGTTGCTAACGTATAAATAACTAAAAAAATAAGATAAGATATTTTATATACTAACAAACTAGTGACCGAGGTGTGTTTTTCTTTAATATACATCGTAACTTGTATAGGTGATGGATTTGTTAGTATTATAAATAAAGAATTTTTTATATTTAGTGAATTAAGCGCCATTTAGAATGGAACTTAATTCACCTAACGTTAAACTTCGATGAATATTAAACATTCCTGGTTTAATTTATTGATTTTATTTGATGTTTTATTTTATGTTTATTTTGGTTAAATAGAATCACCTAGCTTTTATTGAAATGCTTTTCCCATATTGGTGGTATGCCAATTTCTTCTTGAACGATATCAATGAATGCCCTAACCAATGGTGATTGCTGACGGTGTGAGTACATGGCATAAATATCACCAAAATCTTGAGTTTCATATTCTGGTAAAAGTTGAACTAAATTAGAAGACTCTAGGTTGTTAGGGAGCATAAATTGACCTATAAGTGCTGCGCCCAGACCTGACTTTACGCTTTCAATTATTAGCTCAGCTTCATTGACCATGTATGATCCTGATATTGGGTATGTATCTAAACCATCTGATTTTTCTTTGTCGTAGAATTTAAGTTTATCGACAATAAAATTACCATTTGAATAAATAATAAAAGGTAGCTTAACTAACTCATCAGGCGTTTCTGGGTTACCATGTTTTTCAATTAAATTTCGAGAAGCAATGATTGCAGTCGTATTTTTTGCTAATTTTCTTGCTACCATTGATGAATCCCTCATAGGTCCGATTCGAAAAGCAATATCAAAATTACTTCTAATCACGTCTACATGAAGATCATCTAGCATTAGTTCAACACTTGCTTTTGGGTACTTATGTAAAAACTTCTCTATCGAAGGTTGTAGATAGAGTTTTCCAAATAATGTTGAGCTTGAAATTCGTACTTTCCCTGAAGGCTCAGTCTGAAAGTTCTCCGCTATTTGTTGAGTATCATCAAGGAGTTGAGATATTTGGTCTGCTTTTTCAACTATTTGCTTGCCGACTTGCGTTAATGAAAGAGAGCGAGTTGTTCTGTTTAATAGCCTAACGCCTAAGTGCTCTTCTAACTGCTTGATGTGTTTAGATAAAACAGAGCGGTCGATATTCATCCCATCTGCTGCTTTTGCAAAAGATCCAGCTTTAGAGACTTCTAAAAGCAGGTGTAGTTTATTTGCTAAATCCACAATGTTTATCCAAGTTAGATATTAGCGTATTAGTTTCATGTATAACTACTGCTCTGTCTAGAAATTATTAATATACTTAATAACCAAAAGAAAAGGGAGCAATAGCTCCCTTTAGTATGAATTTAAATGAGTATTTATATTATGGTTATAGTGTTTGACGTTTTTTGTTTCGACTCACTAACATGTAAAAAACAGGTGTGAGTAGTAATCCAAATACCGTTACGCCTACCATACCCGAGAATACGGCAATACCCATTGCTTGTCGCATTTCCGCTCCGGCCCCTGTACCAATCATTAATGGAATAACACCAGCGGTAAATGCAATTGATGTCATTAGAATCGGTCGAAGACGTAAACGACATGCTTCCAAAATCGCTGATAAGGTATCTTGGCCATTGTCTTTAAGTTCTTTAGCGAACTCCACCATCAAGATGGCATTTTTACACGCTAGAGCCACAAGGACAATCAAAGCAATTTGTGTGAATATATTGTTGTCACCACCAATGAACCAAACACCTGCTAGTGCAGAAAAAATGGTCATAGGAACGATCAAAATGATAGCGAATGGTAGTTTTAAACTCTCGTACTGCGAAGCTAGCACCATGAAAACTAACAAAACAACAAGTGGGAATATATACACCATCGTGTTACCAGCCAAAATCTGCTGGTAGGTTACATCAGTCCATTCATAAACCATTCCCTCTGCTAGGTTTTGATCCAGTACTTCCTCAATAGCCGTTTGGGCTTGGTCAGAACTGTAACCAAAAGCAGGACTGCCGTTTAGTTCTGCACTAGGGTAGCCGTTATAGTGCATCACGCGGTCAGGCCCAATCGTGGGTATGATCTCCAGTACAGCGCCGAGAGGAACCATTTGTCCGGCAGCATTTCTTACTTTGTAATTAAGTATTTGGTCAGGTTCGAGACGATAGTTCATGTCTGCCTGGGCATTCACTTTGTATGTTCTACCAAACATATTGAAGTCATTGACGTATAACGATCCTAAATAAACTTGAAGCGCATCAAAAACCTGCTCTAGAGGAACACCTTGCAGCATCGCTTGTTCACGATCTATTTGGATGTCCATCTGCGGCACTTGTATGCGAAATGTAGAATATAATCCCATCAGCTCGGGTCTTGTTGATGCCTCACTTATTATCAAGTTCAATTGCTTGAATAGCTCATCAAACCCCTTGTTCGCACGGTCTTCGATTTGAAGCTTAAAGCCGCCAGTTGAGCCAAGTCCTTGGATTGGTGGTGGTGGAAAAATCGCAACGAAGGCTTCATCAATGATTGAAAAGCTCTTATTCAAAGATGCAACAATCGCATTTGCTCCGAGAGTTGGATCATTTCGTTTATCGAAGTCCTCAAGCGTAACAAAAACGATGCCACTATTCGGACTGTTAGTAAAACCATTAACCGATAAGCCTGGGAAAGAAATCGTTTGTGCTACGCCAGGTGTTGCCAGCGCGAGGTTTTCCATTTCTTTAATAACGGACTCTGTTCTATCTAAACTTGCTGCATCTGGAAGTTGGGCGATCGCAACTAAATACTGCTTATCTTGTTGAGGAATGAATCCTCCAGGAACAGCTTTGAATAGAGAAACCGTTCCCCCGAGTAACGCAATGTATACCACCACAACAACAAGGCTAAAGCGAATCAGCTTCTTGACCAGAGCTTGATATTGGTTCGAGCTATACTCAAAAATTCTATTGAATGGCGCAAAAACATACTTACCAAAAACCGCATCCAAGAGCTTGGTTAGCCGATCGGGTTTTGCGTTCTTATCTTGTAATAGCAGTGCTGATAAAGCAGGCGATAACGTCAACGAGTTAATTGCTGAAATAATCGTCGAGATCGTAATTGTTAGTGCGAACTGCTTATAAAACTGACCGGATAACCCTGTAATAAAGGTCGTCGGGATGAACACCGCACATAACACTAAAGCAATTGCAATAATTGGCCCGGTAACTTCGGTCATTGCTTGTTTCGTTGCTTCTAGTGGTGCAAGACCATTATGGATGTTCCGTTCCACGTTTTCGACGACGACAATGGCGTCATCGACGACGATGCCTATGGCGAGAACAAGTCCAAACAACGAAAGCGTGTTAATCGATACTCCGAGCATTTGCATTACGGCGAACGTACCGATTAATGAAACAGGCACCGCAATGATAGGGATGATAGACGCGCGCCATGTTTGCAAAAACAAAATGACTACAACAACAACTAGTACAATTGCCTCTAGCAGAGTATGAACCACTGCGTCTATCGATCCACGAACAAAGACGGTCGGGTCGTAGGCTATTTCATATGAAACTCCAGCTGGAAAGGCTGCTTGTAAACGGTCCATGGTTGAGCGAACCTGATTAGATAGCTCAATAGCATTAGCACCAGGGCGCTGGAATACGGGCATCGCCACCGCTGGTTTACCATTTAACAAGGCGCGCAGTGCATAAGAGTTTTGACCTAGCTCTACGCGTGCAACGTCTTTAAGACGTGTCAAAGCCCCTGTTTCGTCAACTTTTACTACAATGTCGTTGAATTCATCAATATTCTCCAAACGGCCCTTTACGTTCAACAAAACTTGGAATTGGTTTTCATTAGCGGCTGGTTGCGCACCTAATGAGCCTGCTGCCACCTGTTGGTTTTGAGATCGGACGGCGGAGACAACGTCCATTACGGTTAGATTTCTAGAAGCGAGCTCATCTGGATTTAACCACAAGCGCATTGAGTACTCGTCACCACCGAAAAGGCGCACATCACCAACGCCTCCGAGCCGAGCTATCTCATCTTTCAAGTTTAAATTAGCGTAGTTAGCTAAATAACTGACTTCACGGCTAGAATCTGGAGAATATATATGCACAACCATGGTGAGATCAGGAGAGGCTTTTTCGGCAACAACTCCTAACCGTTGGACGGCTTCTGGTAATCGGGGCAAAGCTGTAGTGACGCGATTTTGAATTTGAACCTGAGCTTTGTCCAAGTCCGTACCTAAAGCAAAGGTTACGGTCAATGTCATTCTGCCGTCACTGGTTGCCTGTGAAAACATATATAACATGTTTTCTGTACCATTAATTTCTTGCTCCAGAGGCGTAGCAACTGTTTCTGCGATTACTTTTGGGTTCGCACCAGGATAGTTTGCTGTAACTACCACTGTAGGAGGGACAACCTCTGGATATTCACTCACAGGCAACTGTAAAAGTGAAATTGCGCCTACTATTAATATCAATAGCGATAACATAGAGGCAAATATGGGTCTTTGAATAAAAAAGTGTGCAAATTTCATTCGGTTGTCTTCTTAGTCTTGAGCTAAACGTTTGTTTGGCAACGATGTTGAGTTTGAAGCCATAATCAATGAAGTGTTGCTAATATCTAGCGTGACATTTTTTGGTGTGACTTTGCTATTTGGGCCAACTTTTGCTGGGCCATTTACCGCAATAATTGAGTCGGCGTTCAAGCCATTCTCGATGGCACGAAATGTTCCGTAACGTTCGCCTAAGGTTACGATGCTGTATTGCAACGTATTCTCTTCATTGAGTGTTAATACAAAGCGGTTTTCTAGATCTGTGCCAATAGAACGCTCTGGAACGAGAACTCGTTCAACTGGTTTGGTTGTTGATATCTGAACTCGGCCAAACGATCCCACTTTTAAGTTTGATTTTGTTGCATCGAATACCGCTCGAACCTGCAAAGTACCGGTGTTTTCGTTGATGGAGTTGTCGACAAAGTCAACGCGTCCAAAAAACACCTGCCCATTTTGTCCAGATAGTTCAAGACGAGTAGGTAAGTTAGAGTCGGCATTGATTGTCGAGAAGTAACGGTTCCAAGTTCGCTCATCGACATCAAAGTATGCATATACCTGATCGTTAGAGACAATGTTTGATATAACGCTTTGATTTGCGTTTACATTGTTTCCTTTAGTAATGAATGCTCTTGAAATAGTGCCGCTAATAGGGGCATATATCTTCGTAAACTCAAGATCTAACTTTGCGGATTCTAACTGAGCACGCAAGGCCATTAGTTCTGCAGAGCGTTGTTTTACTGCGGTATCTCGGGCCTCTGCTTGTTCCGCTGAGATGGCCTTTCGCTTAACAAGTTGAGCGGCTCTCTTTTGTTCGTTTGCTGCTTGCTCTAGCGCAGCTCGAGCACTCTTAACTTGCGCTTCAAGTCGTGAGACCTGAGCTTTGAAGGTTCGATCATCAAGAGTGACGAGTAAGTCGCCTTTGTTGACACTCTGTCCGTCTTTGAACTCTACCGTTTCAATAACTCCGGAAACGCGTGGCATTAAAGAAACTTTCTCTGGGGCTTGGAGCCTTGTTGTAAAGGTGAACCACGATTGAACGGGCTCATAGATGACTTTGGAGACGTCTATCGTAGGTAAGGGAGTATTAGGTTGTTTGGTTATCTCTTCGTCTGCACAAGCAGCTAAAACGGATAAAAGGCCAATGCCGAAAACTTTCTTTAACATTTGTCGCGCCCTAAATGATTCTGTTCATACTAAAAGGAACGGCATTGTATTCATTGTACCTATGGGTAAATAGGCCCTCAGCGAACATAGAGTAGTGATAAAAATGCACGATTAAATATTGGTCAAAATGCTCACTTTTTGGTTTGAAAAAGGTCACTTTAGGGTTTTAAAGACGTGGAGTATTGTTAAATGTAATAAGCCATAATAGATAGGAATAACTAAACAGAAGCTAAAGATAGCGACGAAAATTAAAGCGTTTTTAATTCGTGCATTATTTGCAATTCACTGATGCAATTTGAACCATAAAAAATTGAAATTAATTTTGTAAAATCCATTTCCCATCACATAAAGAATAAAAACTAAATAAGGAATTGTGCAGTGGATCTCGCAAGCCAACTTGAATTACTACTGGATGTCTCTGAATACGGAACTTTTGCTAAGGCTGCTGACAGAAATCATATAGATCGTTCAGCTTTGTCAAAACAGATCAAAAAGCTAGAGGATGAATTGGGCTTACGGCTGTTAAACCGTTCCACGCGTTCGCTATCGCTGACCAATGCAGGTGTTGAGATGGTGGCGCAAGCTAAGAAAGTAAGAGAGGTTCTAACTGAAACTCGTAGTATTGCTGCTACATTTCAGGATGAGCCGAAGGGTAATCTGAAAATATCAAGCTCCACTTTCTTTGGCAGAGCATACTTAAATCAGGCAGTTAAAGAGTTTATAAAACAGTACCCAAACATTACTGTAGAGCTGCTGCTCGATGATAATCGAGTCGATGTTATCCACGAAGGTTTTGATGTTGTGTTTCGTATCGGACCAATCCGAGAGTCCAACATGATAGTACGTAAGTTGGCAAGCAATAATATGGCACTGGTTGCATCGAAGAGTTTTATTGATAAGTATGGAACCCCGAGCTCTCCAGAAGAGCTTATAAAAATGCCAGCAGTAATATACTCTAATGCTAACTTTAAGGCAGATAAGCTACGTATAGCGCCAAGCCAGTCATCAAGCGACGTTAGAACGTATAATATCAATGGGCAGTACTTCGTGAATGAAACTGAGTTAATGCTCGATGCCGTAAAATCTGATTTAGGGTATGCTTTAATTGGGCAGTTCTTTCTTCAGGAGAGTTTGAGTAAACAAGATCTTGTACAGTTGCTTCCTGATTATAATCTTCCCGCAATAGGGGAAATATATGCAATGTATACTCACCGAAATCAACAACCATTAGCCAAACTGTTCATTGATACTGTTCAAAAAATAATAGGAACGCCTCCTGTTTGGATGGATTATCTCGACTAATATGAGTACTAGGACATAATGTTTTAGATTGAGGGCTTGTTTATATTTATCCATAGAATATGGTTGAATTTGCACTTTAAAAATAATTGCCACTGTTCATAATTTCACTCGATTCAAACAACACAAGTAGTGGTAATTAAATGAAAATGACAAGAACGTCGATCGCAATCGCAGCACTTTTCTCTGCAAGTGCTGCAAATTCAGCCGTAGTTTATGAAGATCAAGAATCAGTGTTAAATATTCATGGCCGAGCGCAAGGGATGTATTATTTCTCTGATGATAAAAATGCTGACGGAGATAATAGCTACATTCGTGTAGGACTTTCAGGTGAGTCTAAAATAAATGAAGATCTTTATGCCTTCGGCTTATATGAGTTGGAATTTAAGTCTAATCGCAGAGATGCTGATGGGATTGAAGATGATGAATTTGATATCCGAAAAGGCTATGTAGGAGTTGGTGCAGATTACGGAACAGTAAGTTATGGACGTCAATACGGTGCGGTCACTTTAGTATCTGACTACACGGATATTTTCCCGGAGTTTGGTAATGAAGCTGCTGGCGTAAGTGCGGATCTATATGGTACCGGTCGCTCCGATTCAGTATTTAAGCTAACGACAAGCTATGAAGGTTTGAATATTCATGTTAGCTATCAGGCTGAAAACGATGAAGTGTCAACAGATGCAGCCTCTTATGGTGCGGCGGCTGACTACAAGTTGCCATATGGCTTCAAAGTTGCGCTTGGTTACAACGAAGGTGAAGGGCAATCGGGTGCAGAAGATGCAGAGCTGCTAACGGGTGCTATTGCATTTGAATACGACAAGTTTTATGCCTCTGTTTTATACAGTGATGGTGAAAACTGGGCTAAAGATGGTTCTGAAAGTAATATTGATTACACCGGTATTGAAGCAGTTGCCACTTATGAAGTAACAGATAAGCTTTGGGCACTAGTTGGCTATAACAATCTAGAGCGTGATGATGAAGATGTCGTCGATTACTACTCACTAGGTGCAGAGTATGATTTGACTTCTAATTTTAAAGCACTAGCAGAATACAGAATTACAGATGTAGACAATGAAGACGATATTCTTGCAATAGCTGCGAGATATTCATTCTAAAAAATTAATAAAGCTAAAAAGCCTGAAACTATTTTCAGGCTTTTTTATTTGTCGGTGTAAGTTCATAAGTGCTGACTTTCGTCCATATATAATGGATTATATTGATCGTTACTTGTTTAAGTGTTTTGAATATAATTGTTTTGTTAGCTAGTCCACTGCTAGTTTTCATTTTCATATTTTTTGAATGATGTATTTTTTCTTTGGCAACAAGAAATGTCTTGTTGCCTTTTTTTATTTTCACGCTTTATGGTTAATTAAAAAAATAGTCATTTTATATATTGCTATAAACGATAAAAATGTAACGATAATTGTCGATCTTAGATTTAGTTAATCTTCATAGAAAATTAAACTCAATTTCAAGTATCTTTTTCATTTAAGTGATGTGGAATCCATATGGCGCACCAAGCGAATGACAAAGCGCCAAACGACGAAATGTATCTCAATGAAGATTGGAAAAAAGATTCTTATGTAAACGATAGAGGTAGGGATTGATACTGCTTATGTAAGGAGAGAGCGATTTATGAAAAGCCGTCGTTTCAATATGATTAGACACCTTTACTTTCTTAAAATAGGAAGGGCTCTAAGAAAGTAAAGGTGCAGATGATTTTTTAGTTTTTACCGCCGTCACTTGTTCTGAAGTGATAATCGAAGTTTATGATTGCACGATATTTAACTTCATCACGGTTAAGTGCGTACTCTTCAACTCTCACCTTACTATCATCGATTGCAATATCACGAGGGAAACCGCTTCCAATGATGTTTAGACGATTTCTAAGTTCATGTTTTGATAGCGTTTGGTATTCATCGACAAGATCAAACGCAGAGCTATAAGCGGCATCTTTTGTCGTAAAGTCATTGAGAACAACTTTGTTTGTAGAGTGTTCGACATGAATACCAGCAGTAGCAGATAAACTGAATAATAATAGTGATGAGAGCGTCATTAGTTTTTTCATATAGTCACCTTTTTATTTGTATTACAAAGTCAAGATGTCCAACGAATCCTTGTTAATATCTCTCGACAAAGGTGATAGTGCCATTATAGAAATGTGCTGTACATCACATTTGTCACCATTAACTATGGAAGAATTGTCAACAATAAAACTCAAGCACTTTTGACACTACGGTCAATGTGAAAAAGCGAATATCTGTATGGTTTCGTTAATAATTAAACCACTCTCGGAAACGCTGACTATTCAGTCAAAGCGTATGTTTCTTGTCGTTATAGTGACCTGCCTACAACTTAATCACTTAATGCATGCAATTCAATTGCAATGGCTTGGTATAGATTTTCATTCAGATCTTCCAGCTTAGTAACGATCCTACAAATTCTTAGTGATTAAAAAGTCATTGTTTGTGGTTTTTTATTCTATTGTCGTGTATAAAAAAACTTTACAACAAATGATAAAGGAATATCCATGAAAAAGTTATTGTGTTTTGCTGCACTGGGGTTAGCTGTTTCGACGACGGTTAATGCAGACCCAATTTTAGACGACATCAAAAGTACAGGGGAGCTAAAAGTCTGCTTTGATTCTGGGTATATGCCTTTTGAAATGACAGCAAAAAATGGGCAGTACATCGGGTTTGATATCGATTTGGGTAAGCAAATGGCGCGTGCCATGGATGTTAAGTTTGTGCCGGTAAACACTTCATGGGATGGCATTATCCCAACACTGTTGACTGGTAAGTGTCACATGATTATGGGCGGGATGACTATCACACCTATGCGAAATACTCAGGTGAATTTCGCTGATCCCTATGTGGTTATTGGTCAATCCATTCTCGTAGATCTCAAACATGAAGGTAAAGTGTCTAGTTACCGAGATCTCAATAGTCCAGAATATGTTGTTGCAACTAAGCTTGGGACAACGGGTGAGCAAGCGGTAAAACGATACCTTCCGAAAGCTAAGATAAATCTATACGAAACTCAGTCTGAAGCGGTACTTGAGGTTGCCAACGGAAAGGTAGATGCGTTTGTTTATGACTTTCCTTACAACTCTATTTATGTGGCGGAAAACAAAGGGCAGTTAATGCACTTGGCTAAACCGTTTACTTACGAGCCTTTGGGTTGGGCTGTGCCGCAAGGAAATCCAGATACGCTTAACTTCTTAAACAACTATTTACGTCAAATTAAGGGCGATGGAACTTACGATCGCATTTACGATAAGTGGTTTAACGACGATAAATGGTTAAAGCAAGTTAAGTAATCATTTTGTTATTGTAGAGGAGCGGCTAGCTTCTGGCTCGGTTCATCGCCAACCAAACGGTTCGCGCTGTGAAGCTAACGCTTTTCTTTATTCAAATACCCAACCAACTTTAATCAAAGTCATTCTCGGAATCACATGCAAAATAACTTTAAATCCCTATTGTGGAACGCTGTTTTTGTTCTTGTTTTGCTATCAATTTGCGGCCTTGTCTATCTGTCAGGTAAGCGAATCGATTACAGCTGGAATTGGGAGCGTGTCCTTCCTTATATTGCCACTAACGCTGCTTCATCCATTACCGCGCCTGTCGATGGGAACATCATTCTCGACGAGAATAACCAACTGGCTCTGGAGAGTATTCATGGTGATATTGTTCTTGAACTAAGCCAATATAAGTCTGTCGACGTCTATGAAGGTGATCTTATTTTTGAAGGAGATACCTTAGCAACTATAAAAGAGTGGCGCTCTGGCCCAATTTTAGATGGTGTTGTGACGACCATTAAAATCTCGCTCTGGTCACTTATCATTGCTCTAGCGTTGGGCTTAGTTGTTGGACTAATGCGCATATCCAGCAATCCGGCATTAAAAAAGCTGGCGCTTGTGTATGTCGAGGTCATTCGTGGAACGCCTCTTTTAGTACAGATTTTTATCGTTTACTTCTTTATTGGTACTGTGCTTGACCTTGAGCGTTTTACTGCGGGAGTGATAGCGCTCTCCGTGTTTACCGCCGCTTACGTCGCAGAAATTGTGCGGTCGGGAATCCAGTCAATCCCAAGAGGACAAATGGAAGCGGCGCGTTCACTAGGAATGAATTATCCCAAAGCGATGATTTATGTCATTTTACCTCAAGCGTTTAAGCAGACATTACCTCCCTTAGCCGGGCAGTTTATCAATCTGATAAAAGATTCCTCACTTGTCTCCGTGATTTCGATTACTGATCTGACAAAAGCGGGCAGGGAAGTCGTAAGTGGTAGTTTTGCCCCATTTGAAGTTTGGTTTACCGTTGCGGCCCTTTATTTGCTTCTAACTAGTACCTTATCTTGGGCAATACAAACGTTAGAAAAGAAATTGGCAGCAAGTGATTAATGGTGGAGTCATTAATGGAATACATTATTTCAGCAAAAACAATTAATAAAATTTACCCTAATGGCTGCCATGCGCTCAAGGACGTATCGGTAAATGTAGAAAAAGGGGAAGTGATTGTCATCGTAGGACCGTCAGGTTCTGGTAAGTCAACATTCTTACGGACGATTAATCAATTAGAGACAATAAATAGTGGGTCTATTATCGTAGATGGTATCGATATGTACCACAAATCTACGGATATCAATAAACTACGCGCTGATGTGGGCATGGTATTTCAAGGCTTCAACCTTTTTCCACATAAAACGGCGATAGAGAACGTCATGTTAGCACCTTTAAAGGTTTCTAAACGTGACCCTGAATCGGTGAAGAAAGAAGCAAAAGATTTGCTTTATAAAGTCGGTCTGTCGGAGAGAATGGATAATTATCCTAATCATTTATCAGGTGGACAGCAGCAGCGCGTCGCAATCGCTCGTGCGTTAGCAATGAAGCCCAACATTATGTTGTTTGATGAACCCACATCAGCACTAGACCCTGAAATGGTTGGAGAAGTTCTTGATGTGATGAAAGATTTGGCCAAGGACGGAATGACGATGGTAGTGGTTACTCATGAAATGGGTTTCGCAAAAGAGGTCGCTGATAGGGTGTTGTTTATGGAAGATGGTGAGCTTTTGGTTTCTGACTCTCCTGAGCGATTTTTTGATAACCCCTCCAATCCTAGATTGCAGAAGTTTTTATCTAAGGTCTTATAATAAAGAGAAAATTTGATTGAGGGCGAGTCCCTCAATCACTTCATGCACTATTGTTGCTCGTAACGCCCGCCTCGCCGAGAGACATAGATAATGGGCTTTTTACTCGAAGTTAATGGCGATAACATTATCTTGGTCCGAATGAAAGGTCTGGTAAATACTAGAGTGTTTAATCAGCCATTAAGTTTTTGTTCACTTTAAACATAACAATTTCATTTTGAATTGATAAAAATTGTGTTTGAATAGAGCTTATGGATGTTTGGCGGTATGGATGTCTAAATGAAGAAAGTAACAATTTTAGATGGTGGCATGGGGCGAGAGTTAAAACGTATTGGCGCCCCTTTTTCTCAGCCGCTTTGGAGTGCACAAGCGCTAATTGAATCACCACAGTATGTAAAAATGGCCCATGAGAATTTCATAGACGCTGGCGCTGAGATTATCACTGTTAACAGTTATGCATGTGTCCCATTTCACTTAGGCGAGGAACTCTATGCAAAACGGGGGACTGAGTTAGCAAAATCTGCAGCTAAAATTGCCAGAGATGTAGTCACCAGCTCTAACGGTAGAGTGCTCGTTGCGGGGTCTCTTCCTCCTGTAATGGGGTCTTACAGGCCTGAATTATTCGAGCCGAAAAGGGCACTGGAAGTGGCTTCTGAGTTATTTGAAGCTCAAGATCAATATGTTGATATTTGGTTAGCTGAGACCGTGTCTAGCCTCGCTGAAGTTGAGGTTCTATCAATAATTTTAGCCAAAACAGATAAGCCCAATTATATTGCTTTCACCTTAATGGATGAGCCTAACTCTTTGCCTCGCCTTCGCTCAGGGGAATCTCTTAAAGTCGCGGTTAATACGCTGTTGAAAACAAATGTTTCAGGTATCTTTTTCAATTGCTCTATTCCTGAAGTTGTCGAGCAAGCGATCATTGATACACAAGCAGTATTGAGTGAGTCAGGTAGAGAATTGACGATAGGTGTTTTCGCAAATAGTTTTGCTCCGATAAAGCAAGCGCACCAAGCCAACGAGACCATTCAGGAAGTTCGTCATTTCTCTCCGACTGAATATCTTGAGTATGCTAAAAAGTGGCATGCGCAGGGAGCAAGCATTATTGGTGGTTGCTGTGGGATTGAACCACGTCATATTAAATTGCTAGCGGCTTGGAGAGACACTCTCGAAAACGCCTAATTTTGGTGAAGTGCAGGGAAGCATGACAAGAGATTTTGTTTTTCATTCATCGTTATAGATAAAATAAAAGTCTTTCGTATCTGGCAAAGTAACAAGATGCTTTAACTTGCTCATTACTTTGCCAGTGTGCCTCGAGATTTTTATTAATTATTTTTGGTTCAGATTAACGACAATCTTTCCAACTGTTCTCTGATTTCGCATGTCCAAGAGTGCGTTACCTACATCCTCTAAGCCGATGATCTTCAGTTTCGGTACTTCCAATTCTCCATTTTCTAATAGCTCAGACACTTCCTTTCCGGCATTAACGATACTTGCAAACCCTCTCTCGCCAAAGACATGACCAGAGCCCAAACTTATTTGGTGGAAGCCCAAGCCTTTTAAGAAGGCATCTGGATATTGAGAAGGGTCGACAGTCTTGACGAGCTCCACCATTTCTCCCTCAAAGGTTAACACCGAGGCTGCAATTCGGTCGTTATCACCGCCTACACAATCGAGTGCAACCTCAACGCCATGATTTCCGGTAATGTCCATTACTCGTTGAACTACATCTTCATGATGATAATCAATCGTATGGGTTGCTCCTAACGAGGACAAATATGCGTGATTAGCTTCTGAACTAGTAGCAATGATCTGTTCAACACCAAATGTCTTTGCTAACTGAATAGCAAAGCTTCCAACGCCGCCAGCACCTCCGGCGATAAAAATGCTGCTTCGATTTGAAATATCGAGCTTGTCTACCAAAGCGCGATATGCGGTCCAGGCTGCGCAAGGTGTAGATGCTGCTACTTCAACCGGAACCTGAGGGTGCTTTATAAGCGTTCTTGAATCATGGATAGCAAATTCAGCGAATCCTCCGTGATGGCGTCTCATGTTTCCGTGATACAACACTTTATCGCCAACCTTCCAATCAACGACCGCATCGCCTACAGAGACTATTTCTCCTGATACGTCTAACCCGCCAACAAAATTGTTATCCATGTTAGTGACCATGTCTGACCAATAATGAATTTTTGCATCGACAGGATTCAAACCAACAGCGTTAACTTTAACCAATACATCAAATTGGGTTTCTAGTTTTGGTGTAGGTAATTCGGATAAAGAGAAAGTATCGTTATCTCGTTGGTAAGTTATCGCTCTCATAGGTTTTCCTTATTATTAAGAATGGTCGAAAGTCATACTAACTCAGAGGGTGCTGCTGCAATAATTATGGTTTTTTCTTATTTTGATAATTTTAGGTTATGTTTGATAAAAAGGATTCGAGATGCTCTGAAATTATCATAGACAACCAGTCTGCATAGCTAACGACATGTAACTTTATGATAAGTAATGACTAGTTTTATTATTCCATTTTTATGGAAATATTCTGTTGATTTTTTGTTTTGCGATTCTATAATTCCAGAAATATCGAAATAAAGACTTGTCTATCAGGTAAGCTTGTTAGCGAAAAATGACGAGGAGAGTAAATGTGAATACAGAAATTATAACTATGGCTAAAGAAGCGCTGGATATGTTTGCGTTTCTAGCAACCGAACTTATCATCTTATTTCTGGCAATTAGCTACATTGTCGGTGTGTTGCAAGATTTTCTAACGCCAGAAAAAATTCAATCTATTCTCAGCTCGAAAAAGGGTAAAGGTTACTTCATTGCTGCGTTGCTAGGTTCGATTACGCCTTTCTGTTCGTGTTCGACCATTCCTTTCTTAAAAGGCTTGTTGCGTGCAAGAGCTGGTTTTGGACCTATGATGGTGTTCCTATTTGCAAGCCCGTTGCTTAACCCAGTGATTATTGGTTTGTTTGTGGTGACTTTTGGTTGGAAAGTTGCGGTATTTTACTTTGCTATCGCGATGTCAGTATCAGTGGTAGCAGGCTATGTACTTGAAAAACTAGGGTTTGAACGTTACGTCAAACCAGAAGCATATCAAGCGGTAGGTTCTTCTTCGTGCGGTACTTCTTGTGGCGATTCAAGCAAGAAAAAAGAAGAAGCGAGACCAGCATCAAGCTGTGATACCAGCGCCTGCAATGAACCTACGCCAGTTGCGGCGAAAACATCTTGTTGTGGTGATGCACCAAAACCTGAACCTAAAGTGGAAGTGTCTTGCTGTTCATCTGGCGGTAGTGCAACAGCGACAGTCGTGGAAGAGAAAGAGCCTAGCCGCTGGGTACGTATTTGGCAATCAACTTGGAAAGACTTTAAGCAAGTGTTCCCTTATCTCATGATGGGCATTGCGATTGGTTCATTTATCTATGGCTTCATCCCGACGGAGTTCATTGCGGAGTTCGCTGGTGAAGCGAAGTGGTACGCGATTCCGGTCGCAGCAATCATTGGTATTCCATTGTACATCCGTGCAGAGGCGGTCATTCCACTTAGCGCGGCACTAGTACAAAAAGGTATGGCTCTTGGATCTGTTATGGCGCTTATTATTGGTAGTGCTGGCGCAAGTCTTACAGAAGTGATTTTGTTGAAATCAATTTTTAAGAACCAAATGATCGCTGCCTTCCTAATCGTTATCTTAACGATGGCCATGGGAGCGGGTTACTTATATACGTGGGCTTTTTTATAAAAATAACCCTCGGGCGACTGCTCGAGGGCTCTGTTTTTGTCGCCATATAGGGAAAGGGAAGTTTCCTATACCGCGCAGGCTATAAAAAGATAAAGAGGTTACTCGTAAATACTATAGGAGAAATACTTGCTGGCGATGGTTTTATGCTTACCGCTTTGGATCAATTTTTGTATTCCGCTATCGAGTAATGCTTTTAATTCTTTGTCTTGTTTTCTCACTGCTACGCCAATGCCACGGCCGAACCACTTTTCCTCTGTAAACGCTGGTCCAGTAAAGTGATAGCCTTCACCTTGTGCAGTTTCAAGAAAACCAGCACTTAAACCGATTGAGCCGCCAAATACAGCATCTAACCGTCCATTGAGTAGATCGGTAAATGCCTCATCGAACGTACCATAACGACGAATATCAATATCTGGATACAAGGCAGAAAGGTACTTATCACCAATTGTGGCTCTTTGAACTCCAATAGATAAACGATTTAGGCTGCCGTCCTCCATGTTGATTTCTCTATCATTTTTCATTACAAAACGAGTCGGTACTTTTGCATAAGGGACGGTGAAATCGACTTTCTTTTCTCGTTCTTCTGTGATTGTCATTGCAGCAATAATCGCATCGTTCTTGCGACTAAGAAGAGAAGGGATGATGCCATCCCAATCCATTTTTGAGATAACGCACTTTACTTCTAACTCTTTGCATAACGCGTTAGCGAGGTCGACCTCAAACCCTTCTAGCTTTCCCTCTTTTGTCGTCCAGCTAAATGGAGGGTAAGCCCCTTCAACAGTGAAGCGAATTTGTTTCCACTCTTTCGCATGGCTGAAAACTGAAAATAAGCTAATAAACAATACGACTATCCATTTCATAAATGTTTCCTTGTAACTATTTGGAAACCAATGTTTAACACAAAGTAAGCAAATATCAATGAAAGTGCATATATGTGTGACCTTTCGCCCGCATTGTGTGAGCGAAAGGTTTTACGTGTATTACAGCTTATCTTCAATAGTTACGAGGGGAACTCTCGTTGAGACAGCGTGAAGTGCAATGTTGTGAATCATTTCATCGACCGTGGTACAGCTATCCATTAAGATCGAAACATCATACTTGTCCGCAGATTTTGAGATAGCAGTATGTGTGACGCAGTTTTGTGTCATCATTCCGCATACAAGTAACTCCGTTACATTTTTGCTTGCCAATACTTCTTCTAAACGTGTTCCTTCAAAGCTATCTGCGAAGTGCTTTACCACGATTTCGGAATTCGGCGCTAAAGCAAGAACTTCTGGGTGAATATTGGCACCGTCGCTGCCTTCATTGAAGAATGGGGCAATGCCCATGTCAGGATCGGCAATATGCTGAATATGAATCACAGGAATGTTTTGCTCATTGGCTTTAGTTATTGCTCTCTTAACATTGTCTAAAGTTGATTCTGTATTCCATAAAGGAAACTTTCCTTCTGGGAAATAGTCGTTTTGCAAATCAATTACAAGTAGGGCTTTTTGAGTCATTTTCTTTTCCTTTTATTCAGGATCATTGCGGTACGAATAATATAAAGACTTTTAGCTACCTTCTTTAGAGTCTAAAATGACACAAAAGAGTCAAAAAGCGACACTTGAAGATCATTGAAAATGAAAATAGCACTCGTTAATTACCCAGATAGCTCGCAAGCCTCCGTATATGGTTTAAGCGAACTCTTCGAGATGGCAAACCGTGCGGCGGCTAAATTGGGCGTTGATGTGCACTTTGAAGTAGAGATATTGGATCACTGGCCAAACACGCACTTCGATGTGAAAACAGCGGTAATGATTCCGCCTAGCGGCACTGGTCAATATTACTTAGAACCAGAGCCAGAGCTACTCGACTGGTTAAATGTCCAATATAGTAAAGGTGCGATTTTAGCCTCCGCCTGCGCTGGTACTTTTATTCTTGCTCAAACCCAGTTGTTGACCAATAAGTCTTGTACGACACACTGGGACTTAGCTCCTTCATTAGCGAGTCAGTTTCCCGATATCCACGTAAGACAAGAAGCCATCCTTATTAACGAAGGAACGATCATTACGGCTGGGGGTATGATGTCATGGGTGGATTTAGGTTTGGAGTTGGTTTCCTTATTTGCGTCACCGGCAGTAATGCGCCTGTTAGGAAAAATGTTGGTTATTGATACTGGTCCGAGAGAGCAACGCTTTTATCAACAGTTTACTCCAAACTTCCAACATGGTGATGAGGTAATTGTTCAAATACAGCACTATATAAACGATCATTATCAAGGAAAACTGAGCAATAAAGAGCTTGCAGAGTTGAGTTGTTTAACAGAAAGGACATTGCAGCGACGCTTTAAAAAGGCGACAGGTTTCAATGTTAACCAATACATACAAAGCTTAAGAGTACAAAAAGCTTGTGATTTACTTGAGTCGACAACCCTAACATTTGACGCAATATCATTTAGAGTGGGTTACCAAGATGTGAGCGCGTTCAGGAAAATATTTAATAGAATCGTAGGTTTAACACCGAAGTCGTTCAGATCTCGGTTCTGTTCATGAACGCCAGAAGTAAGATAATGTTGGTATTAAACATTTATAACTCAGAAGCAAACACCGCATATTTTTACAAGCTGGCTTAGCGTGATGAAAAGGGATAACAAGCTAAGCCAACCGTAGCGTACTCCTAATTACTGAACATTTTGTAGAATGCTTAAAGGGTTCTCAAATTACAATGACTTGTATAGATCGTTGTTAATCACAAAAGCTATGTGATTTCCAAAACCAGTTTCCCAATATGTTGCTTGCGTGAAAATACTTCTTGCGCTTGACCTATCTGGTTCAAGGGAAATGACTCCGCGACTAAGGGACGAATTGCGTTCTGTTCGATATAGCGAACCAAGTTACCGAATACTTCTGATGCCAAAACGGTACAACCAAATAACGCTAGGTCTTTAAGGTAAAGAGTTCTTACATCCAGCTCGACAATTGGGCCGCCTATGGCGCCGGAAACAGCGTATCTTGATCCTGGCTTTAGTACCTGAAGAAATTGTGGCCACTGCTCTCCTGCGACCAAATCAATCACTACGTCAACGCTGTTTTCTCCGAGAGTCGCTGTTAAATTTGCATCGCGAGGGATAACTTGGTTTGCTCCTAATGCCGTGATCTGTTCTTTCTTTTCTGGGCTGGCGATAGCAATGACGTATGCTCCACGCGCCTTCGCCAGTTGGATTGCGGCAGAGCCAACACCACCGGATGCCCCTGAAATCAGTACGGTATCACTCGCTGTGACATTAGAGCGGACAAGCATGTTCTCGGCAGTTGAATAAGAACAAGGGAAGGAGGCCAAATCGATATCCGATAAACTACTATTCACAGCAAATGCATGTTTACTGTCAACAACAGTGAACTGAGCAAAGCCACCATCACATTCTGAACCGAAGTACCAAGGCGAGCTAAGTGCTTGACTGTTGAAGCGCGTAATACATGGTTCGATGAGCACACGCTGACCGATTCGTGATGGGCAGATATTCTCACCAACAGCGACGATGGTACCGCATACATCGGCACCTTGGATTCGAGGGAGAGATAGCGCGTCTCCTGACCAACTTGCATCCATGCTATTGGCGTCGTTTTTAGAATACCATGCTGTTCGGGTATTGATGTCGGTGTTATTGACTCCGGCGGCGGCAACTTGGATCAATACATCATCAGGCGAGGGGACTGGCACAGGTATATCATCGCGGTAACGAAGCATATCTGGCCCACCATGACCGATAAGTTGGACGCCTTTCATTACTTTCGGGATTGTGGTCATTGATTGTTCTCCTTCATTAGTTCTAGCAGAGTGTGTTCAGCGGATGCAAAGGCAGCGTGACCGAGAACCGGCCATGCGTTGGATAGACCTTCATGTAACAAGAAGAGTGTGGTTGCGAGGTCTTCTCGCTGACTTAGTTGGAGCATAAGCTGACGGACCGCCAATTTGTGTTGTTTTACTGCTTGATTAATCGATAGATTTTCTGGATAGGCTGCTAATGCATTGATGGACATGCAGCCATTCGGTGCAAACTCTTTCATCCAATCCTCGAGGCGAGTGAATAGGTGTAATACAGCCGGTGTTCCATTGGCAGGGGCGTCTTCGAGCAAAAAACTCAAATACCTTTGATGGCGATGCTCGAGAGCTGCAACAATCATCGCTTCCTTGGAGGGGTAGTATTTGTACAGGGTTCTCAGGCTGACTTCGCAGGCGTTTTTGAGTTGGGGGACGCTCGGCTCGGCGAAGCCATACTGACTGAATGCTTTTTCTAGGCTTACTGCGATTTTTTCTTTCACTATTTGACATACCAGGTAGAACGTTTGTTTTACCTAAGGGTAGAATAAACTTTCTACCTCAGTCAATGGTGTATTTAAACTCTGTATTGAAAGCCCGACGTAATGCCGGGCTAACTTAAGTGATTTTTATCGATTCGGAACGTGAATCAGTGTGCCGTTGCGTGCTGCTCTCCACGCTTGTCTAGCATTCCGCTGAAACGGGTTAGTAGTAGAGCACCTAATACTACGATCGCGCCAATCCAAGGTGTGTGCATCAGCCCAGCATTGGCCACGATAAGGCCACCGCCCCAAGAACCCAGTGCAATACCTACGTTAAACGCAGCAATGTTGAGACCAGAAGCGACGTCGACTGCATTAGGTGAATATTTCTCTGCTAGTTTGACAACATAAACTTGAAGTCCTGGAACGTTACCAAAGGCAAAGGCACCCCAGACAAGAATGGTCACTACTGCAGAAATTGGATTAAATGCTGTGACACTAAACACGAGCAATACCACAATTAGGCCCGAGAAAATCGCTGTCAGAGCTTTGATTGGCCCCATAGAGTCGGCCATCTTTCCGCCCCAGATGTTGCCGAATGCGACTGATACACCATAAACCAACATAATTAGGCTGATAGCGCTAGAGCCAAACCCCGAAACTTCTTCCAAAATAGGAGCCAAGTAAGTGAAGGCTGTGAACGTACCACCGTAACCGAGCGCGGTGATTGCGTACACCAAAAGTAGACGAGGTTGAGTCAAGACTTTTACTTGCGATGACAGCTTGGTTGCTGGTGGTTGTTTCAGATTACTCGGCACTAGCAGAGCGCTTCCTATCAGTGCGATGATTCCAAGGATCGCGACGATTAGGAAGGTTGCCTGCCAACCAAATGTCTGGCCAATCCAGGTGCCAAGTGGCACGCCTGTCACTAGAGCTACGGTGAGACCGGTAAACATAATAGCAATTGCGCTAGCGGCTTTTTCTTTTGACACTAGGCCAGTGGCGATAGTCGAGCCGATCGAAAAGAACACACCGTGTGCAAGCCCGGTCAGTATCCTTGCTGTAACTAGTGTGTTGTATCCAGGTGCTTGCCAGGCTAACAGATTGCCAAGAACAAACAGTGCCATAACAGAAAGCAGAACGTACTTTCTTTTCCAGTTACCAGTCAGCGCTGTTAAAACGGGAGCACCAACCGCGACACCAAGTGCGTACAGGCTAACTAAAAGACCCGCTGAAGGTAATGATACGTTGAGGTCGGAGGCCATAGTCGGTATCAGACCGACAATTACAAACTCCGTGGTTCCAATAGCAAAGGCGCTAAGCGTCAATGCAAGTAAAGCTAAAGGCATAACAACTCTCTCTTAAAATCATTGAATATGAATGGATAAACGAATAGCCCGTCTCCATGTCGTGTATTATTAAAGAGTTATTCGTTGCGAAAAATGGTGTTTATTACAAAATACTTTTGTTATAAATGATTAAAATGCGCAGTTAAGAAAGGGGATGAAATGTTAACCCGATCAGATGAATTAGAGATTCTCATGGCAGTTGTGGATAGTGGTGGATTTTCTTCCGCTGCTGATGCACTAGGTATTCAAGTCGCTAGGGTATCTCGTGCGGTTAGTAAAGTTGAATCACAGTTGGGGGTAACCTTGCTGAATCGCACGACACGCAGAGTGGAAGTTACTGAGGAAGGGCATCAGTTTGTTGAAGCGGTTCGCTTAGGTTTACTACAAATACAGCAAGCTGAAGAAGAGATCATCACACGAGGTGAATTACCCAAGGGGCGCTTAAGAGTTGATGCCGCTAGCCCATTTGTTTTACATCAACTCGTGCCGTTAATTCAGCCATTTAAAGAGGCTTATCCTGATATTCAACTCGATCTTACCTCTAATGAGGGTTTTGTGGATCTATTGGAAAAAAGAACCGATGTGGCGATACGTATTGGACGATTATCGGATTCAACACTGCATGCTAAACCTTTAGGAACAAGCCCACTATTTATCGTTGCCACGCCTGGTTATTTATCTAAACGAGGTTTCCCTGAAGCGGTGGGCGATTTGCGCAGTCATAACTTGATCGGTTTTTCTGGCGCTAAAGTGTTAAATCAGTGGCCATTACGAGGGTTTGAGATGATAGAGCCTGATATCCTATCCAGCAGTGGTGAAACGGTTAGACAGTTAGTGCTGGCAGGGAACGGCATTGCATGTTTATCTGGCTTTATGGTGAAAGATGATCTTGATTCTGGACGGTTAGTGGCATTGTTTGAATCGGAAAAAATCACAAATACTGGACGAGAACAGGTCAATGCTGTGTTCTACAAATCTTCTTCAGTCTCTAAGCGTATTTCCGCGTTCATCGACTTTATTCAACCAAGACTTACTTTAAAATAACACTATTATTGTTGTTTTAACAAAAGAATTTTGTCGTTATTGCAGCTTTTGTTTTTCCAACTGCCAAGCCTAGCGTGCCACCCCTTAGTAAGGTGGCACATATTTTTATTTGATCTTAGTTAAAGCGTGGCAACACGTACTGAGCGATCTGTTCCATTGATTTATCAATTGGTTGGCTATTACGACGGAAATGCAACCCGATGTGATTGACTCCTGCTTCTTGCATTTTTTCTAGCTCATCGCTCAAGCCATTGACTCCGGCCCGGATACCAAAATGATGCCGAACGACTGGTGCATTTGGGTTATCGACTAAATCAAGATGAATAAAGCTGGCGTAGGGTTTGTTTCCCGCTACGGAGCGCCAAAGTGCAACGCGGTGTTCATGATCATCAGGTGTGCCTGGGTAGGCGAGCCAGCCGTCTAGGTTTTCTCCTATCCATTGTGGACTTTGCTGCGCTAACCCTGCGACATAGATAGGAATATCAGCAAACTCGGGTAATAACTGTAGATCGTTACCCAGTTTATCATTTTGCGTATCTTTCAAAATCTCTACACTTTCTCGAAAAGCTGAGCCACGGCTGTCAAAGTTGGCATTAAAAACGGGATATTCACTAGGGCGGTCTCCACTAGCCACACCGAGTATCAGGCGGTCACCACTTAACTCGTTGATGGTCGCAGCGGCTTTTTTCACTAGCCAAGGTTGTCTTAACGGTAATACTATCGCTGCTGTCCCTAGTAGAATGTTGTCGGTGCACGCAGAGAGATAGCCAAGATAACTGAACGGTTCATAAATTTGTGCCGCGTCTCCAAAGTTAGGGTCGTACAACGGGACATCTCTCACCCACGCTACGTTAAAGCCTAACTTATCGGCTAACATAATACGCTGTTTATGTGCACTCATGTCTGGTACGCCGAATGGTTTTCGTTGGAGCAGGCGTTTTGTCTGGCCTTCTTGGGTCCAGTCATTATCTAGGGGGAGCTCAACACCGATGGTGAATCTGTTACTTAAATCTTTATGCATTATGAAGCCTGACTATTACTTTGAGTACTAGGAGGCAAGGTGCCTCCCTGATATTCAGGACACTATGAGATTTTTGTTGTGAGAAAAAGCGGCAAAAAGACAAAAGTGTTTTGCCACAAACAGCGGTGGTCTTTAAAGGAACTGGTGGTTCTCTACCTTGATTTCTTGCTTGATGAAGTCAATAAAAGAGCTGATCCGGCGTGAGGTACTGGCATTTTTGTAATACACCGCATGAACTGGCTGTTCGACATTATGCGTGTGTTCACTAAGCACGCCCACTAAGCGACCAGCTTGTCGGTCAGAGTAGGTCATAAAGTCAGACAGGCAAGCTATCCCCGCACCATGTAAGGCTAAACATCTTAGCGTCTCGCCATTATCAGATCTTAGGCTACTCATAATACGCAGAAGTTTGTTCTTATCATCCATGATCGGCCATTCCTTAAGATACTCCGGCTTGTTGAATCCAAGTAGCTTGTGATTGAGTAACTGATCTATTGAGGTTGGAGTACCATGTTGTCTTAAATACTCTGGACTCGCGACGATTCGAATCCGACTTTTACCAAGAAATATCGCGCGCATGGTTGAGTTTTGTAGCTCACCGATACGAAAAGCAACATCGGTTTTTGTTCCCAAAAGGCTAATATTTTCCTCATTGGAATTGAGATCGATTTCGACTTCTGGATACAAGCTCTGATATTTAGCAATGTGCGGCGTTAGTACGTGCAGTAAGAAGGGGGTAGCTGCGTTTATTCGTAGGAGGCCAGAAGGCTTATATTTCTGGC
Organism: Vibrio sp. Vb0304; assembly: GCF_033338995.1. Lineage (NCBI taxonomy): Bacteria > Pseudomonadati > Pseudomonadota > Gammaproteobacteria > Vibrionales > Vibrionaceae > Vibrio > Vibrio sp. Vb0304. The sequence continues at coordinate 137,970 of NZ_JAWOTT010000012.1, forward strand.
TTTTCAGTTGTGCTTCGGCATTCTCTACTGCTTCTACAATATGTCTGACTTTATCGAGGTATATCGTTCCTTCATTAGTAACATCTAACTTACGGGTTGTGCGATTTAACAAGGTCGTTTCGAGTTTGGCTTCTAGCCGAGATACCGATCGACTCACCGCCGAGACGGTCATCGATAACAGTTCAGCCGCAGAGCTGATTGAACCCGTATCGACCACGGCCATAAAGGTGCGCATTTCATCTAGAGTAGCTTTCATTGTTGAATATATTTCAAATTAGATTTGAGTATTGTTAACTTTACGGAAAGTTTCTTGCGGCGTAAAGTTTTGCTTCGAATCAACTATAAAATCGATAATTCAGGAGATTTAGATGAAAGTACCATCATTTGGCGTCGGCACGTTTCGTTTAGAGGGTGAAGTAGTTAAGGATTCAGTCCGTAATGCGTTAGAAGTGGGTTACCGCGTAATTGATACTGCACAGATTTACGGTAATGAGGCAGAAATCGGTGAAGTATTGACACAGTCCGGTATTGCACGTGATGAGCTATTCATTACGACCAAGATCTGGGTTGATAACATGAACACGGAACAACTCATTCCAAGTCTAAAAGAGAGCTTAGAAAAGCTAAATACAGATTATGTGGATTTGACCTTGATCCACTGGCCTGGCAATAACAATAACTTGAACGAATACATGGCTTCATTACTTGAAGCTAAATCGCAAGGCTTAACCCGTAATATTGGCGTATCCAACTTTAATATTGACTTGTTGCAACAAGCGATAGAAGTGGTCGGTAAAGAGAATATTGTTACTAACCAAATCGAGCTTAGCCCTTATTTGCAAAATCGTAAGTTGGTCAGCTTCATGCAGGAAAACGATATTCAGGTAACGTCTTACATGACCTTGGCATATGGGAAAGTACTTGGGGACCCAACTATTGCAGGTATTGCTGAGGACTATCAGGCCACGCCAGCTCAAGTCGCGCTTGCTTGGGCTTTGTCAAAAGGTTACGCGGTGATCCCGTCTTCAACTAAACGAGAGAATTTAGCAAGTAACCTGAAAGCACTTGAACTTAATCTGAGTGAAGAGGCGATTGCAAAGATAGATGCGTTGGAAAGAAATGGCCGCGAAGTAAACCCTGAAGGGCTAGCGCCTGAGTGGGATGATTGAGTGAGTTTCACAGGAAATCATTGCCTAAATGACACCTCTGCAATCGCTGACTTCCTCAGCGTTTGACGGTAGTACAACACCATAGACGATAACGGCTCGCTTGTCTGACGATAGTGCGAGCTTTTATCTTTTTGGCCTATTAGTTTACTGTATTCTCCCGGCCTTCAATTTGGCCGGGAGACGTCATTTAGAGAACAGTTACCATTCGATTGTAGAGCCATCAAATACGCGGAAGCTTCCGGATTGCTCAAGTGTTAGCTGTTCTGCGACCGAAACAATGCCTGCAACACTTTCCTCGGCAGAAAAGGTTGCGTCCTCACCGCCCATATCGGTTTTTACCCAGCCGGGATGAACTGCGACAGTTTTTACTCCTTGCGATTCGAGATTGCGTGCTGCTGATACTAGAACCTGATTAAGCGCTGCTTTAGATGCTCGATAACTGTACATGTTACCTGAACTGTTATCGCTTAAACTCGCAACTCGGGTTGAGATTCCCACGATGGTTTTGTGCTGACTTTTCGCAACGTTGTCTTGTAGGGCTTGAATTAGCAGGGCAGGTGCGACGGTATTTATGTTTAGTACTTCTAGCCATTTTTTCTGGGTCATTTCGCCAAGCTTTGCACACTCTTCGCCTAATACACCTGCATTAAGAATTAAATGATCGAGCGGACGATCCGCTAATTGAGTGGCTAACTGATCGATATCTTGTTGGTTAGTGACGTCTAGAGCCATCAGTTGAAGTTGATTGGGTTGGGTTACTAGTTCATTGAGCTGCTTAGCATTTTCTGGTGAACGACAAGTTGCGATAACTTGCCAACCTTTTCCAAGGTAGTGGCGGACAAATTGCAAGCCTAAGCCACGGTTAGCGCCAGTGATTAATACAGTAGACATCGCTTCTCCTACGTTGTTGAGTTGAACAACGACTATATTAGAGGCGACGTATAAGCATGTAATCAAAACAGTACAAAAATGGCCTAGGATTCGACATTGTCAAATCTTAAAGTTTGAGAAAGATGCTGGCAAAGTGTTTTAGCCTAGTGACCGTCAGTTCGGAGGCAGCACCGCTAACACCTGCAACAGCAACGACTTTACCATCCAAGTAAAGGGGGATCGCTAAGCAATTGAGGTTTGGCTCTGCCTCTTCTAAATCGAGTGCGTAACCTGATAATACAACCTGATTAAGTTCAGTTTCTAACGTGGGGGATATTTGGCTTTCAAGGCGCAATGTTCGGCGAAGCTCATCATCAAAACTAAGAAAAACCTTGCCGATCGCAGATGTTGTGAGTCCTTCTCGTTTCCCTCTCGGGCTACGGATAGTAAGAGGGTTATCCTGCTCTATAGCATCGATATACAAGTACTCTTTAGCGCCACTTTGTACAGCGAGGTAAGCAGTGTTGTTAGTCATTTGGGCCATTTTTTTCAGCAATGGAACAAAATGTTGTCGGATAGCTTCGTTTTTTTGTTCAATCGGCTTAGACAGTTCATAGCATCTAAACCCTAGGCTGTAGCTATGGTTGTGTTTGGATACATATCCAAGAGAGTGTAGAGTCGCAAGTAACCCGTGAACAGTCGTCTTATTTAACTGGATCGCATTACTGATCGTCTGTAATGATAGGGGAGACTCACTCATCGAGAGCAACTCGAGGATTAGAAAACCTCGCTCTAGAGACTGAATGTTTTTTCTTGCCTTGGGCACAAAGACTCCTTGATGATGGTGTTGCATCTGAATGGCTTACTGATGCTTCCACCTATAACAAACCACTACGCTGGTGGTTTGGTTTTATTAGAGAATATACTCAGCACTTAAACTGATCGGCTCGTTGTATGCATCCACAAGGGAGTTTTTTCCTTGCTTCTTAGCATTGTATAACGCTTGGTCTAATATCGAATAGAGCTCATCAAAGTTGGTGAGTGGCATTGAGGTTGATAGATAGGCCAGACTCGCAGATATATTCAATTGATGGTTATTAAGCGAATGTACACTCTTTTCTGAAATTGTTTTATGCAGACTTTGTATTCTAAAGGGAACGTCAATCTCATCGACGTTTTTCAATAGCAAGATAAACTCTTCTCCACCTAAACGACCCAAGTACTCTCCCTTATTAAGTTTAGCTTTAAGCGCTTTGCATACCTGTTGTAGTACTAAGTCGCCAGTCGGATGACCATACTGATCATTAATCGCCTTAAAGTCATCTAGATCGATTAATGCTAGAACGTAGCGGAAGTCTCCTTCCGCTTTGGAGGTGTGGCTTTTAATCGTCTCTATAATTGCCGCTCTGTTTAATGCACACGTTAAGCTGTCTATTTTGGCTTTTAAGCGTGTTTGTCGCTGAACCATCAATGCCAGAGCGAGGAGAATCAATAAACAGAAAACAACAAAATTATAAGTGCGTTGTTGGTCTGTGAGTTTTTCAAACTGGTACTGACTTAGAAGAGTTTCGTTGTTCAACTGCGCGACTTGTAGATCATATTCATACTCTTTTTTAGTGAGATCTAGTGCCTCTAACGCCTTGATATTACTCGCGTCTCGGTTCGTTAGTTCAATCGTCGAGTAGGCCTTGTGATGCTCCAGCGCCTTTTTGTAATCATTTTGAGCTTGGTATGCTTTTGAGAGGAGTAATTGGGCTTGCGCTTGCAATAAGGGCCTAGCGTTTTTTACCGCTAATCTTAACGCAATTGTACCGTGTTCAATCGATTTTTCGGGTGTATGGTTCTTTAAATATGCCAATCCAGCAGCCAAATGACCCTCTGTTTCAAGGTGCGTATTCTCATAAGTTTGGGCAATGTTTAATGCTCTTCCAATGTAATCTACCGCGGTATCCAATTGCCCAGAATCGGCCAAAGCAGCAGATAACCCTAAATAGGTCAACCCTTGCCCGTATGGGTAATGAAGTTGTTCGAGAATCGTTAATGCATTTTTGTAGTGGCTGATGGACTTATCGAGTTCTTTGGATTTTCTGTACATCGCTCCTAGACTATGTTCGACTTGCGCAACTTCAAGAGGTGTCCCTTCATCTTGGCGAACCAGTAAGGCTTGAATGAGATATTGCTCTGATTGTTCAAATTGCCCCAGCTCTGCAAGTAAATTGCCGACGTCATTGTAAATCCCTGAAGGATCGCTTTGCGTCGACATGTTGGCCATCAACTGTCGATACAAACTTAAGGCTTTTTCATAGTCACCGCGGTAATTGTAGTTATTTGCTACCACGCGCAAAGCAAGATCAACAGGGAAGTTTTCTTGATGCTTATGATTTAAGTGGCTCTCTAAGGATGAGCAATAAAAGTTTGCTTTGTGATAACGACCTTGTTGATTCAGCGTATAACAAAGTTGATAGTTCATCAGAGCCTTGCCTTCGGAATCGGATATTTTCTTCATTGTCTGTCGCAAAGAAGAAAAGCTATCTACTGAGGCCTCGTAACTACCATGCTTACGTTCATTTAAGGCAAGAATATATTCTGATTCTAATTGAGAAAAATGGTTGTCTAAGACTTGACTGCTGCCGTAGTAAGGCTGATTTATGTTTGACATATATTCATAAATCAATCCACTTACGTAGAGCTTTTCGCTGTCCGATTTCGCTGTATGGTAGCGATCTTGAAGCATGCTCAATGCCGACTCAGGGTTGCTTCGTAGTGTGGTTTGGTAGACAGAGTGCCACTGTGTGATATTTTGGTTTGGTTCAATATCTTGAGTGTCGCTTGCATATACTGGAGTGAGCAAAAGTGACGCAAGCAAAGGATAGAGCACGCGCATGTTTAAACGAGCCTTTAATTTAAGGTGCCTTTAAAGTTGAGTTATCATAGCGCTTTTAACGCATCAGCGTTGTGATTAAGTTGGGTGTACTAAGAAAAAGAGTAGTAAAACTATGCACTTGGTCGAGATATTGAAAGAAGAGGCATAAAAAAGAAAGACCTCAACATAAAGTTGAGGTCAGAAATCTTTAATCAATGTAAAGCTTTGCTAGATCTTGAGGCTCCATTTCTTTGCCTTCTAACTGATCGTTCCAGTTAGTTCCAACAAGAACACCATCTTCAGCAAGAGTCAAAAGCCAATCTTCAACAAAGATATCTAATGGGATTTCTAGTACAGTAAAATCTGCCCATTCTTCAACATTATGTGCTTCTGCATCTTCTTTAGAAGACCAGAAAGGCATGACTTCGCTGTTTTCGAATTCAGTTGAATCGCAAGATAGCCAACCTTCTTCATTGCGTAAACCCCAAACCAATTGGTTTTCTTTCGTTTCTGCAACAAAAAGGTCAAGGTTCGCTTGGATATCTGATGTAAGTTTGCTCATTTCAAAACTCTCGTTGTTATGACGTGGCTAGAGTAACACTAAAGTGCCGATTCCTAAAGCATAATACGGTTGTCGAAATGAGTAAAAATAAAGGAGCCGAAGCTCCTTTTCTGAGGTTAAGTATTCACTCGTTTTTGTTTGCTTTGTGCTTGCAGAGCAAACAAAAACAGGTACTTTACCTTTCTGGAAGAGTTGTGAATATTGTCCACTCTCTTTTTATCTCGCCTTTGTAACCAACGACTGATGCGGTTACTCGACGATTTAAAGCATGGCTGACTTCATCGGTCCCTTGCTGTGCTAAGTGAGTGTCACCAAAACCAACAATGCGGACTCTACTCGGTTCGATGTCGTAGCTTAGTAGGGCTTCACGGACATTGCGTGCTCGTCTTTCAGAAAGATCTTGGTTATGCTTTGAACCACCAACTTTACTAGCATAGCCGTGCAGCTCTATCGAAGTAGTAGGGTACTCTTTTAAAAAGTCGGAAAGCTCTCGGACTTGTCTTCTGAAGACTGGATTGATCTCATCAGAGTCGTTAGCAAAAAGTATCCGCACTTGCATGTTATCTGATGCTTTAATGTATTCTCCACAACCGTCGTTGTCGACCTCTGAGCCTTCAGGTGTACCTGGGCACATATCTCGAGCATTGATGACACCATCGTTATCGTCATCTTGCAAATCTGCTATTTGTTCTGCATTTGGTACAGGACGATACTCATATTCGTCTTCAGCAACAACGTGTTGAGTGATGGCGAGCATACCCAATGCAAATAGAATCTTCACTGGTTTCATGATCAGTACTCCACCTTTTCATTCCATTCTGTAGGTACATCGACACGCAAGGCATTTAACAATTGGCCAGTCGCGTTCATAACGCGGTACTTGGCGTACTGCTCTGAGTATCGAGCATCCAAGTAGTTCTTTCTCGCTTCGAAAAGTTCGTTTTCAGTATTTAACAAGTCCAGCAGAGTGCGTTTTCCAATGCGATACTGCTTTTCGTAGGCGATGACAGTTTCTGAGGCCGAATCTACGTGATCCGCTAGGAACTCTTTTTGTTGAAGTGTTAAATCTAACGCACTCCAAGATAGACGAAGACCTTCTTCTACTTGGCGGTATGCACGTTCTCTTAGGTCTTTTGCTTTATTTAGTTGGTAGGCAAAACTTTCAGCGTTGGCTACGTCACTACCACCGTTAAAGAGGTTGTAACGCATACGTAACATTGCTGTTGTCTCTTCGCTGCTTCCTTCGATACCGCTTGCATCATCACGCCATGTTTGAGCCGCTTCTACCGATATCGTTGGGTAGTAAGTTCCCTTAGATTGCTTGTATTGGAACTTTGCAGAGTCCACATCAGCTACCGAAATTTTGATTACTGGATGTGACTCGAATGCCAAGTCAATCGCTTCATCGATGGTGTAGGGAATAAAGTTTTGGTCCGCTCTTGGGAAAATCAATCCTTGTGGTGACTGTCCGACAAGGCGTGTAAAGGTGGTGTGGCTGTCATATAAGTTGTTCTGAGCTGCCACCAAGTTACCATGAGCCTTTGCTAAACGAGCCTCTACCTGGGTTAGGTCTGCTGTAGAACCGATACCTGAGTTAACTCGCTTTTTAATGTCTTCATAGATCTTCTTATGCACTTTCAAGTTATTCTCGGAAAGTGTAAGAATTTCATAAGCTTTTACTGAGTCTAAATAAACTTTCGCGACCTCTAGAGCGGTGTCTTGGGCATCAGCTAGAAGTTGATAACGGACCGATTCAGCATCAGCTGCTGTTCGATCCATATCATTAAGTGTCGCTGAGCCATCCCATATTAGCTGGGTTAGTGTCACGGTGGCTTCTTTTCTTGTCAGATCGGTTGAATCTCGCCCTGACTCTGCGGGTTTGATTCCTTCGTAACCGATACCGGCATCTAAGTCTACGGATGGGAGGTAAGCACCACCAGATGCTTCATTCACATACTGCTTGCTAACGAATTCATTGAACGCACTTTTGATGTCAGGATTGGTTTTTAATGTGTTTTCAACCGCTTGCTCTAGCGTTTGCCCAAAAGCATGACTAGCGGTGAACATACCAATACAAAAGGCGTTGGCACGAGTCCACTTCACTGTGATTCTCCTAGATAATGGTAAAAATTCTCGAGGTGATAGGGCTTATAAGTGGAATACTTATAAGGGCGTCAATAATTTAGCGCACAATAACATTAATATGCGATGAAGTAACCTGTTGATTCGCTGTTCATTTGTTTCAATTTTGATAAATCAACCTACTAAATCTGCCTAAAACTTGAATTAAGATCTCAAATTAAAGATGGAGGTAATGGCTAGAAACGAGTGTCCAGATTTTAATAAAATAAAACACTTATGCGTCTGGATTCTTATTGATGTATGACACATAATTACTTCATTGAGCATCAAATTGCTGTTATTGCACTATATATTCGGGCAATATATAGCAAATTAGTATTATTAGTCAAAAACTTGACAGTTATTTAGGGTTAAGGTTTATATGGATCGTACAGCATTAGTGCCACTCGGTAATCAAGTCGTCGTAATAGGTTTGGATGGGCAGCTGAGAGTCCTTGCAGAAGGACAGCAGCCTCTACCAGGTGAAGTGATAGTGGCAATGACAGATGCTGCGCCTCAAGACCTGAAAATTCAGCTTGCTCAAGAGCAAGGTTTAAAAGATATTTCAGACGATGTAGCACAGATTATTAGTGCTATTGAGCAAGGTCAAGACCCTTCTGCTATTGATGAAGAACTCGCACCTGCAGCGGGTGAAAATAGTGGCTCCAGTTTGCAAAATAGTGCCACGATTGTACGAGATGGTACTGAAGTGCTAGCCTCAACAAACTTTGAAACTATTGGCTTAGAATCCCTCGGCTTATCTGAAACTCAAGCGTTGACCTTAAATGATTTCTTCACAACAGGTATCGAGACAAGTGGGGATGGCTCAAGTAAGCCACTTACTAATTCTCCAGTGACATTAAGCGCTGTTGAGGAAGATAGCGATCCAATCACGATAACTACTGAAGAATTACTATCGAACGTCAATATTGATGATGCCGATACTCTTGTCATTACAAACGTCACTATTGAGAGTGGGAATGGCACCTTAATTGATAACAGCGATGGATCTTGGACTTACATTCCAGAGGCTGACGATGACACTGAAGTGTCATTCTCCTATGACATTATTGATAACGATGGCGGTGTTATTAATGGCACTGCTAACTTAGATATTACGCCTGTTAATGACGCGCCAATAGCAACTAATGATGCGATTCAAACTGACGAGGATTCCCAGGTTGTAATTGATGTGCTCGCTAACGACAGTGATATTGAAGGTGATGATTTAATCATTACCTCTGCTTCTGTACCAGAAGAGCAAGGTATCGTTGAGATTATCGATGGTAAGCTTGTTTTCACTCCGGCTGAAAATTTCAACGGTAATGCAACGATTAGCTACACCATCTCAGATGGTGAGTTAGAGGATGAAGCTCAAGTTTCGGTAACAGTAAACTCAGTTAACGATGCGCCTATTGCCTCTAATGATACAACAATTACAGAGGAAGATAGCTCAGTAACGATTGATGTCCTGCCAAACGACACCGATATTGATGGCGATACGCTGTCGATTGAATCGGCGTCCGTACCTGAAGCGCAAGGCACAGTCGAGATTGTTGATGGCAAACTGGTCTTCACACCGGCTGAGAACTTCCATGGTGACGCTGAAATCACTTACACCGTGACCGATGGTGCACTGACTGACCAAGCGACGGTTAACGTCACCGTGAATGCGGTGAACGACACGCCTGTGGTTGAAAGCAGCATTGCAGACCAAACCTTGGCAGAAGACTTTACGCCATACAGCATCGATCTAAACACCGCTTTCAGTGATGTGGATAATGTGGATGGCGAGTTAACGTTTAGCGTCTCTGGTAATAGCAACATTCAAGTGGCGATCGTCAACGGTATTGCTACGTTCACTCCAACCGCAGACTGGAACGGCTCAGAAGCGTTAACCTTTACTACCACCGATCCAAGCGGTGAAAGCGTCAGCCAAACGGTGAACTTCACAGTAGCGCCTGTGGCGGACATCGTGGCAGATAAAGCGACGGTTGTGGAAGACACGCCGACCATCATCAAGGTCTTAGGTAACGACACGTTCGAAGGCAACGACAAAGTGGTGTCGCTGGATACCAATCACGGCCCAGCTAACGGCACGGTCTCGGTCAACCCGGATGGCAGCGTCACTTACACGCCGAATGACAACTACCACGGTACAGACAGCTTTACCTACATCGTTACCTCCGGTGGGGTATCGGAGTCCACCACGGTGAACATCGATGTCACGCCAGTGAATGACGCGCCAGTGGCGACCAATGACAACGCCGTTACTGACGAAGACACGCCAGTGACGATTGATGTCCTGCCAAACGACACCGATGTGGATGGCGATAAGCTGTCGATTGAATCGGCTTCCGTACCTGAAACACAAGGTACAGTTGAGATCGTTGATGGCAAACTGGTCTTCACACCGGCTGATAACTTCCATGGTGACGCTGAAATCACTTACACCGTGACCGATGGTGCACTGACTGACCAAGCGACGGTTAACGTCACCGTGAATGCGGTGAACGACACGCCTGTGGTTGAAAGCAGCATTGCAGACCAAACCTTGGCAGAAGACTTTACGCCATACAGCATCGATCTAAATACGGCTTTCAGCGATGTAGATAACGTGGATGGCGATCTGACCTTCAGCGTCTCCGGCAACAGCAACATTCAAGTGGCGATCGTCAATGGGATTGCTACGTTCACTCCAACCGCAGACTGGAACGGCTCAGA
>NZ_JAWOTT010000013.1:0-134751 GCF_033338995.1 Vibrio sp. Vb0304
GGTTGATGAAGTACTGCCTGAACAACCCATGCGTCAGTGGGTGTTGAGCTTCCCGTTTCAGCTGCGTTTCCTGTTTGGGGTCGTTTGCGGGAAGGGGCGGAATCCTACGCTAAGGCTTTGGCCAGCGATATTCTCCGGTGAGATTGATGTGTTCCCAGGGGATAGGAGAAGTCGCTTGATATCTAGTATGACGTCTGTCGCACCTGCTTGATCGCGGCCGCGATAGCTAGATCGCGTTGCTCCTCTTCTCCATCCGCGTTCCAAGCTGCGGAAAGGCACCCATAAGCGTACGCCTGGTCGAGCAGGCGACGCGGATCGACGTCCAGCGCACGAGAGAATGCGTCCGCCATCTGTGCAATGCGTCTAGGATCGAGACAAAGGTCGTCTCTGTCAGCCGGATCGTAGAACATATTGGCGGCGCCAAAGCCCACTTCACCGACCAGACCGACGGGATCTATCACCAGCCAGCCGCGACTGGAGAACATGATGTTTTCATGATGCAGATCGCCATGTAGCCCACGCAGTTCCGAGGCATTGCTCATCATTTGATCGGCTATAATCGCCGCGTGGACGTAGTCAGTTTGACAACCTGCGTTTTGATCATCGCGCGCCCGCTGAAACAAAGCTGCAAAGCGATCCCGGATCGGGAGAAGGGCAGAAGGCAGGGGTTCCTCAGATGCGGCATACAGCTTCGCCATTAGTTCCGCTGCAATTTCGGTCGCCTGGTAGTCGCCGTGCTCGGCAACGATGTGAGAGAGCATTCGCTCCCCGGCATATTCGAGCAACATCAGATTGTTCTCACGACCGAGCAACCGGACTGCTCCCCTCCCATTGCGCCATACCAGATAGTCGGCCCCGCGCAGTTCATCAGCAATGTCTTCTATAGGTTTCAATCCCTTGACGATTGCAGGAGTCCCGTCTGGCAATGAAACTTTCCAAACGAGGCTGGAAAAGGTGTCCGCAATGAGAACAGGTTGCGAAACGTGCCAATGAGCAGGAAAAACAGGCGGCATGAAGGGGTCGTCTCAGAAAACGGAAAATAAAGCACGCTAAGGCGTAACTACCCTCGGCTACACCGCGTCGGCACCACGCGGCTCTTTCTCCCCTTGCAGCGAAGCAATCAGCGGGCAAGAAACGTTCCCTTGCCGCGCATGGCAGGCGAACACAAGTTCGGATAGCACGGTTTCCATGCGCGCCAGGTCGGTCATTTTTTCGCGCACGTCCTGAAGCTTGTGCTCGGCCAGGCTGCTGGCTTCCTCGCAGTGGGTGCCGTCATCCAGCCTCAGCAGCTCTGCGATCTCGTCGAGGCTGAATCCGAGCCGCTGGGCTGATTTCACGAAGCGCACCCGCGTCACATCCGCCTCGCCAGAGAGGCCGAGCGCGGCCGTGAGGCTTGGACGGCTAGGGCAGGGCATGAAAAAGCCCGTAGCGGGCTGCTACGGGCGTCTGACGCGGTGGAAAGGGGGAGGGGATGTTGTCTACATGGCTCTGCTGTAGTGAGTGGGTTGCGCTCCGGCAGCGGTCCTGATCAATCGTCACCCTTTCTCGGTCCTTCAACGTTCCTGACAACGAGCCTCCTTTTCGCCAATCCATCGACAATCACCGCGAGTCCCTGCTCGAACGCTGCGTCCGGACCGGCTTCGTCGAAGGCGTCTATCGCGGCCCGCAACAGCGGCGAGAGCGGAGCCTGTTCAACGGTGCCGCCGCGCTCGCCGGCATCGCTGTCGCCGGCCTGCTCCTCAAGCACGGCCCCAACAGTGAAGTAGCTGATTGTCATCAGCGCATTGACGGCGTCCCCGGCCGAAAAACCCGCCTCGCAGAGGAAGCGAAGCTGCGCGTCGGCCGTTTCCATCTGCGGTGCGCCCGGTCGCGTGCCGGCATGGATGCGCGCGCCATCGCGGTAGGCGAGCAGCGCCTGCCTGAAGCTGCGGGCATTCCCGATCAGAAATGAGCGCCAGTCGTCGTCGGCTCTCGGCACCGAATGCGTATGATTCTCCGCCAGCATGGCTTCGGCCAGTGCGTCGAGCAGCGCCCGCTTGTTCCTGAAGTGCCAGTAAAGCGCCGGCTGCTGAACCCCCAACCGTTCCGCCAGTTTGCGTGTCGTCAGACCGTCTACGCCGACCTCGTTCAACAGGTCCAGGGCGGCACGGATCACTGTATTCGGCTGCAACTTTGTCATGCTTGACACTTTATCACTGATAAACATAATATGTCCACCAACTTATCAGTGATAAAGAATCCGCGCGTTCAATCGGACCAGCGGAGGCTGGTCCGGAGGCCAGACGTGAAACCCAACAGACCCCTGATCGTAATTCTGAGCACTGTCGCGCTCGACGCTGTCGGCATCGGCCTGATTATGCCGGTGCTGCCGGGCCTCCTGCGCGATCTGGTTCACTCGAACGACGTCACCGCCCACTATGGCATTCTGCTGGCGCTGTATGCGTTGGTGCAATTTGCCTGCGCACCTGTGCTGGGCGCGCTGTCGGATCGTTTCGGGCGGCGGCCAATCTTGCTCGTCTCGCTGGCCGGCGCCACTGTCGACTACGCCATCATGGCGACAGCGCCTTTCCTTTGGGTTCTCTATATCGGGCGGATCGTGGCCGGCATCACCGGGGCGACTGGGGCGGTAGCCGGCGCTTATATTGCCGATATCACTGATGGCGATGAGCGCGCGCGGCACTTCGGCTTCATGAGCGCCTGTTTCGGGTTCGGGATGGTCGCGGGACCTGTGCTCGGTGGGCTGATGGGCGGTTTCTCCCCCCACGCTCCGTTCTTCGCCGCGGCAGCCTTGAACGGCCTCAATTTCCTGACGGGCTGTTTCCTTTTGCCGGAGTCGCACAAAGGCGAACGCCGGCCGTTACGCCGGGAGGCTCTCAACCCGCTCGCTTCGTTCCGGTGGGCCCGGGGCATGACCGTCGTCGCCGCCCTGATGGCGGTCTTCTTCATCATGCAACTTGTCGGACAGGTGCCGGCCGCGCTTTGGGTCATTTTCGGCGAGGATCGCTTTCACTGGGACGCGACCACGATCGGCATTTCGCTTGCCGCATTTGGCATTCTGCATTCACTCGCCCAGGCAATGATCACCGGCCCTGTAGCCGCCCGGCTCGGCGAAAGGCGGGCACTCATGCTCGGAATGATTGCCGACGGCACAGGCTACATCCTGCTTGCCTTCGCGACACGGGGATGGATGGCGTTCCCGATCATGGTCCTGCTTGCTTCGGGTGGCATCGGAATGCCGGCGCTGCAAACAATGTTGTCCAGGCAGGTGGATGAGGAACGTCAGGGGCAGCTGCAAGGCTCACTGGCGGCGCTCACCAGCCTGACCTCGATCGTCGGACCCCTCCTCTTCACGGCGATCTATGCGGCTTCTATAACAACGTGGAACGGGTGGGCATGGATTGCAGGCGCTGCCCTCTACTTGCTCTGCCTGCCGGCGCTGCGTCGCGGGCTTTGGAGCGGCGCAGGGCAACGAGCCGATCGCTGATCGTGGAAACGATAGGCCTATGCCATGCGGGTCAAGGCGACTTCCGGCAAGCTATACGCGCCCTAGGAGTGCGGTTGGAACGTTGGCCCAGCCAGATACTCCCGATCACGAGCAGGACGCCGATGATTTGAAGCGCACTCAGCGTCTGATCCAAGAACAACCATCCTAGCAACACGGCGGTCCCCGGGCTGAGAAAGCCCAGTAAGGAAACAACTGTAGGTTCGAGTCGCGAGATCCCCCGGAACCAAAGGAAGTAGGTTAAACCCGCTCCGATCAGGCCGAGCCACGCCAGGCCGAGAACATTGGTTCCTGTAGGCATCGGGATTGGCGGATCAAACACTAAAGCTACTGGAACGAGCAGAAGTCCTCCGGCCGCCAGTTGCCAGGCGGTAAAGGTGAGCAGAGGCACGGGAGGTTGCCACTTGCGGGTCAGCACGGTTCCGAACGCCATGGAAACCGCCCCCGCCAGGCCCGCTGCGACGCCGACAGGATCTAGCGCTGCGTTTGGTGTCAACACCAACAGCGCCACGCCCGCAGTTCCGCAAATAGGGGTCGTTTGCGGGAGAGGGCGAAATCCTACGCTAAGGCTTTGGCCAACGATATTCTCCGGTAAGATTGATGTGTTCCCAGGGGATAGGAGAAGTCGCTTGATATCTAGTATGACGTCTGTCGCACCTGCTTGATCGCGGCCGCGATAGCTAGATCGCGTTGCTCCTCTTCTCCATCCGCGTTCCAAGCTGCGGAAAGGCACCCATAAGCGTACGCCTGGTCGAGCAGGCGACGCGGATCGACGTCCAGCGCACGAGAGAATGCGTCCGCCATCTGTGCAATGCGTCTAGGATCGAGACAAAGGTCGTCTCTGTCAGCCGGATCGTAGAACATATTGGCGGCGCCAAAGCCCACTTCACCGACCAGACCGACGGGATCTATCACCAGCCAGCCGCGACTGGAGAACATGATGTTTTCATGATGCAGATCGCCATGTAGCCCACGCAGTTCCGAGGCATTGCTCATCATTTGATCGGCTATAATCGCCGCGTGGACGTAGTCAGTTTGACAACCTGCGTTTTGATCATCGCGCGCCCGCTGAAACAAAGCTGCAAAGCGATCCCGGATCGGGAGAAGGGCAGAAGGCAGGGGTTCCTCAGATGCGGCATACAGCTTCGCCATTAGTTCCGCTGCAATTTCGGTCGCCTGGTAGTCGCCGTGCTCGGCAACGATGTGAGAGAGCATTCGCTCCCCGGCATATTCGAGCAACATCAGATTGTTCTCACGACCGAGCAACCGGACTGCTCCCCTCCCATTGCGCCATACCAGATAGTCGGCCCCGCGCAGTTCATCAGCAATGTCTTCTATAGGTTTCAATCCCTTGACGATTGCAGGAGTCCCGTCTGGCAATGAAACTTTCCAAACGAGGCTGGAAAAGGTGTCCGCAATGAGAACAGGTTGCGAAACGTGCCAATGAGCAGGAAAAACAGGCGGCATGAACATCAACCCCAAGTCAGAGGGTCCAATCGCAGATAGAAGGCAAGGCGTTCGCGGTCGGGGGCTTCGATCCCCAATACATTGAATAGGACAGCGAAGGCGCGCTCTGCTTCATCTGGCGCTGCCCAGTTCTCTTCGGCGTTAGCAATCATGAGTGCCAAATCGGCATAGCGATCTGCTGTTCCGAGCCGCCCAAGGTCGATCAGACCCGTGCATTGAAGAGTTTTAGGGTCCACCATGAAGTTCGGCATGCAGGGATCACCATGGCAAACAACCATATCGGTGCGCTCTTGGTCGAGCCGCACCGGTAGCTCTCGTTCGACACGAGCCAAAAGATCGAGCTGCGGCGTACTCTTGTCCTCGTCCGGTAAGAAGTCGGGATTGACGGCATTGCGGGACACCACATCAACGGCGCGTCCGAACATTCGCGACAGCCTGCGCTCAAACGGACATTGATCAACCGATAGGCTGTGAACAGCGCCAAGTTGCTGCCCCATTGACGGCCACGCTTTGAGCAAATCCGCTCCAGACAGATCAGCCGCCGGTACTCCCGGAATTGCCGTTATCACCAAGCATGCACCCTCCTGTTCCTCCTGCCAGTTGATCACCTCGGGGCAAGCCACACCTCGACCTTTGAGCCAAATGAGGCGGTCACGCTCTCCAGCGAGCTCACCGCGGCGGGAAGCAGGTGCGATTTTCGCGAAGGCATGCCCGTCACCACGTCGAAAAACAAAATCACCAGATTCTCCGCCTCTGACAGGCAACCAGTCAGAATGCGATTCACCAAAAAAAATATTAGTTCGATTCAATGGAGGTTCCTTCAGTTTTCTGATGAAGCGCGAATATAGAGAAATATCCCGAATGTGCAGTTAACGAATTCTTGCGGTTTCTTTCAGCGCCGCCAATACCGCCAGCCCGTCGCGCAAGGGGCGCGGCTCGTGTGTGCGGATGAAGTCAGCTCCACCTGCGGCGGCGGCAAGCTCTGCAGCGAGTGTCGCGGCCCCGACATCCCCCGGACCACGGCCTGTGAGCGCGCGCAGAAAGGATTTGCGCGAAACAGACAGAAGCACCGGCAAATCGAAGCGCAGCCGCAATTCATCGAACCGCGCCAGCACCGAGAGCGAGGTTTCGGGAGCAGCCCCCAGAAAAAACCCCATGCCGGGATCAAGGACAAGGCGGTTGCGTTTGATACCGGCACCCGTCAGCGCCGCGATGCGCGCGTCAAAGAACGCCGCAATGTGATCCATGATGTCGCCAGCGGGTGCCTCGCGCCGATCTGCCTGCCCGTCTTGCACCGAATGCATAACGACGAGTTTGGCAGATGATTTCGCCAATTGCGGATAGAACGCAGCGTCTGGAAAACCGCGAATATCATTGAGATAGGCTACACCACGCGACAAGGCATAGGCTTGCGTCGCGGGTTGATAACTGTCGAGCGAGACGGGAATGCCATCTGCCTTGAGCGCGTCCAGCACCGGCGCGATACGCGCGATTTCTGTGTCGGACGAAACAGGCGCGGCGTCGGGATTGCTGGATGCCGGACCGAGGTCGATCACATCTGCCCCCTCGGCCATCAGCTTACGCGCCTGCGCAATGGCTGCGTCTGGCGCCAGATACCGGCCTCCATCGGAGAAACTGTCCGAGGTTATGTTGACGATGCCGAAAATGATGAGCGATTTATTCATGGGGGCTTCTATAATAATAATAATCGAGCATGAGTCTCATACGGATGCTCGGGTCGAAAGGGAATCCCCAGGCGAGTAACCTGTTTGCGGTGATCCATTAGCTGCAGGAGCAGAATAGCATACATCTGGAAGCAAAGCCAGGAAAGCGGCCTATGGAGCTGTGCGGCAGCGCTCAGTAGGCAATTTTTCAAAATATTGTTAAGCCTTTTCTGAGCATGGTATTTTTCATGGTATTACCAATTAGCAGGAAAATAAGCCATTGAATATAAAAGATAAAAATGTCTTGTTTACAATAGAGTGGGAATAATTTTCCTCTAGACAGTTGAGTTTATAAGAACCAGCCTTCGGGCTGGTTTTTTTGTACTTCAAGTTTGTGAAGAGGTGGCTCAACTTTTTTGTGAGAGATATATACATGCGGTTAAATTAAATATATATTCATTTTAATTGTTTGATTATCATAAATGGTATTGCTATGGAACAGGCTGACGTTACCTCTCTCATTCCCATCCTTATTACTCTTTTCCTCGCGCTGACCACAAGAAATGTCGTTGTTGGTTTATTCGCCGGTGTGGTGAGTGGTGTCGCTATGCTCGAAGGGACATTTGTCGAAAAAGGGCCACTAGACTCGTTTAGTGCATTGATGAAAAGCTATCTACTGCCGCAATTAACTGACAGCTACAATGCGGGCGTCATTTTGCTCTTGGTCTTTATTGGTGGCTTTGTTGCCTTGATGGAGAAATCTGGCGGTGGTGTGGCGTTTGCTAAAAAGGTTACTCAATGGGTTGCGAGTAAATGCCAAGCTCAACTGTCCGCATGGTTCGGTGGTGTGGTTATTTTCTTCTCAGACCTTGGTACACCACTGATTGTTGGCCCTGTTTTTCGCCCTTTATTTGATAAGTTAAAAGTATCACGCCAAAAATTAGCTTTTATTATCGACTCTACTTCCTCTCCCGTCGCAATCTTGATCCCTTTTATCGGATGGGGCGTTTACATCATGGGATTGATTCAAAAAGAGTTTACTGCCCTGAATGTCAGTATGAGTGATTGGGATGCTTTCATTGGTGCGATCCCGTATCAGTTTTACGCCTTTCTTGCGATCGCGATTGTGCCGATTGTCTCTTTCTTCAAATTAGATTTCGGACCGATGGCGAAGGCTGAACAACTAGCAGAGCAGGGCTCTGACTTTGGGAAAGTGCAGGAGTCCATGAATGTGTTTACGCATAAAGATGCAAAATCTAGTTTTGTATGGGCCCCGCTGCTCGTTATGCTGGTGGTTCTATGTACCATCCTCGTGCCACACGGTTTTCCATTTCAAAAAGTGGCAGGATCAACGTTTAGGGCTGCACTTTCTTCTGCATATTTCTTCGCGGCCTTCACTTTAATTGCGCTGATGGCGTTTTATGGCGTAAGAAAGCTTTCGGATGGTATTCAGGTTTATCTGAAAGGGATGTCAAACATGATGTCAGTGGCGGTTATTCTGGTATTGGCTTGGGCGCTTAGCTCGGTTGGGAAAGAATTAGGTGCAGCTGCATACATTGCTGAACAAGCTCAAGCCGGTTTCCCGTACTGGCTATTGCCAGCAGTCGCCTTTTTGCTTGCTGGTGTTATCTCATTCGCTACGGGATCATCTTGGGGGACGTTCGCCATCATGATGCCATTAGTGATCCCAACTGCCGTTGCGATTGATGCACCACTGTTGGTTTGTATTGGTGCGGTATTATCTGGTGGCTTGTTTGGCGATCACTGTTCTCCCATCTCTGAAACTACGATTTTGTCGTCGACAGGAGCGGGGTGTGAACAGTATGAGCACTTCCGTACACAATTGCCTTACGCATTACTCAATGGAATGATCGCATTAGGGTGTTTTCTTTTAGCTGGAATCAACGCCTCACCAGTGATTGTGCTTGCCGCAATCATTTCTCAGTGTGTGGTTTATTTTGTGCTGTCTAAACAAAAGTCAACCGCGAAGCTAGAGGTGGTTTCGGCAGAACAATAAAGAGAGAAACATCACAAAGCGGAGGCTCACAGGGTCTCCGCTTTTCTTTTGAGTCAAGGTAACATTTTTCTTGTGACAAAATGTGTGTGAGGACCTATTTATTCATTTTGTCTCGCAGAATCAACGTACTTGGCTCGGTGTTTCGTATATATGATCCACTATATGTCTAGTTATTCCTCGTATATTGTATTGTTGAAATCCGGAGACTAGACATGTTTGCACTCAAACATCTTCCTCTTGCATTGAGTTGTGTCTTAGCAGCACAAGTGAATGCGAGTATGAATATTCAGCCCGATCCGCAAAATCCGAATGGTTATGTTATTGCTCGTGGTGACGTTCAAGCCGTAGAGCAAAGCAAAACTTCTGATCCTATGTATGCCATTTGGTCACAAGCATTAGAGACACGCCCGAACTCAGTAGTTGAAGCGATTGTTCCAGGGGCGACAACCAACCCAGAAAACGTGAAGCGTGTAGAGCGTGTATTCCCCGAAAGTGAGTGGGACTTCCTGACTCAAATGGCGGCACCTGAATACACTTACACGCGTTTCCTACGTGCAATTGGTAAGTTCCCTGCATTCTGTGGTGAGTACACAGACGGTCGTGATTCGGATGCAATTTGTAAAAAATCGATCATGACAGCGTTTGCTCACTTTGCACAAGAAACCGGTGGCCATATTTCGATCGATAACGTATCGGATAATCCGCTAGGGTTGGAAGAGTGGCAGCAAGCTTTGGTTCATGTGCGAGAAATGGGATGGTCTGAAGGGCAAGAAGGTTACACAACAGGTTGTGGTCAAAATGACTGGCAAAACAAACGCTGGCCATGTGAACCTGGACAAGGTTACTTTGGACGTGGTGCAAAACAGCTTTCTTACCATTTTAACTATGGCGCGTTCTCTGAAGTGATGTTTGATGGTGATGCATCTGTATTGCTAAAAAATCCAGGCTTGGTTGCGGATTCGTGGCTGAACTTAGCATCGGCTATCTGGTTCTTCCTAACCCCACAAGCACCGAAACCTGCAATGCTACATGTGATTGACCGTACTTGGGTGCCTTCACAGCGTGAGCTTGATGCTGGCATTGGTTACGGCTTTGGTACCACCATCAACGTGATCAATGGTGGTATTGAGTGTGGTGAGCAAAACAAGGATAAGGTCAACCTGTTAACCGTATTCGTTATTGGGAAGGTCTTGCCGCCCATTATCAAATTCCAATTGAAGCCGATGAGACCAATACCTGTTGGCAGCAGACGCCTTACGGTAGCTTAAATCTGAATGGTGCGACAGACGTGTTGTACACCAACTGGGATGGAAACTGGAAATACTACTCAGATCGTCCGGGAGGCCACTCTTTTGAATGTGAACTTGTTGGTTTCCAAACGGCTTACTCTGCGCTAGTTGCGGGTGATTATGAGAAATGTGTAACTAACTTCTACCAATCTCATGCGGGTTGGCCAGAAGTTCGTGTAGTTGACAAGTTAGATCCAGTGGATCCGGTCGATCCGCCTGTAGGTGGTGTAGCAGCTTGGGATTCTGGCAAAGTATATAACACGGGTGATCAAGTTTCTTACCAAGGTGCTGTTTACGAAGCGAAATGGTGGTCACAAGGTAATGAGCCAACGAAAGGAGACCCTTGGAAGCTGGTTTCAGGCACTCCTACGGAGCCGCCTACAACGGAACCTGAACCACCGGTGACTGAGCCAGAGCCGCCCGTCACAGAACCTGAGCCGCCAGTAACCGAGCCAGAACCACCAGTGACAGGCAATTTTATTCAGTGGGAGCCGGGTGTAACGCAAGTCGCTAACGGCGATAAAGTTACGTACCAAAACAAATGTTTTGTTGCGAAAAATGGCCCAGGAGTGTGGGAAAGCCCAACGCAAAGCAACTGGTTCTGGGACGAGATTTCTTGTCAGTGATCGAGTAAAAAACAACCTAACCATCTATAAAGACTCTGCTTTTTTGCAGGGTCTTTTTTTATATATGTAGTGGTTTATTTATGGAATCTAAGTTTTCAATAACAGCTTTTCTCTTTTGTTCTGGAGCCCATTAAAATTCGCGCGCATTTTTTATCAACATTTTTGAAAAAAGGTATTTGTACATGTCGACAAAACTGGCTAACCCAGCACCGCTAGGTCTTATGGGTTTCGGTATGACCACTATTCTGCTCAATATTCATAATGCAGGATTTTTCCCAATTGACTCTATGATTCTAGCGATGGGCATCTTTTACGGTGGCCTTAGCCAAGTAATCGTTGGCATCATGTGCTTTAAACGCGGTGATACATTCGGCACAACTGCGTTTACTTCTTACGGTCTATTTTGGCTAACATTGGTTGGTCTAATCGTAATGCCTCACATGGGTCTTCCTGCAAGCCCTGCAAGCTTTATGGGTTGGTACCTAGCGCTTTGGGGCATCTTCACTGGTTTCATGTTCATTGGTTCTCTATGTTACCCAACAGCGAAGCAAGTGGTATTTGGCTCTCTAACTATCCTGTTCTTCTTGCTTGCTGCTCGTGATTTCACTGGTAGCGAAGTGATCGGTGCTATCGCTGGCTTCGAGGGTATCTTCTGTGGCGCAAGTGCAATTTACTTCGCAATGGCACAAGTACTGAACAACGAATTTGGTCGTGAAGTGTTACCTGTAGGTAAAGCAAAAATCGCTCGTAAAGTTGAAGCGGTTATCGCCTAAGCTGCTACTCATAATGAAGAAAGGGGGATTAACCATTGGTTAATCCCCCTTTTTTATGTCCTCAATCGGACCACTGCTTTTTCTTATTTATGTGATAACGCTATGTTGATGGTTGCTCAACAGTTTCTGCGCTATTGCTGTCTGCCGTTGGTGCTTTACCCGTTTTACGTCGGTACTTATCTTCCCAGTAATCTGCGCCTTTAATGCCCAGTGCAACAGGGTTAAATGTAAAATCGGTCACACCACGTTTTTGTTGCTCTTCGTAGTCGTTCAGTGCTTTGAGTGCAGGCTTCGACATAAAGAAGATGATCAAAATACCGATGATGTTTAGCCACGCCATCAGTCCTACGCCTACATCACCCATCGCCCATGCTAAGTTGGCGGTTTTCACGGTTCCGTAGAACACGGATGAAATAATGATGACTTTCAGAATAAACATCAGTCCATTTACTTTGAACGTACGACGAATGTAAGCAATGTTCGTTTCTGCAATGTAGTAGTAAGCCAGAATGGTCGTAAACGCGAAGAAGAATAGAGCGATTGCGATGAATGGTTTACCCACGCCAGGTAGTGCGCTTTCGATCGCCATCTGTGTAAACACAGGACCATTTGCACCAATATCCGCTGGTAGGTTTTGAACCAGGAATGTACCTTCAATTGCACCATTTACGTTGTACGCGCCAGTGATAAGAATCATGAACGCGGTTGCTGAACACACAAGTAGTGTATCGATGTAAATAGAGAAAGATTGAACAAGACCTTGCTGAGCTGGGTGATCAACACTCGCTGCTGCTGCTGCGTGAGGACCAGTACCTTGACCTGCTTCGTTGGAGTAGACACCACGTTTTACACCCCAGCCGATTGCTGCACCAACGCCTGCCATTGGTGTGAATGCGTCACCAATGATCATGCCGAAAATGCGTGGAACCTCACCAATGTTTAGAAGGATGATGACAAACGCAGTAATGATGTAAGCTAACGCCATAAATGGCACAACGACTTGGGTAAAGTTCGCGATACGCTTTACGCCACCAAAAATGATGAAAGCCAAAATGACACAAACAACCGTACCAGTGAAAATTTTAGCAAAACTGAAGGTACCAATAGCGGTTTCAATCATGTCACCTGAGCCAAATGCGGCTTCTACTGCGTTACCGATACTGTTCGATTGAACGCCAGGAAGTAGAACACCACAAGCAAAGATGGTCGCGATAGCAAAGATCCAAGCGTACCATTTTTGTCCCATTGCTTTCTCAATATAGTAAGCAGGGCCACCACGGAACTCGCCTTCGTCTTCTTCTTTATAAATTTGTGCAAGTGTTGATTCTGCGTATGCGGTTGCAGCGCCAAAGAAGGCTACGACCCACATCCAGAATACGGCGCCTGGGCCACCGAAACCGATAGCAGCAGCAACACCAGCAATGTTACCTGTACCTACACGGCCAGACAGTGAAACGGCAAGTGCCTGAAATGATGATATCCCTTTTGTTGAACTCTTCCCTGAAAGTAATAAGCGCCACATCTCAAAGAAGTGACGAATTTGTACAAAACGCGTCATGATTGAATAGAACAAACCTGCGCCAAGGCACAAATAGATCAGTACCGGGCTCCAAATAATTCCATTCAGAAAATCAACTAATGACTGCATGAGTATTTTCCCTGTTAGTTGTGTTTGTGGTTGTTTTTCACACAATACATTACCCTTTATGTAATGCAATTGTTAACTTTTTTAGCTACAAATCCTTTGTAGCGTGATGATGAACACAGAATGGAGAGTAGTTGTTAAAATTTGGTTCTTGTTGCTTATTTGCTCCTTTTAGGTAGAAGATTTGCCTGATGATTAATTATGCAGCACATTGTCATTTAAATGTGCTGCGATTTTGATGAGTTAAAAATGCCAGTGGTTATGCATTTTGTGGAGTAAGTGTCTGCCTGTTTTTTGTTCAGTCATGTCCTCAGGAGTAACGACAAAGGTTAAGCTCTGCATTATCCATCACTTTTGCTTTTTCACCTTTCATTACGCTTGCTAGCAATTGACCTGAACCACAAGCCATCGTCCAGCCCAGAGTTCCGTGTCCGGTGTTAGTAAAAAGGTTATCGTATTTAGTCGCGCCGATAATTGGTGTGCCATCAGGCGTCATTGGCCTAAAGCCGCTCCAAAACTCAGCTTGGCTGAAGTCACCACAACGAGGAAAAAGATCACGGATGACCATTTCGATGGTGTTTTTGCGCTTTTGTGGAAGGGAAGCATCAAACCCTGCTAATTCTGCGGTGCCAGCTACGCGAATTCTGTCATCAAATCGAGTCATAGCGACTTTATAGGTTTCATCCATCACAGTAGATCGAGGAGAGAAGTGTTCATCTTCCATCGGGATGGTAAGTGAATAGCCTTTGACAGGGTAGACCGGAATATCAATATCGAGTTGCTTGAGTAGCGCTGTAGAGTAGCTTCCAGAGGCCACCACATATTGGTCTGCTTTAAATTGTCCTCGGTTCGTTTGGACACCTATGATCTTTTTACCTACTGTAACCCAATTGCTTACTTCAGTATCGAATTCAAATCGGACACCGTGTGCCTTAGCAAGCTCCGTTAGTTGTTGGCAAAATTGATGGCAATCGCCCGTTTCGTCATCAGGTAGATGCAAGCCACCAACCAGTTTGTCTTTCACAAGTGCAAGCCCTGGCTCTTGTTCAATACATTGTTCGACGTCCATTAGCTTAAATCGGGTTCCGCTTTGTTCAAGGAGCTGCATGTCCTTTTCAATGGCTTGCAGCTGTTGATGTGTTCGGAATACTTGCAAGGTCCCAAACTGACGTCCTTGATACTCAATGGCGTGTTCTTGGCGTAACTGTTCTAAGCAAACACGGCTGTGGTTAGCGATCGAAAGCATGCGAGCCTTGTTAACTTGATAGCGAGGTAGGGTGCAGTTCGCGACCATTTTACTCGCCCAGCGGATCATGTCGGCATTCAGAGTGGGTTTGATTTTAAGTGGAGCATGCTCCTCCATTAACCACTTAATGGCTTTAACAGGAACACCAGGCGCAGCCCAAGGCGAAGAATAGCCATATGAAATCTGCCCGGCATTGGCGAAGCTCGTTTCCATGGCACTGCTTGGTTGGCGGTCAATGACGGTAACTTGATAGCCTGCTTGAGATAAATACCAAGCAGAGGTTAAGCCGATAACGCCGCTGCCTAATACGATGACTTCCATTGATGCACTCCACACATTTATCAGAGTGCTCAGTTTCTTTTCTTTACCTTTTGTTAACAATCGATATAAATTACACACTGCGTTTAGAAAAACTATAGGCTCAAGGATGAAAAGTAATCTGATAAGTGGTTTGTGCCTATTTAGCCAAGTCGCGGAGTACAGCAGCTTTACTGGTGCTGCAAGACATTTACACCTCACCACTGGTGCCATAAGCCAACAAATTATTCATTTGGAAGCGTTATTAGGTTTTACTTTATTTGAACGCCACTCTCGCGGTATTCGTTTAACCGTAAAAGGCACTCAGTTACACCAAGCGACGCAGTTTCACTTTTCGGAACTGAGCAAATTGCTTGATGAGCTCAAAGTAGAAAAGCAAACCAATGAAATTCGTTTGAAGTTGACGCCTTCTTTTGCTTTCAAATGGTTAGTCCCAAAGCTCGAAAGCTTCCATCATGATAATCCGGATATCCAAGTACAAATCTTTGCGGAAGGTGCGCTGGTAAATAGTGAGATAAAAGACTATGACGTCGCAATTGACTATGGTCTTCATCCTTATAGAAATGCTAACGCGGAGCTGATTTTGGATGAGCATCTGCTACCGGTGATGAGTCCAAAATACCTTGAGGATCATGGCTGGCTAAAAACGTTGTTTGGTGAGCAAAAAAACTCAATGCCAGTGAAGCAATGGCAAGAGGCGACGCTACTACACGATGCGATGCCATGGGAAAAAGCGACGCGTGACTATGAGTGGCTATATTGGGCGTCAGCGATGGGGTTGGATTTTAAAACCGATATCGGACACTTTTTTAATCGAACGGATATGGCAATGTCTGCAGCCGAAGCTGGCGTTGGGATTGCGATGGCTCGAATGGCATTGATTGAGGATGAATTGACGACAGAGCGTTTGGTTTCTCCATTCAAACCGATTCCTGCCAATGCAGGGTATTACTTGATCATGAACACACGTACGAATGCGACAGAAACGTTTCGTCACTGGTTACTTGGACAGTTGAATTAGCGTTTTATCTCTGTGATTCATCCCTACGTTATTTGTTGAAAAATTGGGCAATATAAGTTTTAAGCAAGGTAAGTGCTTTGCTTGCCGCTATTTGAGTGATGAAAGACAGGGAAGAACATGAAAGACGAAACGCTATCTATCCATTTTGGTTACGAAACTGACCCGACCACCAAATCTGTCGCGACACCGATTTATCAAACGGTCGCGTACGAGTTTGATAACGCGCAGCACGGCGCTGATCTGTTTAACTTGAAAGTGCCGGGGAATATCTACACTCGCATCATGAATCCGACTAACGATGTTCTGGAAAAACGCATGGCGGCGTTAGAAGGTGGCATTGCTGGATTGGTCGTGAGTGCGGGGAGTGCAGCGATTAACTATGCGATTCTGACGTTAGCGCAAGCGGGCGATAACATCGTTTCTATGCCGCAACTTTATGGCGGTACTTATACCTTGTTTGCGCACATGCTCCCAAATCAAGGTATTCAGGTGAAGTTTGCTAAAGATGACAAGCCAGAAAGTTTGGCCGAATTAATTGATGAAAATACCAAAGCGGTGTACTGCGAGAGCATTGGGAACCCTGCGGGCAATATCATCGATTTAGAACGTGTGGCGGAGCTTGCTCATGCACAAGGCGTACCTGTGATTGTGGATAACACCGTTGCGACGCCAGTGCTTTGCAAACCCATCGAATTTGGTGCGGATATCGTAGTTCACTCTCTCACTAAATACGTTGGTGGGCATGGCACCACATTAGGTGGCGTGATTGTGGATTCCGGTAAATTCCCTTGGGCACAGCACAAAGACCGCTTTCCTGTTTTCAACCAACCAGAACCTTCTTACCACGGCGTGGTGTATACCGAAGCGTTTGGTGAGGCGGCATTTATCGGGCGTGCGCGTACCGTACCACTGCGTAATACCGGAGCAGCATTATCACCGATGAATGCATTTATGCTTATGCAAGGGTTAGAAACGTTACCGCTGCGTATGGAGCGCCATACCGAGAACACACTCAAAGTGGCTGAATTCTTGGAACAGAATGACAAAGTCAGTTGGGTAAGTTATGCCGGATTGCCAAGTTCTGAACACTTCCATCTCGCCGAAAAATACATGAAAGGTAAGCCTTCTGCGATTTTGTCGTTTGGTTTAAAAGATGGTTATGACGCTGGTGTGCGTTTTTATGATGCTTTGAAAATCTTTAAGCGTTTGGTGAACATTGGCGATGCAAAATCATTGGCTTGCCATCCTGCATCGACGACTCATCGTCAATTGAGCGAAGCAGAACAAAAACAAGCTGGTGTGTCTCCAGAGATGATTCGTTTATCGGTGGGTATTGAACATATTGACGATATTCTAGCCGATTTAGAACAGGCACTAAACGCGTAAAACGATTCTTTTTTTAGCTTTGGGTTACCCATAGGCCAGTCTTTAAAAAAGCTGGCCTATTTTTATTTTATTGTTTAAATATCAAGGGTTTTGGTGTTTTTGGTTTGTGGTATTCCAAAAGCTCATAGAGGGTGAGATTTATTCTCTTGTCACGTTTGGGTTTGTTCCTGATGATGTGTGCATGTATTACACATTGGAAGGGACTCAAATGTCTTACGTATTTCACCGTCACTGCCATGCCACGCTGCCAATCATCGATAGAGGTGAAGGTGTTTATCTATTCGATAAGCATGGAAAGCAGTATCTCGATGCTTGTGGTGGGGCTGCGGTATCAAACCTTGGCCACAGTCATCAAGCCGTTAAAAAAGCGATGTTGGAACAGATCGAGCGAGTGCCGTTTGCTCATACTGGATTTTTTACTAGTGATAACAGTGAGCGCCTAGCAGAATTGGTTTGTCAGCACATGCCTGAACAGTTCAACCATGTGTATTTAGTCAGTGGCGGATCAGAAGCGGTGGAGTCGGCACTAAAAATGGCGCGGCAGTATTTCGTGGAATCAGGTAAGCCAGAGAAAAAGCAATTCATCGCGCGTCAGCAAAGTTATCACGGCAATACCTTGGGGGCTTTGGCTGTCGGAGGTAATGAATGGCGACGTGAACCGTTCAAACCCATCTTACACCCGAGCCATCATATCGCCCCTTGCTATGCTTATCGTTATCAGCAGAGTCATGAGTCGGAATTGGATTACTCATTGCGAGCGGCGAATGAGCTAGAGGCAAAAATTCTTGAGTTGGGGGCTGATAATGTCATGGCTTTTGTCGCCGAGCCCATTGTGGGAGCCACCGCTGGAGCTGTGCCTGCCACACAAGGTTATTTCAAGCGTATTCGCGAAATATGCGACCAATACGATGTGTTATTGATCTTGGATGAAGTCATGTGTGGCGTTGGACGCAGTGGTAGTTTTTTTGCGTTTGAGCAAGAAGAGGCAGACCCCGATCTGGTGTGTATGGCTAAAGGGCTTGGTGCGGGTTATCAACCTATTGGCGCGGTGGTTGCGAATGATCGAGTCTACCAAGCTATTGCCGGTGGAAGCGGTTTTTTCCAACATGGCCATACCTTTATGGCGCACCCTGTGGCGTGCGCTGCTGCCGTGGCAACCATTCAAACCATCTTCCAAGATGATTTATTAACGGCGGTGAATCAGCAAAGTGCTTTGCTGCGTAATGAGCTTACTTCTGAATTGGCCCATTTACCGTACATTGGCGACATTCGTGGTAAAGGCTTATTTTTTGGCATTGAGCTGGTGGCGGATAAAGAAAGCAAGGCGCCTCTGAGTAAAGCCACATTGGCAGACAAACGCATCAAACAGCGAGCAATGGAAAATGGCTTAATGTGCTATCCAATGGGCGGAACGATTGATGGCGTTAATGGGCACCATATCTTGCTTGCGCCGCCATTCATTATTCAGCCTCACCATATTGATGAGCTAGTTGGCAAACTCTCATTAACGCTAAAAGAGGTAGCGAAGGAATGGAATTAGAAAATCGATGTATACGAGAGCCTATCGCTATTATCGTGGCCCCAAACGGTGCAAGAAAAACTAAGCACGATCACGCCAGCTTACCCATGACAACAGACGAACTGGTTGCAGAGGCTATCGCTTGTCAAACGGCAGGGGCTGCCATGATCCATTTGCATGCTAGAGACGCCAACGGACGTCATTCATTAGACATCGACGACAACATGGCAATTTACCATGCCGTGAAAGAAGCGGTGGGACAAAACATGATGGTACAGCTCACCACAGAGGCGGTGGGCTTGTATTCTCCGCCACAACAGATGGCGTTAGTTAAAGCTGTGAAACCAGAAGCGGCTTCTTTTGCATTGAGGGAGTTAATCCCCGATCGCGCAAGTGAGAAAGAAGGGCATGCCTTTTTCCATTGGGTGGCAGAACACAACATCGTGAGCCAAATTATTCTCTACGATGCAACCGACATTGAACGTTATTTCCAACTGCGTGATGCGGGCGTGTTACCTAAAACGCATCAGCATGCATTAGTGGTGTTAGGGCGTTATCACCAAGCTCAACAGTCTTCGCCATGGGATTTACGAGGTTTGAATTTGGCGCGTTTTGTCGAGGAAGAAATTCGATGTGCCATTTGTGCTTTTGGCGCGCGAGAGCAAGACTGTTTAGCGAGTGCGATGTTACTTGGATTCGATGTGAGAGTGGGGTTTGAGAATAACCACGTCGATGTGGCAGGCGAATTAGCAATCAGTAACGCGGCTCAGGTGGAAGCTCTACGCGATGTGGCGCATCGCTTTGCTATTCCTTTACACAGTGCGCAAAGTTTGCGTTCAGCTTTGAAGTAAATCTGCTCGCGGAAAAGAAAAAAAGAAGAAAGGAAAGTAAAAAGGCTCCATCGGAGCCTTTTCGGTATTTGTCGTTAGTTCTCAGTTTGCGCTACAGGTTGACGAGCGGGATGTTTGATAAACACCGCGACAACAGCCGCTATCGCTAATGCAAAACAGTAGTAAGAATTGGCAACTACTTCAAGTGGCGATAGGTTGAATACGGAACCTAGCAGCAGTACTTGAGCACCGTAAGGCAACACGCCTTGCACCACGCATGAGAAAATGTCTAACAAGCTTGCTGAGCGGCGAGGAGAGACATTATTCTCTTCCGCCAGTTGGCGAGCAACGCTGCCCGATACAATGATGGCTACGGTGTTGTTTGCCGTACAGCCATTGACCATTGATACCAAACCTGCAATACCTAGCTCGCTTGCACGACTGTTCGCATGCTTAGAGTGACTAGAGCCAAACGCGTGGATAAGGCTACTAACGAAATTTGTTAGAAAAGCAAGACCACCTTGGCGACGCATCAGTTCACTCAAACCACCAATCAGCATGGATAACAAGAAGATCTCTTGCATGTTACCAAAGCCTTTGTATACGTCTTGGGCTAGATTAGTTAGTCCGTAATTGTCAATCGATGCCAAGCTCACGCCGCCAGCCAAAAGAATGCCAATCGACAGAACCACAAACACATTCACACCAGATACCGCTAGGATCAAAATAGTGATGTACGGCAAGACTTTTAGCCACTCAATATCGCCAGTTGCAGGCACTTGAGTCGCGGTGCTGTTGAAAGCGAACACTGCAATCGCGATCAACGCCGCAGGCAAAGCAATACGAATGTTCTCTTTAAACTTGTCTTTCATCTCACAACCTTGAGAGCGTGTCGCCGCGATCGTGGTGTCAGAGATGATAGAAAGGTTATCACCAAACATAGCGCCGCTCAGCACAACGCCTGCGGTTAACGGTAAGCTCATTCCTGCTGATTCAGCAATACCCAACGCTACGGGGGCAACGGCTGCGATGGTACCCATCGAAGTGCCCATTGCTGTTGCGATAAAAGCAGAAATCAGAAAAATGCCCGGTAAAATCATGCTGGTTGGAATAGCGGATAAACCAAGGTTCACTGTTGCATCAACACCACCAGAGGCTTTTGCTACCGCAGCAAAGGCACCTGCAAGCAGATAGATCATACACATTGCGATGATGTCTGGGTGGCCAACACCACGCATGAAGTGTTCGATTGAGCGGTTAAGTTTCTCTTTACTTAAAAGAAACGCAATGATGATGGCTGGTAATACCGCGATGGGTGCAGGCAGCTGGTAGAAGGCAAATTCCACGCCTTGCAAAGATAAGTAAGTGCCTACGCCAATAAATAGCGCAAGGAATACAATTAATGGGATCAGTGCGACCGCAGACGGTGCAACTGTTTTAGTAGTTTGTTGGGAACCGGACATGTAAACGACAATGTTAATGATAAGAGAGAAGAGCAGACTAATATCACATTTCTACATTGTCAACGTCTAGACGTCTAAATGGCCGTTTAAATTTTACACGTGAAGAAAAAGAGAAAAGCTCGTGTTGCGTATCTCACTGATACCACGAGCTTTAGTTATGCGCTAATGAAGAGACTGTCGTTATTGCATTGATTTGGCTTTTTTGCGTTTAACAATACCTAAAACCATCCACGTAAATAAGACAGCAGCAAATGCCCATACCAGATATTTGTATTCGGTGTACAGGTTGCTCAACACGCTTAAATGCTCAAATGCAAAGTGAGTTAACAAGCTGAATACCAATACCCAAACCGTCGCCGCGAGAGCGTTACCGAGCAAAAACTCTCTACGTGGCATTTTCGCGATACCGCATGCAAGAGGCATAAATTGCTTCATTCCTTCAATAAAGCGGCTGACGACCAAGCACGTAGGGCCGTATTTCTGGATAGTCAATTGAAGCGTTTGCATCTTCGGGCCGGAAATGTAGCCTTTTTTATCCAACCAGCCTTCAAAGTAATAGCCGATTAGGTAACCACAGGTATTACCCAAAAAGCAGCTCAGCCACGATACCATCATTACCATACTTAGGTTCATGACTTGTTCTGACGAGAGCAAAGATGCCGCGATCATCAGTGATTGACCAGGCATCGGGATACCTATCCCTTCTAGAAATATACTGACAATCAGCGCAACGTAGCCGTATTGCTCAAGCAAAGGCTTCATTGACACGAGAAGTTCGTTAATCTGTTCCAAAAGCTTTCCCCCAATAAAAGCGGAACGAAGTTGGAGTGATACTCCGAATGTCCTATTGGGTCAATTCTTGTTTCTCACCATTGAGAAAAACTGACATGCCTCTGATAATTGCGCAGAATCAACCTGCAGCAGGCTTTATTCGCCGCCACGCTCTTTGGTAGCGGCGAATTAGGGAGATCCTTATGACTCTTTGGCTTTGGTGAATGCACCATACAAATCAAGGCGGCGATGACGTAAGTTGGTGACAGAGCCTTCGGTATTAAGCTGTTTCAACTTAGTCAAATCAACATCAGCGAAGATTATCATTTCGGTGTTGGCGCTTGCTTCTGTCAAGGTCGCATCGTGTGGAAAATAGATATCCGACGGTGAAAATACGGCAGATTGTGCGTACTGGATATCGACATTATCAACACGAGGTAAGTTGCCAACACTGCCACCAATTGCAACATAGCATTCGTTTTCAATAGCACGCGATTGGGAACAAATTCGTACTCGTTGATAGCCATTTTTTGTGTCCGTCCAGAAAGGAACGAATACAATTTGTGCGCCTTGTTCTGCTAACATTCTTCCCAATTCAGGGAATTCGCTGTCATAACAAATCAGTATGCCGACTTTGCCCGCATCGGTTTCGAACACTTGAACATTGTCACCACCGTCGATCACCCAGTCTCTTTGTTCATGAGGCGTGATGTGGATTTTATATTGAGCGTTAATTTCACCATCTCGTTGCAGCAAGTAGGCCACATTATACAGTTTGCCATCTTCGATAACGGGCATACTGCCTGCAATAATGTTGATGTTGTAGGTGACTGCCATCTGCGAGAAACGGTTTTTGATCTCTTCCGTAAAGCTAGCCAAAAAGCGGATTGCTTCAACGGAATTTTTGTCGTTTTGCAAGCCCATCAGCGGTGCGTTAAAGAACTCAGGGAATAGGGCGAAATCGGCCTTGTAATTCGCAAGAGAAGAAATGAAGAACTCAGCTTGATCGAGCAAATCCTCCAGGTCATTCATCGCGCGCATTTGCCACTGTACAACACCAATTCGAATCAGAGTCTTTTCTACATCGTGTACGGATTGAATATCCTCTTCGTAGAAAAAGTTATCCCACTCCAGCAGTGTCGCGTAACCTTTAGAAGCGCTATCCTCTGGTAAGTAGCCGCGCATGATTCGTTTTACATCGAAGTCGTTAGCAAGCTGAAAAGACAAAATAGGGTCATGAAGCTCACGGCGTTTTACTTTGTCGATGTACTCTGCAACGCTCAGTTCATCTGCGTATTGGTGGTAATTAGGAATGCGACCACCGGCTAAAATTGCTTTGAAGTTCTTACTACGGCAAAGCTCTTTACGCGCATCATACAAACGTCGACCTAAACGTAGCCCTCGATAGTCCGGGTGGACAAATACATCGAGACCATACATTGCATCACCGGTTACTTGATTCTGTATGACGTTGTTTTCGGTAATGATGTCGGTATATAGATGAGGAAGAGAAAAGCGGTTGTAGTCCACTTTAATGGTTAATGCTGCACCGATTATTT
Source organism: Vibrio sp. Vb0304 (assembly GCF_033338995.1). Classification (NCBI taxonomy): domain Bacteria; kingdom Pseudomonadati; phylum Pseudomonadota; class Gammaproteobacteria; order Vibrionales; family Vibrionaceae; genus Vibrio; species Vibrio sp. Vb0304. The sequence goes on from NZ_JAWOTT010000013.1 coordinate 23,097, forward strand.
TGCCGTTATCTTCAATACAGATTTGGCCATCAGGAAACTGATGAATGAGATCCATAATAGTCAGCCGTGGCCATGAGCCGCCAACATCAGGAAACACTAAGTCCATTAGTTCTGCAAGCTCAGGGTAATCCGTTGGCTCAATGGTACGTAATGAGAGTTTGGGCGAATTGCTGTCCATATCTTTCAATCCATTTATCCTTTTGAAACAGTGTTAATGAGAATGCCACAATTTGGAGCAGACAGATACTGAAGTCTTTGAGTTGTTTTGGTTTACCAAAAGCATTTCAAGAAAACAATATTAGCTTAGTTTGCTCTTCAACCATTCGTAAAACGCCGCCACTTTCTTAGCCGATAGGCGATAATTCGGGATCATCACGTAATAACCATAACCACTCTGTAAAGTTAGGTTGAGAATATGTTGGATATCCCCTCTTAAAATAGAATTCTGCGCCATAAAATCAGGAAGTAAGGCGAGTCCTTTTCCCATTTTGACGGCTTCGTAAGCTAGGTAAAAATGTTCAAAGCCTACAGGTTGATAGGTAACGGGAGATTCTACAGTGTAGACAGCTTTAAATTGCTCCCATAGCTGAGGGCGAGTGATTTGAGGTATAAAAGGATAATTGCTAACAGCGTGCACACTCTCAATTGCAGGAGCATTTGTACAACCGACTAATAACAATGTTTCTTCGCACAGTAAGTGGCTGTATTCATAATGTGTGGATAATGGAAGGCAGCGAATATGTAAGTCACTTTCGTTGCTCGAATCTTTGACGTTCCCATCCCCAGTACAGACTCTTACTCGGATGTTAGGATGTTGCTGGTGGAAGTCATCAATATTAGGTATCAACCAAAGACTGGCAAAAGAAGGGGTTACGTCCACGGTGAGTAATTCTTGCTTTGAATCTGACTGGATTAAGTTGGCAGTTGCATGCTGAATAAGCTCCAAAGCTTCTGTGACTTGCGGCAGATAACGCTTGCCTTCTTCGGTTAACTCAATACCACTCGTCCCTCTTTGTATTAAAGGTAAGCCCACCAATTGCTCCAGCGATGCGATTTGTTTGCTTACTGCGCTTTGCGTAATACATAGGGCATCCGCTGCTTTAGAGAAACTGAGGTAATTAGAGACCGCGACAAACGTCCTTAATGCTCGAATAGAAGGGTATTCACTGCCTTTTAACATACTTCAGTTCCATTAAACTCTGCTTAGGCAAAGAGTAGAGTATTCACGGCTTGAAGCAAAGTAAGATGCAACGTATGTGTGATTAGCTTCCTTTCTTATAAAAACTAGCTAAGCGTTTTTTGACGGATTAATCTACAAGAGTATTTTAGATGTTTATTTAATTTCTTTGAAAAATCTACAAATTAACAAGAATCTTTTTCACATCAGAGATTAACCTCAATTTAGTATTGTTTATATAAAGTAAACAGACAGCTCTTTTTTCTATTTTTGTTCGGCGATCTTTAGAGGATTGTCAGTATTCTATAAAATTAAATATATTTTTCATTAATTTAAAGTTGGCATTGCATTTGCTCTTTACTATTCGAACCTTCAATGGAACTTATATTAGGAGAACGAAATGAAAAGCAATGTTGTTACTTTGATTAGCCTTTTTTCTTTAGCAACGTTTAGTACTTTATCACATGCTGCGGACTCCAACGATCATGGTGTATATGTTGGCGCCAACTACGGTTACTTAAAAGTTGATGGACAAGATGACTTTGATGATGACAGCGATGTTATTCAAGGTTTAGTTGGTTACCGTTTTAATCCTTACTTAGCGTTGGAAGGTGGTTACATTGATTTCGGTAGCTATGGTAATAACTTAGCAAATGCCGAAACGGACGGCTATACAGCGGCTCTAAAAGTTACTGCTCCCATTGCTGATCGTGTCGACCTTTACGCAAAAGGCGGTCAAATGTGGTACTCGACGGATTACAACGTTGCGGGCTTCCAAGGCAACAAAGATGATGAAGGTGTATTCGCTGGTGCCGGTGTTGGTTTTAAAGTTACTGATAACTTCTTAGTTAACGCAGAATATATGTGGTACGACGTAGAACTCAATGCGGAGAATGTCGCGAACGGTGCAAACACGGAAACAGACTTTAACCAAGCATCACTAGGTGTGGAATATAGATTTTAATATTGTTAACAACTCTAAGCCCTAATAAAAAGCGAAGCCTAAATAGCTTCGCTTTTTCTGAACTCAATCTAGTTGAGGATAATTGAGCGGTTTTTAGAATAATTGTTAGTGTCTTTTACTGTTACGCTACTATATTTAGAGCATTTCTAACATGACTGTCTAACCTTCTTACTAGTCTCGAAAAACAAAGTTTTATCACTCTATAAGTAATACTCGATAGGTCGATCGCTGCGCTACCTGACATTACATTCATGTGACCTAAAATACCGCGGACGTGTTCTGTATACTCGTTTTTTAGTTTTGAAATGTACGCCATAGCTTTAGCTAGTTGATCCCAAGCAGTAAGGCCTACGGTTGCTATTTGTTGTATTATATGACCCAGACCTGAAATTCTTAGTAAGGTCAAAATTGAAGAGACTATTTTACTTACCCAACCATCAGTCATTCGAGCATTATATCTATTGTTGAAGTCAAGAAATACGTTGCGTTCTAGGTAAGTTTGAGATTTGGGTTGTAGTGCCGACCACTCATTACTTGTAGCGGTATTGACATAACCCGGAACAGATTTTTTTCCTAGTCCATGAGCGCAGAAGTAGATGCCAGAACTTCCATCTAGCCGATACTCAATACCACCGTGAGTAAATGGCCAAAGAGGAGACATAGGAACTGGATCTGCACCATGAGTGCAGCGATATGAAGAATCTAACTCCCTTCTTGCGTATGGTTTAAAGCCAACTTTTGGTGCGCCAAAAGTATATAGGTGTACGCTATAGCCGTACTGACTCTTCACCCAATCTGCCGCTAATGAAGCAAGAGCACCACCTAAACTATGACCTACACAGTGTATTGCCTTCGGTGCTTTCATGTTCTTTTTCGAATAACCAGCGATGTATGCTGCAAGTTGTGGCTTTATCGTATTGAAGAGATTTACAAAACCTGCATGTACCCTGTAACCTGATGAGGTACCTGATATCCCAATGTTTCCATCGGTCATAATGTCGCCGATGTTTGCTTGAGTGCCACGAAAGGAAAATACTAAAGTATCGGTAAACTCGCCCTTACCTCGACCTATCGCTACAAAATCTGATGTCATTCCACCAAATCCCATAAAGCCACTTGTCGTTCCTTTTTTGACATCATTCCTTAGATCAAATGTAAAAAACTTTGCTATATAACCACTAACGTTACGAACATTAGTTGCGAATACAGAATAAGGGATTTCTGCGATTCTAGATGATAGCTTTGGTGAGAGTGATTGCATTCTTTAATTTCCATATAAATCAGAGTCAATATATCCAAATAAATCACATTGACTATTTACGTAGTAGTCATCGTTTTCGTCATCATCAATTGAAAAAGCAAAGTACTTAAGAGGGTTTGCTGCATCACAGACTAGATTAGCCATATTGTTTTTTACGTAATCCTCTATTTCATAGCCATCGAACGAACCTTCCCAAATAATAACGCTTTCATCAATATCTAGTTCTGTGGTTAAAACAATAGTTACATAATGTTCAATAAGCGGGATCTTAACGCTCTCTTTGTTCTCATACACAGGAGAAAATTCAAACCGACCATTGCTGTCAGTAAATGTTGATAAGTCTATTGATTTTCCTGAAGCGCTTAAACCAATACTAAGACTAACCTTTTGGTTATCAATCGGCTTCCCTTTTTTTGTTAGCACACCATTGATTTGTGGTGTGTATTGGTTAACTTTATCGCTATTCAATATACTCTCTCCAAAACTCATATTAATGCTCAACAATATGATTGTAATAAATCCAACTAAGTAATTTCTCACATCGACTTTTTTCATTTTAAAAATCTATAAATGTATATGTATTGTGTGTTTTTACAATATTTAATGCTAACTATGTGATTCGTACTGCATTGCCCTTGTAACTTGTGAATTTGAAAATTACATTTTTAGATTTATGTTTATCTACTTGACCGATTTTTATTAGCATTAATAAAGTTTAAATCTGGAATACTCAGTCTACGCTAACCTTAGGTAGTTATATTGTATTGGATTTTTTAGGCTTTCATCAGGTAATGTGGAAGCAAAATAAACGAGAGCTATCGAATGGGAAAGAGCTCTATAAATACTAGGTTTCAGACAATGAAATCGTATTGAAAATAGTTAATTAGTCGCTTGCTCAAGAGGTGTTTTTATTACTTTACATCGTAATGCTAGATTGACTTGATAATTTATTTTTCCGCCAATTGTGATAACCAAGAACAAAAGAAAAGGCTTATTGAGTATCTTTTGATGGTTAGTGATAAACCCAAATTGTTCAACTTTAACCCATCATAATTCTATAACTTAGATTTAGCACTCGTAGTTGTTGATACCCCAAAAACTTAGAACACTTTAAATCGAAGAGCATATAGTACACACTTTTTGTCCTTGAATGAGTTCTTCTGAACTTCCATGTGTTTTTGGTGGTGTATTTATGAGCGTATCGCCTGTTACTTAATACTCAACGAGTTTTTAAATCGGTGTACGTTCAGAGTTATGCAGTAATGCTCGTGAAAAGTTATCAGGTAGCATGAGTGCGTGAGAAAAGAAGACAATGTGGATAGTGGATAGTGGATAGTGGATAGTGGGTTGTTGATACAAAAAAGGCCACCCGAGGGTGGCCTTTTCCAAACGTTTGGTGGAGCTGGCGGGATTCGAGAGTTCGTCGCCTTTCATTCTGTAAGTCTCTGATATACAAGGAGGGTACACCAGTGGTTTACTCGAAATGTAGCACACCTTGTAGAACACTGCTAGTTCAGTTCAGTTCCCACTTTGGGAGTTGAATTACTTGATTAGAGAGCTGTTGAGTTTCGAACCATTCTAGCTTTTGCGCGATAGCGTTTATCAATTACTGACATCGAGTAAAGTCGGCCAAGCATACGATTTGTTATGTTTAGATGAAGTGCTCTTGGTGAGTCTTTGATTGATAGCCATTGCGTCATTTCACTCAAGAGATATTGGTGTTGTTGGTTCCGGACTTTTAGTAAGCTTCCTTGAACAACTACGCCCGTGATTAGCTTTGGTGATGTTGCACTATAAAGCTTAGTTTTGTTTGGGTGCATGCAGTGGTCGTACTTAGATATTATCCTTCTAGCACAAGAAGAAAATAGACGATTCACTTCCTTTCCTGAGAATGTTAAGTCATCGACGTAAACGGTCATTTTAACGTTGTGCTTTATGGATAGTTCGTTTAGCTCATTGAACATCGTATGATTTGCCCAGAACGCTAACGGCATACTCAGACGACTTCCTGTGGGAATGTGTGAATGAATAGTGCATAGGTCAGCTAATAGATCTGCCACATCAGGAGCGCACTTCATAACACCATAAAAGAAAGAAAAGACCATCCTCCTAGTTGTTGAAGGAAAGAATGAGCGAATATCAGTGGTCAGGACGTTGTGACTATCTATGTGTGCTTCTGCATTCGTTACGTTTGAAACCCCTTTCTTTCCTGAATGTAAGTAATCAGGAGTGTCGATTCGACATAAAAGGCTCGCGATTCGAGTATGCACCATGTCTAAACTTCGAGCTGGTTGCTGTATCTTTCTAGCTTTACCCCCTGAATTATCTTCGAATTCTTTGTAGTTTCCTTGGTCTGTGCGTAAAGCTCTAAGGGTCTGTAGGGAGTGATTTAGCACCTCTGCGAGACGCCGTTTAGTTCTGAGTTTATATAAGGGAGAGTCTTTAAGAGCGTAGAACTTGCCTCGCGTATCAATTTTGAGCTTTGTTTTTGTTTTGGGCATGTTCGTCAGTCATCCATTCCAAGATTTTTAAGGCTTTACCAGCGAGAGACTTTCTAATTATCTGACTATACTTCCTTTCCTTTTCTACAGTCTCTGAAAACAAGACTAAAGAAGATACTGGAAGCTCAAACATCAGCGCATATTTGTTTAGAAGTTCAGGGGATATTGGGCGTTGATTAGACTCTATTTCAGATAGCTCGGTCTTAGATATTCCTAGGGCGAAAGCAGTTTCCGAGGGGGACTTATTGTGGTACTTCCGTATCAGTCGCAAAGCTTTATGAAGCATGAAGTTTTCCTTTGAGTTGAAAGAGGGGAGAACACATTACTCACCGTCTCCCTCTAACCATCTTACGATGGCTACTAGAATGTTAAGAATCCTAGTGAGGGTAATGAAGCAAGTCCAAGCATAAGCTTTCCAGCTTTTCTTCGGCTTCTGGTTTTCCTGTGTCTGTTGTTCTGTATTTGTTTGGTTCATATGAACATCTCCTTGTGCCCTTGAAGCCGTAGACTTATGTCCACTGGAAAACTTCAAGGTTCGCCTCACAAAGAAGGGATGAACAACACTAGCTCCCATTTCACGAACCTTGTTCGTCAAAGGTTCGAAACCCGCCCGCGCTTTCGTTCTCAGTCTTATCCAGCAACCTGATGATGAACATCAAGCGACGGCGAAGGGAGCACGCACGGGGGAAAAGGCAGAAAGTCCGAAACTTTCCTCGAGTTTGCACTCAGTTGATGGCGAGTTTCCCTCTTAACAAACACAATATTAGATTAGTTTATCTACTGATTGCATGTCAATGTGTTGAATATCAATTGGTGGATGAGGTTATGGCATATGTGATGTTGGGCGTTTTAGCTCTAATGATTTTGTGTAAAAAATCTGAGTGCTTGTATACATAATGCGCTTACTTGGTTTTCCCCCATGCCCCTTTAGCATACCTGCGGCTCTATGTTTCGATAGAGCTATTGCCAGCTTATGTCTAACTTTAAATGTATGAGTTGGAATACTCTTGTCAAAGGTTGAGTGCAATAGATTATGCCCAAATGCATACACTCTAAGGGTGTTATTTTTGTATGCTTTAGGTGTTGACTTGTCGATATGCATATAGCAAGTTAAGCATACAGTAACCTAAAGCACTCGTTCGAGGTATGACAATGACAACTCAATCCAATGACAGCAACTCAATGGTCTTTGCTTATGTCCGTGTGTCGACTAAGGAGCAGAACGTAGATAGCCAATTGAGTGACATCTCAAAGCTCTACCCTGATGCGGAGATTACGACAGAGAAAGTGTCGGGTACTGTGCCAGCTAAAGAGAGGGCAGGGCTATCGGTTCTTCTTGGTAAGCTACGTAAAGGAGATACTCTAGTCGTATGGTGGGTTGACCGTTTAGGGCGTGACTATCGAGACGCTGAATCGACTATACGTGAGCTTCTCGACAGGGGTGTGTGCATTAAGACTATCAACCAAGGTCTGACGTTCTCATACTCAAGCAAAGATGATGACATGCAGAACATGGTCACTGACATCCAGATTACCATGCTCACGGCTATGGCTGCGGCAGAGCGTAAGAATCGCTTAGCGTCGGCTGAGGCTGGAAGACAAGCGCTTAAAGCTAACCCTGCGAAGTGGGCTGAGAAGTTCCAAGGACGCAAAGCTAATACCAAGCAGCATCAGCGTATCATTGAGTTGTTACTTGAGGGAAAGTCTATCCGTGGTGTCGCTCAGGAGCTTGGCTGTAATGCAAGTACCGTACAGAGAGTGAAGAAGAAGGCGGTTGAAGCTGGCACCGTGTTCTAAGTGTCGGCTGCTTGAACAATAAGTACTCACTTAGCAAGCTCTTGCGTGACCATATTCAAGTTATTGCACTCACTAGTGACTACACATAACACAACCAAGTTGAGTTTCGGTATCTTTAGCTCACCTTAAGCACAAAGGAGCATTGATATGAACGACGTCTTAACTATTAAAGCCTCTAATCATCTTGATACTCAAACGCTGCTTACAACGCAAGACTCGCAGCTTCACCAAGAGGTGTGGGGGCATGTTAAAGCGTTAGTAGAGCTTGGTGTCTTTGAGGACGCTACAAATGGCATTGAGAATGTCTTAGCGCCTTACATGGCGGAGGTTAACGCCGAGCTTATCTAGGTCACTTGGGCGGGTGCAACGCCTGCCCTTGTCTGTCTTAGTTGGGTCAAACCATCGAGGTATCAACGCTCTCCTCCCCTGCCTTTACGCTCTCTTTGAGTCTCAACGCAATGCCAATCGAATTACGACTGCCTATAGGGCGCAGCCCGATACGGTGAGTCTGACAGGATGTTAATAACCTGTAATTACGACTGCCTATAAGAACAAACCCAATGCGGACTGTAGCCGCCAAACCACAGCAAGAAGTCACACATCAGAGTCACGCACTGAGTGGGCTTCAAGGCCATCACCTCGTTACCTCTCGGCTTCATAGAGAGTGAGTCTTAATGCCTTGGGCAAGCAGAGAGACAAAGAGCAATACATGCACCAGACGCAAAGCTTAAGAGTTCTCTTTATCTTTAAGGGAAGCTTTAAGCTTGTAAGACGTGCTGGTGTAGGGCGTGGATACTTAAAGTCTGTCTTTAAGATGTGATTGTAGTTATTAACAATAACAATCACTTACTTAGAGCTTAACTTAAAGTAGTTCTTAGAGAGACTTTAAGCTCTGCGCCTTCCTATCAATCATCGTCCTTTCTACCCAACCCTAAGTAACTACTCAATGCCTTTCTTATATATGTTGCAGTCTTGCAGGATTGTTCTGTAATTTATTGTTTTTAAAGGACTTGATATGACGTATGTAAACAACTCAAAGCTGAAAGCTAAGCTTGCTTGTGCACTTGAGTACTCAGACCTTAGTCGTCGCCAGATGGCCGTCTTTGATAACGCCTGTCGTTTGTCTGGGGTAGGTCGAGGGCTGTCTAGAAGCCGAATCTTTCGATTGCTTCAGACGCTCGATACACTTACCTATGACAGTCTTGAAAGGCGTCTTAATGTCAGTCTCAAAGCACTAAGCCGCGAGTCGTATTCAAAGCGCACCATTGCGTTGTACTTATCTGTTTGCCGTAAGGTAGTGTCTCAGTTAGCACAAATGTATGGGATACCTCGTCATGAGACAACAATCCCTGAAAGTGAGTCTCAGTACTGGCTCAGTGTTAGCGACAAGCGAGTCTTTACTGTTGCTGAACGAATGCTACCGAAAGGGGCAAAGTATCTTATCGTGTCGATGTCGACGCTTGAAGAAGCTCTAAGGCTCAAGCCTCGTACTATTCGAGAGTCGCTAAAGCGGCTTGACCACCACGGCTATATCGTGTGTTTAGGTGGTGATGAAGGTGCGAACTACAGCATTACCTTTAAACGCTCGATACATGCCACATCAGTGCTATCACTCCAAGCAGCCTGATTAACCCTCAGATCTCCACAACCCACAATAGGCCACCACAAGGTCTACTTCACTTCAAACCCAACGCTTAACCGCAAAGCCATGCTGTCAGCTAGTCACTACGAGTCTTTCGTTGGTGTAGTTGGCTATGTGGGGCTTTCGGTGTGGCTTTACGATTAAGGACTCAATATGAATACACAGCTTCAAACGATACATCTATTACACAACGCTCAGCACCCACTAAGTATCTATTGCGATGGTTCAGCACCAGACAATCAGCACGGGTGTCTTCAAGGGGGTGTTGGTGTCGCTGTTTACGACGCTCTTGGACATTGCATTCAGGAGTACTCATCCTCCGTTCGCAGGGCTGGTGGTGTCACCAGTCAAAGGGCTGAGCTTCTGGCTCTCATCATTGCCTTACTTGTAGCTGGTGAGGGGGACAATGTCTTTAGTGACAGTCAGTACTGTGTGCGGGGCTTCAATGAATGGCTTGATAGCTGGAAGCGTAACGCTTGGCGCAACTCAAGCAAGAAGCCTGTCGCTAATCAGGACTTATGGATGCTGATAGATGAGCTTAAAGCTATTCGTCCACGTGTTAGCGTTGAGCACGTAGCTGGTCACTCTGGCGTCAAAGGTAATGAGCATTCAGACTGCTTAGCGAGACAAGCAGCCGAAGGTAAAATGTAAAATGAAAGGTAACACTTGGGTAGACGTCAGGTGTTACCTTTTAATTCGTACTAGTTAGATAGTACATAGGGCTTTATGTCGAAGTCGAACGTAATGTTGTCCAATATAGGAGCTAATGCTGATGCGACATAAGCTTTACCATACCGTCCAAACGTTTCACTTCCGTCCCCATGACCCACATAGGCTGCTGCATGACTGCGGGATACGCCTGATTGCTTCAGGGCGTTGATGAAAGTGTGCCTGAAAGAATGGTAAGCCTTATGTTCGTTCTTGGCGTTAGGCAGCACTTTGTCGCGGAAGCGAGCAAACCATTTGGATGGTGCTTGTCCATACCCATCTCTTCCTCTCTTAAGCTCAGGAAAGACGCGCTCATGAGTGAGGTTCTGTACGTAGTCAACGAATCCTAGTTCAATTAATTTAGGGTGCAGTGGAATAGTGCGAATTGAACTCATATTCTTGGTTTTCTGGTCTTCTTGAGTATTGGTGATGGTCATAGTCCAAAGTCCGCTCTCATCATCTCTACGAACGTCACATACATGCAACTGACACAACTCGTTGAGACGAGCACCTGTATAAAGCCCTAGTACAGGTAGCCAGTAATAGTGTGGGTGTTTACTCTTACCTCCTTGGAAGTATGGATGCTGAAATAGGGTCTTTAAGTCAGACTCAGTGAACGCGCTACGCTCATCAGATGCCTTTTTCTTGGTCTTTACTTTGAGTCCTTTAAAGGCATTCTTGGACGCGTACTCATTCAACACGCACCAGTCGAAGAATGAGCTAACACCAGTCATTGTGTCATTTGCTGTGCTTACTGCCATCGGTGTCGGTTTGAGAGCAATGACATCATCAACAGGTAAGCCCTTAAAGCTCGACACTTTGTTGAGGTTCGCTGGTAACTGCAAGAGTTTATCCTTGAACATCAAAGCATCAGCACGCTTGAGAGAGTCAATAGGACGGTCGCCCAAGATGTATAGCATGAGTCGCATACGAGCCTTGTAGCTTTCAAAGGTCTTGGGTTGCATGTTGTCTTTTTCTCTATCCTTGAGGTAAAGCTCTACGCATTCAGATAACAGCAAGCTTTGATGTTCGCTCTCCGTCGGAGCTTGCGTTCCCCTTAGCTCATGAAGGTAGGTATCAGACGCATTAGGTAACTCAAGACGCTCTGCCATCACATCCGTGAGCTGAGTAGTTAATGAGGATAGTCCTTGTATCGACTTTCTACAGCTCTCGATGACAAGTTGTCTTTGATTTTCAAATGGTTGCTCTACAAAGTACTCGTAGTGCTCTGACTCCATCGCACCCTCAATGATACGCCACGAGCGCGAAAGCTTGGCGTCATACTCACTCAATTTATTTTCGGCAAGGTCGCACATGAGTTCGCATAAATCATCTCTCATTGCCTCAATACCCGTAAAGACGCTCTCACGCTCCTTTAGTGGCGCAGTAAAGACTTGTGCGTGTAGTAAGCTCTGAGTTCCTACTAGGTTGCCAGACGTCGCTTGAGTGATTTCTTTGTGTTGAGCTTGGCTAGCTTTGACGTCAACGAGCACCTCAAGTGGGTTACTTGCGTAGCCTTTAGGTTTGCTTGTCGTTGTTGCGAGAGTCTCATGCTGCGCAAATAGGACGTCATGCTCTACAGATAGCTGACGCGCTCTAACACGAGCTTCTGCGACAGACTTGGTGCGCAGTGAGATTTTGATGGACTTTTTGTTGCCAAAGAATGGCTGAGAGTGGGTTGGGATACGGCGTTGATAGTACCAGTTACCGTTTGCCCGTTGTGTCATGTGCAAAGTGTCATCTCCGTCCATATGTAGAACAGGATGTACCTCAATTTCTCTTTTCATAGGCATATATAAAAAGAAAGCCCCTGAAAAATCAGAGGCTTACATGATGTTTGGTGGAGCTGGCGGGAGTTGAACCCGCGTCCGAAAACCGTTCATCATTGGTACTACATGCTTAGTCGATCTTTAATTTCGCCACCCACCTGCGAACCGACACGCTAATGAATGACTAGCCTGAATTAAAATTCGCCGTTCATCTCTCAGGCGGGAGAATCCGGGCTAGCGCGTTTGGGTTTGATCCCTCGTTGATCCCCGTCTTACGTGCGGAAGCTAGGGCGAGAGAGCTCTTAGCAGGTTATTAAGCTGCTAGTGCGTAGTTTTCGTCGTTTGCGACTATTTTTTTGCGGTTTGTTAACGAGGCCTACCGCACCTCGGCATGCACCTCAGACTTCTGAATTCCCGTCGAATCCTAAATCAGCCCCAGGTAATATTCGCATAGTAACAGAAAAGCATTGGCTGTCCAGTACTATGCGTTTAAGTGGTCAAGATTAACGCAGCGCGCTCTTCATTACGCGTGCTTTTTCTCTTGCCCAGTCTTTTTCTTTTAGATCCGTACGTTTATCGTGCAGCTTTTTACCTTTTGCTACGCCAATTTTTAGTTTCACCCAAGAGCGAGACCAGTACAGTGAGAGGGCCGTTAATGTCATACCTTCACGGTTTACACGTCCGAATAGATTATCCAGCTCACGACGACTCATTAGTAGTTTACGCACACGTGTAGGGTTCGCCACAACGTGTGTCGATGCCTGATTTAAAGGAGTGATTGTCATGCCACTCACAAAGGCTTCACCGTCACGCATAAATACGTAACTTTCAGAAATATTGGCTTTACCTTGGCGAAGGGCTTTCACTTCCCAACCTTGGAGCTCCAAGCCAGCTTCGATTTCATCATCGATGAAATACTCGTGGCGAGCTTTTTTATTCAGCGCGATAGTATTGCTACCCGCTTTTTGTTTCGTTTTTTTCTTTGCCATAATAGCGTCATTATACGGGTTGGATATCGGATAGGAAATCCTTTTATTTGCGCAATCGTGGAATAAAAGTAAAATTGGCGAGTAGCTTTAAATCTGTACATGTATCGATAGGAGTATGTATGAAGCAAGTCAGCCGTTCTGCGCTTGTGTCTTTTAGCGCCGAACAGATGTTCAATCTGGTTAATGATGTTGCTAAATACCCTGAATTTCTGCCTGGTTGCTCGGGCTCTAGAATCATTGAGTCTTCGGGGAATGGTATGGTGGCTTCTGTCGATGTGGCGAAGGCTGGAATCAGCAAAACGTTTACGACTTCAAATGAGTTGATCCCAGGTCAGGCAATTATGATGAACTTGGTGGATGGCCCGTTTAAGACGTTGCGTGGTGGTTGGATTTTTACCGCGCTAGATGAGCAAGCTTGCAAGGTTGAACTAAAGCTTGAGTTTGAATTCTCAAGTAAAATGATTGAGATGGCCTTCGGTAAGATTTTTAACGAGCTTACTAGTAATATGGTAAATGCATTTACTAAACGCGCAAAACAGGTCTACGAGTGTTATGAGTATTGAGTCAGATATGATTCACGTTGAGGTTGTCTATGCTCTTCCTCATGAACAGCGTGTATTTAACTTAGTGGTAAATAATCACGCAACGGTAGAAGAGATCATTCGACAATCCGGTGTATTGGAGTTGTACCCTGAAATTGATTTGTCCAAGAACAAAGTGGGTGTGTTTAGTCGTAACGTGAAGTTGGATGCGACCGTTCGAGATCGAGACCGAATAGAGATTTATCGTCCGTTACTCGCCGATCCGAAAGAGATTCGCCGTAAGCGGGCGGAGCAGGCTAAAGCCGAGGGAAGTGCAGACCCAGTCACCGGTGGCAAGCCTAGTTCTGTACGTAAAAATAAGCAGGATTAATATAAACCCAATAGCTCATGTGAGTTACTCAAAGTTTGACTAACGTGATTTCTATATAATAAAAAACCTCCCAAACGGGAGGTTTTTTTGCAAAAGTCAGTTTACTGAATTTGCTCGTAAAATGCGTCACTTTTTGGAAAGTCACCACTGATGTCTGCGAGTGTGCCTTGGTCATTAAAGTTTACAATCAGATCTTTCTGTACTGGTTCGCCATGGCCAGGAGTATGATGATAGATGTAATACCAAGTGTTTGGATAGCCGTTTTCAATAAGCATTGGCGACCCTAATACGAAGCGAACCTGTGCTTTAGTCATCCCAAACTTTAATTTATCAACCGCACTTTGTTCTACATAGTTGCCTTGGTTGATATCAATACGATAAACCAGTCTTTCCAATACCGAACATCCTGTCAGCAATGTCATTGCTAATGGTACGGCAACTAACCACTTCTTTAATTGCATAATAATTTCTTAGTAACCTTTAAAATACTGCGCTGATAATAAACAAGCTCGACGCAGATGTAAAAAGCTATGCGTCGTATGGTAGACAATCTGACAACGAATTTTGAGTTGAGTTGCATTTATTCACCGATATTAGGCGGTAAATGTCACCACATGACGTATTAGTTAGGTGACGAAGAGCACATTTCAATCGGAGGTAGGGTGATGGACGCTTTCAGCGGTGAGCCAAGCCTAGTGACTCGTTAGTCGGTTTTGGCGAATTCGCGTAATGCATCACCTGAAAAACGATAATACTCTTTTTCATGAATTAGTGTTGCACCAATTGAGCGGTAAAACTGACCTGCGGTAGGGTTACTACTTTCAGCTGTCCAGTCCAACCTTTGGCATCCACACTTGATCGCCAAAGATGCCAGATACTTCATTAACTTGAGACCAACCCCTTTTCCTCGAACCTTCGAAGATACGAACAGATCTTTTAAGTACATCTGCCCTGAGAGTTTTGGGGCAGGGAACATGACGGTATAAGATGCAAAGCCTACGACGTCATCATTATCGTAAACCGCAATGATATTAACACCAGAATGTTCAGAGAAGACTTGGCTCTTTAGATAATGGACCAGATCGTGTTTTGATGAAGCTTTTTCTTTGAAGTAGTAATGTTCTAACTCAATAAAAATAGGGATGAGATCTAAGCAGTTGGTTTTGTGTATTGCTCTGATATCCATATCTCATCCCTTGTCGATTTATTAAGCGGCGATAAGCAGTTCTTTTGCGTTTGCCAACGTTGAGTCGGTTATTTGACTACCACCAAGTAAGCGAGCTAATTCTGCCACACGTTGTTGTTCATCTAATGCGTGCATTTGGGTTTCGGTTTGGCCTGCTTTGGTTTGCTTAGCAACAAACATTTGTTGATGGCCGCATCCGGCAACTTGAGGGAGGTGAGTGACACACAATACTTGAGTAGATTCGCCAAGCTTGCGTAGCATTTTGCCCACTACGGCAGCTGTTGGGCCACTAATACCTACATCCACTTCATCGAAGATTAAACTTGGTGTATCTACTTTCTGAGCGGTGATCACTTGGATCGCTAGAGAGATACGTGATAGCTCACCGCCTGACGCAACTTTTGCTATAGGTTGCAATGGTTGTCCCGGGTTGGTCGATACTAAGAAGCACACGCTGTCCATGCCAAGCGGCGATGGGTGCGTGTTGTCATTGCTAACTTCGATACTGAATACTGCTTTCTCCATGCTCAATTCGTGCATGCTTTGTGTGATCAGTTTGTTCAGTTCTTTTGCGTAACGGCTGCGTGATTTGTGCAGTTTTTCTGCTTGTGTTAGAAAGCTTTGGTACTTGTGTTCTACTTCTTGAGCAAGCTCATCTAAACGTTCATCGGAGCAATCTAACGCTTCTACTTGGGCCAGAAGATCTTGATGATGTTGGTATAGTTCTTCTGGCATTACGTGGTGTTTACGAGCTACAGACATCACTTTAGAAAAACGTTCTTCTACATAAGCCATACGAGCAGGATCAACATCGATGCCATCTAAGTAGCTGCGTAATTCATTCTTCGTTTCTTCAAGTTGAATCATCGCTTCTGACAGCATGTTAGGTAGCTCAGATAGCTTTTCATCTAATTCGGCTAATTGAATTAGGGAGTGATTGGCCGATTGCAAAATACCAAGCGCATTGACTTCTTCACCTTCGTAAATAAGTTCGATGGCTTGCTGACAGGTAGTGGCGAGTTCACCACTGTTGGATAGTCGTTTATGCTCTTGCTCGAGCTCTGCAAATTCTTCTTCACCTAGCGATAACTCATTCAGTTCTTTGATTTGGTATTCAAGCAACTGTTTTTGCGCCTGGTTTTGCTGGCTATTTTCTTTTAGCTGCTTGAGGTTATTATCCGCCTGACGCCAATGCTGGTAAGCACTTCGTGTGCTTTTTAGTAGGTTTAAATGCCCAGCATATTGGTCGAGCATGGCCATTTGGTGCTCACTTTTCATCAATTGATGATGAGCGTGCTGCCCATGGATATTGATAAGTAGCTGCCCTAGAGATTTGAGTTGTGATAGTGGAACAGGGCTGCCATTAATGAAGGCTCTTGAGCGGCCTTCTTTTGTGATAATACGACGCAAAATACACTCACTGCCATCTAGCAGATCGTTATCTTCTAACCAACGTGTTGCATGTAAGTTGTTGTCCAATAAAAAAGCGGCGCTAACTTCGGTTTTCTCTTCACCTTGTCGCACCATGCCGGCATCGGCTCGTCCGCCTAAGCAGAGCCCTAAAGCATCGATAGCAATGGATTTACCCGCGCCTGTTTCACCTGTAATGGTGGTCATGCCCTTAGAAAGCTCGAGTTGTAAAGACTTAACAATCGCAAAATTATTAACACTTAGATGAGCCAGCATTTTATTTACCTGTATAACTGAACAATACTGTATAAGAGAACAGTATATACTGTTTCTTTATACAGTAAAGTCAGGTAAGGAAAATTTTCTTTGTAGGCTGTTTTTTTGTGATGAAGTGGGAAAAATGAGCCGATGTGATTACAACGACTCATTAAAATTGAACAGGTTACGGACGAGTTGGGTTAATCGTTAATGGTTCTAGTGTGACGACTGCATTCACACCTGCACCTGGGTGATCCACGTATGAAGTGTCTTGCATTAGAGTGTAGTAAACGTCGACGAAGTCATCATCATTCGTGAGTACACCATCGGGGATAGTGTCGATGATCTTGTTCGTGATTTGCGGAATAATCGCATAAGCCTGAACTTCTGGATCTGGAATCGCTTTCAATACTTCTTCGGCAACTTGAACAAGGAGTTTTGCCAATTGTTTATAGTCTGTGCCGTCATCTTGCTCCATGAGCACAATGTCTGCCGCACCCCAGCGGTAACGAGACCAGTGAATAATGATCTGATTTGGATAATAATCTTGGTTATCGTAGTCTAAGTATGGAAGCTCCACCAAATCGAGAGTAGGTTCATCACGACTTGGATTGACGCCCGTTACGATAGCGTAGATTTCTGCCTTGCCAGAGATCCAAGGTTCTTTGTCATCGGCTAGACGGATCTTTTTCAACTGCGTGGTTTGAATTGGAGCCGCTTCGCCCACTGCGCTACTTGACAATAACGGTGTATTTTGGCGTTGTTCATCAGCAATATATGGTTGAACTAAAGCTGGTTGACCGAGTTTTTCATCTCAGCTTGCATAGCTTGCAAGCCTGCTTTTAGCTCTGCAGAGCTATTGTTATCAACGACAAGTACAGGTACCTCAGGGAGCTGGTAAACATCGAGTTGATGGATGTTGCCATAAACATCAAATGCTTCGATGTATTGCCAATTCTCATCATCACCACTTGGTTCAAACGCAAATAATGGCTCGACCTCGCCACTTTGCCATGCTGTTATCATGGCTTCATTTGCCAAGCGAACTTCTAACAACTGATCTGAGTATTCAGAAATACCTTTCCAGCTACGAATTTGAGTGTCAGCTTGTACAAGCTGGCGGCTGAACTCTGAGTTAGGGTTTTGCTTAACAAATGCTGATACAGACACGTTAGTCTGTTGTGGAGTAATATCTCTTCTCAACATGGGTTCAATGGCAGCATAGTTCTCACTCAATTGTTGAGCTAGGGCACGCTTCGTCTTAGTGATATCTTCCGCTTTTGCGTTGGATACACTGTTGACTTGCGTTTCCTCTGATTGGCAGCCAATAAGTGCTAATGTACTGAGAACAGACAGAATGATGGTTTTCTTCATAATATGTCCTTTATTGATTGTATGAAATAGAGTTAATACTCTATTCATGGTGAGAATATCACCGGACATAGATCATTGAATTTGCTTTTCTATCTTTTGTGTAAAGTTTGCCCACAGGATCAAAATTTATAAGCTTCTCTTTAATGATGACAAATATCGTGTCGCCTCACTACTTTGTGTCTATTTCTTGTCTAAGAAAGCCAAAAGCCAGTAGCAATTAAGCTGCTGGCTTTTTTATTGAAGTTATTGCCCTGAGTAACAAGTGTTAGAACAATTTACTAGACCAGCCAAGCTTATTCCGTAAGACGTGATAGTAGCTGTAGTCTTTTGGATGGATGAGCTTTAGTACATTTGGACTTTGATAGATGTGAATTTCGTCGCCAGGGGTAACTGGAAGTGAGACTTGTCCATCACAGCTAACTTCTTGTGTTCCACGGTTTTCTGGTGATACCACCAATTTAATTCGACGTTTTCCATCAACCACCAAAGGTCGACTCGACAATGTATGAGGGAACATTGGCACGAGTGAAATGGCATTCAAGCTAGGAGAAAGAATTGGGCCGCCGCCAGAAAGTGAATATGCCGTCGAGCCAGTCGGAGTGGAGACAATCAAACCGTCGGCCCGTAAAGAGAAGGCGAAGCTTTCATCAATATACACTTCAAATTCAATCATATGAGCAATTTGCCCTGGGTGAAGTACGGCTTCGTTTAGCGCAGCGTTATGGCTCTTTATTTGTCCGTGGCGGTGTACTTCCGCCTCTAAAAGAAAACGTTCCTCTTCAATATACTCACCGTCGAGTACCGCTTGCAGAGACGCTTGGAAGTCGTCTGGGTTCAAGTCAGTTAAGAAGCCCAAATTTCCACGGTTCACGCCTATAACTGGCACATCAAATCGGGATAAAATTCTTGCCGCACCTAACATGTTGCCATCGCCACCAACCACAATGGCTAGATCGGCATTTTTTCCTAGTTCAACTAAGCTAGCAAACTGACTCTGTGGGATATCATCCAGTATTGCGGCAAGGCGATCGTCAATGAATACTTTATAGCCCTCAGAGGTCAACCATTGGTACAACTCTTTATGAGTTTGAATTGCTTGTTGATCTCTTGGTTTTCCGATAATCGCGATCACGTTACATGGATTTTTCATAGCATTTCCGCATTAAAGAGGCTTGAATCAGGAATCTTCATCCCCATAATAATGGCAAGTCACCTAAATATGCGAATTTTTATGTGGTTAAAGCCCGCAAAAACGCGCATGGCTTTAAGGGCATTATGTTGAATTCTGGAGATATCATGAGCAACGAAGAAAACAAAGTTACAGAAGAAGAGCTTGATCAAATCATCGAAGAGG
Organism: Vibrio sp. Vb0304; assembly: GCF_033338995.1. Classification (NCBI taxonomy): domain Bacteria; kingdom Pseudomonadati; phylum Pseudomonadota; class Gammaproteobacteria; order Vibrionales; family Vibrionaceae; genus Vibrio; species Vibrio sp. Vb0304. The sequence continues at coordinate 42,399 of NZ_JAWOTT010000013.1, forward strand.
CTGAAAAAGTAGAAGCTGAAGCACAAGAAGTTGAAGCTGAGCTTGAAGAGCTTGGTGATGAGACAGACGCTAAGATTGCTCAACTAGAAGCGGCACTATTGTCTAGCGAGGCAAAAGTAAAAGAGCAACAAGATGCGGTGTTGCGTTCTAAAGCTGAAGTAGAAAACATGCGTCGTCGCACTGAGCAAGAGATCGATAAAGCACGTAAGTTTGCGTTGAACAAGTTTGCAGAAGAGCTGCTTCCTGTTATTGATAACCTAGAGCGTGCAATTCAAGCGGCAGATACAGAGAATGAAACTGTGAAGCCGTTCCTAGAAGGCGTTGAACTAACCCATAAAACGTTTGTAGACGTTGTAGCGAAATTTGGCTTGAAAGCAATCAACCCTGAAGGTGAAGCATTCAATCCAGAGTTCCATCAAGCGATGTCGATTCAGGAGAGCCCTGATCATGAATCAAACACTGTTATGTTTGTTATGCAAAAAGGTTACGAACTAAACGGCCGTGTGATTCGTCCGGCAATGGTAATGGTTGCTAAGTAACTTTAACTCCCTGTTTTTTAAATATAAAAGCGCCCATCATTTTTGATGGGCGCTTTTTTGTTTTAAACATAAATGACTGCATCGAACTTCGTTGTATATCGATAAATGAAAATTTGATCCCCTTCATATTTTTTCCTATTGGTTAATTATTTTCCTATAGGAGATTTTCTCTCATCTCGCTGCGTGTTTATTAACGGGAAGGGCTATAAGTGATTGTAATCATTCGCTGCGTGAATGTTTGTTCTGCATAGGAATGTAAATATAGTCATTTTTTCTAAAACAATTTCGTTAACAAAAATGTAAATTATCACTTTATTTTGTAACTTTGGTGTGTATGATTTGCGACTAATGCTTTAAAAGTAAGCATATATAACTACAAAAATGTAAATAGCAAACACAACATATCGGAGATTTATAATGGATAAATCGCTTTCTAGTAAGATTTTTATAGGCTTGTTTGCCGGCCTTGTGCTGGGGACAGCAATTCAGTACTTATTTAGCGGTATTGCGATTTTTGATACATACCTACTTGGAGCTGCAGAAGGTGTTGGCGGCATGTTCGTCTCACTGATCAAATTGCTTGTTGTTCCTTTAGTTTACGTTTCAATCGTATGCGGCATTGTTGACTTGAAAGACATCAGTGCATTTGGTCGTCTTGGTGGAAAAACTTTTACCCTTTACATTCTTAACACCATCATTGCGATTACGGCGGCTTTGACTGTCGGCTTGATCTTCCAGCCAGGAGCGGGCGCTAATCTAGCAGGAACGGTATCTGAGGCTGTACAGCTGACAACGACAGAGACGCCGGACATTTTCTCTTTAGTTGTTAACATTGTTCCTAGCAATCCTGTACAAGCGTTTGCTAGCGGCGACATGCTGCAAATCATCTTTATGGCAATTTTGACGGGGCTTGCAATTCAAGCTTTGGATTCTCGTGGTGGCCCAGCTATTCGCACATTCAAAATGGCAAATGAAATCATGATGAAATTGGTTGGATTAGTGATGAGTCTTGCACCATATGGTGTGTTCGCACTAATGATTCAACTAGGTGCAACGCTAAACGCCAATACATTAATGTCCGTTGCCGGTTACGTGGCTTTGGTGGTTGCGATGTTGGTGTTCTGGATCTTCTTCTTCTACCCAATGGCAGTGAGTATTGCGACAGGAACTTCTCCAAAGACTTTCCTACGTGCAACTCGTGAGCAGATTCTTTTCTCTCTATCTACCGCGAGCTCAAACGCGACTATCCCGGTAACGATGCGCACACTGACAGAAAAGCTTCAGGTCTCTAAATCGGTTGCTGGCTTCGGTGTACCACTGGGCGCAACGATGAATATGTCTGGTGTGTCTATCTATATTGCTCTAGCAACGATGTTTGTTGCGAACGCTTTTGGCCAGCCAATTAACACCGCAGACATCTTCACACTTGGCTTAACTATTCTTCTGTTATCTATTGGTGCTGGCGGCGTTCCTGGGGGCGGCGTGGTAATGGTAGGTGTTTTGCTTCACCAGCTAGGCTTACCACCTGAAGGTTTGGCAATCATTGCAGCGGTCGACCGTATTAATGATATGTTCTGTACATCATCTAACGTTGTCGGCGACACGGCAGTGAACACCATTGTTGCAAAAACAGAAGGTGAGATAGGTAAAGAAGAAGGTGTTGATGCTGAGCCTGCTCAAGCGAACGCCTAATACCTTGAATCATTTATTTTAACCCTAATATTGAAGCGAGCTCTTATGAGCTCGTTTTTTATTTAGGAAGAGTCGGGCATAAATAAATTTATCTGGGAAATGACGTTTTGTTGCGCTACAGCAGTGTGACGAGTTCCCAACTAATCAGAAAGAAACACATAAATTTCGAAAAAAGACGCTTTTTTTTAATTCTGCCCTTGAAAAGCATTTTGCCGCCCTTATCTATGTGGCATAGAGAAGCAAACATTGATTATTTTTGTTTGTGAGCAAGGGTTGAAACCCGATTCTCCTCCCCCCACATTGGGGTTATAACCAAACGAAAATAGAATTTATTCGGAGATAGCCAGATGGGTAAAATCATTGGTATTGACTTAGGTACTACTAACTCATGTGTTGCTGTATTAGACGGCGACAAACCACGTGTAATTGAAAACGCAGAGGGCGAACGTACTACTGCATCGGTTATTGCTTACACTGACGGTGAGACGCTAGTAGGTCAACCAGCGAAACGTCAAGCAGTAACTAACCCAGAAAACACGCTATTTGCAATTAAGCGTCTAATCGGTCGTCGTTTTGAAGACGAAGAAGTTCAGCGTGACATCGAAATCATGCCTTACAAAATCGTTAAGGCTGACAACGGTGATGCTTGGGTAGAAGCGAAAGGCCAAAAAATGGCAGCTCCTCAGGTTTCTGCTGAAGTTCTTAAGAAAATGAAGAAAACTGCTGAAGACTTCCTTGGTGAGGAAGTAACTGGCGCAGTTATCACAGTACCTGCTTACTTTAACGATGCTCAGCGTCAAGCGACAAAAGATGCTGGCCGTATCGCAGGTCTAGAAGTTAAACGTATCATCAACGAACCAACGGCAGCTGCACTAGCTTACGGTCTAGATAAGAAAGGCGGCGATCGCACTATCGCGGTATACGACCTTGGTGGTGGTACATTCGATATTTCAATCATCGAAATCGATGAAGTTGAAGGCGAGAAAACATTCGAAGTTCTAGCAACTAACGGTGATACTCACCTAGGTGGTGAAGACTTTGATAACCGTCTAATCAACTACTTGGTTGATGAGTTCAACAAAGAGCAAGGCATCAACCTTAAGAACGACCCACTAGCAATGCAGCGTGTTAAAGAAGCAGCAGAGAAAGCGAAAATCGAGCTTTCTTCTACTTCTCAAACAGACGTAAACCTACCTTACGTTACTGCAGATGCAACTGGTCCTAAGCACATGAACATTAAAGTGACTCGTGCAAAACTAGAATCTCTAGTTGAAGACCTAGTACAACGCTCTCTTGAGCCATTAAAAGTAGCTCTAGCTGACGCTGACCTATCAGTAAACGACATCACTGACGTAATCCTAGTTGGTGGTCAGACTCGTATGCCAATGGTTCAAGCGAAAGTTGCTGAGTTCTTTGGTAAAGAAGCGCGCCGTGACGTAAACCCTGACGAAGCAGTAGCAATGGGTGCTGCAGTTCAAGGTGGTGTACTTGCTGGTGACGTTAAAGACGTACTACTACTAGACGTAACTCCACTGTCTCTAGGTATCGAGACAATGGGTGGCGTGATGACTAAGTTAGTTGAGAAGAACACAACTATCCCAACTAAAGCGAACCAAGTTTTCTCTACAGCGGAAGACAACCAGAGCGCGGTAACTATCCACGTTCTACAAGGTGAGCGTAAGCAAGCGATGTACAACAAGTCTCTAGGCCAATTTAACCTAGAAGGCATCCAGCCTGCACCACGTGGTATGCCACAAATCGAGGTTACGTTTGACCTTGATGCGGATGGTATCCTACACGTGTCTGCGAAAGACAAGCAGACTGGTAAAGAGCAGAAGATCACTATCCAAGCTTCTGGCGGTCTAAGCGATGAAGACATCGAGAAAATGGTTCAAGAAGCAGAAGCTAACAAAGAAGCGGACAAGAAGTTCGAAGAGCTAGCGACTGCACGTAACCAAGCTGACCAAATGATTCACGGTACTCGTAAGCAAGTAGAAGAAGCTGGTGAAGCGCTACCTGCAGAAGAGAAAGAGAAGATTGAAGCAGCAATTTCTGAGCTAGAAACAGCACGTAAAGGCGAAGACAAAGAAGCTATCGATGCTAAAGTTCAAGCACTAATGACTGCTTCTCAAAAGCTGATGGAAATCGCTCAACAACAAGCTCAAGCGCAGCAAGCACAAGGTGCTGACGCAGGTGCACAGTCTAAAGAAGACGACGTTGTAGATGCTGAGTTCGAAGAAGTTAAAGACGACAAGAAATAATATTTCTTAACCAGATGGCTGCATAGCCATCTGGGGTCGATAAGACTTCGTGTGCGGGCGTTTGGGGCAACTCTTACGCCCGTCTGTTTGTAAACGCTGTCTTTCTAGTTAAGTATGTTGCAGACAAGTGCACTTACCTAGAACGATACAAACACCAAGCGGTGAATCGATGCCGTTTGTAGTAATTAACTGGTGACGAAGAACATGTCAAAACGTGATTTTTACGAAGTATTAGGCGTAAGCCGTGATGCCTCAGAGCGCGATATCAAAAAGGCGTATAAGCGTCTAGCGATGAAATTCCACCCAGACCGAAACCAGGGTGATGATTCTGCGGCGGACAAGTTTAAAGAAGTAAAAGAAGCGTACGAAGTTCTGACCGACCCTCAAAAGAAAGCGGCGTACGACCAATACGGTCATGCTGCTTTTGAACAAGGCGGCGGTGGTTTCGGTGGCGGCGGCTTTGGCGGCGGCGGTGCTGATTTCGGCGACATCTTTGGCGATGTATTCGGTGACATCTTTGGTGGTGGTCGTCGTGGCGGTGGTGGCCATCGTGCCCAGCGAGGTGCTGACCTACGTTACAACATGGAATTGACGCTAGAAGAAGCGGTTCGTGGTGTAACGAAGGAGATCGAAGTACCGACACTAGTACACTGTGATACCTGTGATGGTAGTGGCGCGAAGAAAGGTTCATCTGCTGAAACATGTGGTACCTGTCATGGTCATGGTCAAGTACAGATGCGCCAGGGCTTCTTCGCAGTGCAACAAACCTGTCCTACCTGTCACGGCAAAGGTAAAATCATTAAAGACCCTTGTAATGAGTGTCATGGTCAAGGTCGTAAGCAGAAAACAAAAACACTTAATGTTAAGATCCCTGCAGGTGTTGATACTGGCGACCGTATTCGTCTATCTGGCGAAGGTGAAGCGGGAGAAATGGGAGCACCAGCGGGTGACTTGTATGTACAAGTGCACGTGAAAGAGCATCATATCTTCGAACGTGATGGTAACAACCTATACTGTGAAGTGCCTGTAAGCTTTGCGATGGCGGCTTTAGGTGGTGAAGTTGAAGTACCAACTCTGGATGGTCGCGTAAGCCTAAAAGTACCTTCAGAAACGCAAACAGGTCGTATGTTCCGCATGCGTGGTAAAGGTGTGAAAGGCGTTCGCGGTGGCGGTGTTGGTGATCTTATTGTGAAGTTGGTTGTCGAAACACCAGTAAATCTAAGCTCACGCCAAAAAGAACTGCTCAAAGAGTTTGAAGAGTCTTGTGGTGGTGAAGCTGCAACTAAGCACAAGCCTAAATCAGAAGGCTTTTTCAACGGTGTGAAAAAGTTCTTTGATGATTTAACCAGCTAAGACGTTAGCGAAAAGCACACATACAAAGGCCTGCTAAAATGCAGGCCTTTTTGCATCTCGGTGTTCTTCCTAATTCCAGCAATCACTTGGTTCTTCGACATTTGTTGACGTTAAAGTAATCGTTTTAGAACCAGTCAAGCACTCGTCGTCGTCTTGTCCCAGAGACGATTTTGCTGTTGCTGTAATGGTATAGGCCGTACTTGCAGAGCTCGCAATATCGAAAGAAAATCTATTTGTGTCTGAGTCACATAGAGTGCATGTGCCTCCAGAGAGAATATGACTCCAGTCGTACCCACCATCATAAGATGTCTCTAGCTCTAGCTGAATTCGACTAAGATCGCTCAAGGCTACCGTCCTATGAGACTTGATTACATGATTAGTGTAAGAGGGGTAGGCGACTGCAGCAATGATCCCGACAATCACTACAGCTACCAGTAATTCGATCAATGTCATCCCTCTCAATCCTTTTTTGTAGCCGTTACAACGAGAAATTCGAATCATCACGAGTAGTTTCCTTTTCACTTTTCCGCCTATTTTTGGCAGGTGATAGCATCTGTGCAAGATGAATTACGGCCCTTTTGCCGTTTACATAGGAATTTGGGAAATGCCTCGCGGGTTTACGTTGTTGGAGCTTCTTATTACTGTTGCTGTACTGAGTATTATATTGGCGTTTGCAGCTCCAAGCTTTAGCCGTGTTTCACAAACTGTGCAAATGCAGCGATTAGCAACTGAATTAGCTGGCTTTCTAAGCCAAAGTAAGTCCGAGGCGGTAATGAGAAATCAAAAGTTATATATACATTTCTCTATGGCTAAAAACGTCGTTGTCAGTCAAGGTGCATGGTCTCTACAGTTAACTAACTCGTCTAGCGGCTCTGGGGGCGTAATTTTAAGCCTTTCCGGCTCTGCCTACCCTGAATTATCTTTGAAGCACAGCTACGATAATCAAAAAATAAGCTTCGATGAGGTCCGTGGACGACCCCAAGGAGGAAATATAGAGTTTTTCCCAACCAATGCTCAAAACATAAAACTACAAGCAAAGCTCTCTAACCCTCCCGGAAGGATTAAAATTTGTAGTAACTCTGGAGCTAAGTTATATGATTACCGTCAGTGCTAACAAACGTTATCAAATAGGTAGCTCTTTAATCGAATTGATGATTAGTTCTTTAATTGGATTAATTGTCCTTAGTGTAGTGGGCTCTATATTCTTGAGTTTACAAAAAACAGCAAAGGAAAAAAGCTTAGAGCTAAATTTATTGCAAGGTCTGAATATCACTTTATCTGTTATGAAAGAAGATATTCAAAGGGCAGGTTATGATGGTGGGAACGGTAGTTCACTCAAATTATCCGGAGCTACAGGAACCATAATGCTGAGCGGCGCCTCTTCTGTAGGGCTTGTGTATTTTAAAGAGGACTCAGCTGCCAATGAAGACTATCGAAATATTAAGTATGAGAAGAGAGATACTCGGTTTTTTATATGTGAAAAAGGCGTTGTGTCTCAAACACAAATATTATCTTTTGATGGTATAGATTTTTGTCGTTCTCTATTTGATGATGATATTTTCCAAGTTACCCAATTCACCGTTAGTTCAGAAACAGTGACTAATGGAGGAAATGTAAGTTCGGTCACGAGCGTTAAGTTAGGTTTGAAAACGATTGATGGAGTCTTTAGTGAAGTTGCGGAGTTTTCTATCAAACAAAGGAATTGGCAATGACATCTAAATATAGCTATTCCGGTTATACCACTTTGCTTGTGACTTCTATACTTTTATTACTTGCTTTAATTGCATCATTAGCATCATCCAAAGGTGTATTTTTTCAAATAAAAGTTGCGCAAAACGAAATAAAATCTCGACAAGCACATTGGTTAGCGGAAGGAGGTGTTGAATGTGCATGGGCGCAATTTAGAGTTAATAATATTGTACCTGCCGTAATAACAGATTGTGGCTCAGGGCTTTGGACGATTCCGAATTTTACGAGTACTTCCAAGGGGTATTTGGTTACTTCTAATGTTGGATTTACAAGCATTAGTAAGGAGATTATTTTGGGAGGTAACTTGAGTTATGGTGCAATGCAGTCTAGTGCCGACATTTATTTTCATTCTAGTGCAACGTTCTCTACTCCAGACCCAGGGGAATTGAGCAGCGATGGGTGGGAGTGTATTGCGTTAAGGTATAAAAAGCGCTTTTACTCCTCTTCAGTTGATAATAAAGGCGTAATTCATGGAGAGTCTCCCTATGCCGATTTTAACAACCCTACAAATAAAGATTGTGCAAACACGATGGCAAACCGTCATCTCTCATCTAGTGTTGGCGGGGTTGGTGCTGGTGATGATTTTACTCAAGATACAGATTTAAAGCCATTTGAATCCTTCTTTGGAGTAAAGGCTGAAGAGCATAACGATGTCCGAGATAATGGTGTATTTCATGTTATGACGGGCTCAGTGGCTGATGGTATACCTAATTGTGGTGCTGCTTTAACAGCAGAAATTCAGTCAGGGAAGCATCATTTATGGGTGGAAGGGAGCTGTGAAATCAAGCAATCGGAATACAATGATTTAGTGAATGCTACATCATCGACCAATGGCGTAACAGTGCTCATTCATGATGGTCTTTTCTCCGTGATGGGACCACCGAGCTCCGGCGCTACATCAAATAAGTTTAAAGGGGTCTTGTTTCATTTCAATCATGATTATACCCCGACAACAGCGGATTGGGTTGGGTTCGAAGCCAATGCTCACCTAAATCATGTGCCAAGTGTTGTAGAAGACTCATACAGGACAATAGCTTCTTATTATCAGCATGGTTCTTTTACGGTATCTGGTGGTCAATATTTTGATAGTGAAGATCAGGCAGCGGTTTTCTTCGATTCTTTGGACTTTAGATACAATAAAGATGTGATAGACAATTCAAGGAATGCGCATGCAATTCCTAGATGGAAAAAAGGCTCCTGGAATGATCTCTAAACAAAAAGGTTTTAACCTTCTTGAAGTTCTAATTTCTTTTCTACTTATCGGTGTTGGGGCACTAGGTTTAACTAAGCTAAACGTGTATTTAGAACGCGAATCCGAATATGCCATAAAAAGTATTGAAGCACTTCGTCTAGCAGAAAACCAGCTCGAATGGTTCCGGACGCGTGGTGCTTCTGCGGCGATGTCTACCATCACACCTGCAAATTTTGCTTCTATTGCAACAGGCTCTTCTGTTACTGGATCTTATGTCGTCGAATGGGAAGTTCCAGCTGCCACGGTTTCAGGAACACTGAAAACTATCACCATTACCTCTAGCTGGAAGGATAGAATCGGCGAGACACGATCAGTTCAGCTTAAAACGATGATCTCACAATACAGTGAATTCGAAAACTAAGTTCAATTGCATACATGGGCTGGGACAAATGCGGGTGTAATTCCTGTTTAATACCGGACTTGTCACGGTTAATAAATAGTTTTTGAACTGTTAATTGAGTTGATGTGCTACTGTTTTTATTATGTTTAATTGAAGTGGTGTTTTTGCAAAATATGTCTCCAATTATGAAAAAAAATCTAGAACCTTGTGCTTTCTCCATTAGTGTTTACTAGAATACTCGTTGGATAGTAGGTCGTTATAATTATTCAAATAGGCCTTGGCACCAACATCATTCACTATGGAGTTACCATGAGTAACCAAGCTGTAAATAAGGCACCATCATCGAAGCCGAGCGGGATGGAGCGCTTTTTAAACTTTATCGAGAGGACAGGTAACAAAATTCCTGATCCTGCGATTTTGTTCTTCTGGGCATTGATCATTACTTGGGCGGCGTCAGCACTTTTGTCGAATGTATCATTCGATCTTCCAAACCCTCGAACGGGCGAAGCTCTTACTATCACCAACTTACTTACGGGCGAAGCGCTAGCAAGTTTCCTTGCTAATATGGTGACGACGTTTACTGGCTTTGCGCCACTGGGTATCGTACTTGTCGCAATGCTAGGTGTGGGTGTTGCAGATTCTTCGGGTTTTATTACGACGGGTCTTAAGAAGATGCTGAACTTCACGCCAGCTAAGCTTCTTACTCCAATGCTTATTTTGGTTGCCATTGTATCGCATACTGCGGCAGATGCAGGCTATGTTCTGGTTATTCCTCTTGGCGGTATTATCTTCCATGCGGCAGGTCGTCACCCTCTAGCAGGTATTGCGGCAGCATTTGCAGGTGTATCTGGTGGCTTCTCTGCAAACTTTATCCCTTCAGGTATAGATCCACTACTAGCAGGCTTTACGCAAACTGCGGCGCAGGTTCTTGATCCTGAATACGTGGTTAACCCATTAGCGAACATCTTCTTTACTGGCCTATCTTCCATCATTATTGTAGCGATTGGTTGGTACGTGACAGAAAAAATCATTGAGCCTCGTTTGTCAAAAATGCCAATTGATGACGATGCGGAAACTGCGCCAAACCTAGGTTCATTTACTGAACTGGAATCAAAAGCATTCCGTTATGCAGGTTGGGCAATGATGGCGGGTATTGCTTTACTTGTTGCAGCGTTAATTCCAGAAACATCAGCACTACGCTCGCCTGAAGGTGAAATTACGGCCTTCTCAGCACCGATCATGAAGTCTATCGTTCCGCTGATCTTTATTCTGTTTATCATTCCTGGTTACGTTTACGGTAAAGTGTCTGGAACGTTCAAGACCAGCAACGACATTATCAAAGCGATGGCTGACACCATGTCAACCATGGGCGCATACATTGTAATGTCGTTCTTCTGTGCTCAGTTCTTATCTGCATTTGCTCAGTCAAACATCGGTACGATGCTAGCGTTGTATGGCGCAGAAGGCTTAAAAGCGATGAACCTACCAGGTGAAGTGACCATCATCGGTATGATCCTTCTAACCGCGTCTGTAAACCTACTTATTGGTTCGGCATCGGCAAAATGGGCTTTAATTGGTCCAATCTTAGTGCCAATGCTAATGGCGGTTGGTATCTCGCCTGAGCTGTCTCAAGCGGCTTACCGTGTGGGTGACTCTGTATCGAACATCATTTCGCCTCTAATGGTATTTTTCCCTCTTGTAGTGGTTTACTGTCAGCGTTATGTGAAGTCGGCTGGTATCGGTACGCTTGCGTCACTAATGATGCCATTCTCGATCGCAATGCTGATCGGTTGGTCTATCTTCCTAGTTGCTTATTGGATGGTAGGTATCCCGCTAGGCATTCAAGCTCCTTACACTTACACAATGTAAAAACGTGTAGGGTGTGAAAGCCGCTAATTGGCAGCCAAAAAGCGCAGGTCTTCGATCTGCGCTTTTTTGTTCTCGTAAAACGAACATCGATAGGTCTTGTAACTAGTTTTTTGGAGTTGCAGACTTTGTCCCGTGATGTGTTGCTGTAGTGAAACCGAAGTTGGTGATAAAATTCCTGACTTCAATCGTTTTTTGTTTCTTTGGAGCCTCCTTTGTCTAACCATCCGTTTACCCCTCAAGATGAATTGTTTATGCGCAGAGCGATGGAGCTTGCTGAGCAAGCAGAAGCTGAGGGGGAAGTACCTGTTGGCGCAGTGCTTGTCAAAGATGGTGAAATTATCGCTGAGGGGTGGAATCGCTCTATTGGTACTAATGACGCTACCGCACATGCTGAGATCCAAACGCTGCGTAAAGCAGGCCAAAAGCTAGAAAATTACCGCCTTCTGGATACGACGTTATATGTAACACTTGAGCCATGCCCAATGTGTGCCGGAGCCTTATTGCATAGCCGCGTTAAGCGGGTTGTTTTTGGAGCGCCAGATTTAAAAGCTGGAGCAGCAGGAACAGTGCTTAATTTGTTTGAAAGCCAAGCCGCTTACCATTACGCCTTAGTTGAAAAGGGGCTGCTAGAAAATGAGTGCCGTACTCAGCTACAAGCGTTTTTTAAGCGCCGCCGAAAGGAAATTAAAGCGAAGAAGCAAGCACAAAAAGCATTAGAAAATCGAGAGAGCGAGCAAGGTAGTGGGAGTAGTGAGGGCTAGCAAACACCTACAACGTGGTAGATGTTTGCTTGGACGCACTAGTGATTGACTAAATGTACAAAAACACGATTACGTGAACTTACTTTCTTTTTCATACATGTCAGTTTACGTTTACGTCGGATAGCAGCTACTGTGTTATTTAAACGCTTTGACTGCACTCTACGTCTTCTCATATTCAAAACCTCCTGCAGACAAGACTTATACCAGTAAAGCGCGGCTCATCGATGCTTGGCAATAGGCTCGATAATCGCACTAAACATTGTATGGTTTAAACGTTCTTCATTTGACTTCTGCATTGCACAGAGCCAGCAAACAATTTCAATACGATGCTTAATAATAGGAGTGACGTTATTTCGGCAGAGTGTAGCCGAAAGCGCCGCTTCATCAAGTGAGCTAAACCATGTGGTTGTAAAGTAATCTGTTACAAAGCAATCAGTTTTACTAACGATGAAGAAAAGGCGACCAACCAAAGGAATGGTTGAGTGTGGTTGGTGTCACTCAGAATATTGGAGTCTAGATAAGTTTTCGTTAGGACTCAACAAAAATGACGAGCTTCATAGGCTCGTCATTTTTTAGTTTACCGCGGGTTTATTCTTCAATGCTTTCTTGTTCGGTGTCTTCTTCAACCGTGACGTCAGAAGCGCCAGAGACTTGTTCTACGACGGTCTCTACTGCGCCCGATATCAAAATGTCGGGGTTGAGCGGCGGAATCACTTGCAAGTCATCGCTATTCTCATCAATCGCTGGCTGTTGGCTGACATGACCAATGATGGATTGGTAGTAACGTCGAATATTTTCTACGTAATTACGCGCTTCATCGCCTCTGGCGTACCCATAGCGAGTTTGGCTGTAATAGCGCTTCTGACGCAGTAAAGGCAGCCTATCTTTTACATCGGCCCAAGCGTTCGGATCGCCACCTTGTGCTTTGGTGAGTCGTCGTGCGTCCATCATGTGGCCGTAACCAATATTGTATGAAGCTAACGCAAACCATATTTTTTCATGCTCGTTGATGCTATCAGGCACGCGACCTACAATGCGACGTAAGTACTCGACACCACCACGAACAGATTGCTCAGGGTCTAAACGGTTTGTTACCCCGACGCTTTTCGCTGTTGGCAGAGTAAGCATCATCATCCCCCTAACACCCGTTGGCGATTTTGCTGTTGGTTTCCAATGTGACTCTTGATAAGCCAATGCTGCAATTAAGCGCCAGTCGAACTCTTCGCTGTATTTTTGGAATAAAGGTGCCCATTTAGGCAATTTGTCATCCAGAGCTCGAATGAATGCGCGAGTATCAACGTAGTCAAATGCTTCAATATGACCAATGTACTTTTCTTCGAGGGTGGACAGTTCTCCTGATTGTTTGATGTTACCGAAAAACTCTATCAGCATCGCATACAAACTTTCGTCTTCAGAACGTCGAGTAAACCAAGACACTGGTTGATCTTCTGTAAGTTCAAACGCGAGCGCAAGATCGGGGTAGAGGCGTTGAGCTAGGGAAAGTTCCACCGAATCAGTCACAGTAAAACGTAACTCACCCGTCGATACGTATTTGAGTAAGTCTCTCGTGTCAGCATCACCAACAATTTCAAACTGAAGTTCTGGATACTGCTTCTTTAACGCTGTTAGGGTCGGAACATATTGCGATTGTTCAACGATCTTTAATGTTTGAGCGCCTGCATTTGTATCTTCGTCGGACTCGTCGTCTTTCGAGGCTTGGTATTCAATGAGTTGTTCGATATCACGTGGTCGAAGTTGCCCTTTTTTATATACCACTTGTTGGCTTACATAATAATAGGCAGGGCCTGGTCTAAATCGTTTGACTGCTTGTGACGTTTGATTTAAACCCGTAGCGATGATATCGATATCTCCTTTCTTAAGAGCAGGAAAAAGCTCAGCCTGGCGAAAGGCTGGTTTAATCTCGAGTTTGACGCCGAGCTGCTCCGCAAACTGACGCGCCAATTCGTAATCCAACCCTGCGGGACCATCGGGACCTATGTAGTAGGAAAGCTGATTGTTTAGCGTGCCAACACGAAGCACACCACGTTCTTGAATTTTTTCAAATTCACTTTTGGGCTCCGACTCAATCTGGCAAGCAGAGAGTAAAAGAACAGAAACTAAAATTAGAGCACTGCGCTTGAGCCGGTTGAAGTGACTTATTTGCATTAATAGGTACATCTTGGAAAATTTCTATTTGCCTTTATATCAAAGCGAGCTCATGGGGCAAAGTGAATCACACACTTATAACGTGACATTGTGTGTTTTATCGACATTTTAGTTGTAATTCAAATTTGACAAAAAAAATGACGCAAACGGTTGCTTTTGGTGTTACATCACAAAAATAATTACTATATAATGCGCTCGCAATGACGAGGTGGAATCGGCATAGGTTCGACAGGGCTTATTTTAAGTGTCTGAATTTATTCCAATATCACCTTAATCAATTGCATAAGAGACCTAAGCACATGAGAATTTTGCGTGGCTCCCCAGCTCTTTCTGAGTTTCGTGTTAATAAACTACTGGAACTTTGTCGTGAACAAGATCTGCCCGTAACTGGCATTTATGCCGAGTTTATGCACTTTGCCGATCTAAAGTCAGACCTTGATGACCAAGAGTTAGAAAAACTTGAAAAGTTACTAACTTACGGCCCAACCATCGAAGAGCATGAGCCAGAAGGTCTTCTACTTCTTGTTACGCCTCGTCCAGGCACTATCTCGCCTTGGTCTTCTAAATCTACCGATATCGCTGTTAACTGTGGTCTGGATAAAGTGAAACGTCTAGAGCGTGGTACGGCTTATTATGTCGAATCTTCAGTTGTTCTATCAGAAGCTCAAGCTGACGCTGTTAAAGCGTTAATTCACGACCGCATGATGGAAACAGTATTCACAGCATTTGAAGCCGCATCAGTATTATTTACTGTTGCAGAGCCTAAGCCTGTCGCACATGTTGATATCTTAGCTGGCGGTCGTCTTGCGCTTGAAGAGGCAAACGTTTCCCTTGGCTTGGCACTCGCAGAAGATGAAATTGATTACTTGGTAGAGAACTTTACTAAGCTTGGGCGTAACCCAAACGACATTGAATTGATGATGTTTGCTCAGGCGAACTCAGAGCATTGTCGCCACAAAATTTTTAACGCAGATTGGACTATCGACGGGGTAGATCAACCTAAGTCTTTGTTCAAAATGATCAAAAACACTTTTGAAACGACACCTGACTATGTACTGTCTGCATACAAAGACAACGCAGCCGTTATGACAGGTTCTAAAGCGGGGCGTTTCTTCCCTGACCCTAAATCTCGTCAATACACGTACCACCATGAAGATACGCACATCTTGATGAAGGTAGAAACGCACAACCACCCAACGGCAATCTCTCCATGGCCGGGCGCATCGACTGGCTCAGGCGGTGAAATCCGTGACGAAGGCGCGACGGGTATCGGCGGTAAGCCAAAAGCGGGTCTGGTTGGTTTTACAACCTCTAACTTACGTATTCCTGGTTTTGAACAGCCATGGGAAACCGACTTCGGCAAGCCGGGTCGTATTGTAAATGCGTTAGACATCATGCTTGAAGGCCCTCTAGGAGGCGCGGCATTCAACAACGAATTTGGTCGTCCAAATCTATTGGGTTACTTCCGTACTTACGAAGAAAAAGTCACTTCTCATGCGGGTGAAGAAATTCGTGGTTACCACAAACCAATCATGATTGCTGGTGGTATGGGTAACATCCGCGATGAACACGTACAGAAGAAAGAGATCCCTGTGGGTGCGAGCCTAATCGTACTTGGTGGTCCGGCAATGAACATCGGTCTTGGTGGTGGTGCGGCATCTTCCATGGCATCTGGTCAGTCAGCAGAAGATCTGGACTTCGCTTCAGTACAGCGTGAAAACCCAGAGATGGAACGTCGCTGTCAGGAAGTGATCGACCGTTGTTGGCAGTTAGGCGACGACAACCCAATCGCATTTATCCACGATGTGGGTGCAGGCGGTATCTCTAACGCATTGCCTGAACTTGTCGACGACGGTGAGCGTGGCGGTAAGTTCCAATTACGCGATGTACCAAACGATGAGCCGGGCATGAGCCCACTGGAAATCTGGTGTAACGAATCACAGGAACGTTACGTTCTAGCGGTAGCGCCAGAAAACATGGAAGCATTCGACGCCATCTGTAAGCGTGAACGCGCACCGTATGCAGTGGTGGGTGTGGCGACAGAAGAGCGTCATCTAACGCTAGAAGATTCTCACTTCGACAATACGCCAATCGATATGCCAATGGATATCCTGCTTGGTAAGCCACCGAAGATGCACCGTGACGCAACCACACTAAAAGTGGAAAGCCCTGCCATTGTTCGTGATGGTATTGAGCTTAATGAAGCGGTGGATCGCGTACTTCGTCTTCCTGCTGTTGCAGAAAAAACATTCCTAATTACTATCGGTGACCGAACAGTAACGGGTCTGGTTGCTCGTGATCAAATGGTTGGCCCTTGGCAGGTACCAGTAGCAAACTGCGCAGTAACAGCGGCAAGCTACGACACTTACCATGGCGAAGCAATGTCGATGGGTGAGCGCACGCCAGTGGCATTACTAGACTTTGGAGCATCCGCTCGCCTAGCCGTTGGTGAGTCACTAACTAACATTGCGGCAACAGACATCGGTGATATTAAACACATTAAACTGTCTGCGAACTGGATGTCTCCAGCGGGTCACCCAGGTGAAGATGCGGGTCTTTACGAAGCAGTGAAAGCGGTTGGTGAAGAATTGTGTCCTGCTTTAGGTTTGACTATCCCAGTTGGTAAAGACTCCATGTCGATGAAAACCAAGTGGGAAGAAAACGGCGAGAGCAAAGAAGTCACATCTCCACTGTCGCTAGTTATCACGGCATTTGGTCGTGTGGAAGACGTACGTAAGACCGTGACTCCACAACTACGCACTGACAAAGGAAATACTTCTCTAGTTCTTGTTGACTTGGGTAACGGCAAAAACCGCTTAGGTGCGACAGCATTGGCACAAGTATACAAACAGCTGGGTGACAAACCTGCTGACGTAGATAATGCAGAGCAGCTAAAAGGCTTCTTTGATGCAATGCAAGCGTTAGTAAGTGATGACAAGTTAGTGGCCTACCACGATAAAGGCGACGGCGGTCTGTTTGTTACACTGGCTGAGATGGCGTTCGCGGGTCACTGTGGCGTAAAAGCGAACATCGCAGAACTGGGTGACGATGCGCTAGCCGTTCTATTTAACGAAGAGCTAGGTGCGGTTGTTCAAGTTAAGAATGATGATCTAGATTCAGTTCTATCTACTCTGGCGGCAAACGGCTTAGAGGCATGCTCACATGTGATTGGTTCTGTTGAAGCTTCAGACGACTTTGTTATCACTTCTGGTGATGCAGTTGTGCTTGAACGTTCACGTACCGAACTACGCGTTATCTGGGCTGAAACAACGCATAAGATGCAAGGTCTACGTGATAACCCAGCGTGTGCAGACCAAGAGCACGAAGCTAAGAAAGACAACTCTGACCCTGGTCTAAACGTTAAGCTCAGCTTCGACGTAAATGAAGACGTAGCAGCACCGTACATTGCGAAAGGTGCTAAACCTAAGATGGCAATTCTACGTGAGCAGGGCGTTAACTCCCACGTCGAAATGGCAGCAGCGTTTGACCGAGCTGGTTTTGAAGCAACCGACATCCATATGAGCGATATCCTAACAGGCCAAGCGGTACTGGATGAATACCATGGCCTAGTAGCTTGTGGTGGCTTCTCTTACGGCGACGTACTAGGTGCGGGTGAAGGTTGGGCTAAGTCTATCCTGTTTAACGCACAAGCTCGTGAACAGTTCCAAGCCTTCTTCAACCGTGAAGAGACGTTCTCTTTAGGTGTATGTAACGGTTGTCAGATGCTATCAAACCTGAAAGAGCTGATCCCAGGTGCAGACTTGTGGCCACGTTTTGTGCGCAACGAATCTGAGCGTTTTGAAGCGCGCTTTAGTCTAGTTGAAGTTCAGAAATCTGATTCTGTATTCTTCGACGGCATGGTTGGTTCGCGTATGCCAATCGCGGTTTCCCACGGAGAAGGGCGTGTAGAAGTACGTGATGCAGAGCACCTAGCAGCGATTGAAGCATCAGGTACGGTTGCGGTTCGTTACGTGGATAACCTCGGTAACCCAACACAACAATACCCGAACAACCCGAATGGTTCGCCAAACGCGATTACCGGTTTAACAACAGCAGATGGTCGCGTAACTATCATGATGCCTCACCCAGAGCGCGTATTCCGCACAGTTGCAAATTCTTGGGCTCCGGAAGGTTGGGGTGAAAATGGCGCTTGGATGCGTATGTTCCAAAATGCTCGTAAGAATATCGGTTAATTAACCAAAGGTTAATCTAGCTTAAGTAAAGCGTTGGTTGAGAGATCAGCGCTTTCTTTTTTCTTATCACTCTTTTTTCTTCGTCGCTCTTTCTAGTGACTTGGCGAAATGTTGCTTTGTTCTGCCTCTTCTTTGTCATCTATTATCTAGCGTAAAAAACTTGCAGCGTTTAGATTACTTTTATGCTCTAATACCGCGCTTACCAAGGGATGGTGTTAAACAGCTCAGCTTAGATGGAGTTATCAAGTTGACCGAATCCCTGATTGATCCCTAAATCCCTTAGGAAATGAAAGAAATGTCTAAGAATCCAAAATTTGCTATCCGCGTCACTGAAAAACGTAACGGCTGGAGCGCAGAAATCACTCGCCAAGTGACATCTCGTAAGACTGTAGTATCAAAGCGTGAAACAGGCTTTGACAGCGAAGAGAAAGCACAAGCTTGGGCTGAACAAGAACTGGCTGGGTTTATCCAAAACCAAGTGGTTCGTAACGAGCGTAAAGCAGCGCAACGTCAAGAGCGTGAAGCAGAACAACTAGCGGCAAAAGTTCGTAAAGAAGAAGCCCGCAAAGCACGTGAAACCGAAGTAGACACTGACGAAGAATAAGTTTAAATCGGTGAGATGGTGACGTTACCCATCAAACAAATAGTGAAAATGCCCTGAGTTTTGTCTCAGGGCATTTTTTATTTATATCGGCTAAAAACAATCCGATGATACGGACAGGCTAAACGTGCCGTCTTCAGGGGCTGAAAATTGTTTATTGCCAGGAAGAAGGTGAGGGTTATTAGCATAAGTGCGATGTGTCGATTTGACCTTTGCAGAATGTCTTTCCGGTAAATCAAAGTGTTGTAAGCCGTCAGATAGATCGTTTGCTTCACCGTAGTCGAAATGTGTTGCGACGTCTTTGGGCTGCTTGGCGTAACGACAGTGATCCGGCTTACCATCTTCGTGCCAAGTTAAAGAGTTAGTTTTTGCATCTAGATTCAGGTTATTTGCTGTTGGCTGTGCGTAAAAATCTTCTGAAACTTGGTGCTTGCTTTGTTCTTGTAAGTAGTCTGCAATGTTCTCAGAAGCTTGCGCTAGGCTACCTACAGGGAAGAAGCAAATCAGAAGAAGCCGTGTTTTTAGATTGTTCATAATGTGTATGCAAGCAAAAGGAAATGATAATACTGATAAATAAAACGGCGTGCAATTATGGCCATTGGATACGATATAACAGGGCAGTTAATGTCTGCCCTGCATCTTTTAGGTATGGTTAGTATTGATAAGTGAGGTGCAGTTTGACTTCGCGACCAGGCGAAGGCACGCCATTAGATAGGTATGCTTCGTAGTAACGATCGGTTAAGTTTTTCACAACCGCGCCAACGCTCAAGCCTTCGACTTGTTGTATTTCCCAAACCACGTAAGCGTTTTGTAGCGTGTATTGCTCACTTGGCGATTTCACTTTTAAATTGTTACCGCTTGCCTTGGTTTTGGTTTGCGCATCATACCAACGGACTTCCCAGCCCGTACGTAAACCAGGAATCCATTCGTAACCTAAACCCAGATTAATGTTTAATGGCGGTACATCAGGATGATCATCATCTGAACCTGTAGAGTCAGATAGGCTACCTTTGTTTTTGCCGCGAATGTAACTTGCTGAGAAATTACTGTAGAAATCTTCAATCCGGTATTGTGAAATTAGCTCAAAGCCATAGTTTTTAAAGCCATCTAGGTTAGTATTCCAGCTTTGTAACTCAGTAGTATTTTTGTCGAGGTTTTCGCCCGTTCGTATATCAACTGTGTCGCTAACATCGTTATAGAACATAGTTAACTCTGTTGCGAGGTTATCGCGAGAGTTCACCAGCCCTTCCGTTAAGTTGATAACGCTTGCTTGATAAGCATGGATACGAGACACGTCCAGATTCAAAGCAGTAGCCGTAGCGGTAGCTCGCGCATATTGCACTGAGTAGATGTTATCAACGGTTGGTGCTTTTAAAGCGTAGGCGTAGGAGGCGTTTAAACGCGTATTATTGCTCGCATCAAAGTCGATATCCAAACGTGGGCTAAAGCCTTTATGCGTCGTTTCACCGTAGTCATGTCCGGCAGCTGGATCATTATAATCCGGTGCTGCGTTCCCTTTTCCTTCACTCTTGATGTATTCGTAACGCAGAGAAGGTGTGATTGTTAGGCGGTCTGTTGCTTGATAGTGATCAGCAATGTAAGCGGCATAAATTGACTGCGTGCCAGATGGTTCGTAGTAAGGGGTGTACCAACCGTAGTTTTTCGCTTCATTACTGTCGTATGATGCGTTGAATACTAACGAGTCTCTATCGGTTTTTTGATATTGAAGCCCAGTGACTAGAGTGTGGTCTCCGAATTGCGCTTGGTTAAACACATCAACGTAATCACGCTCGTAACTCAGCCATGACTCATGACCGTAACTGCCAACAGAAACGAACATTTTCTCGAATGCTACGTCAGGGCGAACCCAATGACGATCGTTTTCGGAACGTGCCATTTTGATATTGAAATCAATATACGGGTTAGTCGGCATGTAGTGGTAAGAGATGGTCGTGGTGTTGTCCGTGTATTTGTTATCGACGGTGTAAGCGTATTGGGCTTTTTCTAATGAGCCGTATTTCTTGATATTGTATTCGGTGATGTTAGGCATTTTTCCGCGGCGGTTAGCCCAAGGTTTACGACCTTCATCTTTGTAGCGAGTGTGGCTAATTTCAAACTCGTGATCGTTGTTTTCATAACCGACCTTTACGAGCATGTTTTCTTGCTCATAACCTGAGTAATCCAGCGTTTCACCACCTCCGACTTTAATGTCATCAGAGTCTTTTACCGAGCCATTCGCTAGAAAATAAAAACCAGTATCGTTTTTACCATAGAGTGTTAGCGTGTAGGCGTTCTCATCGCCGTTGGTGTTGTATGCACTTGAGATGCGGGCACCAAAGTTTCTTTCGCCGTACAGGAGATCATCGACACTTTTGGTTTTAATGCGAATGGAGCCACCAAACTTCCCGTTGAGTGCTCGATAGTCGTGCGCGCCCTTGATAATTTCTGCTTCGCCAATTAAGAACGGATCAAAAAAGAAGGTACCGTAGCGGTATTGTTGAAAGCCAATTGGAGCGCCATCGACAAAGACGGCGATATCGCTTGGATCATCAAAACCACGAATGTTAATACGTTCGCCACCAGAACGACCGCCACCATCTATTGATGCACCGGGAACGGCATCGATCATTGAGGCAAAATTAGAGTACTGTTGCTCTTCAATCTCTGACCAATTAATGGTGGTTTGCGCAGGCTCAGCAATGGTAATAGGTTTGGCATAACGAACGCCTATGACTTCAAGCTCTTCATTTGGCGCTGTCTCGGCATATGAATAAAGAGGGAAGAGCAAAGCCAGTGAAATGAGATTTACTTTGAATGGATGACTTTTTAATCGTTTCATATTGATGATTTATAGTGTTTTTATGAAGCTCGGATTATAAGAACATTATTACGATTAATAAATGATAATGAGATTAATTATCAAATGTGTTTTTGCGATGGCTTGTAAAGTTTTTTATCCATTCGTGGAAACTGCGATGAGTATCGTTAGCTTACATAAAACAAAAAGCCCAGCATCATGGACGCTGAGCTTATTGGCTTTAAACAAGATAGTGCGAGCACTGTTGCTCCTTTTGAGCTAATCAGGCGCCTACTTGGTAGGAATTACTGAGTTTCTAACGGTATCTGTCCGGTGGTCAGCGGCTCGGCATCGAATTCAGTGAGGCCTTCAATATAGCTTTCGACTGCTTGCTCTAAAGCATTATCACCTTGGTTAAAATAGGCAAGGTGGAAAATTGCATCGCCTTCGTTCACCAATGGTAATGTTTGTTGACCGATAACCAAACCACGCTTCGGGGCTTTTAGTTCTATCTCATCATGACCAAGAGGAGAGCTAATATAAGCGAGCGTTTCCCCCTGTTCTACTTTATCTCCCAGATTAACGACAGTACGCAAAATGCCGTTACCTGACGCGCGAACCCAGCTGGTGGACTTCGCTATGATAGGCTCAGGCAGCTTTTTCCTGCTCGCACGCAACATACCAATGGCTTGCATTACGCGCCGAACCCCGAGTACACCAGCGCTTATCGAAAGTGGATCAAAACGCAATGCTTCGCCAGCTTCGTAGGTGAGCACTGGAATATCGCATTTTTCTGCTTCACTGCGTAAAGAGCCATCACGCAATGCTGAATCAACAATCACTGGCGTCGAAAATGCTTGAGCAATACGTAGAGTTTCTGGGTTGCTTAAGTTTGCGCGAATCTGTGGCAGGTTCGTGCGATGAATTGCCCCTGTGTGTAGATCCAAAATGTAGTCACAACGCTTGGCAATGTTGTTAAAGAACCCGTGTGCCATACGAGATGCAAGTGCGCCTTTTTCACTGCCAGGAAAGCAACGGTTGAGATCTCGTCGGTCGGGCAAGTAACGAGATTTATGGATGAAACCAAAAACGTTAACGATAGGTACTGCAATGACAGTGCCTTTCAGTTTTTGTGGATCCAGTTGGTTAATGATCTGACGAACGATTTCTACGCCATTAAGCTCATCACCATGGATAGCAGCATTCACCATTAACACTGGTCCTTCTTGTTTCCCATGGATGATTTCCACAGGAATAGATAAAGGCGAATGTGTATATAGCTTCGCTGCTTCAAATTCGATCTCTAATCGTTGTCCTGGTTGTATTTGATGTCCTAAGAGCTCAAACACTTTGCTTTTTTTACTTCTGGCCATAAACCATCTCTGTCAAATGCGTCACCAGCAATGTAACAATTGCTGCAAAATCGCACTAATCATTCTCATTAAGGACACGACAAATTACTTTAATCGTCATGCGTGAAATTTTGGTGTGTGTGAAGTTTTTGTTTTCAATATGATCTTTTCTATCAGTTTAATACATAACAAGACATAGAGATGAGAGCGCAATAATAGCCTTAAAAAATGTGACTGTATTAAAAATAATACTGTTCATGGAGGACAAAAAAACGGACTTTTAACCCTACTTTTTATCCGATAATATCCGCGCCGAATTTGAGGTTTCACACTTTCTAACTAGAGGTTTTGATGAAAAAGGTAATTGCTAAAATTGGTGCATTGACTGCGGTAGCAGTTTCACTTTCAGGTTGCGTAGGTAGTAATGCCGTGACAGGTTATGTCATGGGATTTAACTTGAAAGCTGTTGACAACCGTTACGCTCGAGGTGGCCTAAATATGCTTTTAGCGCCTGTTTATGGTGTCGCGATCGCAGCGGATTATATCGTGTTTAACTCTCTAGAATTTTGGACGGGTAAGAACCCGTTAAATGGTAAGCCACATATCTTCGATACAAAGGTAGATACTTACATTGATGTCAACCACCAGTTAGATAAGTCGTTAACGACGGCACCAATCGCACCATTAGCGGATAACCGTGTCATTGAGCAGGGGCGAATGCAGCAAATCGATGAGAACACTGTTCAAATGGATATTACTTACAGTAACGGTGAAAAGGCGACACTCATGGGTGTACGCGATGGTGAGTTTGTTACTTACTACATTGATGGTGAAGTTGCTGCACAAACCTCAATGGATGAGTTAGCCGCTTACGCGCAAAACCGTGTGTAGTTGGGTTCAACTAAACCAAAAAAAGGGTGCCGTATGGCACCCTTTGTCGTTTTTCGTGATTGAATTATGCTTTCTCTGGAATCGCTTCTAAAAGCGCGACCATCTGTTCCCAGTACAACTGAACAGTATCAATCTTCACTTTCTCATCTGGAGAGTGAGGGAATTTTATTGTTGGACCGAAAGAAACCATATCCATGTGTGGGTATGGTTCTTTAAATAGGCCACACTCAAGACCAGCATGGATGACCATGATGTTCGGCTTATGACCGTAAATGCCTTCATACATATCACGGAAAATTGCCATGATCTCGGAATCTGCATCTGGCTTCCAGCCAGGGTAAGCGCCTGAGAACTGAATTTGTGCGCCTGCTAGCTCAGTAATCGAGCGCAGCATGCTTTCCACTTGGCTACGGCCAGAGTCAATGAGAGAACGAATCAAGCAAAGCACGGTGACTTTATTTTCTTCTGTGCTGATCACACCAACGTTTAGAGAAGTTTCAACAACGCCTTCCACCTCATCACTCATACGGATTACGCCGTTTGGACAAGCGTTAAGTGCCGCAATGAATCGTTGCTGATCGGCGATTGAAAATACTTGCGCGTCAGTCGTGATCACTTCATTAAAGGTTACGATACCTGTTTCGATTTTACCCAATTCAGTTTTAAGCAGCTCAGTGTAGTGGTTGAACAGCTCAGCAAGCTTGTCTTGGTTTTCGACAGGAAGCGCGACAGTAACAAACGCTTCGCGAGGGATTGCATTACGTAAGCTACCACCACGGAATTCGACTAAACGTAAATCAAGCTCTTGAGCATGACCGGCAAGGAAACGACCAAGTAATTTGTTGGCATTACCGCGACCTGTGTGAATGTCACAACCTGAGTGACCACCTTTTAGGCCTTTCAGCGTCAGTTGGCGTGTTACAAAACCTGCAGGCGTTGATTCTCGAGAAATATCGAAAGTCATGGTGCCATCAACGCCACCTGCACAACCCATGTAGACTTCGCCTTCTTGTTCAGAGTCTGTATTTAGAAGAATCTCACCCTCTAACCAACCAGCTTCAAGGCCAAATGCGCCAGTCATGCCTGCTTCTTCATCAATCGTCAGCAGAACTTCGAGTGGACCGTGCTTAATATCTTTAGATGCCAATACAGCAAGGCAAGAAGCCATACCAATACCGTTATCTGCACCAAGCGTCGTGCCTTTCGCAGTTACCCATTCGCCATTGATGTAAGGTTGGATTGGATCTTTGGTGAAGTCGTGTTCAGTGTCTTCGTTTTTCTGCGGCACCATGTCGATGTGTGCTTGAAGTACAACAGCCTTCTTATTTTCCATTCCTGGTGTCGCGGGCTTTTTGATGAACACGTTACCGGTTGGATCACGGCGAACGTCAAAGCCTTGCTCTGTTGCCCAGTTGATAATGTACTGTGCTAATGCTTCTTCATGTTTCGATGGATGAGGGATAGAACAAATCTTATCGAAAAACTGCCAAAGTGGAGCAGGTGATAAGGTACTGATCTCAGAATGGAACTCAGACACGGATGACTCCTTTTGATGTGCTTTGCCAAATATATACCGTAAAAATATTATCAAGGTAGCATTAAATGCTATACGACTTGGCCTTCAAATTGCCGTTAGCATACCACCAGATAAAGAGTACGAGTAGTCGCGATCACAAGGATTTCTCTCAGAACTGTCACAGTTTGTGAATACAATAACAAGCACTATGTGTTCTCTATCATATATTCTGAAAGTGGCTTTATTTTTTAATTCATAAAATTGTAATTTAATTACACATAAACTTTGATAAAGGTCAATTTGTGCATTTTTTGTGATTCCAATCACTAAAATGCTTGTAATTAAATTTCTTGGTGGTATATTTGTAACCAGCTTCTGAGAGAAGAATGAAATGCTCAAAGGATGAGTCCGTTTTATCGCCTCCAAGGAACCGAGAAATCAACGAATGTTTAATTGATTTAAAAGGTGATAGTTATGAAAGGTTTACCAAGTACAATGTTCTGGAATAGCAAGTCTGTTTACACCGGTAACTTTGTATACCCAACAAGCTTTGGCTACTAAGTGAAGTCAACGCATGTGACTCGAACAGTTTGTTCACCCCTATAAATTGGAATTTTTTTTCAGTGATAGTGCTGACATGATTCACCGCCACCCAAATTGGGTGGCGTTTTTTTATCTCTATTTTCTCTTCCTGACTCACTTATTGCCATCAAAGCCTTCTTCTATTCCCCATTCTTCGGTTTTATCGACTTTTCCATCAAATCTGTTAGATACCATGTTTAAAATGGGCCTTTTTCATCTGAAAGTTTAGTACATTGCTCAGTTTTTATTCTCTTTTAGAGAACTGTGTTATCTGGGTTACCTATTGTTTTATAAGAATATATTTCTTTGCTTGCTATGATAGATTAGAGAATGTGTTTCATATCCAAAGAAAAAAAACGCATTAGAGTGAAGATTCTATCTAGAATTTGCTATTTGATAACTTTATAATTCCCGCCAATCGATTACGCAACCGTTTACTTTTTACCTTTACAGGATTCGATCATGCTCGAGAGGCTTTTTAAACTCAGTGAAAATGGCACAAATGTGCGCACTGAGATCATTGCAGGTGTTACGACCTTCCTAACTATGGCTTACATTATTTTTGTAAACCCAGCGATCCTGTCGGATACCGGTATGGACCGTGGCGCCATTTTTGTCGCGACTTGTCTTGCTGCCGCAATCGGCTGTTTTATCATGGGATTTGTTGCCAATTACCCAATCGCACAGGCACCAGGAATGGGCCTGAACGCATTTTTTACTTACTCTGTTGTATTGGGAATGGGTTATACGTGGCAAGTTGCGTTGGCGGCTGTATTTGTTTCTGGCCTTCTGTTCATTCTTTTAAGCGTATTTAAGATCCGTGAGTGGATTATTAACTCGATCCCGCATTCTCTACGAACAGGTATTTCAGCTGGTATTGGTCTTTTCTTAGCGTTTATCGCATTAAAAAATGCAGGTATCGTCGTTGATAACCCAGCGACATTAGTTTCTATGGGAGAGATCACATCATTGCCATCTGTATTGGCCGCGATTGGCTTCTTTCTTACGATTGCATTGGTTCACCGTGGTGTGAAAGGTGCGGTGATGATCGCCATTCTTGGCGTTACAGCGCTTGGTCTTCTATTTGGTGATGTGCAGTGGGGCGGTATTATGTCAACGCCACCAAGCATTGCGCCAACTTTCATGCAACTGGATTTCTCTGGTTTGTTTGAAGTAGGCATGATTTCCGTCGTATTTGCTTTCCTATTTGTCGATTTATTTGACACCGCAGGTACGCTCGTTGGCGTTTCTCAAAAAGCAGGTCTAACTGATGAGAATGGCAACATCCCTCGTTTAAACAAAGCGTTACTTGCTGACTCAACAGCAACGTCAGTAGGTGCATTACTTGGTACCTCTAACACGACATCTTATATTGAAAGCGTTTCTGGTGTGGCTGCGGGTGGGCGTACTGGTCTAACAGCCGTGGTTGTTGGTGTACTCTTCCTACTTGCTCTATTGTTCTCACCACTTGCGGGTATGATCCCTGCTTATGCAACGTCAGGTGCGCTATTCTATGTGGCGATCTTGATGCTGTCTGGGCTAGTAAGCATTGATTGGCGTGACCTAACTGAAGCGTCCCCAGTTGTTGTGACTTGTTTAGTTATGCCGCTAACATTCTCGATTGCAGAAGGTATCACGTTAGGCTTTATCGCATACGCGGCGATCAAATTATTCAGCGGCAAGGGCCGTGAAGTGTCGATGAGTGTATGGGTGATGTCAGCCATCTTCATCGTTAAATACCTCGTCGGTTAATTTCTCGAGCAAAAAGCCAGTGTGGATTTATTCACGCTGGCTTTTTCTTTTTTACGTTGTTCACAGAAGACGGTTTTTCTGCGGAATAGGCAGAGAATTTTGATATCACCGTTGGTATTAGCGGTGTGTTTCGGTAGAATAATCGTTTGCGCAGCTTGACATCCTCGTCTCCAAACATTTTGGAGAAGTTAGTGAGCATTCCGCTTTTGAGTGACTTCGCTAGATTTTGAGGATGCATATTTTCAAATTATTAGGTTATTACAATGAGTAAAAAATTCATTATCACTTGGGATGCAATGCAGACTTACTGCCGTGAACTGGCTGAAAAACAAATGCCAGCTGAGCAATGGAAAGGAATTTGGGCGGTAAGCCGCGGCGGTTTGGTTCCTGGCGCTATTTTGGCTCGTGAACTGGGTATTCGTTACGTTGATACAATCTGTATTTCAAGCTACGACCATGATCATCAGCGCGATATGACGGTACTAAAAGCACCTGAAGGTGATGGCGAAGGTTACCTAATCGTTGAAGACCTAGTAGACAGTGGTGATACAGCGCGCAAACTACGTGAGATGTATCCAAAAGCGAAAATGATCGCTGTGTGTGCGAAACCATCAGGCAAAGAGCTGCTGGATGATTACGTTGTAGATATTGCTCAAGACACTTGGATTGAGCAGCCTTGGGATATGTCAATCCAGTATGCTGAGCCAGTAAACCGCAAGCAAAAATAAGCGCGGTTAAAGAATATTGAGAAATGCCCCTTTATAGGGGCATTTTTTTTATTATGATATTAAATCATGCTAATAGCCTAGGGTTCTTCCTATGTCTGAAGACGTCAGTAAAAATCTTTCCGAAACTTTGTTCGTGAAACATAAGCAAGCAAAAGAAACCTCCGCGCTTACCCAGTACATGCCGACCAGTAAAAAAATACTTGATGAACGAGAAGCGCAGGGTGATCGTGCTTGGTATCGTCATTTGCGTCGCTTGCAATGGGCTTGGCAAGGATTGTCTCCGATCGAAATGGAAGGCGTACTGTCCAAAATTGCTTCATCTTCTCACTCGCGAACCAATGATGATTGGTTAGACACTGTAATGGGTTATCACGGTGGTAACTGGACATTTGAGTGGATCAAGCTTGGTATGGATCATCAGAAGCGAGCAAATGAAATGCAAGGAGAAGAGGCAGCGGATGAACTCTTCACTGCTTCTTTGTGTTTTAGTATTGCAGGCTACCCACATTTAAAAAATGACAACTTGGCATCGCAAGCTCAAGTTCTGGCAAACAAAGCGTATTCTGACGGCGCAGAAAAAACTAAGTACACCATCAAGCAAATTGAAGTGCCTTACCAAAATCGCAAAATCATCGCGAACCTCCATTTACCAAGAACGGATAAACAGTTGCCTGTGGTCATGGTGAGCGCTGGTTTGGATACTCTACAAACCGACATGTGGCGTTTGTTCCGTAATCGTCTTGCACCGCGAGATATTGCGATGTTAACCGTGGACATGCCTTCAGTTGGGCATAGCTCTCATTGGCCCTTGACCGAGAATTCAAGTTGCCTACATCAAGCGGTATTGAATGAGCTTTACTCGCTACCTTGGGTTGATCATCACAAAGTGGGGTTAGTTGGGTTTCGTTTTGGTGGTAATGCCATGATCAGACTCTCTTTTGTCGAGCAAGAAAAGATCAAAGCTTGTGTCGCTCTAGGCGCGCCCGTACATGATATTTTTACTTCCCCTCAGAAGTTACAAAAAATGCCGAAGATGTATTTAGATCTTTTGGCTTCCCGTTTGGGGAAAAATGCGGTTGATATTAATAGCATGGCTGGTCAGATGATGGCGTGGTCATTGAAGGTTCAGGGCTTCCTGAGCAGTCGAAAAACCAAAGTGCCTATTTTGGCTTTGAGTCTTGAAGGCGATCCAGTGTCGCCACACAGTGATAATCAACTTGTTGCTCTATTTAGCCAGTATGGTAGAGCGAAAAAAATCAGTTCCAAAACAATTACAAAAGGATATGAGCAATCCCTCGATTTAGCCATAAAGTGGCTAGAAGATGAATTATTAGGGTGACAATTCTCCTAAATTAGTTAAGAGTGATATATCTGAGCAAAAAATAAGCTCATGATAATTAAAAATAATAATCATTCTTGGGTGTTTACTTTTAACTATGAAAACGGAGATTCATATGTCAGAGACGACTCAGGGCCCGACTCACTTTCGCTTGATGTCAAAGTTGAAGGCGATAGGGCCTTACCTGCGCGAACCACAATCGCAAGAAGGGCGCTATTATTTTGATTGTTTATCTGTATGTGTAGACGACAAAAAATCGCCTGAGAAGCGTGAATTTTGGGGCTGGTGGATGGATTTGGAATCCATCGAGGGAGGCTTTACTGCTAAATATCATATTGGCAAGTACAACAAAGAAGGGCAATGGGTATCTGAAGCCCTTCCCAAAAAAGTGGTAGAGGAAGTGTATCTCACGCAGAGCACATTCCATCAAAAGCTGGTTGATACTTTAGAAGAACACTTCAAATTAGAAGTCGAATATCACACGGAGTCTTTCGATTTCGCTTAATTTGGTTGTTTTCATTTAATACCAAACAAAAAGGTGCGAAAACGCACCTTTTCTCTTGTTAATTCCCTATTTGATTGTTAAAACATCCTCTCTTTATTTGTTTTTCACTTCAGAAGACATCATGACAACGAATCAACAAAATGCAGTTGTTTCACAACCACAAACTGTCGTTGTGAAACTGGGTACAAGTGTGCTGACAGGCGGCACTCTGGCACTCGACCGTGCACACATGGTTGAGTTAGCACGCCAGTGTGCTGAGCTTAAAAAACAAGGCCATTCAATCGTAATGGTTTCGTCTGGTGCGATTGCAGCAGGCCGTGAGCATCTTGGTTACCCCGCATTGCCCAACGAGATGGCGAGTAAGCAGTTACTTGCCGCGGTGGGGCAGAGTCGCTTGATTCAAACATGGGAGTCTTTGTTTGGTATTTATGGTATCAAGATTGGCCAAATGCTACTAACCCGTGCCGATTTAGAAGATCGTGAGCGATTCCTTAACGCGCGTGACACTATTAATGCGCTCGTTGCGAACGATATTGTTCCTATCGTAAACGAAAATGATGCCGTTGCGACTAGCGAGATTAAAGTTGGCGATAACGACAACCTTTCCGCTTTGGTAGGCATTTTATGTGGTGCAGATAAGCTCTTGCTTTTAACGGACCAAAAAGGTCTGTTTACTGCTGACCCTCGTAAAGATCCGAACGCAGAGCTTATCAAGGAAGTAAAAACCATCGACGATACGCTGCGTAAAATCGCAGGTGGAAGCGGTACAACATTGGGTACTGGTGGTATGGCAACGAAGCTGCAAGCCGCAGACATCGCTCGCCGCGCAGGTATCGAGGTTATTATTGCTGCTGGTAGTGCGCCGAATGTTATCTTTGACTCTTTAAGTGCTGAACCTCAGGGCACGCGCTTCCTACCTTGCGCTGAAGCCTTAGAGAACCGTAAACGCTGGATTCTAGCGGGACCTGCGGCATCGGGCGACATCGTTATTGATGATGGTGCAGTCAATGCTGTGGTCGGCAAGGGCAGTAGCCTACTTGCTAAAGGGGTCATCAAAGTTAGTGGTGACTTCGCACGAGGCGAAGTGGCGCGTGTAACAAACGCTCACGGTAAGTTGGTGGCTCGTGGCATCAGCGCCTACTCAAGTGATGACCTAACTAAAATTACTGGTAAACACAGTAAAGATATCATCTCTATTTTGGGGCATGATTATGGCTCTGAGGTGATTCACCGCGATGATTTGGTCGTCATTCAGGAATAGAATTAGAGGGAAGCAAAGTGGATTTAACGAATATGGGTAAAGCTGCTAAAGATGCAGCTTTCGAATTAGCGACAGCGTCAACTGCGCAAAAGAACCAAGCATTAGCCATCATTGCTGATGAGCTAGAAGCAAACTCTGCTGCTATTTTGGCGGCAAACGCTAAAGACATCGAACTTGGCCGTGAAGCGGGTTTAACCGATGCGCTGCTCGATCGCCTTTTGCTTAATGAAGAACGACTGACTGCAATTGCGAATGATGTTCGCAACGTCATTAGCTTGAACGATCCTGTAGGCAGCGAAATAGACAGTAAGGTACTGGAAAATGGGATGTCACTGTCTCGTCGTCGTGTGCCGCTTGGTGTCGTGGGCGTAATTTATGAAGCGCGTCCAAACGTAACCATTGATATTGCAGCGTTGTGCTTGAAAACCGGCAACGCAAGCATTTTACGTGGTGGCAAAGAGACCTTTTTCTCGAATATGGAATTAGTGAAGGTTATTCAGTCTGCGCTCGCAAAGGCGAACCTTCCAGCCGCTTCTGTGCAGTACATTGAAAAACCAGATCGTGAGCTTGTTTCTCAATTGCTTAAGTTGGACGATTACGTCGACATGATCATTCCACGCGGTGGTGCTGGCCTACACAAAATGTGTAAAGAAAACAGCACGATTCCGGTGATTATTGGTGGCTTTGGTATCAGCCATATCTTTGTCGACGAATCCGCTGATCTAGAGAAATCCCTGAATGTGGTTGAGAACTCTAAAGTTCAACGTCCATCTGCGTGTAACTCATTAGATACGCTGCTCGTGCATGAAAAAATTGCAGCGCAATTCCTACCAATGATCGTAGAGCGCATGAACGATAAAGTGACCTTCGTGACAGAGCCTAAGGCAAAAGCACTGATGGCTCAAGCAACACAAATTCGCGATGCTGTTGAAGGTGACTTTGATACGGAATGGTTGAGCTACACTCTTGGTGTAAAAGTTGTGTCTGATGTGAAAGATGCCATTGTTCATATGCGTGTCCATAACGCGAGCCACTCAGATGCGATCATGACCAATAGTTTGGAAAACTCAGAACTGTTCATCAATTCTGTCGGTTCGGCGGCGGTTTATGTGAATGCTTCAACGCGCTTTACAGACGGTGCGCAATTTGGCCTTGGCGCAGAAGTCGCAGTATCTACGCAAAAGCTACATGCACGCGGTCCGATGGGCTTAGAAGAGCTAACTAGCTACAAGTGGGTTGGTAAAGCGAACTACTTAGCACGCAGTTAACACATTCGACGAGATCTTGAGTGAAAAAGGGGCCTTTGCGCCCCTTTTTGTTTTGTCTAACATACCAATTCCGCTACACTACATGAGCTTTTATTTCGGTTTGAAAGCGTTATACCCAAATAGCTTTAATAGAATCCGTATAACCATGAACGCGTGGTTATCCGTGATTGCTCATGAGGTTATTTTGGTATAGATATGGAGGTGATATGCATTGTCCTTTTTGTTCCGAGAACGATACCAAAGTTATTGATTCCCGCTTAGTGGCTGATGGCCATCAAGTTCGACGTCGCCGTCAGTGCTTGGCGTGTAGCGAGCGTTTCACTACGTTTGAAAGCGCAGAGTTAGTGATGCCTAAAGTGATCAAATCGAATGGCAACCGTGAACCATTTGATGAAGATAAAATGGTTGGCGGTATTCAACGAGCTTTAGAGAAACGCCCAGTGAGTGCCGATTCTATAGAGTTAGCGATCAGTATGATCAAATCACAACTGCGTGCGACGGGTGAGCGAGAGGTTCCGAGTGAAATGATTGGTAATTTAGTCATGGACCAGCTCAAAGAGCTCGATAAGGTGGCTTACATTCGTTTCGCTTCCGTTTACCGCAGCTTTGAAGATATTCGCGAGTTTGGCGAAGAGATTGCCCGCCTAGAAGACTGAGTAGCTCATGACTCAACACACTCCTGAAAGCGCGTTTTCTGATTTAGATTTCGCCATGATGTCACGAGCTATTAAGTTAGCGAAACGTGGCATTTATACCACCGCCCCTAATCCAAATGTAGGGTGTGTCATCGTTCGTGATGAAGAAATTGTCGGTGAAGGCTATCACCATCGTGCTGGTGAGCCGCATGCCGAAGTGCACGCGATGCGCATGGCGGGTGAAAAAGCAGTTGGTGCAACCGCTTATGTGACGCTAGAACCTTGCTCTCATTACGGCCGTACACCGCCATGTGCCGAAGGGCTGATTAAAGCGAAAGTGGCACGCGTGGTTTGCGCCATGGTAGACCCAAACCCGAAAGTTGCAGGTCGCGGCATCCAGATGTTACGTGATGCCGGAATTGAAGTTCAAATCGGCTTGTTAGAGCAAGATGCCCTTGCCCTTAACCCTGGTTTTATAAAGTACATGCGTACAGGCATGCCGTTTGTTCAATTAAAAATGGCGGCCAGTTTGGATGGGCAAAGCGCACTCAATAATGGTCAGAGCCAATGGATCACCTCCCCAACGGCCCGCCAAGATGTGCAGCGTTATCGAGCAATGAGTGGTGGCATTCTTTCTACTAGCAAAACGGTGATTGATGATAATGCATCACTCAACGTGCGCTGGGATGACTTACCTAATAGTGTTCAAGCGCAGTATTTACAAGAAGAGCTTCGTCAACCAGTACGTGTAATCTTAGATCGTCAGAACCGTTTAACTGATGCGCTCAAGCTGTTCCATACCGATGGAGAGCGAGTTATTGTTCGCTCTGATGGAGACTGTATCCCTCTATTGGACAGCGCTGACCAAATTGACTTATCAACGACATTAAAACGTATCTCTGATGAGCACCATATCAATCACTTATGGGTTGAAGCTGGAGCTACGCTAGCGAGTGCGATGATAAAGGCTAATCTTGTAGATGAGCTCATTGTTTACCTTGCGCCAAAACTCATGGGCAGCGATGGTCGGGGGCTTATCGGTGCTTTAGGGTTAAGCGCTATGGCTGACGTCATAGATTTAAACATTACAGACGTTCGTATGGTTGGGGTAGACATTCGCATCACCGCCACCATAAAACGTAATGAAATTAGATAAGAAATAGTATGTTTACAGGAATAGTAGAAGCAGTTGGCAAGTTAGCTGCGATTACGCCGAAGGGCGAAGACATCACCGTCACGGTTGAAACGGGTACGCTTGATATGTCAGACGTTAAGTTAGGCGATAGCATTGCGACCAATGGTGTTTGCTTAACGGTAGTTGACTTCGGAAGCCACTATTACAGTGCTGATCTGTCATTAGAAACCTTGAAGAAAACGGGGTTTGCTGAATACCAAGTAGGCGATAAGGTGAATCTAGAAAAAGCCATGTTGCCAACAACGCGATTGGGTGGACATATCGTTTCTGGCCATGTCGATGGGGTTGGTGAAATTGTCGAACGCAATTCAGTTGGCCGTGCGATAGAGTTTTGGGTTGCAATGCCTGCGGAAATTAGCAAGTACGTTGCAGAGAAAGGCTCGATTACTGTTGATGGTATTAGCCTAACCGTCAACGACTTACGTAAAAATGCTTTTAAGCTGACGATCGTTCCTCATACGAGTGAAGAAACTACGATTGACCAGTTTCAAGTGGGGCGCAAAGTCAACTTGGAAGTTGATGTACTTGCGCGTTATATGGAGCGTTTACTGCAAGGACAACAAGAAGATAAGGCCGAGTCTCGTATCACGATGGACTTTTTACAGCAAAACGGTTTTGCATAAGTCTTGGGAGTGGCTGCGTGAGGCATGCGATAAAGAGCAGACTCACAGAACACCGCGAGATTCATTGACTTGCTTAATGCAAAGCTCAAACTATTGACCTAACTAGCATTCACTGCAACGTAATTTTTCATTGCTGTCGCAATAACAAATTTAGAATAACGGGATAACAGACTATGCCAATCAGTACGCCACAAGAAATTATTGATGATATTCGCGCAGGCAAAATGGTCATCCTAATGGATGATGAAGACCGCGAGAATGAAGGTGACTTGATCATGGCTGCCGAGCATATTACGCCGGAAGCCATCAACTTTATGGCAACCTATGGCCGTGGCCTGATTTGTTTAACCATGACCAAAGATCGTTGCGAAAGTCTAGGTCTGCCACCAATGGTGCAAGACAATAATGCGCAATACACCACCAACTTTACTGTTTCGATTGAGGCAGCAGAAGGGGTAACGACGGGTATTTCAGCCGCAGATCGCGCACGTACTGTTCAAGCAGCAGTCGCGCCAAACGCTAAAGCTGCGGATTTGGTGCAGCCTGGTCACATCTTCCCTCTCGCAGCTCAAGACGGCGGTGTACTGACTCGCGCAGGTCACACTGAAGCTGGCTGTGATTTGGCTCGTCTTGCTGGTTTAGAGCCAGCATCGGTGATTGTTGAGATCTTAAATGACGACGGCACCATGGCTCGTCGCCCAGATCTAGAGATCTTTGCAGAGAAGCACGGTATTAAATTGGGCACTATTGCCGACCTAATTGAGTACCGCAATAACACTGAGACAACGATTGAACGTGTGGCAGAGTGCAAGTTACCGACAGAGTTTGGCGAGTTCACGTTAGTCACGTACAAAGACACCATTGATAACCAAGTGCACTACGCAATGTGCAAGGGCGATTTGAAAGAAAAAGCGCCACTGGTTCGCGTTCATCTTCAAGACGTTTTTACCGACTTACTACGTAGCGATCGTAATGCAGAGCGCAGCTGGACACTAGATAAGGCAATGAAACGCATTGGTGAAGAGGGCGGTGTACTGGTTGTTCTTGGCCATGAAGAATCGACCGATCTACTTATTCATCGCGTGAAGATGTTCGAAGCGCAAGACAAAGGTGAAGCACCAACGCTTGCTAAAAAACAAGGCACGTCTCGCCGTGTTGGCGTTGGTTCACAGATTCTTGCGGATCTCGGTGTACATGATATGCGTCTTCTGTCATCGACCAACAAAAAGTACCACGCGTTAGGTGGTTTTGGTCTGAACGTTGTTGAGTACGTCTGCGAGTAACAACCGAACAATAAGTTCCTAGTCTTTGACGTGCTTAACTCGTCAATGGCTAGGAACCAGTGATTTGCCTCCAATTTCCATTAGATATTGCTCACAAATTTGTGCTAGAATCCGGCGATTCTCACTTGATGAACATATTTCACTTATAAATAGAGTTAAAGGAAAGCTTATGAAAGTGATCGAGGGTGGCTTCCCAGCGCCAAATGCAAAAATTGCTATCGTTATTTCTCGTTTCAACAGTTTTATTAACGAAAGCCTACTTTCTGGTGCGATCGATACACTAAAGCGTCACGGACAAGTAAGCGAAGACAACATCACGGTTGTGCGTTGTCCAGGTGCCGTAGAACTACCTCTAGTAGCTCAGCGTGTTGCTAAAACTGGCAAATTCGACGCTATTGTTTCTCTAGGGTCTGTTATTCGCGGTGGAACGCCTCACTTTGACTATGTTTGTAGTGAAATGAACAAAGGTCTAGCACAAGTGTCTATGGAATTCAGCATTCCAGTAGCATTTGGTGTTTTGACTGTTGATACGATCGATCAAGCGATTGAACGCGCAGGAACCAAGGCTGGTAATAAAGGTGCAGAGGCTGCACTAAGCGCACTTGAAATGATTAATGTACTATCTGAAATTGATTCCTAATGGGGGCCAGTGTGAAACCAGCCGCACGTCGTAACGCACGTCAATTCGCTCTACAGGCGATCTACTCATGGCAAATTACTAAAGAGAATGTTGCCAAGATTGAAGAACAGTTTTTGTCTGGCGACAAATACGATGAAGAAGAACTTCATGCATCTGAGCCAGCGCTTGCTGCTCCAGAGACAGACGTAGCTTACTTCCGTGAACTATTAAGCGGTGTTGTACTTAGCCACGCTGAGCTAGATAGCAAAATTCGTCCATACATCTCTCGTCCTATGCAGGATTTAGATATGATGGAACTTGCTCTTCTTCGCCTTGCTATGTACGAGATGACTCGTCGCGAAGATGTTCCTTACAAAGTTGTTATCAATGAAGCGATTGAACTTGCAAAAGTTTTCGCAGCAGAAGATAGCCACAAGTTTGTGAATGGTGTACTTGATAAAGCAGCACCTCACATTCGTAAGAAATAACGATTTCTTCAATGAAAAGGTCAGCACATGCTGACCTTTTTTGTATCAAAAGCTTTTACATCAAAAAGTAAGTGAATTATGTCTGGTGAATTTAATCTGATAGACAAATACTTCGTCGGTCGTCAGAGCCAACGTAAAGATGTCCATCTAGCCGCTGGTGATGATTGCGCTTTGGTCAAAGCGCCAGCTAATGTTCAGATTGCGATTAGCACGGATACATTGGTAGCTGGAACGCATTTCTTAGCCGACGCGAACCCAGCATGGGTCGCACACAAAGCATTGGCTTCTAACATCAGTGATTTGGCGGCGATGGGCGCAACGCCTGCGTGGGTGAGCTTTGCATTAACGATGCCTGAGCCAGATGAAGAATGGCTTGCACCTTTCTGTGATGCATTTTTCGAACTGGCTGATTACTATGGTATTCAGTTAATAGGCGGTGATACCACCAAAGGCCCATTGTGTCTGACACTGACGGTGCAAGGTTTTGTACCTGAAGACAAAGCGCTCACGCGATCCGGCGCCAAGCCTGGGGATTGGGTATACGTAACGGGAAACCTTGGCGATGCAAAAGCTGGCTTGGATGTGATTCTAGATGACTCTCTGCGCAGTAGAGCCGGCGCGGAAGCACTAGAGCGAGCTCATTACCTTAGTTCTCCTCGTGTGCTCGCTGGTCAGGCTCTGGTTGGCCTAGCCTCTTCGGCGATAGATATTTCAGATGGTTTAATCTCTGATATTAAGCACATTTTACAGCGATCTCAGGTTGGGGTGAGTATTGATGTCTCTCAGCTACCGATCTCTTCAGAATTAGTCCAGTTTTTAGATGATAAGATCAGCGCGCAGCAGTATGCTTTAGCAAGTGGCGAAGAATACGAGTTGTGTTTTACCGTGCCGGAGCAAAATCGAGGCTCGTTACAAAGCGCTTTATCTCATACTGGCTGTAAGGTCACATGTATTGGTCAAATCCGACCAAATGGAACCTTCGAGCTGCATGATAACAATCAACCACTTGATTGGGACTTAAGTGGCTTCGACCACTTTAAATGATCTGAGCTAAGCTCTAGCCAAGAGCCTGTTACTATTGAGCAACTCACAGGCATGACGATTGAAACCAAACTAGCAGTATAGGTTTAAGGATATGACCAACCCTCTTTCTCTGATTTCATTAAAGAACCCGTGGCATCTATTGGCGACGGGTTTTGGCAGTGGATTATCCCCGTTTATCCCTGGAACAATGGGCACACTGGCGGCCGTGCCTTTCTTTTTGTTGTTGGCACAATTACCATTTACGGCGTATGTCATTGTTGTTCTGATTTCGTGTGTGATCGGCATTCAAATATGCCAAGTGACCTCTGCAGACATGAAAGTTCATGATCATGGTTCAATCGTATGGGATGAGTTTGCAGGCTTTTGGATTACGATGAGCATTGTGCCTGCACTGAATATTCCACTCACTGAATGGAAGTGGTTGATCACTGGCTTCATCTTATTTCGTTTTTTCGATATGGTAAAACCTTGGCCAATTGGGTGGCTAGATAAGCGAGTTCATGGTGGGCTGGGTATTATGGTTGATGATATCGTGGCGGGAATTATGGCTGGTGTTGCCCTGTTTCTAGTCGCAAAATATGCGGGCTGGATGAATTAAACGTTGACCGTAAAAAAGGGATGCTATGAGCATCCCTTTTTACATTCTATTTTGCTAAATAATCCAAGATGGATTTTTCAACTCCTTTTGCATCGAGACCAAGCTCTTCATGCAGTTCATCTTGTGTTCCCTGATGAATAAACTCATCTGGTAAACCTAGGTTCAACACAGGTTTAATGATTTTATCTTTCATCATGAACTCAACGACACCCGCACCTGCACCACCTGCGATAACATTTTCTTCTAACGTCACGAGCACGTCATGATCTGCGGCTAATTGACGAATTAATGCTTCATCGAGCGGCTTCACAAAGCGCATATCAGCAACAGTGGCGTTAAGGTATTCTGCCGCTTCTAGCGCGTTACCCAAGAAAGTACCAAAGTTCAGAATAGCAACTTTTTCACCTTGGCGAACCATGCGCCCTTTACCGATTTCTAACGCTGTAAACTCAGTTTCGATTTCTACGCCCATGCCGCTACCACGAGGGTATCGAACCGCACTCGGGCCAGCATGTTTATGGCCAGTGTAAAGCATTTGTCGGCACTCGTTTTCGTCGCTTGGCGCCATGATCACCATGTTCGGAATACAGCGCATAAAGCTCAAATCGAACGCACCTTGGTGAGTTTGACCATCTGCGCCAACGAGACCTGCGCGGTCGATCGCAAACATCACTGGTAAGTCCATGATCGCGATGTCGTGGATCAATTGGTCATAACCACGTTGCAAGAAAGTCGAATAGATAGCAACGATTGGATGATCGCCCGCAATTGCCATGCCTGTTGCCAGTGTCACTGCGTGCTGCTCAGCAATCGCCACATCAAAGTATTGGTCTGGGTACTCTTTTGAGAAACGCACCATACCTGATCCTTCGCGCATTGCTGGCGTAATTGCCATTAGCTTAGGATCTTGGGCCGCCATGTCACATAAAAAGTCACCGAAGATCTTTGAGTAAGTTGGCTTACCGCCACTGCTCTTCGGCAGACAATTATGCGTTGGATCGAATTTAGGAACACCATGGTAGCCGATAGGATCTTTCTCGGCAGGCTCATAACCTTTGCCTTTCTTGGTCATGATGTGTAGGAATTGAGGGCCTTTGAGCTCACGCATGTTTTTTAGCGTTTTGACGAGTTCATTGACGTCGTGTCCATCAATCGGGCCAATGTAATTAAAGCCGAACTCTTCGAACAGAGTACCAGGCACTACCATGCCTTTGAGGTGTTCTTCCGTACGGCGAACCAACTCTTTAATAGGTGGAACACCAGACAACACTTTTTTACCGCCTTCACGGATAGAAGTGTACAAGCTGCCAGAAAGTACTTTCGCAAGGTGGTTATTCAGGGCGCCGACGTTTTCTGAAATCGACATTTCGTTGTCGTTCAAAATCACCAACATATCAGGATGAACGTCGCCAGCGTGGTTCATGGCTTCGAATGCCATGCCTGCTGTAATTGCGCCATCACCAATCACACTGACGATTTTGCGACCTTTACCTTCTTTTTGTGCGCTGATGGCCATGCCAAGACCTGCACTAATCGATGTCGAAGAGTGGCCGACAGATAAGGTGTCATATTCACTTTCTTCACGCCAAGGGAAAGGGTGTAGACCATCCTTTTGGCGAATTGTTGGCATTTTATCGCGACGTCCGGTGAGGATTTTGTGCGGGTAAGCCTGATGACCAACATCCCAGATCAATTTGTCGATAGGGGTGTTGTAAACATAATGCAGAGCGACAGTTAGCTCTACGGTGCCTAAGCCAGACGCTAAGTGTCCGCTAGATTGGCTCACTGAATTTAGCAGATACGTTCGCAGTTCATCACACAGATTTGGTAATGTTTCTTTCGGAAGAAGACGTAATTCTTCCGGTGTATTTGCTAACGCCAGTGTTGGGTACTTTGAAATATCAAGAGTCATATAAATGCGCGCTTATAGTGTTAATTTTTGCGCTCGATGACATATCGGGCGAACTCTTCGAGTAACTGAGTATTGTATGGGATAGCTTCCAATGCTTGAAGTGCTTCCTGTAACAGAGTGTGAGCTTTCTCTATGGCTCCCTCTAAACCCAGCAGGGAAGGATAAGTGCTCTTATTCAGACCTTGGTCGGAACCTTGAGGCTTACCCAGTGTTTCTGTGTCACTGATGATATCAAGAATATCGTCTTGAACCTGAAACGCCAAACCAATTGCTTTTGAGTAGCGCTCCAAGTGAGGTAGAACCTCGATACCTTTCTCACCAGCAGCTAATGCACCTAATTTTACCGCACAATCAATCAGAGCTCCGGTTTTTTTACGGTGTATCTCTTCCATTTCTTCAAGA
This sequence comes from Vibrio sp. Vb0304, assembly GCF_033338995.1. NCBI lineage: Bacteria > Pseudomonadati > Pseudomonadota > Gammaproteobacteria > Vibrionales > Vibrionaceae > Vibrio > Vibrio sp. Vb0304. The sequence continues at coordinate 83,965 of NZ_JAWOTT010000013.1, forward strand.
GAAGCTTGGCGATTTTCCGCGCCTAAATCTAAGGCTTGCCCTACACACATGCCGCTGGCACCAGAGGAATGCGCTAAGGCTTTGATCATGTTGATGCGTTGAGCTTCTGCCGCCGGGCTTAATTGACCATCAGCAATAATAGTGAAGGCAAGGGTTTGTAGTGCATCACCTGTCAGTATTGCGGTTGCTTCATCAAACTTAATATGACAAGTTGGTTGACCTCGACGCAGTTCATCATCGTCCATGGCTGGCAGATCATCATGAATGAGTGAGTAGGCATGTATACATTCGATAGCAGCGGCGGGGGTGTCTAAGTCTTCAGGTTTACAGCCGAGCATTTGACCTGTGATGTAAACAAGAAAAGGGCGAACGCGTTTCCCACCTAGCAAAAGGCCGTATTTCATTGCTTGAATCAATGGCTGCTCTTGATATGGAAGCTGATCGAGCCACAAATTCAATTGCTGATTGTTTCTTTGTTGAAAAGACGTCAATGTCTGTTGCATCACATTGCTCACTACTGATTGTTATTCTGAATCTGGTTTGAAGTCACTCAGTGGTGCTTCATCATCTTCACTAAGAAGAATGCTCACGCGCTGTTCGGCGTCGCTTAATTTAGTTTGGCCTGCACGAGCTAAGGCAATGCCTCGTTCAAACTTACGCAGGGCATCATCTAGAGCAAGATCGCCATTTTCTAATTGATCAACCAAGCTATCAAGCTCTTCAATGGTTGCTTCAAAGGTCATGTTTTCTGGTTTCTTGACCGCCATCTTTTTTCTGCCTTAATCAAGCCTCGGGTAAGATGCACGAAAGTTACCTTAGCCTAGTAATTTGGTCAAATTTAACCTTATATAATTGTCACAAAATTAGCGTTCAACGAGTCTAAGCGATGAAACCCCATATTTTGGTTGAGGTTGTTAAGTGTAATTTGTGATCCATTAGCTAAGATTTTTCTAAAAATTCTGCGCGAGTTGTCGATACAGGTAATAATCCGCCCAATGGCAGTATTTGAGTATAGCGTGAGGAGTGCTTTGTGGATTTAGCAACCCTATTAGGTTTGATTGGTGGTTTTGCATTCGTCATTATGGCGATGGTGCTTGGTGGCAGCATCGGCATGTTTGTCGATGTCACGTCGATCCTTATTGTCGTTGGCGGCTCAATATTCGTCGTGTTGATGAAGTTCACAATGGGACAGTTTTTTGGTGCGACAAAGATTGCTGGCAAAGCCTTCATGTTTAAAGCGGATGAACCCGAAGACCTGATCGCAAAAATTGTGGAAATGGCCGATGCGGCGCGTAAAGGTGGTTTTCTTGCTCTTGAAGAGATGGAAATAAACAACACATTCATGCAGAAAGGCATTGATCTACTGGTTGATGGCCATGATGCCGACGTTGTGAGAGCGGCACTCAAAAAAGACATCGCGCTTACGGATGAACGACATACGCAAGGTACTGGCGTATTTCGCGCCTTTGGCGACGTTGCTCCTGCGATGGGAATGATTGGCACCTTGGTTGGTCTTGTTGCGATGCTTTCAAACATGGATGACCCTAAAGCGATTGGACCAGCAATGGCCGTTGCACTCTTGACCACATTGTATGGCGCGATCCTGTCCAATATGGTGTTTTTCCCTATTGCGGATAAGCTTTCTCTTCGCCGTGACCAAGAAACGCTAAATCGCCGTTTGATCATGGATGGCGTATTAGCGATTCAAGATGGCCAAAACCCGCGAGTGATCGATAGTTACTTGAAGAACTACCTCAATGAAGGTAAACGTGCCCTTGAGATTGACGAGTAACTTGGAGAGTAGTGATGGATGATGAAGATAACAAATGCGATTGTCCGCCACCCGGTCTCCCGTTATGGATGGGGACATTCGCGGACTTAATGTCGCTACTGATGTGTTTCTTTGTTCTTCTACTCTCGTTTTCTGAGATGGATGTACTGAAGTTCAAACAAATTGCAGGATCAATGAAATTTGCCTTCGGTGTGCAAAATCAGCTTGAAGTGAAAGACATTCCCAAAGGTACTAGCATTATTGCCCAAGAGTTTCGACCGGGTCGGCCGGAACCAACTCCGATTGATGTCATCATGCAGCAAACCATGGACATCACTCAGCAGACGCTCGAATTTCATGAAGCGGAGTCTGATCGAGCTGGTGGCACAAAACGTGATGAAGGCAAGTTAACGGGTGGGCAATCGCCAGAAACGTCAACTCAAAACAATGAATCTGCCGAAGCGGACATGCAGCAACAGCAATCTAAAGAGATGTCGCAAGAGATGGAAACCTTGATGGAAAGCATCAAGAAAGCCTTAGAGCGAGAGATTGAACAAGGCGCCATTGAAGTTGAAAACCTCGGTCAGCAGATTGTTATACGTATGCGTGAAAAAGGTGCATTCCCAGAAGGTTCGGCCTTCTTGCAGCCTAAGTTTCGCCCTTTAGTTCGTCAGATTGCAGAGCTAGTAAAAGATGTGCCAGGCATTGTTCGAGTATCTGGCCATACAGACAATCGACCGCTAGATTCGGAACTTTATCGTTCTAACTGGGATCTCTCTTCTCAGCGCGCAGTATCAGTCGCGCAAGAGATGGAGAAAGTGAGAGGCTTCTCTCATCAACGTTTAAGAGTACGAGGCATGGCGGATACGGAGCCCTTGTTACCGAATGATTCTGATGACAATCGCGCACTTAACCGACGGGTTGAAATCAGCATTATGCAAGGCGAGCCTCTCTACAGTGAAGAAGTGCCGGTAATTCAATAACTAGGCTTTAGTTTTAAGTCAGTAAAGAGACAAGAAAGCGAGCAGATTGCTCGCTTTTTTTGTTTTTCCAATCCGCTTGGGTGTATAATCTTGCGCCTTAAAAGTGAGCTCAGACTACTTTTTGTGACTGAAACGCGGTTTTACTGCGTATGAAGTATTGAAGTTGAGTGCACTCTTTGTTGATTGCGAAACTAACCTGCGAATTAGACTATGAAATTTATTGTAAAGCCCCATCCAGAAATTTTTGTAAAAAGTGAATCTGTGCGTAAGCGCTTCACAAAGATTTTAGAGTGCAACATTCGTAACATCATTAAGAGCCGCACGGAGTCTGTCGCGGTATTTAACCGTCGTGATCACATTGAAGTGACCTCTGAGAGTAACGAATTCCACGCTGAAGTTCTTGAGGTTTTGACTCATACACCAGGCATTCACCACGTACTGGAAGTGAAGCAAACTGAATTTAAAGACTTGCACGATATTTTCGAGCAAGTGCTAGAACTCAACCGTGCTGCACTCGAAAATAAAACCTTTGTTGTACGTGCGAAGCGTCGTGGCAAGCATGACTTTACCTCCATTGAACTAGAGCGTTATGTAGGCGGTGGTTTAAATCAAGCGATTGAAAGCGCTAGTGTTAAGCTACGAAACCCAGACGTGACGATCAAGGTAGAAGTCTCGAACGACAAGCTAAACCAAGTATTGTCTCGTCATAAAGGCCTAGGTGGTTTCCCTCTGGGTACGCAAGAAGACGTGTTAAGCCTGATCTCGGGTGGTTTCGATTCTGGTGTTTCAAGCTATCTTCATATCAAGCGTGGTTCAAAAGTACATTACTGCTTCTTTAACTTAGGTGGTCCAGCACACGAAATCGGCGTTAAGCAGGTTTCTCACTACCTATGGAACAAATACGGTTCTTCAGCAAAAGTACGTTTTATCTCAGTTGATTTCGAGCCTGTGGTTGCGGAAATCCTAGAGAAAGTCGATGACGGCCAAATGGGCGTGATCTTGAAGCGTATGTTTATGCGTGCAGCAGGCATGATCGCTCAGAAGATGAAGATCGAAGCATTGGTAACAGGTGAAGCACTAGGTCAAGTATCGAGCCAAACGCTAACCAATCTACGCCACATCGATAACGTAACTGACACGCTGATTCTGCGTCCACTTATCAACTGGGATAAAGAAGACATCATCAATCTAGCACGTGAAATCGGCACAGAAGATTTCGCCAAGACAATGCCAGAATACTGTGGTGTTATCTCTAAGAAGCCAACCGTGAAAGCGGTGAAAGGCAAGCTAGAAGCTGAAGAAGAGAAATTCGACTTTAGTATCCTTGAGCAAGTGGTTCAAGAAGCTCGCATGATGGACATTCGTGATATCGCGAAAGAGTCTGAGCAAGCCGCACCAGAAGTAGAGCAAGTTCAAGCGGTAGAAGAGCACGCGGTTGTGCTAGATATTCGTAGTCCTGAAGAGGAAGACGATAACCCACTTGAAATCGAAGGTGTGGATGTGAAACATATCCCTTTCTACAAGCTGGGTACACAGTTTGGTGACTTAGACCAGTCTAAGACATACTTACTTTACTGTGACCGCGGTGTGATGAGCCGTCTGCAAGCGCTTTACTTGCAAGAGCAAGGCTTCAGCAACGTAAAAGTTTACCGTCCATAGCTGACTGATAAAATACGTTAAAAGGCGCAAATTGAGACATCAATTTGCGCCTTTTTTGTTTTTGATCGCGTTACAGACAACCATTACTTAGCATAATGTTGAGGCTTATCGCAAAGCCATACACTTTGTGTTGATATAACGATAATTAATCCGAAAGAAGAGTAATAAAGTGATATTGCTGCCAGATATGCGGATGAGATTTTTGATAGATAAAAAAACACCGCCTAATTTAGGCGGTGTAACAAATTTGACAGACAGGTCAAAAATAAATACAGGAAGTATATGTTTTGTCACAGGGAGTGTGGACAAAACATTATGGTAGAAATCTACCTAACTCGAAATACGAGTTTGCAAACACAACATCGCAACAACGAAGCCAATTGATTTCCAAAGAAATCAAGCCGTTCAGGCCCGTGTTGCGGGGTGAAATATAGAATTTATCTGGCTGTTCGACAACGGACATTTTATAATGTTTCAGATTAAAAAAACTAATCCTATTAGAGGTCCCATATGTCTCGCAGATTGCCTCCATTAAATTCGCTTCGAGTCTTCGAAGCGGCTGCTCGTCATCTCAGTTTTACACGAGCAGCAGAAGAGTTATTTGTTACTCAAGCCGCGGTCAGTCACCAGATTAAAGCGCTTGAAGAGTTCTTATCATTGAAGCTCTTCCGTCGACGTAATCGTTCTTTGTTGTTAACAGAAGAAGGCCAAAGTTACTTTCTCGATATCAAAGATATTTTCACCTCGATTGCGGAAGCGACAGATAAGGTGTTGGAACGTAGCGAAAAAGGGGCATTGACGATTAGCCTACCGCCGAGTTTTGCTATCCAATGGCTTGTACCTCGTTTGGCCGATTTTAATGCTCAAGAGCCCGATATCGATGTACGTATTAAAGCCGTAGATATGGATGAAGGCTCACTGACTGATGATGTTGATGTGGCGATCTACTATGGCCGTGGGAACTGGCCAGGTTTGCGAGCAGATAAATTGTACCAAGAGTTTTTGATCCCACTTTGTTCACCTTCATTACTTTTGGGTAACAAACCATTAGAATCTTTAAGTGACCTCAAATTACATACTTTGTTACACGATACTTCGCGTAAAGACTGGAAGCAGTTTGCTCGTCATTACAACATTGAAGGCATCAACGTAAACCACGGTCCTATTTTTAGTCACTCAACGATGGTGCTACAGGCTGCTGCGCACGGTCAGGGGGTCGCGCTCGGTAACAACGTACTCGCCAAACCTGAAATGGAAGCCGGACGACTCATTGCACCATTCGACGAGGTGTTGATATCTAAGAATGCATTCTATGTGGTGTGTCATGAACAGCAGGCAGATATGGGCCGAATCGCAACGTTTAGAGACTGGATGTTAGCAACCGCGAGAAAAGAACAAGAGGAAGTATTGGATGAATCACTGGATAGCTGAGGGGCCTGAAAACGGACCGCTGTTTATTTTTGCTCACGGCGCAGGTGCGGGGATGGAGCATGACTTCATGACAGCTGTCGCCAAAGGATTAGTGGAGCAAGGTATTCGTGTAGTGCGTTTTAATTTCCCTTACATGGTGAAACGTTCGGAAGATGGCAAAAAGCGTCCGCCCGATCGCGCGCCAAAGTTGCTCGAAGCATACAGCGAAGTGATCGCTCACTTTACTTCTTCTCCCGTGGTTATTGGTGGTAAGTCAATGGGCGGTCGTATGTCGAGCTTGTTGGCTGAAAATGAGCTGGTGGCGGGCATTGCCTGTTTAGGGTTTCCATTTCACCCACCAGGAAAGCCAGAGAAATACAAAGGCGAGCACTTAGCAACCATTGAGAAACCTACGCTGATTCTGCAAGGGGAACGAGACACCTTTGGTAAGCGTGAGGAATTCGATGATTTCGTCCTTTCGTCACAAGTAACGGTGAGCTTTTTACCTGATGGTGACCACAGCTTCAAACCGCGCAAGATCTCAGGTCATACTGAAGTGGGTAACATTGCACTCGCGATAGAGCAGTTAGCGGCGTTTATAAAAGAGGTGTACAGTGAAAAGTAAGTGGTTACTCTCATTCTCTGGATTGTCTGGGCTGATTTCGGTCGCTCTTGGAGCATTTGCTGCTCATGGGCTAAAAGCGACACTGGCCCCTTATTTGCTCGGTGTATTTGAGACCGGAGTTCTGTATCAATTTATTCACACGTTGGCGATTGTGTTTTGTGCCATTCTGCTTCTGCTCAATTTGGGACAAAAAGCACAAAAATATTTTTTCATTGCGGCGATTTGCTTTATTATCGGCATCTTTTGTTTTAGCGGCAGTCTTTACGCGCTGGCGCTGACGGGCATTAAGTGGTTTGGGCCAATTACTCCTGTGGGAGGATTACTGTTCATGATTGGTTGGTGTCTGTTCTTTTTTGCTGCGTTCAATATCAAAGAGGTCTCCAAGTGAAACAACTAATGCTCTATTGCCGTTCTGGCTTTGAGAAAGAGTGTGCTGGTGAAATTCAGGACAAAGCGACACAGTTGGAAGTGTATGGCTTCCCTCGTGTGAAGAGAAACTCAGGTTATGTTGTCTTCGAGTGCTACCAAGATGGAGATGCCGACAAACTTGCGAGAGGTTTAGACTTTAAGTCTTTAATTTTTGCTCGACAAATGTTTGCGGTAGCAGCTGAGTTTCAATCGTTGCCAAGTGATGACCGAATTAGTCCAATTCTGAATGAACTAGCAGACATCGAAGCATTCCCTCGTTGTGGTGATTTGAGAATTGAAACGCCAGATACAAATGAAGCGAAAGAGCTACTGAAATTCTGCCGTAAGTTTACCGTCCCAATGCGTCAAGCGTTGCGCGGTAAAGGCTTAATGCTGAACAAAGATAACGCGAAAAAACCAGTACTGCACATTTGCTTTGTTGAGCCTGGCCACTGTTACGTTGGTTACTCTTACACTGACAACAACTCACAGTTCTTCATGGGTATCCCTCGCCTTAAATTCCCAGCAGACGCCCCAAGTCGTTCAACACTTAAACTGGAAGAAGCATTTCATGTCTTTATTCCACGTGAAGAGTGGGATGAGCGTTTGGCACCAGGTATGTGGGGTGTGGATTTAGGTGCATGTCCAGGCGGTTGGACGTACCAATTAGTGAAGCGCTCAATGTTCGTTCACTGCGTTGATAACGGCATGATGGCAGACAGTTTGATGGAAACTGGCCAGATCAAGCACCATATGGTGGATGGTTTTAAGTTCGAACCAGACCGCAAGAACGTAACATGGATTGTTTGTGACATGGTGGAAAAGCCAGCTCGTGTTGCTCACCTGATGGGACAGTGGCTGTTAAAAGGTTGGGCAAAAGAGGCCATCTTTAACCTTAAGCTGCCAATGAAAGGGCGTTATGACGAAGTGCTGCAAGACCTTGAAAATCTGAAGCAGTTCCTCATTGATAATAAGGTAAAGTTCAAGCTACAAGCTAAACATTTGTATCATGATCGTGAAGAAATCACGATTCATATCCAATGTCTGTCGAATATTTCACCTTACTAACTTTATTCCCCGAGTCTTTTGGGAATAGTGATTAGAATAGAAAAAGCGCCTTCAAATGGCGCTTTTTTAATATCTGAGGGTTTCATGGTGTGAAACTACCATCGGACACTACTCCGCTTTGTTTGGCCCTAAAAAGCGAATATCTTGCAAGTTAAAGCCTAGTTCGATGTCGCACTTTAAAGCGGCGACGCGTTTACATAAACGAGCAGACTCAATGTGCTCATCCAATTTTATACGGTATTTCGGTACGAGATCTTCACTAGCGTAGGCAGCTTCAATACTCTCAAACTGAGTGAGAATCTCTTTCGCTGTTTTCGGGCCAATTCCAGGTACGCCCGGAACCTGGCTAGAGCTTATCCCTGTTAATCCCCAGTAATCCGCTAGTTGATTTGGTTTTACGCCGAACTCTTTTTCGATAAATGGTTCATCTAACCAACGATGTTGGAAATAATCACGGATTTGTAGGGTAGGGGAAAGTAGCTGGCAGTAACCTTTGTCTGTGGAAACGATGGTGACTTTTTCACCATGGCTGGCCACTTTCGTTGCGAGTGTAGCAACCAAATCATCTGCTTCATCGCCTTCAGAAAGCAATGAATCAATACCTTGCTCCCACCACGCTTGTTGAATCGCATCTAACCCTTGCAGTAGTGGCTGAGGCATTGGTTTTCGGTTTTGCTTATAGTCAGGGAGAATTTCAGCGCGCCAACCTCTGTCTTGTTCGTGGTGATCAAAAACCGCGATGATGTGTGTCGGGTTGGCCTCTGACAGAATGCGAGTGAGGGTTCTTTGCGTTGTGGTTATGGTTCTTGCTATGTCGGTTGGATCTGGTTGTGCTGAGTGCACTCGGCGGATCAGGTTTAGGGCATCAATGATAACAAGATGAATAGACATAATGACTTAGCAATAAAAAGGGGCGTAATGCCCCTAGTGTAACGAATGCTAGCCTGACTATCGACCACCAATTTCCGGGTGAGCGATTCGATAACACGGTTCGTAGTCTGAACCGCCAGGTAATTTCATTCGGTGCTGTTCGACAAAGTCTTTTAGCAACTTATCGAGTTTTTTCATGAGGACTGCGTCGCCATGAATGGTGAAAGGCCCTCTACGTTCTATTTCTCGAATGCCTTCAGCCTTTACGTTACCTGCCACTATGCCAGAGAAGGCTTGACGCAAGTTGGCCGCTAAAACTTGCGGTTCTTGATCTAGGCTTAAATCCAATTGTTCCATCGACTCATGAGTAGGCTCGAATGGCAGTTGGAAGTTTGGCTCAATTTTCAATGACCAGTTAAAGCTGTACGCATCGCCTTTCTCTTTTCGGTGAAGGCGTACCGAGTCCATGGAGCGTTTCATAATACGAGCGACTTCTGCCGGGTCGTCAATGATGATCTCGTAGTGCTTTTGCCCTTCCTCACCAAGTGTGTCGCGAATGAACTCATCAATAGAGCGGAAGTACTCTTCACTCTCTTTTGGTCCTGTTAATACGATAGGCATTGGTTGATCGGCGTTATCCGGGTGCATCATGATGCCAAGAATGTACAGTAGCTCTTCCGCTGTGCCCGGGCCTCCTGGGAAAATAACGATACCATGAGCCATACGGACGAAAGCTTCCAAGCGCTTTTCGATGTCGGGCATGATGACCAGTTCATTTACTATTGGGTTTGGTGGCTCGGCAGCAATAATCGAGGGTTCGGTTAAACCAAGATAACGTTGCTGAGTATAACGTTGCTTTGCGTGCCCAATTGCTGCACCTTTCATCGGCCCTTCCATTGCGCCAGGGCCGCAACCTGTACAGATGTTAAGTTCACGCAGGCCCAGTTCGTTACCCACTTCACGTGTGTACTGATACTCCACTCCATTGATAGAGTGACCACCCCAACATACGACAAGATTCGGTGCGATACCTGGAGTTAATGCTCTGGCATTACGAAGAATGCCGAACACGAGGTTCGTAATGTGAATTGGGTTAGTAAGGTTGAGCCGTTGGGCGTCTGCCAAATGCATGTTTACGTAAACGATATCACGCAATACGGAGAACAGATGCTCTTGGATACCTTTAATTATTTCGCCGTCAACAAAAGCGTGCTCTGGCGGATTAGTCAGCTCAAGCTTAATACCACGCTCACGACGCACGACGTTGACATCAAACGATTGGTATTTATCGAGCAGTTCTTTCGAGTTATCGGTATGGCTACCGGAGTTCAACACCGCTAATGTGCAATTACGGTACAGCTGATAAAGTTCACTCGAGGCTGTGTTCTTTAAGCGCTCTACTTCTAGTTGAGATAGCAAGTCCATGCTACCAGCGGGGCTTATATGGGTAATCATAACGCCTCCTTGTGTTGCATTAATTTGAGGGAAAGTACCAACTTACCTTTTTGGTGTTATACGTATGGTTTGATGAAAGGTAGTTGGCCGATTTGGTTTTATGGTTATCAACTCCCAAGCAACCTCAAGATGATACATTTGCCTTTTATAAATACATCATCTTGAAGTGACTTGGGTTTTTACAGCTTAGCAGACTAAAAGGGAAGAAATGTGATAACTCGTTGAAAATGGGTGGTTATAAAGCGTAGATTGCACCAAATTTGGTTTGTTTGCTCGCTTTTTGTACGAATCTTAGCTCCAGTTAAGCTGGTTTGTTCCACGTTTTTTAGCGTCCGCAAGCATCTTGCCAAGACGATCGAGCACATACTCTGGCGTATCGGACTCTTTGAAAGACGTCGATACAGCAGCTAAGGTAATCATGATATTTTGCTCACGGAACTTAAAGGGTAATTGGCTAATATCACGCTGGATATGCTTAATCAGATCCAGTGTGTATTCTTCAGATTGTTCCGGGACGAGTAGAATAAACTCCTCGCCACCAAAGCGAGCTACTGTTTCCGTTTCTGATACGCGCTTGTTAATAGTACGAGCGATGATCTTCAGCGCTTTATCGCCAGCCGTATAACCATAGCTATCATTCACCGCTTTGAAGTTGTCTACATCAAATAGCACAACACGAAGGTTTTGCTGAGAGCGAATCCAACGGCGATACTCTAGCTCTAGTCGATCGTTAAATGCAGTGCGGTTATAAACTTTAGTCAGCGGGTCGAGCAACATACGCTGAGCTTGGTCATCTAAGCGTCGACGATAATCTTGCGTAGTTTCAAATACCGCTTCGAGTTGGTTCTTACTGTAACTTAACCGCTCTTGCAGCGCTTGCTCTCGCTCTTCCGTCATTTTCAGTCGCTCTGTCAGCGACGCCATTTTTTCGAGAAGAGGCGTGATTTCTTTTTTCACAACCGCGATATCTTGAGCTTGATTAAGTGACTTTTGGCTTAATTCAACCAAGCTGTTCATTTCTGTGTTGAGCTCTTGGCGGTGTTCAAAGTAGGTATGATGCTGGTCGACGTTCTGATGAACGGTTTTTAGGTTACTTGCGAGAGAAGTGTTCAGCTGATCAAGGAATTGGCTAGACGCCTCGCGCTCGAACTTTGTTGCTTCGACAACCAATTTCAGCGTTGAGAGCGTAAGCTCAATGAGAGACTCGGCACTCACGCCAAGGAGCAACTTAGCGCGAATATCCAGCAATCTATCGCCTGATTCTCCCTCGAAATCCAGCTCTGTAATAGTATGTTGGAGGTCGCTGGCTAAGCACTCAAGCTGAGATCTGTCGGGATTGTTTTCAAATTCACTAAGATGTAGACGTGAATTAGACGTGATGATTTTCAGAGCGCGTTCGTAAATACTCAGTAGCTTAGTGGCTTGATCAGCTTTATTGCTGGCGTGAACTTCAGAGAAACTCATCAGGTTCCGTAGTTCACGTTTTAACTGCGCAGGTAAGCCCGTGACACGTTGCAGTGTTTCACCACTGTGCTTGATTTGTTCGTCAAGGTAACCGTTTTGTTTATCCATCGTCTTCGACTGCTGTTTGAGCATCCTCTCTAATACCGCTAAACGCGGGATAAGAGTGCTGATATCTTTTTGATGTTGCAGCTCTTGTTGGATTTCAAATAGGTAGTTGGATACCTGAGTATTCGAACCCTGGCAAGCTGAAGACAATGATGCCACAACGCGTTTAAGAACTTGTTGTTCACGTTTGAATTTGAGTGAAGTATCACGATGAGTCAGTCTGAGTTGGTCAAGTTGACAACTCAGCTGATGCAGCTGCGACTGAATATCGGATTCCAAGATTCCCATGAAGTGACTACGGTTAAGTCCATGTACTACTGACAATTATCTGATAATAACAAAAAACTTTATAGCGTCATTAGTTATTACGTTCAACAGGCGTTTAATTATCCATTTTTTAATATTTTCTTGATGTCGTCCTCATTCTTGTAGGACGAATGGATCTTGATCAGGCCTTGGCTAATGGCATGTTGACAGGCAGTTCTTATGTTACCTGTTGCAAAGCTAGCAGCAGGCGCATTATCGATGGCTTTTAAGAACACCCAGTGGCTTTGCTTATCCTTCAAGCTGACTTCTCGTGCGATGTGAGTCGCAAGCAACAACAGATCGAGTAATTCCTCATCGTTAATTGCAGTGTAGGCTCGGGGTAAGAACGGATAATCACTGATGCCCATACGAATAATACGATTGACGTTGTGCTGCTGAGCGAACTCATCCACCCAAGTCTGGAATTTTTCGAACATGACTTCGGCAGAAGCATCACGGTCAGCGTTCGGTTCTATATAGAGTAAGTTCGCATCTGAGAAATGGTAAAGACGCGACGGTTTTTCTATTTTTTCCGCAAGGAAGTCGCCAAATGCCCGTTCTAGTTCTAGACCTGCCTTATAGCCGTTATGGACGTACATGCTTCGTAAGAATGGCAAATCGATCATAACAAAGCGTAGGCGATCATTAAGTGGTTCGTGGATCAATTCACCCATTTGCCATTGCTCGAAAGTTTCGCTCGACTTTTTCAATGAGCGAGAAAGCTTAACATTCAGCATACGCAAGTTACGTAAACGAGAGCGAGAGTGGGTGAAGAGGTCGTTACGCAGTTTTTCGATTTCACTTGCTTGGCGCTGCATAATGACCCCACGGCGCATAATGAACAAAAACATGACCAAGACAGTAATAAACAATGCAAATGAGATTTTCTGGAATTTACGATGCTCTCTTTCAACTTGCTCTAAGCGTTCTGATTGACCGATGTAATGGATGGTTTGTTCGGCAAATTCTTTTTGCTGACGGAACGCATCCTCACTGATTTGGTTAAGCTGCTTTTGTTCTAGACGAACGAGGTTGGTGTATTTTTTATAAGCTTGCAGAGAAAGTTTGTATTCGCCTGCCTGCTCGTAACCCAACCCAAGTAAACGGTATGACTGCTGCTTAATGAAGTTGTTATTTTCAGGTGACTTTTCAGCAAGCGCTAACGCCAGCTTAGCATTAGTAATGACGTCTTTACTGTCATTTTGATGATAAGCCAGACCTGACTGAAGCAGGGCAGCCTTTGCTTCAAGCCTAGGAATATTGGTGTATTCTAAAAGCTCTTTAGAGCGGTCTAAGTACTGCTCTGCTAGCGCGTAGTTATAGAGTTGTAGGTAGGTAGCCGCCAAGCTTAAGCGAATTTTAATGATTCTATTGATGTTCTTACTGGTACTTTCATGGTCAAGCACGTTGAAGTAATGCACTAACGCAAGGTTAAACTTACCCTGATAAAAGTAGATGTCGCCCATTTGCTCTAGGACGTCCGCTAGGATCGGAGAGCTAGGGTAAGAGTCATAAAAATCTGCGGCTTGAGATAAGTATTCGATCGCTTTGTCGTACACTCGTCGCTCCTGGAAGAGCCTAGCCAAAAGGCGATTCACTTTTGCTAATCTTGCACCACTGTTACTTTCAATAGATTGCCAATAACCGTATAGCAGTTCTGACAAAGCCAAATTGTATTTCTTGCTATTGAGGTAAAACTCGCCGACGGCAGTGTAGTAGTCGATCAAGGCTAACTCAGAGCGGCTATCGTCAAGCATGGTCTTTGCTTCAGAGTACAAGTTTTCCGCTTTAATGATATCGCCACTATGTGAAGCGAGGAGTGCTCTTTGCATCACTAGTCGGTAGCGAACGCTGTCGGTGCGTTGTAATACGGCATCGGCTTCATCGAGCTGTTGTTCAATTTGGTTAAGCGTGTCTTCCGCTTTTGAGTAGTTTTTGTCGTACATCCAAATCATTTGGTTGCGCATCAGCTGGAGATCTAAGTCCATGTACGGCAATTGATATTCTTGCGCTAAGCGTTCCGCTTTATTTAGGTGCTCGATAGCTGAACGAACATTACCCATGGCGTAATCTGCCTGAGCGATAATCTTGTGCGCTTCGATGGTGCTGCTTGGTGTGCGAACGCTACGATCTGTTTCGTCGCGAGACATGGCTGAAGGGCTGTCACTTTCTTTGCGTTCTGTTAGCTCACGCTGTGACAAATAGTTGGTTGCCGCTTGTTTTGCTTGTGATGGCTCTATTTCCGCCAATTGTTGTGCTTCGTTGAGTAACGCGGACGATAAAATGGTTGCATGAAGTGGCTGTACAAACAGCAAGCAAAGAAAGCCAATCAACTTGAATAGACGCGAACTGTCCCAAAACATCCTTTCGTTCCCTCGAACTGTTTTTAGATATTGCGATAACGGCGAAAAGCCTCAATTAGCCGTTTAAATGCGGGTTGAAGCCATTTGGTATAGTAACATGCTTGGACAATAAAAACGTCCGGCAACCCTTTAGATTGCCGAACTTATTTCTGTTGCCTATGCGCTTACTGACGAGCCATACGGTGATTGTGAGCTGGCTTATCTTGTTCCGTTGAGCGGTAAGGGTTGATATCCAAGCCTCCACGGCGCGTATAGCGGGCAAATACGGTCAGTTTGCTTGGTTGGCAGTATTTCATTAGATCCGTAAAAATACGCTCTACACACTGTTCGTGGAACTCATTGTGCTCGCGGAAAGACACTAAGTAACGTAACAGCTTCTCACGATCTATTTTTGCGCCTTGGTAGCGAATTTCTACACTGCCCCAGTCGGGTTGGTTAGTGATCAAACAGTTTGATTTCAATAGGTGGCTATGTAGCACCTCTTCAACTTGTACTTCACCTGCTGCACCTTCAAGCAAATCGGCATCGAAATCGTAACTGGTGATGTTAATGTCTTGGTCATCAATACATTCACCGTCCATTGTTACGATAGGTTGATTGGTATAGTGGGTCACTGGATTCACCTCAACCAGCACCTTTTCACCTGCGCATTCAGACAGGTCTTGTGTTAAACGCTCAGTCACTTCTTCCCAGCTTGCAAAGCGGGTTTGGTTGTAGCTGTTTAAGTACAGTTTGAAAGACTTCGATTCAATCAAGTTTGCGCTGGTGGCTGGAATGTATACTTCGCCAACGGCCACTTGTGGTAAACCTTTACTATTTAACCAAGACAGTTCATACAGCGTCCAAATGTCGTGCCCCATGAAAGGCAGAGTATCGCCTAACTGAAGGTCATCTCGGTTCAGGCTGCGAGGGACTGGTTGCAGCAAGCTTGGGTCATACTGGTTCGCATACTCGGTCGTTTTACCTAGTGTTAGGCCAGCAAGCTCTTTAGCGTCAGAATATTTGCTCATACTTTGTGGTCGTTTTCGATTAGAATGGCGAGAATTTTACTGAATCCGCTGGTCAATTGCCATCAGGCAAGTACGGCTATCTGATAAATAAGGAATGAGGAGACCTTCATGACCCAAAACGTTACTCAGGCGCTACAAGAGTTCAGCCTGCGCTACCAACAAGCTTGGCAAGCTAAGCACAATGAGTTGCCAAGCAGTGAAGAGCTTGCAGAGCTTGTTTCTCCTTGTGTCGAAGAGAAGCGTGATGGAAAGGTGCTTTGGAAAGCGGTCGCACGTGATGAAATGGCCGATTTCACCAATGTGGAAAATGCGATTGAGTTGTCACTGCAAGATGATGTTAAAGCCTTTTATGGTTCTCAATACTGCGCCGATATGGAGGCAACTTGGCAAGGTAATTCGTTGACGCTGCTGCAAGTCTGGAGCGATGATGATTTCGTGCGTCTACAAGAAAATATTCTTGGTCATTTGGTGACGCAGCGCCGCTTGAAACTTAAACCAACAGTATTTATCGCAGCGACAGGTGAGGAAATGGATGTGATTTCTATTTGTAACCTCACTGGCAATGTGATTCTAGAGCGTTTGGGCACCTCTAAACGTGATGTATTGGCAGATTCATTGGTTGAGTTCTTGAATAAGTTAGAGGCTGCCGTCTAAGTATGTATGTTGTTGAGTTGCAGTTTGAGTGTTTTGATAACACCACCGTCAGCGCGGTAGACAAAGCCATTAATGGCTTGATGGATGCTCTGCGTTACAACGGCCAAGTATTAGGTCGTGAATTTCCGATAGTGATGGGAGAAGGTGAATTTTTCGTTCGTGTTGTTTGCCCAGAACAAGACAGCTTGCATCCACGTTATCACTCAGATTTCGTCAAAGTGTGCATGAACCGTTTGTCGGATGCGTCTTTGCTTGCACCGAAAATGCGTATGCTGGGGCGTGATTTGAATTCAGAACAAGCAGCCGAAGAAGAGACACCTAGCTGGCAAGTGTTGTACACGACTTATGTTCATACGTGTTCGCCTTTGCGAAGTGGTGAAACCCTGTTGCCAATTCCTTTGTATCGTAATGAGCCAACACTTAATGGAGACCATAAAGCTGTCATTAAGTGGCAGACTGAGTGGCAAGCGTGTGATGAAATCCAAATGGCAGGGGGCTGCCGAGCGGAACATGCGGCGCTGCACGAAATTTGCGATGTGGATAGTGTGCTGTTTCGCCGAGGTTGGGACTTACGTGGCCGTATCGAATACATCACGAAGATCCCTACGTACTATTACCAGTATCGTGTCGGTGGTCAGTCGCTGGAGAGCGAGAAAGCGCGCAAGTGTCCAAAATGCGATGGCGAGTGGCTACTCGATGAGCCACTACATGACATATTTCATTTTAAGTGTGATGACTGCCGAATCGTGTCGAATATCTCTTGGGACCATCTTAAGTAGCGAATTGAAGCTACTTAAATGGGCAGATAGACAAATAGAAAGGGCTGATGTTTTCACATCAGCCCTTTTGTGTTTAGAACGTTTATGTTTAGAACGTTGTTTTCAGTCATGTTTTGAAAAGTGGGATTACCAACCTTTCACAACACCGCCTTTGAACAGCTCTTTTGCCGCTTCGTAAACTTCTTCCGTTTGGTAAGCTTTTACGAAGTTTTGTACGTTTTGCGCATTAACATTTTCTTCGCGAGCGACAATTAGGTTTACGTATGGTGAGTCTTTATCTTCAACGAACACGCCGTCACGCTCTGGCGATAGGTCGATAGAGCTTGCGTAAGTGGTGTTGATGATAGATAGCGTTACGTCATCCAGTGAACGTGGAAGCTGTGGGGCTTCTAGTTCAATGATTTCGATATTTTTAGGGTTGCCTACGATGTCACGTACTGTAGCGAGTAGACCAACGCCATCACGTAGCGTAATCAAACCTTGTTGCTCAAGAAGCAGTAGTGAGCGACCTAGGTTCGTTGGGTCGTTTGGTACTGCGATGCGTGCGCCATCTTGAATTTCATCAATTGATTTTACTTGCTTTGAGTAACCAGCAATAGGGTAAACGAATGAGTTACCCGCGATAGCCAGTTTGTAGCCGCGGTCTTTCACTTGTTGGTCTAGGTATGGTTTGTGCTGGAACGCATTCGCGTCTACTGAACCATCATCCAGAGCGGCGTTTGGTGTTACGTAATCGGTAAATGTTACTAGCTCAACGTCTAGGTTGTATTTCTCTTTTGCTACTTTAGCGGCAACTTCGGCTACTTGTGCTTCAGCACCAGCAATAACGCCAACTTTTACTTTGTTTACGTCTACTTCTTTGTCGCCGCAACCCGCTAGAGCAAGAGCAGAGGCGGCCGTTGCTACAGTCAAAAGACCTTTAAGGCTAAATTTCATCTTTATCTCCTTATAATTTGTATTTTTGATGCTTATCTGTGGTCTACACGGCGCACCACTGCGTCGCCGATAGACTGAATAATCTGTACTAGAACAATCAACATCACGACAGTCACGGCCATGATAGTTACATCGTAGCGGTGGAAACCGTAACGAATGGCTACGTCACCTAGGCCGCCGCCGCCTACCGTACCCGCCATAGCTGAGTAGCTAACGAGAGTGACCAAGGTAATCGTTACTGAGTTAACAATAGTCGGCATTGCTTCAGGTAGTAGAACTTTTGTGATGATCTGTGTTGGTGTCGCCCCCATTGACTGCGCTGCTTCCACCAAGCCTGTCGGTACTTCTAATAAAGCACCTTCAATAAGACGAGCGACAAAAGGAATGGCGCCAATAGTCAGTGGGACGATTGCTGCGGTTGTACCGATAAAGGTTCCAACTAGCATTTTTGTCACTGGAATAATCGCAACCATCAGTACGAGGAATGGCACAGAACGACCAATGTTAACGATAGCGCCTAAGCCGCTATTTAGTTTGGTGTTTTCAAGTAGGCCGCCTTTCTTAGTAATATGGAGGATTACGCCTAATGGAATACCCACAGCAAAGCCGACTAATCCGGCAACCGCAACCATGTAAAGCGTTTCCCACGTTGCACCTAAAAGTAGTTTGCTGTTTAAGCTCAGCCATTCAGAAATCGTATTAAAGGACATAACCAAGTACCTCTACTTTTACGTTGTGCTTACGCAGGTATTCAAGAGCTGCGTTGTCATCTTCTTCGTTACCAAATAGCTCTGCGACCATCATGCCGAATTTCACGCCACCAGCGTAATCAAGGTCGGAACTCAAAATACTCACATCAATATTGTATTTACGAGAAATTTGCGACATTAACGGTGCATCGACGGTTGCGCCAGTAAACTCTAAGCGAACCAACGGGTAGCTGCCATCAACACGCTCTGCTTGCAGACGAGCTTGGTAATCTTCAGGAATGGAAAGATCCAGCGTTGAGCGAATGAATTGGTGCGCTAGCTCTGTCTTAGGGTGCGCAAAAATATCGCCAACGGTGCCTTTTTCCACCAGCTCACCACCACCGATGATTGCTACTTCGTGACAGATACTTTTTACGACTTCCATTTCGTGAGTGATAAGTAAAATCGTGATGTTGAGTTTGCGGTTGATCTCTTTCAATAACTCAAGGATAGATTGAGTTGTTGCCGGGTCGAGCGCACTAGTGGCCTCATCACAAAGCAGCACGCTAGGATCGGATGCCAATGCACGAGCAATTGCCACACGCTGTTTTTGTCCGCCACTTAAGTTAGATGGGTAGCTCTCGTGTTTGTCGGCTAAGCCCACAAGCTTTAGCAACTCAGTTACTTTTGTTGTGATTTGCGATTTGTCTTTACCTGCCAGTTCTAGTGGCAGTGCTACATTATCAAACACAGTACGAGACGAAAGCAGGTTAAAGTGCTGGAAGATCATGCCAATGTTACGGCGTGTTTCGACTAGTTGTTTTTTGCTGAGTTTGGTTAGATCCACACCATCAACGATGATGGAACCAGAGGTCGGCGCTTCTAACATGTTGACACAGCGGATCAGCGTACTTTTACCAGCACCTGATGAACCGATAACACCAAAGATGGTGCCTTTGTCGATGTGTAAGTTAATGTCTTTCAGGGCAAGGATTTCCTTACTGCCTTGGTAGAACACTTTATTGACGTTTTTTATTTCTATCATGTTTCAACCTGCCCAAAGATACGGGGAACTTCGCTGTCAAAAACGGCCTTTGACAGAACTTAATGTTGAGCTTTATCTCAATTTTCAGTTGATGCTATGGGTTAAGCAGAATGAAGTCAATAGATATTTTTACGTCTAGACGTCTAAATGTATGGATGTTCTGTTTTGAAACGAAGATGTATAGATAACAAGCAGGAGGTAGACGGCGGGGCACCCTCAGATTTACCGATTCTTGCCCAACAAATCAACCGTTTTGTCGAGGCCTAGAATGAATTAGATAGTGTTGAAGTTTATAAGGTATGTAATAATCTGATTAAACCGAGTTAATAGAGAAATACGTTTTGGCAAAACCTGCTGTTTTTATCGATCGTGATGGCGTGATAAACGTTGACCACGGCTACGTTCATGACGAACATGATTTTGAGTACATTGATGGTGTATTTGAAGCGACGAAAGCGCTAAAAGATAAAGGCTACCTTCTAGTGTTAGTGACGAATCAATCGGGCATCGCACGCGGTAAATTCAGTGAAGACCGTTTCTTGTCTCTGACTCAATGGATGGATTGGAACTTTGCTGATAATGGTGTTGAGTTCGATGGTATCTATTACTGTCCACATCATCCAGAACATGGCATTGGCGAGTACAAGCAAGATTGTGCGTGCCGTAAGCCAAAACCAGGCATGTTCATTTCTGCGCGTGACTTCTTGAAGATCGACATGGAGAAATCTGTGATGATCGGCGATAAAGCTGAAGACATGATGGCAGCAGAAGCGGCAGGCGTTGGCACTAAGATTTTGGTTCGCACTGGTAAGCCAGTAACGGAACAGGGCGAAGCCATTGCAACGGTAGTATTAGATAGCATTGCAGATGTGCCTGCGTACTTAAACAAGTAATCTTCATTACTGACTGAGATAAGGGAAGCCACTGCTTCCCTTTTGTTTGATTCCTTCTTTTAGTCTGAACACTTATGAGCAAAAAACTCACCATTCTTGATATCGCAAAATTGGCAGGCGTGGGCAAATCGACAGTAAGCCGTGTGCTTACTAACGATCCAAAAGTGAAACCCCAAACGCGAGAGAAGGTTGAGCAAATTATTCGTGAATCTGGTTATGTGCCGTCCAAATCTGCGCAATCAATGCGTGGCGGCAGCCAAAAAGTTATTGGGGTTATCATCTCCCGTTTAGATTCACCATCAGAAAATCGCGCCGTTGGTACCATGCTCAATGCTTTGTATTCCGCTGGTTATGATGCGGTGATCATGGAAAGCCAATTCGATCGCGATAAAACCAATGAGCATTTGGATGTGCTTAAACGTCGCAACGTCGATGGGGTGATCGTGTTTGGTTTTACTGGATGTGATGAGCGAGCATTGGCGGAGTGGGGTAATCGTATCGTCGTGATCGCGATGGACACGCAAATGGTTTCTTCGATCAACTACGACAACCAAGGTGTGATAGACATGGCTTTGTCTCATCTTGAGCAGCAATCTTTATCTCGCATTGCTTATATTGGTGTTGACCCTGAAGACAAAACCACTGGCTTAGCTCGTCTAAATGCTTATAAAGCTTGGTGTCAACGCAAACAAATTACACCTTGTTTCCAGACGGGTAAGTTGAGCCATGAAAGTGCTTATCAGTTGGTAGACAAAGTCCTTCAATCTGACACTCAGGCCATCGTGTGCGCCAGTGACACCATCGCGTTGGGCGTGATTAAGCGTCTTCAAGAGTTAGGACGTGAAGACGTGGTTGTGACAGGTGTTGGAGGTAATGAATTGCTCTCTTTCCTTTTCCCTAAAGTATTTAGTGTCGACCCAGGTTATACCCTTGCAGGTGAGAAGTCCGCTAACATGCTGATCAATCAATTAAATGGCGATGAGGAAGTGGTTCACTTTACTCAACAGCCTATCGTTTATTGACCCACACTAAAACGATCTGCTCTAAAATTATACTGTGATCACTCTCAATTAATGGGACTGTTCCCATTTTGTTTTTTGCCTTCGGATGGCAATATTAAAATCAAGAAATGGGAATGTTCCCATTTATAAAAACAAAATGATGAATCGAATGTATCCAATACAGGGTGGACAAAGTTATGAGTAAGATTGCGCGTAAAGACGTGGAGCGTCTTATTGAGCTGGTCGGGGGGCCGGACAATATTGCCAGTGTAAGTCACTGTTTAACTCGCTTGCGTTTTGTTCTAAATGATACGGACAAAGCAGATACGAAACAGTTAGAAGCATTACCGATGGTGAAGGGCTGTTTTACCAACGCAGGCCAGTTCCAAGTGGTTATCGGTACTGAAGTGGATGAAGTTTACAAGGTACTGATCGGACTGACGGGTAAAAGTGAAGCCAGCAAAGACGAAGCGAAGAACGCTGCTCGTCAAAACATGAATATCGTTGAGCGTGGTATTTCCCACCTTGCAGAAATCTTTGTACCACTGCTACCAGCGATCATCACCGGTGGTCTGATCCTTGGTTTCCGTAACGTGATTGGCGACATCAAGATGTTTGATGGTCAAACGCTAACGGAAATCAGCCAGTTTTGGGCAACGGTACACTCTTTCTTATGGCTGATTGGTGAGGCGATCTTCTTCTTCCTACCGGTTGGCGTGTGTTGGTCGACAGTGAAAAAGCTCGGCGGTACTCCGATTCTGGGTATCACGCTTGGTGTGACATTGGTTTCTCCGCAGTTGATGAACGCCTACCTGATTGGTAAGCAAGTACCCGAAGTGTGGGACTTTGGCTTATTCGCCATCGAGAAAGTGGGCTACCAAGCGCAAGTGATTCCGGCAATGCTCGCTGGTATGGCACTGGCGTTTATTGAAACCAACTTAAAACGCATCATTCCGTCTTACCTTTACCTAGTGGTTGTGCCGTTTGTCTCTATCATCGTGTCTGTGATTCTTGCGCACTCTATCATTGGTCCATTCGGCCGTATGTTGGGTGACGGCGTTGCTTTCGCAGCAAAAGCAGCCATGACGGGTGACTTCGCAATGATTGGCTCAACCATCTTCGGCTTCCTATACGCGCCATTGGTCATTACTGGTATTCACCACACCACCAACGCGGTTGACCTTCAATTAATGCAAGAGCTAGGCGGCACGCCAATTTGGCCTCTGATTGCGCTTTCAAATATTGCTCAAGCGTCTGCGGTCGTCGGCATCATTATCATCAGTAAAAAACACGGCGAGCGTGATATCTCAGTGCCTGCGGCTATCTCTGCTTACCTTGGCGTTACTGAACCGGCGATGTACGGCATCAACTTGAAATACAAGTTCCCAATGCTGAGCGCGATGATCGGTAGTGCGTGTGCTGCTGCTATTTGTGGTAGTGCGGGCGTAATGGCGAACGGTATCGGTGTGGGCGGTTTGCCGGGCATCTTGTCTATCCAACCGCAGTTCTGGGGCATTTTTGCTTTGGCTATGTTAGTCGCAATGCTGGTACCTGCTGCATTAACGTTAATTCTGTATAAGCGTGCACAAGCCAAAGGTGAGCTTGAGCCTGCAAACGCGTAATTCAATTTGAGGCAGTGACTTGGCTGCCTCCTCCTATTTTTCTTTTCAAATTTTAAGTTTCCGATTACTGGTAAGTGAGTGTTAGAAATGGCTATGACCAAGCATGATGAGAGCTGGTGGAAAACCGCAACCATCTATCAAATTTACCCAAAAAGCTTTTGTGACAGTGGCAGTAAAGGCACGGGCGACATCAAAGGGATCATTTCTAAGCTGGATTATCTTAAGCACCTTGGTGTGGATGCGATTTGGCTGACGCCGGTTTACCAATCGCCAATGATCGACAACGGTTATGACATCTCCGATTATTACTCTATCAACCCTGAGTTCGGCACGATGCAAGACTTTGAAACTTTGCTAGCAGAAGCGCATCAGTTGGGTATTCGTATCATCATGGACATTGTAGTGAACCACACGTCGACAGAACACAAGTGGTTCCAATCCGCACTGGGTGATAAAAACAGCCCATACCGTGATTACTACATCTGGAAAGATCCGGTAGATGGTGCTGAACCAAACAACTGGCAATCAAAGTTTGGTGGCAACGCTTGGGCGCTGGATGAAAAAACAGGCCAGTACTATTTGCACCTTTTTGCTAAAGAGCAAGCGGACTTAAACTGGGAAAAACCAGTAGTGCGTGAAGAAGTGAAAGAAGTCATCAGCTTCTGGGCAGAGAAGGGAGTCGATGGTTTCCGTCTCGACGTTATCAACCTGATTTCCAAGCAGCAAGATTTTCCAAGTGATGATATTGGTGATGGTCGCCGCTTCTACACCGACGGTCCACGTGTGCACGAATACCTTCAAGAGATTAGCGAATCTGTGTTTCAAAAATACGGCAGCGTGACGGTGGGTGAAATGTCTTCCACCACGCTAGAGCACTGCCAGCAATATTCTTCGCTAGACGGCAAAGAGCTATCCATGGTGTTCAACTTCCATCATCTGAAAGTCGATTATCCAAATGGTGAAAAATGGACCAAAGCGCCGTTTGATTTCATTCAGTTAAAACAGATCTTCAATCATTGGCAAACGGGCTTAAATGGCAAAGGGTGGGGGGCGTTGTTCTGGTGTAACCACGACCAGCCACGCGTTGTCAGCCGATTAGGTAACGAAGAGCAATACCGTGTTGAATCTGCCAAGATGCTTGCGGCATCAGTGCACATGATGCAAGGCACACCTTATGTTTACCAGGGGGAAGAGATCGGCATGACCAACCCGGGTTATACCGAAATCAGCCAATATCGTGATGTTGAAAGTACTAACATGTACGACATCATGGTCAACCGTGATGGTGTATCTCATGACGATATGATGGCGATCTTGGCACAGAAGTCGCGTGATAACTCACGTACACCAATGCAATGGAACAGTGCAAAACACGCGGGCTTTACTGAGGGCACGCCTTGGCTTGAAGTGGCGCAGAATTACACTGAAATCAATGCTGAAGCTGCGGTTGCCGATTTAAACTCGGTGTTCTACTTTTACAAGCGTCTGATTGAACTGCGTAAACAGGTTCCAGTCATCACCGATGGCCGTTATGAAGATTTACTGCCAGAGCACAAACGTATTTTCGCTTACGCTCGTCAGAACGATAAGCAAACGCTGCTGTGTATCAATAACTACTACGCTGAAGAGGTGGAATGCGTTCTGCCAGAACGTTTTGATATGAGTAAAGCGAAAAACTTGCTATCTAACTATCAAAACTCAGCGAGCGCAGTCGCGTCAAACCATCAAGTGTTACGACCTTACGAAACTCGTATTTTGTTGATAGAAGAATAAACTCGGGTGTCATCACCCCTAGGATTGATATTCGAGATGAAGGCTTTGGTGTGCTCCCCAAAGCCTTCTTTTATTGAGATATCTCTAGCTTATTTTGTTTCAATCGCTGTTAGCTGCACTTTCTCTTCGTTGATTTGTACTTGTTGTACTTTCTGCAGTTCAATTTGTTCTATCAGACCTAAGCTCGGATTAAACCAACGTTCTGCCGAAGTGGCGAACTCCATTGAGTCCATGTCATCACAGTTTAGGTTGTAGATGTTCTCTTCCATCAGGTATGCCGCTTCAATTTTCTTGCCTGAGATCGAGAACGATTTACGCACGCCAGTTTCTCGGATTTGCTGTTGCCAAACCACTTGGCAAGATGCTGTCATAGGAAGGTTTTGTACCCACTCATGCTCTTCAAAACGGTCTAGAAGGTTGTGAACTGCGTAGCCTGTAAGAGTGGTTTGCAGAGACATAGTTTCTTCACCGATGTCAATATTCGGGCTTTTCTCTTTTACGTCGTCACCGTTTAGGCGGAAAATCGGACCGCTGTGCATAAGCATGGCAATAAACTGATGACCAATGAAATAAGCGTCAGTGATTTCATGGAGTGCACCATCTGATCCTGCAAAGTAAAGCGTATTGCTCTCTTCGTCGTCGTTGTACTGCTCGTCTGAATAGTAGAACTGTTCGGCGCCGTAGTTCACCAAGTCATTAACCAACTGGACCATTGCTTCGCTGTTTGGGATTTGTGCCAATGCTGCCAATATTTGCTCGCTATCCATCGCTTGGAAGCTCAGTTTCATGTCGCCTTCTGGTTGGCCATCCAAGCTAAATGCGTAGTTTAGCTGTGTACTTGGCGTGGGAGCGAAGATTGAGTTGTGAATCGAGACGTCGAAACTTTCTTGAGGCACTTTGTTTGGATTCGCACTGCCAGAAGACGAACCTCCGCCACAGCCGTAAAGAGCCAGAGTTGCTGCTGCGATAAGCGTCATTTTGTTTAGCATGGTTTACATTCCTGATTGATAAGGCCGCTTCATGTTGGGCCGTTGCTTGAATGCGAGCATGCTAAGTTCAGTGAGAGAAAAAGGGCAAAAAACAAAAGATAACAGGGGGTAATGAAAGCTTAATTTTATATTTAGGTCTTTGTTTTATTGGTGGTTATTTCGTTGGCCACATTAGTGCAATACTCGTTAATGAGCGCTTTCCATCGGCTTATGATTTCTTGATCGGTCACACTAACATGCAACGTTTTCCACGGTTGGAGGCAAGTCTCTTTTGATTCAGATTGAGAAAGACGCTCAAACAAGGTTTCGGAAGGTAAAACGCGCAGCAGCGCCACCAGTGATTCCATGTAGTTGAGACGGAACTGTTCAAGTTTGTTCTGCTTGTAAGCAATGTGAGACACAAAGGTATAAATCAGTGCGTTTTGGATACGTGAGTCGCCATCTGGTGTCGTTAACAGAGCTTTTGCCCTGTCTAAGTTACCTAATTTGAAATGCAATAGACCTAACCAGAGGCTCAGCTCATCTGGCAAAACATCAAACGACGATTGTACTTGAGTTAAATACGCTTCCAGCTTTTGATGTTCGTGCTCGTATAAGGCGAGATGTCTTGCCGTTGTTATAGCCGCAAACTCATCAGATTGTCGGAGAGGTTGGCTAGAAAAGGCATTCTCGAATAACATTTTTTTGTGAATATCCGAAAGCTGCCACGTACTTGCCGAAGGTGCAGGCAGATTGAAATATTGCGCGACATCCGAGTGCATTTGGAAAATATCCGATTGTAAGGCAGATAAACGTAGTGTGTACTCATTGCGAAACGCCAGCTTGCCCGTCGCAGGATAAATAAGGTTCATCTGCGCTTTCAAGATGCCCTGTTTTGTGCCGTCTTTTAACTCGATATTGAGCTCGTAGTCGCTGGTCTGCATGTTTCGTGCGCCAGGGAAATATGGCGTATGACCGATAGGATCAAGAAAGTAACTGGGAGCATCTTGGTTGGCGATGTCGGTGTATGGATATTCGACCTGTTGTTGCAGCAAGATGGCTTTGACCAGTATGCGGTATTTTCGCGCCTGAGAGCCGATTGAATCGACACGGTTGAGTAGTAGCTCGACTTTGGGAATCAGTAGTTGATGACGTGTTTGTTGTGTTGAGATTTCTTGGCGTTGCCATAACAAGCTTGCGAGTGTCATGCTACATACCGCAAGTATGGCACATAAGCTGTAAGCAAAAATCAGCTTGAAGTTCTTATTACTCGCCACCTGGGTTGAGATAACGCGCCGATGGTTTTTCGCTGGTGGCACTAAACGAATATTGGCAGGGTTAAGAAAGTAGCCTTTGCGGGGGTAAGTGACCAAGAGCTTAGCGGCATCGTATTCGGGTAAGTACTGCTGTAGCAGGGCACGTAAGGTGCTAATGCGGTTCGTGAGCACATTCTTAGAGATGAACTTGCTCTGCCAAATGGTTTCAATAATGGTGTCAGCAGAGAGTGGGTGGCCAACGCTTGTTAACAGCAGTTCTAATAATTCAATGGTGCGAGGTTCAAGATCAATCGCGATAGCATCTTGATGAAGGGTCTGTGTCTTCGGGTTATAGATCAGCTCTCCAATCGCAATACAACTGTGAGTCTGTTTAGCTTGTTGCAGAAAGTCGCGCATACCGTACCGATCTATTTGGAAATCGCGAAGTATTATATAGCGATTGGAGCGCGAAATCTTATAAATCGCGCTTCAATCATTATCAAAAATTTATGAACCGTAGGTCACGGAATAGCGGTGCGGTTTGTGGTTCATCGCTAACACGAGATTGAGTGCAAACGCCCCCAAAATTGAAAGGCCAATCACTTCTGGTGTGACAAAGAAGAATGAAGCAAACAGGATACATGCATCGATTGCCATTTGGCTTTTGCCAACTGAAATGCCAAATTTGTCTTGGATAAACAAACACAGCACGTTAAAGCCACCCAAGCTGGAGCGATGTCGGAATAGGATCAGCATACCAAGCCCCATTAAAAGTCCGCCTGCGACGGCGCAATAAACTTCATTTACCGATTCGAGCGAGATTAGCAAATAAAGATGATCGGCAAAGATAGAAACCAACGCGCCAGAAATGGCACTATTAATGGCGAAATGACGGCCGAAGCGTTTCCATGCTAGTAAGTAAAAAGGACTGTTTGCTAAAAAGTACAGCACACCAAAGGTAAAAGGTGTAAATTGGCTAATAAGCAGAGCCAATCCAGTCGTGCCTCCCGTTAGAAGGTTCGCGGATTGGAGAAAGAAAACGCCTTGAGCTACTAAAAAGGTACCCGTGAGAATCGCTATCCAGTCTTCTTTTAATGAGTGTTTTTCCATCAATGTTGCAGTCATTAGTGATAAATAAGGCGTGCATAGTAGTAAAAAGATGATCTTTTCGGTAGCTAGAGGGTAAAATTTACGGTAAACCTATGTAATTGCTGTTTTACAGGGTGTAAAGCACAAATTTGACAGGCAATAGATTGTCGTTATGCGATTGCAATGCTGGCATGATAAACATTGCTTGTCATCATGAAAAAACTGCATGAGAAAAATTGTAAATTTCTCTTTATGACCTAAATCAAATTATGTAGAATGCGCGCCATTAGGGTGACGAAAACGTTTGCGTCGGGTCATTCAACAGTTTTTTTGCAACTTTCAGTACTAATCTGAGTCAGGAGATACAGATGCTTAAGCGTGATATGAACATCGCAGATTACGATGCGGAACTGTTCGCAGCTATCCAGGAAGAAACTCTTCGCCAGGAAGAACACATTGAACTTATCGCTTCTGAAAACTACACAAGCCCACGTGTAATGGAAGCGCAAGGTTCTCAGCTAACGAACAAATACGCTGAAGGCTACCCAGGTAAGCGTTACTACGGCGGTTGTGAGTACGTAGATAAAGCTGAAGCACTAGCAATTGAGCGTGCATGCCAACTATTTGGTTGTGAGTACGCTAACGTACAGCCTCACTCAGGTTCTCAAGCAAACAGCGCAGTTTACATGGCGCTTCTTAACCCTGGCGATACAGTTTTAGGCATGAGCCTAGCGCACGGTGGTCACCTAACTCACGGTTCACCAGTAAACTTCTCGGGTAAGCACTACAACGTTATCCCTTACGGTATCGATGAAGCTGGTCAAATCAACTACGACGAGATGGAACAGCTAGCACTTGAACACAAACCTAAGATGATCATCGGTGGTTTCTCTGCTTACTCGCAAATCGTTGATTGGAAACGCATGCGTGAAATCGCTGACAAAGCAGGTGCTTACTTATTTGTTGATATGGCGCACGTAGCTGGTCTTATCGCCGCCGGTGAATACCCAACACCAGTACCGCATGCTCACGTGGTAACAACAACGACGCACAAAACACTAGCAGGTCCTCGCGGTGGTCTTATCTTGTCAAATGCTGGCGAAGATATGTACAAGAAATTGAACTCAGCAGTGTTCCCTGGTGGTCAAGGTGGCCCTCTAATGCACGTTATCGCTGGTAAAGCAGTAGCGTTCAAAGAAGCGATGGAGCCAGAGTTCAAAGCTTATCAAGCTCGCGTAGTGAAAAACGCAAAAGCAATGGTTGGTCAGTTCCAAGAACGTGGCTACAAAATCGTATCTAACGGTACAGAAAACCACTTGTTCCTTGTTGACCTAATCGACAAAGATATCACTGGTAAAGACGCAGACGCGGCACTAGGTGCAGCAAACATCACTGTAAACAAGAACTCAGTACCAAATGACCCACGCAGCCCATTCGTAACGTCTGGTATTCGTGTAGGTACGCCAGCGATCACTCGCCGTGGCTTCACTGAAGAAGATGCAAAAGAGCTAGCAAACTGGATGTGTGACGTTCTAGATAACATCGGCAACGAAGAAGTTATCGAAGCGACAAAACAGAAAGTGCTAGAAATTTGTAAGCGTCTACCGGTTTATGCCTAACTGCTTTTCATAGAGTGAGTCGATTTCGGTGTCGAACATACTCATTTGCTCGCGCAAACTCCGTGTGTTCTCCTAGAACTCGACTCGTCTATTTTGAACATTGATATACTAAAGGTCCTCATTTGAGGGCCTTTTTGTTTGTCTGGCGTTTGGAATGAGATATAGCGAGAGTGTGTGATAAGGGGATGGCTACCAACACTGTCCCTTTTCAATATATCCAAACCACGTCATTCCGACGAGCCGAGGCGAGATCAGGAATCTTGTTGAGGCACACTCTTTTACTCAGAGTTTCCCTAAAAATCCTCAGTATTCTGAAAACAGATTCTGAATCACGTTCGTACCTCGCTGTTCAGAATGACGGTGGTAGAATGGCTTTTTATCATCATTTGCCAGATACAAAAAAGGTTGGCACTGAGCCAACCTTTTCTCTTCAAAACAAGCTTTTCAAAACAAGCGAGAGCTTATTTAATCTCGATACCTTGAGCTTGCATATCGGCATGGTAAGAAGAGCGCACAAATGGACCACACGCTGCATGCGTGAAGCCAAGTTCTAGTGCAACTTCTTTTAGCTCGTCAAACTCTGATGGCGGAACGTAACGTTCTACTGGCAAGTGGTGACGGCTTGGCGCTAGGTACTGGCCTAGAGTCAGCATCGTTACGCCGTGTGCGCGTAGATCTTTCAGTACTTCGATGATTTCTTCTTTGGTTTCACCAAGGCCCATCATCAAACCAGACTTGGTCGGTACATCGGGATGCTGCTCTTTGAACTTCTTAAGAAGCTCAAGTGACCATTTATAGTTCGCACCTGGGCGAGCTTTACGGTAAAGACGTGGCGCTGTTTCTAAGTTGTGGTTGAAGACATCTGGCGGATTGTCTTTCATTAGATCAAGCGCTACATCCATGCGACCACGGAAGTCAGGAACCAGTGTTTCAATCTTAATATGCGGGTTTAACGCACGGATCTCGCGGTTACAATCGGCAAAGTGTTGTGCACCGCCGTCACGCAGATCGTCACGGTCAACAGAAGTGATTACTACGTATTTCAGCTTCATATCGGCAATGGTTTTCGCCAGTTTTTGAGGCTCTTCTGCTTCCGGTGGTAATGGGCGGCCATGAGCAACGTCACAGAAAGGACAACGACGAGTACAAATAGCACCTAAGATCATGAAGGTTGCTGTACCGTGGTTAAAACATTCCGCTAGGTTCGGGCAAGATGCTTCTTCACATACGGAGTGAAGTTTATTCTTACGCATCGCCGCTTTGATGTCTTGAATTCGTTGGCTGTCGGCTGGTAGCTTGATCTTCATCCAATCAGGCTTACGTAGCACTTCTTTCTGCTCTGTAGGCATGTTCTTTACGGGAATCAATGCCATTTTATCGGCGTCACGATATTTAACGCCTTTTTCCATCTGGATTGGTTTGCTCATGCTTTATTACCTTGAGAAGGTGCTTCTGTGCTGAATTCTACTTGCTCATAATCGAGCAAAGTAACGAGTTCTTCTATTAATTGTTTTTCTACGGCTTCTACATTGTCTGGGCCGCCAAATTGGCTGACCTGAACCATTTCCATACCTTCATAACCACAAGGGTTAATACGCAGAAACGGTGTTAAATCCATATTTACGTTCAAGGCTAAACCATGAAACGAGCATCCTTTACGAATGCGTAAACCGAGAGAGCATATTTTCTTACCGGCAACGTAGACACCTGGTGCGTCAGGTCGCGCGGCTGAGTCAATATTGTATGCTTTTAGCGTGTTGATCACGAGGTTCTCGATTGTGGTAACGAGATCTCGTACACCTAATTTTTTACGGCGTAGGTTGATCAAGAAGTAGGCGACCAACTGACCAGGGCCATGATACGTAACCTGGCCTCCGCGATCACTTTGTACAACAGGAATATCGCCAGTGTTAATCAAGTGCTCAGCTTTACCTGCCTGTCCTTGCGTAAATACTGGGTTATGTTCTACCAACCAGACTTCATCACGGGTTTCTTCTGTGCGTTGGTCGGTGAACTCATGCATCGCCTTCCATACAGGCTCATAGTCTTGGCGGCCAAGTCGTTTTACAACAAGTTGGTGTTGCATGGGAATTCCTGTTGCTAATATATAAAGTTTTTGGATTATAAACCGGATAACCCTGATGCTCTACCGCTGCGTAACAGATTTTTAACTGAAAGCGATGTAAAGCCTCGTTATCTCTTTGATAAATAAAAAGAAAGCAGCCAAGGCTGCTTTCAAAAAAAATTTAATATATCAAAAAATTATAGAACCATGCGTACGATGTCAATTTCACCTAACTCTTTGTACAGTGTCTCAACCTGCTCGATAGAGGTTGCAGTAATGTTGATTGACACAGAGTGGTAGTTGCCCTTAGCACTTGGTTTAACGGTCGGGCTGTAGTCACCTGGAGCATGGCGCTGAATAACTTCAAGAACAAGCTCTGGAAGTTCAGGCTTTGCATGACCCATTACCTTGTAAGTAAATGAACAAGGGAACTCAAGCAGGTCTTTTAATTTTGCATCAGAGTTGATGGTTAGCATATCGATAACTCCAGTAGATATTCGTTGCGGTGCGAAATAGTACAGTCAAATTAGGGGGAACTCAAGACGAGGAGCTCAAACTTAAAAAGCCGCCCATTCAGGCGGCTTTGCGAATAAGTTTGCTACTCTAATGTTCTTTTTAGAAGAAGCTCTTGAATAACAATACGATGTAATCCCACATGCGGCTAAATAGACTACCTTGATCTACGGTTTCTAGTGCCATTAGTGGGTACTCGGCAATATCTTCACCATCGATCTGATAGTATAGCTTACCAACTACATCACCTTTATTAATTGGGGCTTCTAGCTCTTTTTCAAGGACGAAGCTTGCTTTTAGGTTTTTCGCTTCACCACGCGGTAGTGTTACGTAAGTATCTTGGTCAAGACCCAGTGCTACGGTGTCTTTGTTACCCATCCACACTTTTTCTTCTACGAACGTTTCACCTGCTTTGTGCGGTGCCACTGTTTCGAAGAAACGGAAGCCGTAGCTTAGCAGCTTTTTGCTTTCTGACTTACGAGCATTGGCATCTTTAGTACCCATAACGACCGCAACCAAGCGCATTTGACCTTCAGTTGCTGAACTTACTAGGCTGTAACCCGCATTACTTGTGTGACCCGTTTTGATGCCGTCAACGTTCATGCTCTTATCCCAAAGTAGACCGTTACGGTTGTATTGGGTGATGCCGTTGTAAGTAAATTTCTTCTCTGAGTACACTCGGTACTCATTTGGTACGTCACGGATAAGTGCTTTACCTAGCAGTGCCATGTCGTATGGTGTTGAGTACAATTCTGCGTTATCTAAGCCATGAACGTTGGCAAAGTGCGAGTTAGTCATACCCAATGTGTTGGCCCAAGCGTTCATTAGGTCAACAAATGCATCTTCTGAACCTGCAATATGTTCTGCCATCGCAACACAGGCATCGTTACCTGACTGGACGATGATACCTCGGTTCAGGTCACGTACTTTAACTGTTGTGCCTACTTCAATGAACATCTTTGATGAATCAGGGAAGTTTTTCGCCCACGCATTTTTACTGATGGTGACATCATCATCTTCTGAGATATTACCACGCGCTAGCTCTTGGCCGATTACATAGCTGGTCATCATCTTAGTCAGACTAGCTGGAGACAATTTTGTGTTCATCTCTTTCTCTGCTAGTACTTTACCTGAATGGTAATCCATCAGCACGTAGCCCTTCGCCGCGATTTGAGGGGCATCTGGAACAACGATAGGTGATGCAAGAGCAGATTGAGCGAAAGTTGCAGAAAGGGCAACCGAAGAAACGAGAATAGATTTCACAAACTTATTTTTATTCATGGTAATTCAAATTTTTGGGTTAACTGCAGACATCTTATCAGAATCCCTAGTTATGTAAGAGGGGGATCAAAGAGAAATTCATGACACGAGGTCATTTGGCAGTGTTGTGTTTTTTAATAAATGCAGACGAATAGCCGAGCAACTTTACTTTATCTAATGTGGCTTGCGTCAGGGAATAGTCAGTAAATGGCCCTAACAACAAGCGATAAGACTCTTTCGCACTCTCTAGGAAAGTTTCTGTATCCAATTTTTGACCAAGCTCGGTACCTAAAGTTCGCGCGCGTTCTTCATTTTTTGATGATGCCACTTGAATAACGTACCTAGGGTGCGCTTCTAATGACTTTTTATCCGTGGGCTGATTGATACTGATCACTTCAATTTCCACGTTCGCGGTGCCTGTTTTTATGACATCTAACTTGTGCGCGGCGGCATAGCTTAAATCAATGATACGGCCATCGTGAAAAGGACCTCGGTCATTAACTCGTACTATGGTGGTTTTGCCGTTGTCAGTATTGGTAACTTTTACGTAACTTGGTAACGGTAGCGTTTTATGCGCTGCCGTCATTGAGTACATGTCATAGATTTCGCCATTAGAAGTCAAATGACCTTGGAATTTTTTCCCATACCAAGATGCTCGGCCTTTTTCTTTAAAGCCTTTCGCATTGCGAACTATTTTGTAGTCTTTGCCACGCAAGTGGTAATCTTTGTTCCCACCTAGGCTGTACGGTTCATATTTAGGATGCGCATCCTCGATGTGTTCGACTGAAAGCGGTGTATCCGGTGCAACATCGGATTCGAGTTCGTAACGGCCTTCTTGTTCTTTTTGGCTAGTTGATGAACAGCCTGCCAAAATAAGAGCAGAGAAAACCAAGGAATATAAAGCGCGTTTTTGCATGTCTAGGTCGCCTTAGAGAATGCTTTTCGGTGCGTATGAATCGACATCAGAATACCAAAACCAGCCATCAAGGTTACCATTGATGTGCCGCCATAACTGATGAGTGGCAACGGTACACCTACTACAGGTAGGATGCCACTTACCATGCCAATATTTACAAAAATATACACGAAGAAGCTGAGTACAATACTGCCTGCCATCATTCGTCCAAATGCGGTTTGCGCTTGGCTGGCGAGATATAAACCTCGTCCAATAATAAATAGATAGATGGCTAAAAGGCAAAGGAAGCCAATCATACCCCATTCTTCAGCAATTACTGCAAAGATAAAGTCAGTGTGTCGTTCAGGAAGAAATTCTAGTTGTGACTGCGTACCTTGCAACCAACCTTTGCCGGAAATACCGCCGGAGCCAATCGCAATTTTACTCTGAATAATGTGGTAGCCCGCTCCTAGCGGATCAGACTCCGGGTTAAATAGAGTACGAACTCGCACTTTTTGATACTCTCGCATCAAGAAAAACCACAGAATTGGAATGAAACCACCTAATGCAATCGCAGCACCAGCAATTATTTTCCAGCTAATGCCTGCGAGGAAGATAACAAAAATACCGGAAGCCGCGATCAGGATTGAGGTACCTAAGTCAGGCTGTTTTGCAATGAGAATGGTTGGTAAGCAGACCATAATCAGTGCAACAATGAGTGTTCTTAGCGTTGGTGGGAGGGGCTGTCTACCAACATAGCGAGCCACCATTAATGGCACCGCGAGCTTCAATAGCTCTGACGGTTGAAAGCGCACAAAACCGAGGTTAAGCCAACGCTGCGCGCCTTTCGATGCTTCACCGAAAAACAGCACGCCGAAAAGCAGTATAACGCCACCAACGAACATCAAAGGTGCCAAGCTTTCGTAAGTTCGTGGAGAAAGCTGTGCAAGGACGAGCATCACAACGAGTGAAAGCACCATTCGCATGGCTTGGCGATCCATCATCAGTAAACTTTGGCCACTGGCGCTGTACATGATCACCAGGCCAAACCCCATCAGGGCCAGTATGCCAAGTAGGAGTGGTAAGTCGATATGGAAGCGTTCAAACAGGGCGCGATTTTTACCTGTAGAGGGATCCATCTTCATTACTGTTTTACCTCTTTCTTCGCATTGTTTTCAGGCTCAATTTCTTCTGGACCAAGAACGACTCGGTCAAAAATTTTCCTTACTACTGGGGCACCGTTACTAGAACCACCACCGGCATTTTCTAGTACTACAGTGACGACCACTTTAGGATCATCAAATGGTGCAAAGCCAGTAAATAACGCATGGTCACGTAAGTGCTCGGCGATCTCATCGGCGTTGTACTCTTCGTTTTCACCCAGACCGAAGACCTGTGCAGTACCTGATTTACCCGCTGTTTCATAATTCATTTTGTAGAATGAGCGGCGAGCTGTTCCGCGCGTGCCATGGTTTACCCGACGCATGCCTTCTTTCGCCATATCCCAGTACTTTTTAGGCACATTCTTGATTGGTGGGTAAGTCACGTATTCTGTCGTTTTTTGCTCTTCGAAGTCGTTACCATTTTCTATCGTCGCTTTGAGCAAGTGAGGTGCGATCACTTCTCCCTCGTTTACTAATACGGAGGTTGCTTTGGCGATTTGCATTGGTGTTGCTGTCCAATATCCTTGGCCGATACCCACAGGGATCGTATCACCTTTATACCATGGGGTTTTATGGCGAGACATTTTCCAGTCACGAGTCGGCATATTCGCCTTACTTTCTTCGTAGATATCAATGCCAGTGTAATCACCAAAACCGAACATCATCATCCAATTCGAAATACGGTCAATACCCATGTCATAAGCGATTTGATAGTAGAAGGTATCAACAGACTCTTCGATCGACTTAATGATATCGACGCGTCCGTGTCCCCAACGCAACCAGTCCCGGAACGGACGTGTGTTAGAGTTTGGTATGCGCCAATAACCAGGATCATTTCGTGTAGTGTTAGGTGTGACGACACCTTCTTGCAACGCGGCTACCGCCATAAATGGTTTGATGGTAGAGGCAGGAGGGTAAATGCCAAGTGTAGTGCGGTTGACCAAAGGACGGTTTTTATCGTTCAAAAGGGCGCGATAGTCTTTACCTGAGATTCCGTGCACGAACGAGTTAGGATCGTAGCTAGGGCTCGAAACCATAGCCAGTACGCCGTTGTCTCTAGGATCGATTACTACAGCACTGCCTCGGCGGCCGTCCAACAATTGGTGTACGTACAACTGCAAGTTGATATCAAGGTTTAAAACGATGTCTTTTCCGGGTACAGGTGGAACGTACTTTAACGTACGAATTACTCGGCCGCGGCTGTTTACCTCGACTTCTTGATATCCGGCCGTACCGTGTAAGAGGTCTTCGTAGTATTTTTCAATACCCAGCTTACCAATGTCGCGAGTGGCTTGATAGTTTGCGTCTTTTTCTTCTCGGATCAGGCGCTGCATGTCGCGATCATTGATTCGAGAAACATACCCAATCACGTGGGTTAAGACTTCGCTGAAAGGGTAGTAGCGCTTTAAGGTCGCACTTATTTCCACACCCGGAAAGCGGTATTGATTGACGGAGAATACCGCTACTTGTTTTTCGTTCAGTTGGGTAAGCAGTGGGACCGATTTAAATCGACGAGTCCGTTTACGCTCGTGGTGGAAACGTTCAATCTGGTCTGGTGTAATTTCCAGAATAGTTTGTAATTCTTGGATGGTTGCATCAATGTCTTTAATTTTTTCTGGGGTTAGTTCTAAGTTAAAGACGGGACGGTTCTCTGCCAGTAAAACGCCATTTCGGTCATAAATTAGACCTCGGTTAGGCGCGATAGGCACTACTTTGATGCGGTTATCGTTCGAGCGGGTTTGATAGTCTTGAAACTGGTTCACCTGAATGTTGTACATGTTGGCAACCAGAGCTCCCATCAAGACAACAATGCCGATAAAAGCAACAATAGCGCGGCTGGCAAACAGACGCGCTTCGGCTTGATAATCTCGGATTTGACTGCGGCGTTTACGAATCATTAACGCTTGGCTCTAAAGTTAAACAACGATTATTCGCGATGATAAGGGTGGTTAGCGGTGATGCTCCACGCTCGGTATAAGCTTTCTGCCATTACGATACGCACTAGAGGGTGGGGTAGCGTTAAGGCAGATAATGACCAGCTTTGGTCTGCTGCAGCTTTGCATGCAGGAGCGAGTCCTTCGGGACCGCCGATTAATATTGATACATCACGGCCATCTAATTTCCAAGCTTCTAACTGCTCAGCGAGTTGAGGAGTGTCCCATTTTTTACCAGGGATATCTAACGTGACGATACGGTTGCCTTTTGGTACCGCCGCGAGCATCGCTTCCCCTTCTTTTTGCAGGATGCGAGCGATATCGGCATTCTTACCACGCTTGCCAGCAGAGATTTCAATCAACTCCAACGGCATATCATGCGGGAAACGGCGACGATATTCTTGAAAGCCTTCCTCAACCCATTTTGGCATTTTTGTGCCAACAGCAATTAGTTGAATTTTCAAAAGATTAACCCCAGAGTTTTTCTAGCTGGTAGAGTTCGCGGTGCTCTTCTTGCATCACGTGAAGCATGGCGTCGCCCATATCTAGAACTACCCATTCACCTTCGTTTTCACCTTCCATTCCTAGTGGCTCAAGACCGGCTTTTTTCACCTCTGTTGCAACATGGTCAGCGATGGATGAAACGTGGCGTTTGGATGTACCAGTACAGATGATCATGTAATCTGTCACGCTTGATTTATCTTCCACATTTAGGACGATAATGTCTTCCGCTTTCATGTCGTCGGCTTTATCAGCTAAAAAGTCTTTCAGTTCTTCGCGAAGCACTCGGTTTTCCTCGGTTTGTCTCTTATCTCTACAGTGTTTTACATTCTTGCTTGCAAAACAGGTCGCGCACTATATCACGCTTTGATTTTTAAATTGCCAGCTTAATATCAGGAGAGCAGGTTTCTAAGCTCAACTGATGAATAGTTGGCCATACAGACTCGTCATACTGAGTTTTGGCTTTTATCTCGGCTTGAGCCAACAAGGAGAGCAATGCACAAATACGACTCGCTGATAAGCGGGCCAGTGCTGCGTTATAGAGTGGACGCTTGTTTTGCCAAACTCGATATTTCTCAAATACCTGGTTCATTCCCATTTGAGTTAAGTCTTGATGCATATTTAAAAGTTGGCTCAACTCTTTTTGTACACTTCGAATCAAGATCACGGTCTCAACCCCTTCCGCCTCAAGTTGGCGAAGAATACGTTGTGCACGGTTTGCTTTACCTGCCAGTAAGGCGTCGATCCAGTTAAAGGTAGTAAAGTGATTATGGCGACTTAGGGCTTCTTCTAAACGTATGATGGTCAGCTCACCATCCGGGTAGAGTAGGGCCAATTTCTCTAAGCTTTGTGTCAATGCAAATAGGTTACCTTCATGCCATTGAGCCAACATTTGCAGTGATTGCTGATCGGGTTTTAGTCCCAATGTGCGGCAACGTGTCTGAATGAACATAGGTAGGCGTTGAAGGTCTGGCGACAAACAGCTTACCCAATCGCCTTTTGAGCTTAATGCTTTGAACCATTTCGCATTTTCTTGGGCTTTGGTCAGTTTGCTACCAACAATGACGAGCATGATGTCATCATGAAGCATATCACACAGTGTTTGCAGCTCTTTGCTGACGGCGGTTGTCACGCCACTCTCTGGAATTTCAAGCTCAATCAATTGACGGTTTGAAAACAGGCTCATCGCTTGGAAACAGTCGTAAACTTGGTTCCAGTCGATGCTAGCATCCACCGCAAAACGGTGTTTTTCCTCAAAACCTTGCTGAAACGCTGCCTTTTGGATTGCTTGGCGGCTTTCTTGAATCAGTAACGGCTCATTACCAAAGATTAAGTAAACCTGTTTAACTTGTTTAGTTAAATGATCCGTTAGCTTATCGGCATAAATTCGCATAGTGACTAAGAGTTTTTGTTCGCTGGCTCAGAGATTTGTCCTGCTTCATATTCGGCACGAATACGGCCCAACTGGCGCATCATCTGTTTTGCAGCTTGCAAGCGCATCTCGTCTTCAATTACGTCACGCTCAACAGATTTTGCAAGTGCGGTCAACGGGTTGTCTAGGTAGTTGCGGTTTACTGTTGTCGTAAAGTTTTTAGAACCATAGCCAGGAATTGTCACACGGTATTTTACTACGTATGTCAGCTCTTTTTCTGCTGCACGGCTATTTTGATAAAGCGATAGTGTACGCTCATCGATTGTCGCTTCCGTCAAATGAAGGTTGGGTACCGTCGATGATGGTTGAACAAGTTCAACTTTGTTCAGTTCGAGTTGAGAGCGAACATAGCGAGTTAATTCACTGTATTCATCGTAGCTGGAGAAAGACATAGTGTGCAGCTCTTCCGGTACGGAATACTCGCCGCGAAGGTGAAAACCACAGGCAGAAAGAAGCCCCGCTAATACCAATACCACTGGTAGTTTAATCAAAGAGAAAAAGCGCATTGATTGTATTCATCCTAAATTGAAGGGGTTATTTACCTTAAACCACTCATGTGAATGGTTTGAGGTAAATAAACAGGGTAGAAAACTACCCTGTTTAATGACTCTTGGTTAACAAATAAGTTCGCTACACAGAGACAAATTGGCAGCTGCGATTAGTTTGCAACGATGTTCAGCAGTTTACCTGGAACGTAAATAACTTTACGAATAGTCAGGCCATCAGTGAACTTAACCACGTTTTCGTCGTTTAGACCAAGCTGTTCGATATCGTCTTTAGAGATATCAGCTGGGACTGTTAGCTTCGCACGTAGCTTACCGTTAACTTGAACAACGATAGTTTTTTCGTCTTCAACTAGCGCTTTTTCGTCAAACGTCGGCCATGCCGCGTTATCAATGTCTGTTTCACCTAGTGCTGCCCATAGCTCGTATGAGATATGCGGAGTGATAGGGTAAAGCATGACAACAATAGCTTTCAGTGCTTCGTCAAGGATTGCACGATCTTGCGCAGATTCTTGAGGCGCTTTCGCTAGTTTGTTCATCAGCTCCATGATCGCAGCGATCGCGGTGTTGAATGTTTGACGACGAGCGATATCGTCCGTCACTTTCGCGATAGTCTTGTGAACGTCGCGGCGAAGTGCTTTTTGATCACCAGAAAGCGCTGAGGTATCTACTGCTTCTGCTGCGCCTTTCGCTGTGTGCTCTTTAACTAGCTTCCAAACACGTTTTAGGAAGCGGTTCGCACCTTCTACGCCAGACTCTTGCCATTCAAGTGTCATGTCCGCTGGAGACGCGAACATCATGAATAGGCGTACTGTGTCAGCGCCGTACTTGTCTACCATTTCTTGAGGGTCGATACCGTTGTTCTTAGACTTAGACATCTTGATCATGCCTGAGTGCGTTACATCACGACCTTCAGTGTCTTTAGCAGAAGTAATGCGGCCTTTACCATCACGTTCAACGGCTACGTCTGTTGGAGCTACCCACTCTTTACCACCTTTCTCGTTCTCGAAGTAGAACGCATCAGCCAGTACCATGCCTTGACACAGTAGTTGCTTGAACGGTTCGTCAGAAGTTACGTAACCCGCATCGCGCAGTAGTTTGTGGAAGAAGCGTGAGTACAGTAGGTGCATACAAGCGTGCTCGATACCACCGATGTATTGATCTACTGGTAGCCAGTAGTTTGCTTTTTCTGGGTCTAGGATGTCGTCCGCTTGTGGTGAACAGTAACGCGCGTAGTACCAAGAAGATTCCATGAACGTATCGAACGTATCTGTCTCACGTAGAGCAGGTTCGCCGTTAAAGGTTGTCTTCGCCCACTCTTTGTCTGCTTTGATTGGGCTAGTGACGCCGTCCATTACCACGTCTTCTGGAAGAATCACTGGTAGTTGGTCAGCAGGTACTGGGTGAACTTCACCGTCTTCAGTCGTTACCATTGGGATTGGTGCGCCCCAGTAACGTTGACGAGATACACCCCAGTCGCGTAGACGGAAGTTTACAGTCTTAGTGCCTTTGCCCTCTGCTTCTAGCTTCGCTGCGATTGCGTCGAATGCCGCTTGGAATTCTAGGCCATCGAATTCACCTGAATCGAACAGTACACCTTTCTCAGTGTATGCTGCTTCAGAGATGTCTAGCTCGCTGCCATCAGCAGGCTTGATAACTGGCACGATGTCTAGACCGTACTTCGTTGCGAACTCGTAGTCACGTTGGTCGTGCGCAGGTACAGCCATTACCGCGCCTGTACCGTAGTCCATCAGTACGAAGTTTGCTACGTATACTGGTACTTCGCGGCCGTTCAATGGATGAATAGCAGTAAGGCCAGTCGCCATACCTTTCTTCTCCATTGTCGCTAGCTCAGCTTCTGCAACCTTGTTGTTCTTACATTCGTCGATAAACGCTGCAAGCTCTGGATTGTTCTCTGCTGCAAGAGCTGCAAGAGGGTGACCAGCTGCGATACCCACGTAAGTCACACCCATTAGCGTATCTGGACGTGTTGTGTAAACTTCTAGGTCTTGTTGCCCCTTAACTTCAAACTTCAGTTCAACACCTTCAGAACGACCAATCCAGTTGCGCTGCATGGTTTTTACCATTTCAGGCCAACCTTCAAGCTTATCTAGGTCGTCTAGTAGCTCTTGAGCGTATTCAGTGATTTTGATGAACCATTGAGGGATTTCTTTTTGCTCTACAGGCGTATCACAACGCCAGCAACAACCGTCTTCAACCTGCTCGTTTGCAAGAACAGTTTGGTCGTTAGGACACCAGTTAACAGAAGAAGTCTTTTTGTAAACTAAACCTTTCTCGTAAAGTTTAGTGAAGAACTCTTGTTCCCAGCGGTAGTACTCCGGTGTACATGTTGCGAATTCACGGTTCCAATCGTAACCAAAGCCTAGAAGCTTAAGTTGGTTCTTCATGTATTCGATGTTTTCGTAAGTCCAAGGTGCTGGCGCAGTTTTGTTTTTTACTGCTGCGTTTTCTGCAGGTAGACCGAATGCGTCCCAACCGATTGGTTGCATCACGTTTTTGCCTTGTAGGCGTTGGAAACGAGATACTACATCACCGATAGTGTAGTTGCGCACGTGACCCATGTGCAGTCGACCACTTGGGTATGGGAACATGGACAGACAGTAGAATTTTTCTTTATTTGGGTCTTCACTTACAACAAAGGTTTTGTTGTCATCCCAGTGCTTTTGAACTTTTTGTTCAATATCTTGTGGGTTGTATTGTTCTTGCATCGATGGTATCCGTTATCTTGGAATTTGTGAGTTCGGTTAGAACAGACTTAAATAGATCGTCATAGAATACCTAAAGCTAGGGATCACAACAATAGCCAATCTGTACCCATGCGCCCTTAAGTGACGCAGGTAGGAGAAAGATGGAGGTCAGTTATGCCTAAACGTAAAACAGGTTATGAGGAAATGCTCGAGGATGTGATTGAAACCTTGAAGCACAGTCCGGAAGAAGTTAACAAAGCGATTGAGACGTCGGGCAAAGTGGTGGATGCTGCTAATGACTTGACCAAAGATGAATTGGCTTTAATCAAAGCGTACCTTAAAGCAGACTTAAAAGAGTTTTCAGAGAGTTACGAGGATAGCAAAAGCGGCCCGTTTTACTTAACGATTGCGGACTCGATATGGCAAGGGCTGTTAGAGATTACTGACCGAACTAAAGTTGAGTGGGTTGAGTTGTTCGATGACTTAGAGCATCAAGGGCTATATGAAGCAGGAGAGGTGATAGGCTTAGGCACTTTAGTCTGTGATGAATGTGGTCACAAGACAACGTATAACCACCCAACTGTAATCATTCCGTGTATTAAATGTGGTCACAAAGGCTTTACTCGTCAGTCATTAAAGCCATAAATGGCGCGTAACGACAGTATAATGCTATGAATAAAAAAGAGGCTTAGTCGCCTCTTTTTTGTCTTTTCTACTTTCAAGCTGTTATCAGCTCTGTTTTCTTCTTAAGCCGAGCGCCAGCGCTAAACTTAACCCAACCCAAATATACAATGGCCAAGTACCAACGATTCGATATGGCGTTTGTCCATTGGTTGGGGTGAGCTCTGCGCGCAGTACTGCAGTTTCAAACTGCGGTACTTGCTCAACGATTTTACCTTTGTGATCGGTTACCGCTGTTAATCCGTTGTTAGTCGAGCGGATGAGCGGTTTACCTAACTCTAAGGCACGCATACGGGCGATCTCCATATGCTGAAGAGGACCGATAGAGTGACCAAACCATGCATCATTTGAAAGCGTTAGAATGAAGTCTGTTTCGTCAGTCACATTTTGACGCACT
Source organism: Vibrio sp. Vb0304 (assembly GCF_033338995.1). Lineage (NCBI taxonomy): Bacteria > Pseudomonadati > Pseudomonadota > Gammaproteobacteria > Vibrionales > Vibrionaceae > Vibrio > Vibrio sp. Vb0304. The sequence goes on from NZ_JAWOTT010000013.1 coordinate 127,838, forward strand.
TGCTCATTAAAGATGATCTCATAGCAAAGCGCTGGTGCCATGTGCATGCCATTCGCAACGATGTTTGGCTGCACAAAAGCCCCACGGCTAAACGACGACATCGGTAGGTTAAAGAATGGCGCTAATGGGCGCAAAATATCTTCAAATGGTACAAACTCACCAAACGGTAGTAGGTGATGCTTATGGTAACGTTCGCTTAAATCGAAGCTGTAGTCACCGTATGGTGTGATGCCGAGGGACAGAATACTGTTGTAGAACTGTCGATCTTCAGCTTGGTTGACGACACCGGTGATGATTGCGCTGTTATTCATTTTTGCAGCGCTGTCGATATTGCTCAAAAATGAAGGCACTTCAATTTCAAAAGCGGGAATTGCTGCTTCTGGCCAAACGATAATGTCAGCATCCCAGTTTTCACGAGTTAAGTCAGCGTACTTCATGATGGTTGGCCAGCGTTGACTTGGTAGCCACTTTAGGTTTTGGTCTACGTTACCTTGAATCAGCGCGAGCTTAGTCGTGTCTTCTGGTCGGGGTGTTACCCAATCGTAGTTGCGAATCCCAAAGCCAGTACTGAGTAGCACCGCAGGGATAATCACCATCAGCCACTGCTTATGAATCCATGCATAGGCTAACGCCCCTGCGCTGATAAGGATAAATAGAGTAAGCAGTTCTACGCCGCCAACTGGTGCAAAGCTTGCGAGTGGAGCATCTATCTGGCTATAGCCTAGCCATAACCAAGGGAAGCCAGTCATCACCCAACCACGTAACCAATCACTGATCAGCCATAAAGCAGGTGCAGCGAGAAGTGCTTTTGTGAGCGTAAATTGAGGAAACAGCTTGTTGTTGAGCCAAGCAAATAAGCCTGAATAAACAGCCAAGTAGGCAACAAGCAAGCCCATTAAAAATAAATTGGCAATGAGCGGCATACCGCCAAAACCGGAGATACTGACGTAAACCCAGCTAACGCCAGTTGCAAATTGACCTAACCCCCAAGCATAACCAATCCATAGTGCGCGTTTCGGAGTTTGGTTGGCAAGAAGAATCAGTAGAATTGCTGGGCTAAGAATGGCAATAGGCCACAGCTTGTAAGGAGCGAAAGCGAGTGTAGTAGAGGCGCCAACAAAAGCGGCCACTAAGGGCCGCTTAAGGCGATGAAAGAGTTCATTCATCATTGTAATTTCTGAGATTCCCAATGGGTATCGCGTTACTCTTGAGTGGCTTCAACCAGGGTTTCTTCGTCTGGGATCGTCACTTGGAGTTGAATGACACGACGGTTATCGGCAGCGGTGACTTTGAAGTTGTAACCTTCAATTTCAACCAGTTCACCACGAGAAGGTAAGTGACCAAAGGCAGTCATGACCATACCACCAACGGTATCAACTTCCTCATCGCTGAAGTTGGTTCCGAATGTCTCATTAAACTCTTCGATGGTTGTCAGCGCTCTGACAGCAAACGTATGCTTGCTCAGCTTACGAATGTCCGTCTCTTCACTTTCATCGAATTCATCTTCAATATCCCCGACGATTTCCTCAAGGATATCTTCAATGGTCACAAGACCAGAAACACCACCGAATTCATCGACAACAATGGCCATATGATAACGTTCTTCACGGAATTCTTTCAGCAGTCGATCAACGCGTTTACTTTCCGGTACCACAACCGCTGGTCGAATGACTTCTTCGATATCAAATGGATTACTGCCTGAGCCTAAGTATTTAAGTAAGTCCTTCGCTAGAAGTATGCCTTCCACATGGTCTTTATCTTCGCTGATCACAGGGTAGCGAGAGTGTTGAGCATCGGTAATCAAAGCAACCAAGGTATCAAGGTCGTGAGTACGCTCAACTGTAACCATTTGCGAACGCGGGATCATAATGTCACGCACACGCATTTCGGAGATTTCCATAACACCTTCAAGCATATCGCGAGTGTCATGGTCAATCAGGTCGTTAACTTCAGAGTCGCGGATAACATCCACAAGCTCTTGGCGATCTTTTGGTTCGCCCTGAAATAGTTGACCTAGACGTTCAAAGAAGGACTTTCTACTCGGACCTTCTGCCTTTTCTTTCTTATCTTCGTTAGAAGAGGGAGAATTATCTTCGTTCATTGTTTCTCAATTAAGTAACGCTATCAGAAGTGTGATAGCACACATAGAGAGGCGAACACGAGAGTCATTTAGGTGGTTCGCCTTTCCCTGTCGAGTGGCCAATAGCTACTCTTTTTCAGCAATGTAAGGATCTTCATAACCCATACCTTGCATGATTTCGGTTTCGAGGGACTCCATCTCTTCGGCTTCGTCATCCTCTATATGATCATAACCTAGCAGATGCAAGCTGCCATGTACAACCATATGCGCCCAATGTGCTAGCAGAGGCTTGCTCTGTTCAACCGCCTCTTTTTCAACAACTTGGCGGCAAATAATCAAATCACCAAGTAAATCTATTTCCATACCAGGAGGTGCTTCAAATGGAAACGACAACACATTAGTTGGTTTATCTTTGCCGCGATACTCATGGTTGAGCGTATGACTTTCTTGTTCATCAACAATACGAATGGTGACTTCGGCTTGTGGCTGGAAGAGAGGAATTGTCTTATCTAGCCACAATTGGAAATCTTGCTGCGAAGGCAGACCTTCTTCATTTTCGACTGCCAGTTGCAGATCAAGTTCAATCGCCATGATTATTCCTTAGTTGAAGCAACTTGTGCATTCAGTTCGGCTTTTGCTGCTTCTAGTAACTTCGCATCGCGTTCTTCACGACGGCGTTTCTCGAACTCTTTACGCTCTTTCTGGTCTTGTGCTTCCCACTTCTCGTACGCGTTAACGATACGAGCAACCACAGGGTGACGTACAACGTCGTCGGCTAAGAAGAAGTTAAAGCTGATGTCGTCGACTTCGCTTAGTACTTCAATAGCATGACGAAGACCCGATTTCGCACCACGAGGTAAGTCAATCTGCGTGACATCACCAGTGATAACCGCGCGAGAGTTAAAACCAATACGTGTTAGGAACATCTTCATCTGCTCAACAGTGGTGTTCTGACTCTCATCAAGAATGATGAAGGCGTCGTTTAGAGTACGACCACGCATGTAAGCAAGAGGGGCGACCTCAATCACGTTACGTTCAATCAGCTTCTCTACGCGCTCAAAGCCCAGCATTTCAAATAGGGCGTCGTATAGCGGACGTAGGTATGGGTCGACTTTCTGGCTTAAATCACCAGGCAGGAAGCCCAATTTCTCACCAGCTTCAACCGCTGGACGAGTAAGTAGAATACGACGGATCTCTTGGCGCTCTAGTGCGTCAACAGCTGCTGCTACAGCAAGGTAGGTTTTACCTGTACCAGCCGGGCCAATACCAAAAGAAATATCATGCGTGACCATGTTAACCAAGTACTGCGCTTGGTTTGGCGTACGTGGTTTGATCACACCTTTCTTGGTTTTGACGAAGACTTCTTTACCATGCTCGATGTTAGACTCAGTATTCTGCTCAAGAACACCAGACTCTTTGATCGCTAGATGGATTTGCTCAGGCTCAATATCTGGGATCTCACCTCGTACAGGTGCGGTATCAACATATAGAGTTTTCAGGATATCCAGCGCAGCTGATGCGGTATGAGGTTTACCGACAATCGTAAAGTGGTCACTACGGTGGTTAATTTCAACGCCTAGACGACGTTCTAAATGCTTGATGTTGTCATCGAATGGGCCGCACAGGCTAGCTAGTCGGCGGTTGTCTGAAGGTTCTAGGTTAATTTCTAGAGTTACGATTTTATTGCTCAATGTTGCCTCTCATTTTTTGCCACTTAGTGAGAGCCTGATAACGACCAGGCTCTCTATGGCTATTTATACGAGCTTACGGCGTAAAAGTAGCTACACCCAGCTCATCTTCGCGACGTGTTTTCGCCATCATCTGCGTTGGGGAAATCACACTACGAAGATCCATGTCTTTTTCAGTACGTACTAGCTCACCACGCAGTGAGTTTGCAAATACGTCTACGATCTTCACATCAACGAACTGACCAATTAGGTCTGCACTACCTTCAAAGTTTACTACACGGTTGTTTTCTGTACGAGCGCGTAGTTCCATTAGGTTTTTCTTCGAAGGACCTTCAACTAGAACACGTTGTTCTGTGCCAAGCATTAAGCGAGAGTAACGCATCGCTTGAGCATTGATAGTTTGCTGTAGTTCGTAAAGGCGCTCTTTCTTCACTTGTTCTGACACATCACAAGGGTAATCCGCTGCTGGCGTACCTGGACGTGGAGAGAAAATAAAGCTGAAGCTCATGTCAAAGTCTACATCTTTGATTAGCTTCATGGTGTCTTGGAAGTCTTTGTCTGTCTCACCAGGGAAACCAACAATAAAGTCTGAACTGATTTGGATATCAGGACGAGCTTTACGCAGTTTACGGATGATCGATTTGTATTCGATAGCGGTGTGAGGGCGTTTCATCATCGTTAGGATACGGTCACTACCACTTTGCACAGGTAAGTGCAGGAAGCTCACAAGTTCTGGCGTATCTTCGTATACTGCGATGATGTCGTCTGTGAATTCTAACGGGTGGCTCGTCGTGAAACGGATACGGTCGATACCATCGATAGACGCAACCAAACGAAGCAGTTCTGCAAATGAACAGATCTCACCATCGTGCATAGGACCACGGTACGCGTTTACGTTTTGACCCAGAAGGTTTACTTCACGTACGCCTTGTTCAGCAAGTTGGGCGATTTCGAACAGTACGTCATCCATTGGACGGCTTACTTCTTCACCACGAGTGTACGGTACGACACAGTAAGTACAGTACTTAGAGCAGCCTTCCATAATAGAAACGAATGCTGTCGCACCTTCAGCGCGAGGTTCAGGTAGGCGGTCGAATTTTTCGATCTCTGGGAACGAAATGTCCATAACTGGTGCATCATCGGACTGAGATTGTTTGATCATCTCAGGTAGGCGGTGCAAAGTTTGTGGGCCAAAAATAACGTCAACGTATGGTGCACGTTCACGAATATGGTCACCTTCTTGCGTTGCTACACAACCACCTACACCGATAACTACGCCAGGTTTTTTATCTTTTAGTGTTTTCCAGCGGCCTAGCTGGTGGAAAACTTTCTCTTGCGCTTTTTCACGGATCGAACAGGTGTTAAGTAGAAGTACGTCTGCTTCCTCTGGCTCTTCCGTCAGCTCGTAGCCGTTTGCAGCATTAAGCAGGTCGGCCATTTTTGATGAATCGTATTCGTTCATCTGGCAGCCCCAGGTTTTAATTAGCAGTTTCTTACTCATCTCACTTTCGCTCGTTCAGTTGTACTTAAATCGGAGAGCTATTGCTCAAATTATAGCCGCCATCACGGCGGTAAGCGGCGTATTGTACTGCTTTAAAAAGCACCTGACTAGTGATCTAGCTAATTCTCTGCAAAGCCTGATGAAATCTAGTTTTTCGCCCTATGCAGAACAAGGTTTTTTGTTAAACAATTTTGTAAAAATAGCCATGGAAAGTACAATAAAAAACGCCAATTAATCAGCACGATGAAGAGTGAAAAATGAACAAGTATGACATCGCCGTGATCGGTGGCGGTATGGTTGGGGCAGCCGTCGCTGTTGGATTTGCCAAGCAGGGCAGAAGCGTTGTCTTGGTTGAAGGTACAAAACCTAAAGTTTTTGATGCCGCTCAGGCGATGGATATTCGTGTATCTGCAATCTCGCACCAGTCGGTGGAGTTACTTGATTCACTCGGAGCATGGTCAGAGATCAAGAGCATGCGAGTTTGTCCTTATCGGCGGTTAGAAACTTGGGAGCACCCAGAGTGCCGTACTCGTTTTCACTCTGATGAATTGTCATTGGATCAGCTAGGTTACATCGTTGAAAATCGCCTAATCCAATTAGGTCTTTGGCAAGTCTTCTCTCAGTATGAAAATCTAACCGTGATGTGCCCTGAGCGATTAAAAGCCATTGAGTTTGCAGATGTAAATCTTGTGACACTAGAAAGTGGGGCGCAGTTTGAAGCTAACTGGGTGATTGGTGCTGATGGTGCAAACTCTAAAGTTCGTCAATTGGCTGGAATTGGTGTAACTGCGTGGGATTACCGACAACACTGCATGTTGATTAATGTGAAAACAGAATTGCCACAGCAAGATATCACTTGGCAACAATTTACTCCTTCAGGCCCGCGTTCATTTTTACCTTTGTGCTCTTTGACTAATGAAGACGGTCAAGAAGTAGGCCAAGGTTCGTTGGTTTGGTATGACTCGCCAAAACGCATTAAACAACTGTGTGCGATGGGTAAGCCTCAACTAAGGGAAGAAACCTTACGTCATTTCCCTGCTGAATTGGGCGATATTGAAGTTTTACAGTTTGGCTCATTCCCACTCACTCGTCGTCATGCGCAAAGCTACTCAAGCAAAAATTGCGTGTTAGTGGGTGACTCTGCCCATACGATCAACCCGCTTGCAGGGCAAGGGGTAAACTTAGGCTTCAAAGATGTAGACGTTCTCCTTTCGGTAACAGAACAACAAGAAAAGCTGGAAGATACCTTACTCGCGAAATACGAACGCGCACGTCGACCTGACAACTTACTCATGCAGACGGGCATGGACTTTTTCTATAAAGGTTTTAGCAACGATCTTGGGCCATTGAAGTTCGTACGTAATGCTGCATTGAAGCTTGCTGAAAACTCAGGGCCAATTAAGGCTCAAGTACTGAAATACGCGTTAGGTATGTAGTAAGCTACTCAAATCACAGATAGAAAAAAAGCGAGCCATGAGCTCGCTTTTTTAATTCGGCAAATCTAATGATTTCCCGAGTCCAGAACCAAAAAAAAGAAAAAACCCAGCAAAGTCATGCTGGGTTTTCCGATAATGGTGCGGAAGGAGAGACTTGAACTCTCACACCTTGCGGCGCCAGAACCTAAATCTGGTGCGTCTACCAATTC
>NZ_JAWOTT010000014.1:0-100487 GCF_033338995.1 Vibrio sp. Vb0304
CTCGACTTGCATGTGTTAGGCCTGCCGCCAGCGTTCAATCTGAGCCATGATCAAACTCTTCAATTTAAGATTTTGTTCGGCTCAATGAATACTGAACATTACATAAAGTAATGTTTGAATTGACTGTGCTGAATCTTTCGATTCAATGGTCACTTCGTTTCATTGAAACCTAATTTGATACCGAAGTATCGAATTGGATCATCATCAACGAGTGCCCACACAGATTGATAGGTCTATATTGTTAAAGAGCTTGCTTTGCGAGAAGTTTTTCTCTCAAAGCGGAGGTGCATTCTAGCGATTTAGTCGTTAGTGTCAAACACTTTTTTAAACTAATTTTTTGTAGAAGCTTTTTACCTCTTCGACCCTGCTAAAGCCTTGTGGCGTCTGCCGTGTCGATGGATGCGCATTATAGGGAGAAGATTTTCTTTGGCAATACTAAAAATGCATTTTTTCTAAAAAAACATGCCAAATGGATACTTTCCATCCAACCCTAAAATTACCCAGAAATAACACTCAGGATTTATACAATTTACCCACAAAAAGCTGTGGATAACTACTCATCACTATCAAAGAAATAAGAAATACGCGAACGCGGATTTAGATACTCTTTTACTTTATCCGGTAATTTTGACGGATGAATCGCGTTAACTATCTTTATATCTTTTGAGGCAAGATCAATGATTGGCGCTTGCGTCCTTGGTACTGATGGATCGTAAACCAAGACATTCGGGAATAATAAATGCGATGCATTCACTGAGATAACCAGGCCGACCATATTATTAGAAAGCTGAACTACGGTACCCGGAGGAAACACGCCCATAAACTTAATTAGGATGTTCAGGTTCTCTTCTTTATATAGGTGTTTACAGTTCTTATATAAATGAGAGAGTGCGGTATAAGGAATCTTTTGATCTGAGACTATCGGTGTATGACACAAGTTATCAAACGCATTGGCTACAGCAATAATTTGAGCAAACTCGTTGATCTCATCTCCTTTCAGGCCTTTAGGATAACCAGACCCATCTCTTAGCTCATGGTGCTGCGCGATCACAATTCTCGCGACTTCGGGAAAAGCCTCGATTTGACTCGCAAGATCGACGCCATATTTAGTGTGCAACTTTAAGTAGTTGGTTTCTGGCTCTGTTAGAGGTAGTTGCTTTCTTAATATTGCAGTCGGGATTTTTATTTTCCCGATATCATGGAATAGTGCGGAGAAGGAAAGCTCTTTCAACTGTGCTGCTGAGTACCCTTTAGCACGGCCAATCATCATCGAGATAACAGCCACGTTCAATGAGTGGAAATAAATATCTTCAAACTCATTTTTTCCGTTCATCAGATGTAACGTAACATTATCATCGCACATTAACTTCTCGACGATATCTTCAATAAGAAGCTTTGCTTCATCAACTGCTGCTGTCGGACGGTTACGGATTTTAGTCATGACTGAACGCATACGTGCCAGAGAGCGCTCAAACTCTTTTTCACACTGAATCACGCGTCGACGGTATGCACTTAACTTTTCTATGCGGTTCTGTTTTTCTTGCCACATTTTTTGAGTTTCATGATCTAACGACGCTTCATTTGTTACTCTGTCAGCTTGTCTTTGATCAACAGGGAGTGGAACGGCATCGCTTTGCTCTGGATTAAAGTAAACGAACTTTACGCCGAGGTGGCGGATCATCTCGACTTGCTCTTGGTCTTTAATCTTAAAGCTATTGAGTAGAAAGGGGTGATCGTTCCACTTTAGCGGAAGACGGATATGTAATCCGGGTTGAATACGATCGACCGTTAGTTTAATGGCTGCCACTTATTCACTACTGATTTATATTTCTTAAGAGAGTTAGAATACTAGTAAATTTTGTGAATAAATTCATCAGTAACTATCAAAACATCAAACCGTTATTTCTAAGCGACTCACTTAATTAGATAGAAGTAAGCTACTTTAAGGAGCGATCTGCTTTGCGTATTTTAAGCTTGGCCTCGAACACTGGCTTGTCTATTACTTCTTGATCTTTGACTAGCCCCATTAACGTTTGTACCGCTACACGGGCCATGTCACTGATAGGAAAGTGCACTGCTGATACTGTAGGGTAAAGACTTTCACAAAGATCAACACTGTCAAAGCTAGTTAATGAGATTTGCTCTGGTACAGAAATACTGTGCTCGTGTAAGTACTGCATTGCGCCAACCGTCATTTCTTCACTGCACGAAAAGACAGCCGTCACATCAGGGTGTCGTTGTAAAATTGCAGCCATTGCATCATAACCACTTTGCCGACCATAATTCCCTTCTTCACACCAGCTTTCATCAATATCTATACCAGCATCCTTCATTGCATCAATATACCCAAGCTTTCTCAATACACTGTTATGACGTTGGGATGGACCGGCAATACAAGCAATCTTTCGATGACCACCAGCTAAAAGGTGCTCAACGGCAATACGGCTTGCATGATGATGGTTAAAGGTAACACAACGCTCTTCTATTCCTTCCACGTAGCGATCCAGAAGAACGAAAGGTGTTGGCTGTTTAGCTAATTCACGTAAGTCATCATCTGACAAATAACGACTATGAAGTACATAGCCGTCACAACGTAAATCATTAAAACGCTGAATTGCCTCTTTTTCACCTTGTGCAGAATGATGGCCTTGAGCTGTAATCAAAAACTTCTTATGAATATCCAGCTCGGTCTGAACCTGCTCCATCATCTCGCCAAAGAAGCCCCCCGTATAGTAAGTCACCAATAACCCAACCATATTACTGGATGAGGTTGCGAGTGAACGAGCAATTGCACTAGGACGATAATTCAATTGCGCCATAGCTTGCTCTACTTTTTTTCGAGTTTCCTCGCGAAATTTCCCCTCTCCATTAATAATTCGAGAAACGGTAGAGCGATTTACACCGGCGAGTTCGGCTACATCTTTAATCCTTGCCATAATGCTATTGGGTCCAACTGCAATTGTTATTAAATATTCGTTTGTGTAGAACGGCTGCCAGCAATTCGTAAGGTGCTATAGGGGGCGAAGCTGGCAGCCTTTAATCATACACCGACCATTTGATTGGTAGAAACAAGCTCAGAGTAATCCGTAACAGTTATACCATGATGAGCTAACTGTTCTTTTAAAATGGGAGAGGTAAGAACTTGTAACTCTAGCTCTCGCTGAAGCGCATAGCCACTCTTTAAGATAAGCGCCTGATCGGCCTCTGCCGGGTGGCACATCACCTCAACCAAGTCATAGTCAGCTTTTAAGCTCAATAGATGTGCCATTAAGCCATCCAAGCTCACTTTTTGATCATAAAACTCATCAGTAAAGATATACCTGATTGTCATCGATTCTTGACACAAGCCACTGCCCCGCAGTGGCACTCGGTATTCATTCGCTACTTCTTTAATAACGGGCAAAATTTGAGGGTGAGTATGCGCGTGATGATGGCTATCTAAGTGGCTTAGCTCCAACCCAAGCGATAGAAAATGTTCCACCTGAGCTTTTGCTTCATCATAAACGACCTGAGTTTCGAAGTCCTGCTTACTCCAAAGTTCGTCATAATTGATAAAGTGCGCTCGGCCGTTGGTCAAGTTAGGATGCTTCGTTATAGGCACACCTGCTGTAAACCTAAGATGAACGCCAATTTTCAAGTCTGGATTATGGCGAGCTAGTTCTAAGGCATGTTGCTCAGCATCCATACCCACCATCATGGTGGTTGAATGAACCACACCTTGCTGATGAGCTTTAACGATGCCGCTATTTACACCTCTCGTTAAACCAAAATCATCAGCATTAAAAATGACTTTCATCGGCGCCCTTCCTTAGTCTTACAACGTCGTTAGTTTAAATTGAGGTAAATACGGAGCGTTCACCGCCAGAATATCATCCAGGATTGACTTGGCGCGGCCAATGTCAGGCACCAATGGGTTATTGGTTAATGCCATAAGCGCCTTGTCATAATTACCTTCGACAGCAGCTTCTATTGTTAGCTGCTCATACGCTTTAACTTGATGGAGTAATCCTTTGATATTGTTTGACAACTCGCCAACCGCAAGAGGTTTCGCCCCCCAGCTACCAATCACGGCACTACATTCAATCACAGCATCGTCAGGTAGGCCGTTGATCGCTCCATTATTTAAAACGTTAACAACATGAATACTATTACGATTGTTATAAATTGAATCAACTAGGTTCAGTGATGCATCAGAATAATAAGCACCACCCCGCTCCTCTAACTCTTTCGGCTTATGATCGAGGGTAGGATCTTGATAGAGCTTAAATAGCGCATTTTCTGTTTCCATTACCTGCTCAGCACGAGTGCCTTTTTCATCGGCACTTTGTTTCTCTTCAGCAAGCATGGCATCAGTTTGGTAGAAGTAACGATGATAAGGACATGGTATCGCCCCCAGTGCTTTTAGAAATGCCGGATCCCACGGCTCTTCCCAGATATTCTTCATACTGAAGTTGGCACCATCACCGACTTTCTCTAATACCGTTTGAGTAATATCTTCCCCATTGAACCATGCTTTGTGTACCCACACGAGATGGTTTAACCCAGCAAACTCAAGTTGCAGCTCTTTTGGCTCGCACTCCATCATTTCTGCAATCATCATTTCCATTGAAACGGGCACATTGCATAAACCAATACTCTTTACTTTGGTGTACTTACTGACCGCTTCGGAAACTAAACCCGCTGGGTTGGTGAAATTGAGCATCCATGCGTTTGGAGCCAACTCTTCAATGTCTTTACAGATATCAAGAATGACCGGAATGGTTCGCAGTGCTTTAGCAAAACCACCAGGGCCCGTTGTTTCTTGGCCGATGACGTCGTACTTGATTGGGATTCGCTCATCGTTAGCGCGTGCAGCAAGGCCACCAACACGAAACTGCGTCATCACAAAATCCGCATCTTTTATCGCAGCACGGCGATCGAAACCGGCTTTTATCTCAATTTTTGCTCCGGCTTTATCGACCATTCGCTGAGCCAATCCTTTGATGATCTCAAGCTTCTCAGCTCCTGACTCAATGTCCACAAAATGAATCTTCTTAACGGGTAAATATTCTAAGCGCTTAATAACCCCTTCAACCAATTCCGGGGTATAGCTACTACCACCGCCAATAATAGCAAGTTTGATCGCCTCTCTAGACATTTTCATCCCCCTTTATTTGTTCGAGATTTTTTTGTTCAGTGCGACGATTTCTACAGCCATCTCTTGAGCCAAAATCGTAGTCATTAGGTGATCTTGAGCATGCACCATCACTAACGTCATCGGGACTTTCCCTTCTCCCTGATCTTCTTCAATAAGCTGAGTCTGTATTAAGTGGGCTTTATTAATGCACTCTCTTGCTTGAGAGAGCTTCTCATCAGCCGCTTCAAAATCTTGTTCTCGAGATAAACGCAATGCCTCGTAGCTTAAACTTCTGGCTTCACCAGCATTGCAAATGATCTCCATTACAACCAATTCTTGTTCCATCATTTTCTCTCCGAAAATCGGGCCGCGGTAATTGCGGCCCATTAAGCACAGTTAAGCAGTAACGCCTTCGCCTGACGGCTGCGTGTCACCTTTAGTTTCCTTCGTCGTTGGTAGTTCTTGCTCCAACATTTGCTTCTCAAACATTTTGAAGAATGGGAAGTAGATGATTAGATCAAGAATTAATAAACCAATGACGAGCAATACTGGCGCAAAGGTCCAACCGCTACCCCACGAAGCACCTATCAGTGCCGGTGTTGTCCAAGGTGTTGTAGCGACACCCATACCCACAAAGCCGACATGCACAGCAAAGTACGCAATCGTAGCATTGATGACTGGAGCGAAGACGAACGGGATAAACAAGGTCGGGTTCATCACAACTGGGCTACCGAAGATCACAGGTTCGTTGATTTGGAAAAAGCCAGGCACCGCACTCATTCGACCAATGCTCTTAAGGTGAACAGAACGGCTAAACGACATCAGCATAACAAGAGCAAGTGTTGCACCAGAGCCGCCAATAAAGATGTAAAAATCCCAGAACGGTTGAGTAAATACGTTTGGAATCGGTTCACCTGCAACAAAGGCTTCAATGTTGGCACCAATGTTGGTCAAAAAGATTGGAGAAAGCAGTCCAACAACAATTGCAGCACCATGAATACCCGCAAACCAAAGTAGCTGGCAAAGCAATAAAGCGCCAATAATGGCAGGCAATGAGTTAGACGCACTAATTAGCGGTTTAAAGATAGCCATAACAGCGTCTGGAATCAGCATGTCGTACTGGGTTTGTACGAAAAGGCTAAGTGGATATAAGGTAATGAATATCGCTAAGACTGGTAGCAATACTTCAAATGATCGCGCAATCGCCGGTGGCACCTGCTCTGGCATGCGAATCGTAATATTGTGCTTTTTCATAAAACGGTAGAGCTCCACCGAGAAAAATGCACACATCACTGCGGTGAAGATCCCGGTTCCGCCCATGTGAGACATAGACAACGCGCCATCTTTAGCTGGGGCCGCAATGAGTAAAAAAGACATTAGTGACAATACAGCACTCGTGATCCCATCCATCTTGTAAGCCTTCGCTAAACTATAAGCAACGCCCAGCGAAACAAAAATGGTCATGATCCCCATCGACATGTTGTAGGGCATCATTATGGTATCAAAATGTGTAGTGGCGAAATCGAGCCAAATTCGACCAAAAGTAAAGGTTGTATCTTCGGCAAATGGGGGGAATGCAAAAATCAAAATGAAACTACCGACAATAATAAACGGCATTGCGACAATAAAACCGTCTCTCATTGCGCGAACATGGGGCTGATTCCCCACTTTAGCTGCTATAGGGGCTATATGCTTTTCGACTGCGCCTATAATTGCGTCATAAAGCTTCATAGAGTCCATCCTTATTTTAGGCAAAAGAATCCCGCATCAAATATTTATATTTGATGTACAGTTATCTTTTTAATTTAAAACTATATTTTAGTTAATTAATTCTAATGCTTGCTCTAGTACTTCTTCTCCCTTCATCATTCCATAATGCTGAGGAGAAATAGCATCAATGTTTTTACCATGCTCTTGCGCCGTTTTTCTTAGTTCTTCTAGCTGAAAACGTACTTGAGGCCCGAGAAGACAAACATCGTACTCTTTAATTGCATCTTCAAACGCATTCACTGACATTGCATCAATTTTGCACTCAATTCCTTTATTTTCAGCAGCTTGCTCCATTTTCTTAACAAGCATACTGGTGGACATCCCTGCGCTACAGCATAAAAGGATCTTTTTCATAGCCTTACTCCCGTTGTGTAAATTTCAACCTGTAAAAACTGTAGCAAAAATAACCAAGACAAAAAAGCGCAACCGGTTGCATTATTCGTGAACACAATCCCAATTTAGAAAATACCACCTATTTTTTTGTAATTATTTAGGTCTAGGATAAAAGTCATAAAATAATTTAAGACATCACATTAAGTTTCAAATTATCAATATTTTACTACTGACAACGTCGTTATTAATTTCTTAAAAGGAATAGAGAATGAAATTTAATAAATTGGCTATTGCAACGCTTGTAAGTGCCGCACTATCACAACACTCATTTGCTCAAACCGACTCTAAAGGCACAATTTATCTAACGTTTGATGATGGACCAATCAATGCATCTATTGACGTTATTCAAGTACTTAACCAGGAAGATATCAAAGCGACGTTTTACTTTAATGCTTGGCATTTAGATGGAATTGGTGATGAGAATGAAGACCGTTCCCTAGAAGCCTTAAAGCTCGCATTAGACACTGGTCATATTGTTGCGAACCACAGTTACGATCACATGGTGCACAACTGCGTGGATGAATTTGGACCGAACAGTGCTGCGGAGTGTAATGCGACCGGGGACCACCAGCTAAACTCGTATCAAGACCCTGTTTACGATGCCTCAATGTTTACGGAAAACTTATCTGTGTTAGCAAAGTATTTGCCGAACATTACAAGCTACCCGAACTACAAGGCAACAGAGTTTGCTAGACTGCCCTACACCAACGGTTGGCGAGTGACGAAAGACTTCAAAGCAGATGGGTTATGTGCCACGTCTGATGACCTGAAACCTTGGGAACCAGGATATGTATGCGATACATCCAACCCATCCAACAGTGTAAAAGCAGCTATCGAGGTTCAAAATATCCTAGCGAATAACGGCTATCAAACTCACGGTTGGGATGTGGACTGGGCACCTGAAAATTGGGGCATTGAAATGCCAGCAAACAGCCTTACAGAAGCAGAAGCATTTCTTGGATATGTGGATTCCGCGTTAAACACTTGTGCACCAACAACGATTAACCCGATCAACTCCAAAGCTCAAGAGTTCCCATGTGGTACACCTTTACACGCCGATAAAGTTATCGTATTAACTCACGAGTTCCTATTTGAAGATGGTAAGCGTGGCATGGGTGCAACGCAAAACCTACCTAAGCTCGCTAAGTTTATACAGTTAGCAAAACAAGCGGGTTATGACTTCGACACAATGGATAACTACACACCGAACTGGCAAGTTGGTCATAACTACGACGCTGGCGATTACGTCTTACACCTAGGTACTGTATACCAGGCTGTAACAAACCATACTGCGCAACAAGATTGGGCACCGTCTCCAACCTCTAGCCTTTGGACAAATGCAGACCCAGCCACTAACTGGACTCAGAATGTTTCCTATAAACAAGGTGATGTGGTGACTTATCAAGGTTTGCGTTATCTAGTTGATGTACCGCACGTGTCCCAAGCAGACTGGACTCCGAACACTCAGAATACCTTGTTCACAGCTCTATAGGCTGTTCCTACTATCACCATGTAGTAGTTTGCGCGAGGCATACCCCTCGCGCTTTTTTTTGAAGATCCAGATACAACAAAGCCCCGACTTTCATCGAGGCTCTGTCTTAAAATATGGTACCGGTGGACGGAGTTGATTGGACTGGCATTCCTGCCGCCACCGCGAAGGCAACGCTAACTTCCTTTTGATATTTACGAGCACCTAAAACGACGAAAGGCCGCTATAAAAGCGACCTTTCTATGTATGGTACCGGTGGGCGGACTTGAACCGCCACGCCCGAAGGCAACGGATTTTGAATCCGTCGTGTATACCAATTTCACCACACCGGCATCTTTGGGCTATTGCCCTTTGATGGTTGGCATTATACGTAAGCTTTTGACCTGCGCAAGCAGAAATACCTTAAATAACTATCGTTTGCTGATAATTTCGCCACAAAGTGTGACAAAGCTGTACTCATAAGAAACGTACGCTCCATTTTCTACTACTCTTCCAGATGAAAATGAGTATACGAAACTCTTTTTAAATTCTATTCACTGTAATATCAGAAACATAACCATTCCCAATGCTCGACAACGCATTATAGAGCATCTCTGCGGCATCTTCTGCTTGCATGAAGTGACTCGTGTCCATCGTATTGCCGCTTGTTTTCCAGAATTCCGTATCCATTCCACCAGGATAAACCGCGATAATTTTCATAGGTTTTCCTTTTAGCTCCAAACGAACCGACTCAATTAATCCTTTGATGGCCCATTTCACTGCACAATACGTAGACTCTTGCGCTTTAGGTTGTTGCGCGGCTGTGGACATGATCATGACCACTTTTATTGGATGAACTTTGTAACGCTTTACTAACTCTCTTAGCACATGAATCGCAGAATTCAGGTTGTTATCAATCAACTTTTGAATCTCTTCCGGCTCCTGCTCTTCCAGTAAGCCAAAATAACCACTTCCCGCACTATGAATGACCATTTCAGGGGACTGTTTCACCCCATCAAAGAGCTGTTTCACATTTTGGTGCAATGAGAGGTTGCAAGCTTGATAACCAACGTTATGAGAGAGTTGTTTTGCTAGTGCGGATAGTTTTTCTGTATTTCTTCCTATTACATACGTCTCTTTGCCTTCCGCATCATAACGCTTTGCTAGTTCCGCCCCTAAGCCGCTACTTGCACCTGTAATTACAATCATGCGCTACCTCTTTTCAATCACATACTTTTAATTCATCTATCAATTAAGGTAACAGAATCGTGGTAATTCACACCTCAAGAGCACCATTCTTTGAAGCAAGCAGCTTTCTTACTTTCGTGATGCATGAAATATCAAGCAGAACGACGGGCATTTAACCTATGCTTAAGCAAGAATAACTTTCTGAATTTTCTATCGACTTTCTAGTGAGAACTGAATAGGAGCAAAGAATGACTGGGTCAAAATGGCAGTGGTTACTGAAACAGATGACACGAAAACTGTGGGTCCGGACGTCACTCTACGCATTACTAGCTGTTGCTACCGCCTTAATGTCGATTGTTTTAAACCAGTTCATTACTCTGCCCCCTGCCATCAACGTCAGCAAGGATTTGTTGAACAACATATTAAATATCCTCGCAACCTCCATGCTTGCAGTGACTACATTCTCTCTCAATATTATGGTCTCAGCGTACAGTGCCGCTAGTGCAGGGGTAACGCCGCGAGCGACAAAACTGTTGATGGAAGACAGCACAACACAAAATGCCTTAGCAACCTTTCTTGGCTCTTTTCTATTTAGTTTGGTAGGAATTATCGCGCTAGGTATTGGGGCCTATCATCAACAAGCACAAATTTATCTATTCATCGTGACTATCGCCGTAATCGTGATGATCATACTCACTCTGCTACGTTGGATTCAGCACCTTTCCGTACTAGGAAGGGTCAGTGAAACCACTTCATACGTAGAGCAAGCCTTGTTAGATGCGATAAGAAAACGGGGCAAAGAGCGCTGGCTAGGTGCTCACCCATGGAGCCACCCAGAGCATAAGCCCAGAGGAAGTAAACCTATTTTGAGCCAAGAAATTGGCTACTTACAGCATGTTGATATGCATCACCTCGATAGTATTGCTGAAGCAAACCAATGCACCATCTACCTTGAGCGACAACCGGGAAGTTTTGTGTACGTAGGTCAACCATTGGCTTGGGTTTGTGGAGAATTGCCAGACGAAAGCGAAGTAACGGCAGCCTTCACGATTCGAACGGAGCGTTCATATGATCAGGACCCTCGCTTTGGTTTAGTCGTTATGGCGGAAATCGCCTCACGAGCACTATCTCCGGCTGTAAATGATAATGGCACCGCGATTGACGTTCTTGGGCGTTCTGTACGAGCACTTTCATTATGGGGAGACCTACTCAGTGAGCCGCCAGCCAAAACTCGATATCCTAGACTATTTGTGCCCGCATTGAGCTACCAGGATTTGTTTGATGATGTCTTTTTGCCGATAGCACACGATGGTGCAGCGCAACTCCAAATACAGATTCGCCTACAAAAGGCCTTGCTAGCTCTCTCTAGTATGCACCCTAAGTTATTTTTGTCACCAGCAATCAAGCTGTCAGAAAAAGCTTTAGAGCTTTCATTAAGCCAACATTATACAGAAGATGAGAAACACCAACTCTCTCAGCTATCTAATCTGGTCACAGACCAAAAAGCCAATGGTTAAGAGAGTCGAATTCAGTCGAAACATATTGCTGCACGGCCTCGTGTATCATGACATGTGCTGATAACGTAGGGCAGAAAAGTCTCTTCGTTTATACACAATTAAAGACTCTGTGCGTTAGGTCTCTTTTCTCTTGGTGAGGGAATCTATATTCTGACGCACAATTTTTAAGGTAAGTGATGGAATAATGACAACGTCTACAACTCTTCCACCTGCTGGTCTCTTTCGTCGACTTGCAGCGTTGATTTACGACACATTGATTATTATCGCAATTGAAATGATGGCCGCTGGTATTGTTATGGCCGTTGTGTTTGCACTAAATGCAGCAGGATTGTTGAGCTATGGCGAGTACGCTGATGCCGCAGATATGCTCGGAAAGCACCCTGTATTGAGCCCTCTATTTACACTTTATCTTGCGGGTGTGTGGATATATTTCTTTGTGTTCTTCTGGACGCGAGCAGGACAAACTCTTGGGATGCGCGCTTGGAAGCTTCGAGTTCGCAATGCCAAAGACGGAGCACCAATTACGGTAACTCAAGCTCTGATTCGTATTTCGACATCTGGCTTTGGCTTGGCAAATTTGACTGTACCGATTGATCCGAAGAAACGTGGTTTCCACGACATTTGGGCCAAAACAGAGGTTGTTGTGTTGCCTAAGGCAAACTAACTTATCCGGGAACACAAAAAAGGAAGGCGTAATGCCTTCCTTTTACATTTGGTTCGGTAAAACTTGGTTTATTCGATGATGCTTCAGTTATAGCTTTCTTCGTAGCAGTGCAATCGCAATAGCTAAGAACACCAAACTCGGGGCCAAAGCACCAAACACTGGGGATATGCCATATACCAAGCTTAATGGACCAAAGAACTCACTGGATATGTAAAAAGTAAACCCGGCAACCACGCCCGACAATACCCTTGCCCCCATGGTCACGCTTCTGAGTGGACCGAAAACAAAAGATAGCGCCATTAACATCATCACAGCAATTGAAAGCGGCTGAGTCAACTTACGCCAAAACGCCAACTCATAGCGAGATGCGTCTTGTTCCGATGCTTTTAGGTAAGTCACATAATCATACAAACCGCTCAGTGACAGTTCTTCTGGCTTCACGGTCACCACAGCTAGCTTATCCGGTGCCAAAGAGGTGTGCCACTCCATCTGTTCGATGTCTTGCTTTGAAATTACGTTTTCATTTTCCATGTCCGTAATTTGTACGTAGCGCATCAGCCAGTTGTTATCTTGTTGGTAGTCGACTTCTTCGGCGAAAATAACTTTTTGTAGATTCTTATCATCATCAAAACGCCACATATTTAAAGCATAAAGTTTGTCGTCTTCGACTTTACCTATAAAGATAAAGTCGTTTGCGTCACGAGCCCACACACCTGAGCGCACAGACACAATGCTACCACCTGATATCGCAAACGCACGTAAGTCACGGGCCATCTTCTGGGCCTCAGGAGCGCCCCATTGACCTAACGCCATAACGACAATCATGAGCGGGACGGCCGTTTTGAGTACCGATAACCCGATATCCAGCTTAGAGAAACCAGCAGCTTGCATCACCACCAGCTCAGAGCTTGAAGCCAACATACCTAAGCCGATCAGGGCACCGAGTAATGCCGCCATTGGAAAGAACATTTCGATATCACGCGGCACACTGAGTAACACAAAGTACAACGCATGAGTGAGGTCGTACACACCTCGCCCTACTTTACGTAGCTGTTCTACATATTTGATGATGCCCGATAAGCCAACAAACGTCGCTAAAACCAAGGCAGTGGTAGAGATGATGGTTCTACCGATGTAAAGGTCTAAGATTTTGAACACAGCTTACGCGAGCCTCTTCTTGCGGAATTTGTCTTTTATTCGTCTAGCAGCAACGCTGTCCATCATATTCGCCATGATAGCAACAATCAGCAACATCGCATTGATTGGCCACATACCAATAGCAGCCGGGATGTCACCATCTTCTAATGCAGATTTGGTTGCACTGATCGCCAAGAAATACGCTAGGTAGATCAGAATCGCAGGCCCCATTTTGGCAAACCGTCCCTGACGCGGATTCACCGCAGACAAAGGAATAACGAGCATTGTTAAGAGTGGAATACACACAAATAACGAAATTCGCCATTGTAGCTCCGCTTGCGCCTCTGGATCTGGGTGACCTATCAAGTCAACCGTTGGGTATGCTTCCCAGTCTCGCCCTTTCTTTTTGACCTCACGTTGGCCGATAACACCTTCGTATTCATCGAATTTCGTGATCATATATTCAACGCGAGTAGGCACACCTTCATAACGCGTACCTTCTTTCATAGTGATGATCTGACGACCGTCCGAAAGCTCTTTTACTTCACCAGAAGATGAGAACATCACACTCGGTAACACTGAATCTCGAGGGCGCATCTGCGCAACAAAAACGTTGCTCAAGGTATTGTCTTTAATGTCATCGATGAACACAACCGATGAACCGTCTGGTGTACCTTGGAACTGACCTTTTTTAAGTAGGTCAACGCTGTTTTCTGACGCTACCTGCTCATAAAGCTGCTCAACGCGGTCTTGAGACCACGGCGATAGCCACAACGCATTGAAAGCCGCCACCGCTGAAGTAATCAACGCTAGGTATAAGGCCGCTTGAACCAAGAATTTATTACCAATACCTGTCGCGTTCATTACGACAATTTCGCTCTCTGCATACAGACGACCAAATGTGATCAATATGCCGATATACAGACTTAAAGGCAGCATTAACAGACCCATTGCTGGCATGTTCAAACCAACAATCGAGAAAATCAATCCAGCAGGAATATCCCCATCAGAAGCATCAGCAAGAACACTTATGAATTTCTGGCTTACAAACACCAAAAAAAGTACGAAAAAAATCGCAAATTGGCTCTTGAGTGTTTCGCGGATCAAATATCTAACAATAATCACGCTGAAATTACCTATACAAAACTTGTTTTTTTGGTCGAATCACTATAGTTTCCCGTTGAACCATTTATTTTTTTAAAAATTATAAACTAGATGTTAGTCGCTTAATCAGCTCTGCATGTAAGCCTGGAGCTAAAATTCAACAAGTAAGCGATCATTATCTAACATTTAGAGCAATTTGTCTTCAGGATGTAGGAGTACGCATGGAGTTCAGTGTAAAAAGTGGCAGTCCAGAGAAACAACGTAGCGCATGTATCGTTGTTGGTGTGTTTGAACCACGTCGCCTTTCTCCAGTAGCCGAACAACTTGATAAAATCAGTGACGGTTACATCAGTTCACTACTTCGCCGTGGTGATCTAGAGGGTAAACCTGGTCAGATGCTGCTACTGCATCAAGTACCAGGTGTTTTGTCAGAGCGCGTTTTACTTGTCGGTTGCGGCAAAGAGCGTGAACTTGGCGAGCGCCAGTACAAGGAAATCATTCAAAAGACGATCAGCACACTTAACGAGACAGGCTCAATGGAAGCGGTATGTTTCCTAACTGAACTGCATGTTAAGGGTCGTGATACATACTGGAAAGTGCGCCAGGCTGTAGAAGCGACTAAAGATGGTCTATACACATTTAATCAATTCAAGAGCGTGAAACCTGAGACTCGCCGCCCACTGCGCAAGCTTGTTTTCAACGTACCAACGCGTCGTGAATTGAACTTGGGTGAAAAAGCAATCACTCATGGTCTTGCTATCGCATCAGGTGTCAAAGCCTCAAAAGACCTTGGCAACATGCCGCCAAACGTAGCTAATCCAGCTTACCTTGCTTCTCAAGCTCGTCGTCTAGCGGACGATTACGAAACCGTAACCACCAAAATTATTGGTGAGCAAGAGATGGAAAAACTGGGTATGACCTCTTACCTAGCAGTAGGCCGTGGTTCTAAAAACGAATCTATGATGTCTATCATCGAGTACAAAGGTAACCCTGACTCAGATGCAAAACCGATTGTGCTCGTAGGTAAAGGTCTAACCTTCGACTCAGGCGGTATCTCTCTAAAGCCGGGCGAAGGTATGGATGAGATGAAGTACGACATGTGTGGTGCGGCATCGGTATTCGGTACAATGAAAGCGCTAGCGAAGCTAAACCTACCAATCAACGTTATTGGTGTTCTAGCGGGCTGTGAAAACATGCCTGGCAGCAACGCTTACCGTCCAGGTGACATCCTAACGACCATGTCTGGTCAAACTGTAGAAGTTCTGAACACGGATGCTGAAGGCCGTCTTGTTCTTTGTGACGCACTGACTTACGTAGAGCGTTTCGAACCAGACTGCGTGGTTGACGTTGCAACGCTAACTGGTGCTTGTGTTATCGCACTAGGCCACCATATCAGCGGCGTAATCTCTAACCACAACCCTCTTTCTCATGAGCTAGTAAACGCTTCTGAGCAAGCGAGTGACCGTGCATGGCGTCTACCAATGGCAGACGAGTACCACGAACAGTTGAAAAGCCCGTTTGCGGATATGGCAAACATTGGTGGTCGCCCTGGTGGCACAATTACTGCGGGTTGCTTCTTATCTAAGTTCGCGAAGAAGTACAACTGGGCACACGTCGATATCGCAGGTACCGCGTGGAAATCAGGCGCAGCGAAAGGCTCAACGGGCCGTCCTGTCTCAATGCTTGTCCAATTCCTTTTGAACCGCAGCGGCCAAGAGACAGAAGAGTAATTTCTGAACAACATCTAAAAGGGCCGCAAGGCCCTTTTTTATTATCCTAATTTTCTAAAATGAAAGTGGGACTTAAGATGGTCTTAGGAAGAGACCCAAGGCAAGTGAGAGAATGATGCAAACTGCAACCTTCTACATCATTAACGAAGAGAGCCCGCAAGCAACGGTGGCTGGCTTTGAAGAATACATCGTGTTTTTGGCTCAGCACTTTGCTCGCCAAGGCGCTAAAGTGTATTTAAACTGCCAAGACAAACCACACGCCGAGCAGCTCGCTGAAGCCTTTTGGCAAGTTGATGCAGACAAGTTCATGGCACATAACCTCGTAGGCGAGGGACCGAAATACGCCACCAACATTGAAATCGGCCATGAAGGTGTAAAACCTAATTGGAACCGTCAGCTGGTAATTAATTTGGCGGAAAATGAGACAACCTTTGCGAACAAGTTTGCTCAAGTGGTAGACTTCGTGCCCTGCGAAGAAAAAGCTAAACAACTCGCAAGAGAAAGATATAAAATTTACCGTCAAGCAGGTTACCAGCTGCAAACGATCGAAATTCAATATCCTTAACGGTCAATCCTTATAGTTAAGGCGATCTTGTTAAGATCCCTCACTTATAAAGATTGACTAAGATTCAACCATCAACGTATCCATTAAAAGAGCGCTATGGAAAAGACATACAACCCAACTTCAATCGAACAAGCTCTGTATCAGACTTGGGAAGAGAAAGGCTACTTTAAGCCACACGGTGACACTACTAAAGAATCATACAGCATCATGATCCCGCCACCGAACGTCACTGGTAGCCTACACATGGGCCACGCGTTCCAAGATACGATCATGGATACGCTTATCCGTTGTGAACGTATGAAGGGTAAAAACACCCTTTGGCAAGTAGGTACTGACCACGCTGGTATCGCAACTCAGATGGTTGTTGAGCGTAAGATCGCTGCAGAAGAAGGCAAAACAAAACACGATTACGGTCGTGAAGCTTTCATCGACAAAATCTGGGAATGGAAAGGCGAATCTGGCGGCACTATCACTAAGCAGCTTCGTCGTCTTGGCGCATCTGTAGACTGGGATCGTGAACGCTTCACGATGGACGATGGTCTATCTAACGCCGTTCAAGAAGTGTTCGTACGTCTATACGAAGACGATCTAATCTACCGCGGTAAGCGTCTAGTTAACTGGGATCCAAAGCTACACACCGCGATTTCAGATCTAGAAGTAGAGAACAAAGACACTAAAGGCAACATGTGGCACTTCCGCTACCCACTAGCAGATGGCGCAAAAACAGCGGATGGCAAAGACTACATCGTTGTTGCAACGACTCGTCCAGAGACCGTGCTAGGCGATACAGGTGTTGCAGTTAACCCAGAAGATCCACGTTACAAAGATCTTATCGGTAAAGAAATCATCCTTCCTATCGTTGATCGTCGCATCCCAATCGTGGGCGATGAGCACGCAGATATGGAAAAAGGTACTGGCTGTGTGAAAATCACACCTGCGCACGACTTCAACGACTACGAAGTAGGTAAGCGCCACCAGCTACCAATGATCAACATTCTGACTTTCGACGCGAACATCCGCGACTCAGCAGAAGTATTCAACACTAACGGCGAAGCAAGCGAAGCTTACAGCACTGAACTACCAGCTAAATACCACGGTATGGAGCGTTTTGCCGCTCGTAAAGCTATC
This sequence comes from Vibrio sp. Vb0304, assembly GCF_033338995.1. Lineage (NCBI taxonomy): Bacteria > Pseudomonadati > Pseudomonadota > Gammaproteobacteria > Vibrionales > Vibrionaceae > Vibrio > Vibrio sp. Vb0304. The sequence continues at coordinate 17,781 of NZ_JAWOTT010000014.1, forward strand.
GTTGCTGAATTCGACGAGCTAGGTCTACTTGAAGAAGTGAAAGATCACGATCTACAAGTTCCTTACGGCGACCGTGGTGGCGTGGTTATCGAACCAATGCTAACTGACCAATGGTACGTGCGTACTGCGCCTCTAGCGAAAACTGCAGTTGAAGCAGTAGAAAACGGCGACATCCAATTCGTTCCTAAGCAATACGAAAACATGTACTTCTCTTGGATGCGTGACGTTCAAGACTGGTGTATCTCTCGTCAGCTATGGTGGGGTCACCGCATCCCAGCTTGGTACGACAACCAAGGTAATGTTTACGTAGGTCGCACTGAAGAAGAAGTTCGTAAGAACAACAACCTAGGGTCAGTCATTGAACTGCACCAAGACGAAGACGTACTGGATACATGGTTCTCTTCTGCACTATGGACGTTCGGTACTCAAGGTTGGCCAGAGCAAACTGACGATCTGAAAGTATTCCACCCTTCAGACGTACTAGTAACTGGTTTCGACATTATCTTCTTCTGGGTTGCGCGCATGATCATGATGACCATGCACTTCGTGAAAGACGAAAACGGCAAACCACAAGTACCATTTAAGACAGTTTACGTTACTGGTCTAATCCGTGACGAAAACGGCGACAAGATGTCTAAGTCGAAAGGTAACGTACTTGACCCAATCGACATGATCGATGGTATCGACCTAGAGTCTCTAGTAGAGAAGCGTTGTGGCAACATGATGCAGCCTCAGCTAGCGAAGAAGATCGAGAAGAACACTCGTAAGACGTTTGAAAACGGTATCGAAGCATACGGTACAGACGCACTACGTTTCACTCTTGCAGCAATGGCATCAACAGGTCGCGATATCAACTGGGATATGAAGCGTCTTGAGGGTTACCGTAACTTCTGTAACAAACTATGGAACGCAAGCCGTTACGTAATGATGAACACAGAAGAGCAAGATTGTGGCTTCAACGGTGGTGAGATTGAATACTCACTAGCGGACAAGTGGATCGAGTCTCAGTTTGAACTTGCAGCGAAAGCGTTCAACAACCATATCGACAACTTCCGTCTAGATATGGCGTCTAACACGCTTTACGAATTCATCTGGAACCAATTCTGTGACTGGTACCTAGAGCTAACTAAACCAGTTCTATGGAAAGGTACTGAAGCGCAACAGCGTGGTACTCGCCGTACACTAATCACGGTTCTTGAGAAGACTCTACGTCTAGCTCACCCAGTGATTCCTTACATCACTGAAACTATCTGGCAAAGCATCAAGCCACTAGTTGAAGGTGTAGAAGGCGAGACAATCATGCTTCAAGCACTGCCTCAATTCGACGAAGCAAACTTCAACCAAGAAGCGCTAGACGATATTGAATGGGTGAAAGCGTTCATTACCAGCATCCGTAACCTACGTGCTGAATACGACATCAACCCAGGTAAGCCACTTGACGTTATGCTGAAAGCTGCAAACGCAGAAGACGCAGCGCGTCTAGAAGCAAACAAACAAGTACTGATGTCTCTAGCGAAACTAGAATCTGTACGCGTACTTGCTGCTGACGAAGAAACGCCAGCGTGTGCAACAGCATTGGTTGCTAAGTCTGAGCTGATGATCCCAATGGCGGGTCTGATCGACAAAGACGCTGAGCTTGCTCGTCTAGATGGCGAAATCAAGAAAACTCACGGCGAAATCAAGCGTATCGAAGGCAAACTAGGTAACGAAGGCTTCGTAGCGAAAGCTCCTGAAGCAGTTGTTGCTAAAGAGCGTGAGAAACTTGAAGGCTACAAAGAGACGCTAGCTAAGCTAGAAGAGCAGAAGACAACGATCGCTGCACTTTAATCGCTAAAGGCTAGAGTAAAAGAATCAAAGGGTTGGTGTGAAAGCATCAACCCTTTTTGCATTTATCACTCGGAAAGCTTTCAAAGATATTCGCTCTTCTCTCCTACTTCCACTCCTATTTAATAGTTTTTACCTATCAAACTAATCTTAACTGCCCATTAGATTTAATGATAATAATTCTCAATAATAGACCTATCGAAACAACACAACGATTGAGTAATTATCATGAAAAAGACACTAACCTTTGCAGCACTCCATTTTACTATCGCGTTTAGTGTCGCTTACGTGCTTACTGGCGACATTCTAATTGGTAGTTTAATTGCCATGATTGAGCCTTCAGTGAACACCGTAGCCTTCTACTTTCATGAAAAGGCATGGGCAAAAGTCCCAGCACTTAAAGCTCGTCAGTGGATGACCAAATTAAAAACCGCAAGCTTTGCGACCGTGCACTTCAGCGTCGCTTTTACCGTGGTTTACTTACTAACAGGTGATGCATTTGTCGGCGGCGTAATGGCGATGCTAGAGCCGAGTTTGAACACGGTGGCTTACTACTTCCACGAGAAAGTATGGATGCGTAAATCATCAGAAAAAGCTCCAGCACCGCAGTTTTGTTTACATCACCACGCTTAAACATGGAGGCTCACTACGTCTCCTAACAAGAAAAATGACATTTACCATTGACAAGGTTGCGTACCGCACTTAATTTAATTGCGGTGCGCAACTTTATTTTTAGAGGTAAGTGATAATGAACGCTCGTCAACTTCGACACTACTCCCGTCAAGCCGTCCGATTGCTTGGTATGCTTGATAAACAATGCGGCGATGTCGCTCTCACTCCAGTGCAAGCACACGCATTGGGTGAAATCCAATTGCAGCCATTGACCATCAATCAGCTGGCACAGCAGCTTAATGTCGACAAGTCCAACGCGAGCCGAACCGTTACTGGTTTGATTAAATTAGGTTTGGTCGAGAGCATCGAAAACCCAAAAGACAAACGTAGTCAACTCGTAGCGATTACAGAGCAAGGCCAACAGGCGTTATCACAACTGGACCAACAGCAAAACCACTTCTTTGAACAACTGCTTACCCAACTCGATGACAGCGAGCAAGAGCAACTCAAACTTGGTCTAGAGACTTACCTAAAAGGGCTAACAAAAGTGTGTCAGTCTGAGGAATACGTTCTTCGACCTCTTACTAAAGCAGACAACCCGCAAGTCGCAGATGTGATTCGTAAAGTCTCTGCAGAATACGGCTTAACCGCAGACAAAGGTTATGGTGTGGCCGATCCAACGCTTGATGATATGTATTCGGTTTACAATCAATGCGGGGCCGCCTATTGGGTCATTGAACATCGCGGAGAGATCGTTGGTGGCGGTGGCTTTGCCCCTTTAGCTGGCGAGCCAAATGTGTGTGAACTACAAAAGATGTACTTCTTACCTCAAACACGAGGGCACGGTTTAGCCAAACGCATCGTCGCATTGAGCTTACAATTGGCGAAACAATTTGGGTATCAGCAGTGCTATTTAGAGACAACTGAATGTCTGAGAGAAGCGGTAAGCTTGTATGAAAAGCTAGGCTTTGAGCATCTCGATGCCCCGCTTGGACAAACAGGGCATGATGCATGTGAAGTCGTAATGCTTAAAACACTGTAATAAAGAGCATTACTAAGAGTTAAAGCACAACATGGGTAACACAAAGCTCCTGGCTCAAGGCAACAGTGAAGTTTTGGTGCTGCCCATCCAACTCAACAGACAACTGGTAGAGATCACTTGGATCAGGATCAGTAAGATCGGCATACTTTGGCGCTTCGATCTGGAATAAAGCGCTCGCATGCTCCGCTCGGACATCAATAGGAATATGGTAAGTCATACCATTAAACTTAACCGATGCAGAGACCAGGCCCGGCGAAAAAGTTTGATAGTACAAGTCTACTTTAAACTCACAACCACCACCGTGGTGCCAAATCTGTTCGGTAGCCACGCGGTCTAAACGCACATTGCGAATGAACTGCAGATACGGTTCTTGCCATACCCCTAAGCGCTCATCACTTTTTTTATATTCATGATCGGACAGAGAGCACAGCTCAGGTTTATCTTCATCAAACAGAAGATCCTCTTCTTCCTCTAAGAACAAGATTTCAAAGCGGTTACGCCCCATTTGCATGAACGGACGAATGTCTTTCTTGTAGACATTTTGAGAACCGTCACAGTCGAACAATGCTACTCCGTTCAAACGCACTTCTGCATGGTAATCCACACCACCCAACACCATTTCTACCGCTGGGAATGCCATCATGGATTCGTCCACTTCAATGTCATGCATCAGGTGCCACTCTTGCTGACGAATTGCTTCTTCTGTCATTTCAGCTGGCAATACCTGACTCAAAGGAGCAGGGAAAGTAATGTCATCCTGTGGGATAGAAAGGTCCGTCAGTGGAGAGACTTGCCATAAACCGGCGAGTGAGAGTTGCATATACACCTTGAGCTAGATCAATTTTCACGCATTATAGGGAGAAATCCCCTATAAACTCAATGTGAATTATTTATCGCCTCCACATTCGTCAGTTTTTCAAGGTATAAAAAAACCAGCGTTAAACGCTGGTTTTTCCAAAAGTAGTGAGCTTTGATTACTCGTCGTCTTCATCTTCTTCAGGGTAAAGCGCATCTTCGCCTTCGTAGTACGTACCCCAACCGTCATAGATGATGTCGTATTTTTCTGCCAAGTGAATCAATTTTTCAACTTGCGCATCAATCGCTTCTGCGTCAAGTGCGGACTCCATAGTCGCATCACAGCAAAGCAACTTGTTACCATCTTCATCTTCAGTTTCTTCTGCTTCAAGAACTTCAAAGCCCATCTTGAATGCTTCAACTACCGCTTTTTCTAGCGTGTCAAAATCTTCTGCAAACAGGTGGTGCTCAATTTCGTATAGCGAATCTGGATCGCTGCCATCTTCTAGCAATGCTGCAATGATATCGCGAGTCTCTTCCTTTTGAATCTCAATTAATTCTTCTACTGATAGATATTCATCTTCGTGAGACATGTTTTGGCTCCAGATTAGTTACTTGATGGAAACACAATACCCGATACTGAGTATGCTGATCCGGTGAAATATGGCATGGATTGCGATGAAAAGCCACAAACAAACATCATACCACTGCGATTCTTATCGGTTATTTGAATCTAAATATTAAACCGACCACACAAAGAAACAAAAAATTAACAAAGAATGGCATTTTTTAATATTCAGAACATCCTAATTGACACTTAATGTGGTTATTTTCTCTTTCTATGCGTGTTTATGATGCTTTCTTGAATACACTCACGTGTAAAACGAAGAAGCATAACGAATAAATTCACTTCAATAATGCATAATTTAGAATAAAAATGCACATTTTATGCACTGTGCATGTATTCTTTCTCAACGGGAAAATTAGAATAAAAACGCACGCACTCTAATTTTAGTAAAATAGCATTTACATCTAATAATAAATTTAATAAAAATAAAAATAAAAATAAAAAACTCTCAAATTCATAAACACCAGAATATAAACAAAGCTTGATGACTTGCATCTTTCTAGGAAGCTTGTCATAACTAATGGCTGGAAAATTTGTAAGGATACAAAATGAGCAAGCTGTACGTTGGATCAGAAGTTGGTCAACTTCGACGAGTTCTATTAAATCGCCCTGAACGCGCCCTAACCCACTTAACTCCGTCAAACTGTCATGAGTTGCTATTTGATGACGTTCTTGCTGTAGAAGCGGCAGGTGAAGAGCACGATGCATTCGCACGTACGCTGCGCGAGCAAGACGTTGAAGTGCTTCTCCTCCACGATTTACTGGTCGAAACCCTCGCCGTTCCAGAAGCAAAACAATGGCTGCTGAACACTCAGATTTCTGACTTTCGCTACGGGCCAACATTTGCGCGAGACCTACGCCAATACTTTTCAGAAATGGATGATGAACATCTTGCCTGCATCTTTTTAGGTGGCTTAGCTTACTCAGAGCTACCGATCTCCTCATCTTCTATGCTGCCAAAAATGAAGCGTCCTCTCGACTTTGTTATTGAGCCACTGCCTAATCACCTATTCACTCGTGATACCTCGTGTTGGGTTTATGGCGGCGTTTCTCTTAACCCGATGATGATGCCTGCACGTCAACGTGAAACAAACCACCTACGTGCGATTTATCGTTGGCACCCAATTTTTGCTGGCCAAGATTTTATCAAATACTTCGGTGACGATGATCTGCATTATGATAACGCGAATGTCGAAGGCGGTGATGTGTTGGTTATTGGTAAAGGTGCAGTTCTTATCGGTATGTCTGAGCGTACGACTGCGCAAGGTGTAGAGAACCTTGCAGCGAGCCTATTTAAAGCAGGCCAAGCTACCGAGGTGATTGCAATTGATCTGCCTAAACACCGCTCATGTATGCATTTAGACACTGTGATGACCCATATGGATGTAGATACTTTCTCTGTCTACCCAGAGATCATGCGCAAAGATCTCGACACATGGCGCTTAACACCAAAAGGCAACGGTGAAATGCATGTTGAAGCCTCACATAACTATCTGCACGCGATTGAGTCCGCTCTTGGCTTAGATCAGCTGAAAATCATCACCACTGGTGGCGATAGCTATGAAGCGGAACGCGAACAATGGAATGACGCCAATAACGTTCTAACTGTAAAACCGGGCGTAGTAATTGGTTACGAACGCAATGTATACACCAACGAAAAATACGATAAAGCTGGCATCAAAGTACTGACAGTACCTGGTAACGAGCTTGGTCGTGGTCGCGGTGGCGCTCGCTGTATGAGCTGTCCAATAGAACGAGACGATATATAACTTACTCGTCCCTTTACATTAGGTGAATCAAAACTAAGGTTGATGTGAATACATCAACCTTTTTTAGCTTTAATTAAAAATAATTATTCACAATAAAAGCATTTATATGTTTTAATGAATTCTATTAATCTAATCACATGTACTAAGGGACGAGCTATGGCTTTCAATTTACGTAACCGCAACTTTTTGAAGCTATTGGACTTCTCAACCAAAGAAATCCACTTTTTGCTCGAACTGTCTGCAGAGCTAAAAAAAGCTAAATATGCAGGAACAGAGCAGAAGAAACTTCAAGGTAAAAACATCGCACTAATCTTTGAGAAATCTTCGACTCGTACCCGATGTGCGTTTGAAGTCGCTGCCTTTGACCAAGGTGCTCAAGTCTCTTACATCGGCCCTTCTGGCTCGCAAATCGGTCATAAGGAATCGATGAAAGACACCGCTCGCGTCCTTGGTCGTATGTATGACGGGATTGAATACCGAGGCTTTGGCCAATCCATTGTTGAAGAGCTTGGTACTTATGCTGGTGTTCCAGTGTGGAATGGTTTAACGGATGAGTTCCACCCAACCCAGATCCTTGCTGACTTCCTGACCATGCAAGAGCACGGCCGTGGTAAACAGCTACATGAAGTAACCTTCGCTTACCTAGGTGATGCGCGCAACAACATGGGTAACTCACTTATGGTGGGCGCAGCGAAAATGGGCATGGATATTCGCCTTGTCGCGCCAAAAGCGTTCTGGCCTGAAGAAGATCTCGTGGCAACTTGTCAAACTATCGCGCAACAAACCGGTGCAAAAATCACGTTAACAGAAAGCGTTGAGGAAGGTGTGAAAGGTTGTGACTTCCTATACACCGACGTTTGGGTGTCTATGGGTGAGTCTGCCGAGGCATGGGATGAACGTGTAGCGTTAATGACACCTTATCAAATCAATATGGACGTGATTAAGCAAACGGGTAATCCACATGTGAAATTCATGCACTGCCTTCCAGCTTTCCACAATGATGAAACCACCGTCGGCAAAGAAGTCGCTGAAAAATACGGTATGAAAGGCCTTGAAGTAACAGAAGAGGTATTTGAATCGGAATACTCCATCGTATTCGACGAAGCTGAAAACCGTATGCATACCATCAAAGCCGTGATGGTTGCGACGCTAGGAAGCTAAACCAGCGCGCAAAAACAGCCGATAAAAACCATGATGTAATCGCTTGCGCTCACGAAAGTTAAGCGTATAATGCTCGGCAATTTGTCTGAGGATTAAGAAATGACCACGCTGATTGCTGACGTAAAAACGCGATTTGCTCTCGCTAAGCGACTACGCTTACGTGGTGTTATTTTCGTTAATTCTATTGAATTTTAAAACCTCCCCATTGGGGAGGTTTTTTTATGTCCAAAATTCCTTTCGGTTATTTGGATGTAGTCATCAATGTTATAGGGAAGAAGATCATGGCGAACTCGCTTTACCAGAAGCACATCATCTCTATTCCAGAGCTTTCACGCGAAGAACTGGAACTTATCGTAGAAACAGCAGGTAGCCTTAAAAAAGCACCTCGACCAGAACTGATTAAAAACAAAGTCGTTGCAAGTTGTTTCTTTGAACCATCAACACGTACACGTTTATCGTTTGAAACAGCGATTCAGCGCATTGGTGGTGACGTGATTGGCTTTGATAATGATGGTAATACCTCTCTGGCGAAGAAAGGCGAAACACTCGCAGATTCAGTACAAGTCATCTCTTCTTACGTCGATGCCTTTGTGATGCGTCATCCACAAGAAGGCGCCGCTCGCTTGGCATCTGAATTTTCAAATGGCGTGCCAGTGATCAACGCGGGCGACGGTGCAAACCAACACCCAACTCAAACGCTACTCGACCTATACACCATCGCGGAAACACAAGGGCGTCTAGACAACCTGAACGTCGCATTCGTAGGTGACCTAAAATATGGCCGCACAGTGCACTCACTGACTCAAGCCTTAGCAAAGTTTAACAACATCCGCTTCTTCTTTGTTGCACCAGATGCGCTGGCAATGCCAGATTACATCTGCGAAGAACTAGACGAAGCTGGCATTCAATATAGCCTACACACAGACATGGAAAGTGTGATTCCTGAACTGGATATTCTGTACATGACACGCGTACAGAAAGAACGTTTTGACGAATCGGAATACGCACATATTAAGTCGGCTTACATCCTAACAGCGGCACTACTAGAAGGCGCGCGTGAGAACTTGAAAGTGCTGCACCCACTACCACGTGTGGATGAAATCACAACTGATGTTGATAAAACGCCTCATGCTTACTTCTTCCAGCAAGCTCAAAATGGCGTGTATGCTCGCCAAGCACTGCTGGCGCTTGTTCTAAACGAAACACTGTAATCGAGGGGAAAAATCATGGCTAAAGAAACTCAATTGCAGGTAGAAGCAATCAAAAATGGTACGGTCATCGACCACATCCCTGCGCAAATCGGCATCAAAGTATTAAGACTGTTCGATATGCACAATTCATCACAACGCGTAACGATTGGACTGAACTTGCCATCATCAGCACTCGGTCATAAAGATCTACTCAAAATCGAAAATGTGTTTATCAATGAAGAGCAAGCGAGCAAGCTAGCGTTGTATGCTCCTCACGCGACCGTGAATCAAATCGAGAACTATGAAGTGGTGAAAAAGCTCGCGTTAGAGCTTCCTGAGCGCATCAATGATGTATTTGAATGCCCGAATTCAAACTGTATTTCTCATAATGAACCAGTAGAAAGCAGCTTTAGCGTGTTCGAGAAGAAACAAGAAATCCGCCTAAAGTGTAAATACTGCGAGAAAGTGTTCTCACGCGAGATCGTAACCGAGCGATAAACACGCCGCACGACTAGGCTGTGATACGTTTAAAATACCCTGCAATGTCAGGGTATTTTGCTCTTTACCTACCGAGGGTTTAGAGGCAAACTGAGAATCTTTATTCCCTACAACTGATGGAAAAAATCAAATGACGAAAGTACTTCACACTGAGTCTGCACCAGCAGCAATCGGTCCTTACGTTCAAGGCGTAGATCTAGGTAACATGGTTCTTACTTCAGGCCAAATCCCAGTAAACCCAGCGACAGGTGAAGTGTCTGCTGATATCGCAGAACAAGCTCGTCAGTCTCTAGAAAACGTAAAGGCTGTAGTTGAATCTTCAGGTCTTAAAGTATCTGATATTGTAAAGCTAACGGTTTTTGTTAAAGACCTAAATGACTTTGGCACAGTGAACGAAGTTTACGGCAAGTTCTTTGATGAGCACGGTGTAGCAAACTACCCTGCACGCTCTTGTGTAGAAGTGGCTCGCCTACCAAAAGATGTTGGCATCGAGATTGAAGCAATCGCTGTTCGCAAATAATTGCACTTGCTGACAAACATAAAAAAACGGGTAGCTCAGGCTACCCGTTTTTTATTGTCTTTTCGTGATGATATCGCAGTAAAACTTAAGCAGCGTTGCGCTGTTTGACTTCTTCATCTAACGATTCAAGCTTCTCTTTCATCTGTTCACGACAGATATTCGCTAACTCGCGAATGCCCTCTTTACCATAGCCTTCAGTGCTGATTGGAGGTAGCATTTCAACAATCACATGACCATTGTTCCAACGGTTCAGCTTAATTTTATTCGTCGAGCTACATACGATAGGAATGATTGGCACACCTGCACCAATTGCCGCATGAAAAGCACCTGTTTTGAATGGCAGCAAACCACGTCCACGAGAACGCGTGCCTTCTGGGAACATCCACACCGAAACATCACTTTCTTTCATGCTGCTCACGACCTGATCGATAGTACCTTTTGCTTTAGAACGATTCGCTCGGTCAATCAGAATGTTACCCGTAAGCCAGTAAAGCTGACCAAACAGTGGCATCCAAGCCAAGCTCTTTTTACCTACTGTCACAACTTTCGGAGTCACAGCCGCAGAAACAGTAAACATGTCCCAGTTGTTCTGGTGGTTAGCAATGTAAACATGTTGGCCGCGTGAATACGCATCTTCAGGGATACGCAACTCTAACTTAATCCCAAACACACGAGACATCTTGGCAAACAAACGGCCAAAAGTGAAAACGTGCTTAGGGTTTCTAGGGCTTAATAGGCAGTAACCACAACCACCAATAAACATAACAATCGCAAAGATAGCGACAGCAAATACACGTAACAGTGCAATCATTCTTGTTCTCCAGGAACCGGCTTTTGCCAGATACAGCTATTAATATCTCTCTTTCCATAAAGGGAAAATATGGTCATGAGAGTGATATAAAAAAGCCGAAACTCAGGTTTCGGCTCTCTTGATATCCAAGTTACCTGCGGTGCAGTTTAACTTGCCTAGCTCACTCGCTCAATATTTGCGCCAAGTGCAGCCAGTTTATTTTCGATTTTGTCGTAACCACGGTCGATATGGTAAATACGATCAACGACGGTTTCGCCTTTAGCAATGCAACCTGCAATAACCAAACTAGCCGAAGCTCGTAGATCGGTTGCCATCACTTGCGCACCGCTAAGTGACTCAACATCACCACAGATAACCGTATTGCCTTCGATCTCAGCTTTAGCGCCCATACGCATGAGTTCTGGTACGTGCATAAAGCGGTTTTCAAAGATAGTCTCAGTGATTACGCCGCCACCTTTCGCCATCATGTTCAGTAGCGTAAATTGAGCTTGCATATCCGTCGGGAAACCAGGATGTGGCGCAGTACGTACACTTACCGCTTTTAGCTCGCGGTCGGTCATATCAACGGAGATCCAATCTTCACCCGTTTCGACAAGCGCGCCAGCTTCTTCCAGCTTGGCGAGAACCGCTTCAAGCAAATGAGCATTAGTGTTGCGACATACCACTTTACCGCCAGATACTGCTGCTGCGACAAGGAATGTTCCCGTCTCAATACGGTCAGCAACCACGTTGTGTTTACAACCGCCTAAGCGCTCAACACCTTCAATCGTAATGGTATCTGTGCCAGCGCCAGAGATTTTTGCGCCAAGCTTATTTAGGAAATCAGCGGTATCGACGATTTCAGGCTCACGCGCAGCGTTATCTAGTGTTGTTGTGCCTTCCGCCAGCGCTGCGGCACACATGATGGTGATCGTCGCGCCTACGCTGACTTTATCCATCACGATGTGCGCGCCTTTTAGACGACCATCCACTTCTGCTTTCACATAACCATCTTCTAATGTAATGGTTGCGCCAAGCTGCTCTAAACCAGAAATATGCAGATCCACAGGACGGGCACCGATGGCACAACCGCCTGGTAAAGAAACCTGACCTTGACCAAAGCGCGCCACCAAAGGACCTAAAGCCCAAATAGAAGCACGCATGGTTTTCACTAAATCATAAGGCGCGCAGTATTCTGTAATACTGCTTGGATCAACATGAACAGAGCCATTGCGGCTTACTTTCGCGCCTAAACGCTTAAGCAATTCCATAGTTGTGTCGATATCACGAAGGTGTGGTACGTTTGCCACTTCTACTGGCTCTTCCGCCAAGATAGACGCAAATAAAATCGGCAGTGCTGCGTTTTTTGCACCTGAAATGGTCACTTCACCAACTAGTGGTTTATCTGACCCAATAACTCGAAACTTTTCCATCAATAAACCTTAAAGCGACATCAATTTCTTATCACGAGCCCACTCTTCTGGTGTGAACGCTTTGATTGATAATGCGTGAATGTCGTTACGCTGGATGTATCCCATCAGAGGAGCATAAATTAGCTGCTGCTTCTTAACGCGGCTCATTCCATCGAAACAAGCATCAACAGCAACCACTTCATAGTGGCTACCTTCACCTTTCACATGCACTTCTTGAAGGTTTAGTGCTTCTTCTAATAACTGTTGTACTTTTGCGCTATCCACAATTTACCCCTGATAATTCTGTATGTGTTTGGCCACTAAAGATTCAACATTGCTCAGTTGAAACAAAGTGCGCAGTTGCGCCGGCACGAAACTGAGCATTATATGACAGTTTTGCTTTTTTGCATGCTCTAATAAGTGGATTAACATCACCATTCCTGCAGAGTCGACGCGCTCTATCTCTTTTAGCGAGCATTCCAGCTCCGATTGAGCAGGTTGCCATTGCTGTGCATACGCCCACAATGAAGGCACTGTATCTCTATCAAGTGCCCCTGTTAGCTTAAGAATGTTTTGATCCAATTGCCACTGAGCGGGAGTCTGGGCCATTATTTCTTCGCCTCGAAGCGGATCGGTTCTGCGGCCAATTTTTCTAGGTCTTTAGCAACAGATAGAATACCTTCTTGACGAATTTTACTGTTCCATTCGGATTGTTTACTAGAAAGCAAACTAATGCCCTCTGCAATCATATCGAATGCTTCCCACTCACCAGACTGGTTGTCTTTACGCAGTTTAAACTCAAGTTTGATGTTTGGACGCGGAGTATCGATGATATCAACTTTAATGCTTGTAATACGCTTAGAGTCATCAATGCTAGGCTCAGGACCAAACTCAATTTTTTGGTCAGAGTATTGCGTCAACACTTGTGCATAAGACGCAATCAGGTAAGCACGAAATGCATCGATAAACTCAAGTACATCTTCACGCTTAGCACCTTTTAAGTTTGGACCAAGAAGTTTTAACCCTGCATAGCGGTAGTTGACGTAAGGCATTAGCTCTTCTTCAACGATCACTTTAAGTAAATTTGGATCTTGTTTGATTTTCGGCTGTTCGGCTTTCAATCTTTCGAACGTGACTTCAGCTACCTGCTTCATCATCTTATAAGGTTCAGTTTTATCCACCTCTGCTGCTGTTGCTCCAAAGACGCTAAACACAGCACAAACTGAAAGTAGTAATCTCGCTAACATAGTTATTCCTTACTTGAGTCGTCTGAACCACCTACGCTGTATAGTACTTGACCAATTAAGTCTTCAAGCACAAGCGCCGATTTGGTGTCTTCGATGGTATCACCATCCACCAGCATGACTTCATCATCAAAAACGAAGCCAGGTACTAAACCAATGTATTGCTCACCAATCAGGCCAGATGTCAAAATTTGTACGCTCGACGTTTCTGGGAACTGATTGTATTTGCTATTGATAGATAGTGTTACAACTGGCAATAAGTTGTCTGGGTTAAGCGAAATACTACTTACTCGACCAATCACAACGCCCCCCACTTTTACGGGAGAACGAACTTTTAAACTGCCAATATTATCGAACTCGGCTTTGAGGGTATAAGTATCACCAGAGCCAATGCTTTTTACGTCAGCAACTTGAAAAATCATCACAAGAATCGCGCAAATTCCCGCTAATACAAAGCTGCCAACCCATAATTCAGTTTTACGTGTTTGTTGCATGATTAATTCCCAAACATCAATGCGGTCAGTACAAAGTCTAATCCTAGTACTGCTAAAGAAGAATGCACAACAGTGCGCGTAGTTGCTCGGCTGATCCCTTCCGATGTTGGAATAGCATCATAACCGTTAAATAGAGCGACCCAAGTAACCGTAATTGCAAACGCAAAACATTTGATCATACTGTTACCAATGTCTTGCCCTAGCTCAACAGAGGACTGCATCGCTGACCAAAAACTGCCGTGATCAACGCCTTTCCAGTCAACACCAACAAGCTGAGCGCCCCAAATTCCCACAGCCATGAAAATCATAGCCAGTAAAGGCATTGAGATAACCCCAGCCCAAAACCGTGGTGCAATCACTCGTTTCAATGGGTCTACCGCCATCATTTCAAGGCTAGACAGTTGTTCCGTTGCTTTCATTAGACCTATCTCTGCGGTTAACGCAGAACCGGCACGACCAGCAAACAAAAGTGCAGTAACAACGGGTCCTAATTCACGGAGTAACGAAAGCGCTACCATTTGCCCCAAACTGCCTTCTGCGCCGTAATCCACCAACACAACATAGCCTTGTAGACTCAAAACCATTCCAATGAACAGACCAGATACGACGATGATCGCTAGCGACTGAACACCAACAGAATAAAGTTGCTTAACAAGCAGAGGAAAGCTTCTGATCGGTTGTGGCTTAGAAAATAGCGCCCCAATCAACATGAAAGTCGCACGACCAAATGCTCCGCAAATAGAAAGCGTGCGTCGACCCAGCGAGGCGACAAAGTGAATGAAGTTATCGACCATCAAATAAGTCCTTTTCGATACTTTGAGAAGGGAAACGAAACGGTACAGGACCGTCGGCATCACCTTGTAAGAACTGCTGGACACGAGGATCAGAGTTTTGAGTCAGCTCTTCTGGCGTACCATAGGCGATGATTTTTCCATCGGCCATCAGGTATACCCAGTCAGCAATACTCATGACTTCAGGTACGTCGTGAGAAACCACAATAGAGGTCAAACCTAACGCTTGGTTTAGATTGCTAATTAGCTCAACCAAAACGCCCATAGTGATTGGGTCTTGCCCCACAAACGGCTCATCGTACATGATCAGGTCAGGGTCAAGTGCGATTGCACGAGCCAAAGCAGCGCGTCTTGCCATACCACCTGAAAGCTCACTCGGCATTAATTGCGCCGCGCCGCGTAGACCGACAGCTTCGAGCTTGAGTAACACCATGGTGCGAATCAAATCTTCCGATAAATCGGTATGCTCTCTCAATGGAAAGGCGACATTATCAAAAACATTCAAATCAGTGAATAAAGCCCCTGACTGGAACAACATGCTCATTTTCTTTCGAGCATGGTAGAGTTTTTTACGCGAGAGAGAGGGAATATTGTCTCCATCAAACCAGATCTCTCCTTGCTCGGGATACAACTGACCACCAATCAAACGCAGCAGTGTTGTTTTACCAATTCCCGATGGTCCCATAATGGCCGTCACTTTGCCCTCAGGAACATGCAGATCAATATCATCAAAGATCATGCGTTCTCCCCGTGAAAAAGTGAGGTTGTTCACGGTGACTAAATCGTTGTTCGACATATCATCTCTTCTACTGTAGGAGCGTTGCAACTCACGGAATCATCAAGCAGATACTCATCGGAGTTGAATTCTACGTTTAATAAAGTAACGTCGGTACATTTATTAGGCTGCAATCATAAGCACATTGGCGTTGAATTTAAAGCACTGTTCAATTAAATAAAGTCGACTATATCCCTGCAATTTCTCATGGTTTATGACCTAATTAGCACGAAGTGTTTAAATCCTAGACCAGAATTGCTCATTTAAATGAGTGAGATTTACATACATTTTCGTTACTAACCTTTAATTTATTCTTCGTTTATCTTCCATTTTAGGCCGCAAAAGGTCAAAATTAGCGGTTATTCATTTTACTTATTTAATACTTAGGAATTCTCATGCTCGAAGCCGTTGCGTTGCTTATAGTCGGTCTTGTTTTGCTTGTTTGGAGTGCAGATAAACTTGTTTTTGGCTCTGCAGCGATAGCCCGCAACGTCGGTATTTCCCCGCTTGTCATCGGCATGACAATCCTTGCGATGGGCTCATCTGCCCCTGAGATGATGGTATCTGCAACCGCCGCTTGGGATGGCAAAACAGATACAGCTGTGGGTAACGTATTAGGCTCAAACATAGCGAACATTGCGTTAATCCTAGGTATTACAGCGCTGATCAAGCCTTTGTCGATTAGCTCCGCCGTCATACGCCGAGAACTTCCACTCATGATAGCCGTAACCGTACTCGCTGGTATTCTGCTTTGGAATAGCCATCTCGGTTTTTATGAGGGTGTCTTATTGTTTGTACTCTTTGGGGCATTTTTATTTGCTATGTTGCAAATCAGCCGCAAAGAGCAAAAATCAGGTGATGTTTTTCTTGATGACCAAGAGTCAGAGATCCCAGAAGGCGTCAGCAACCCTAAAGCAATCATGTGGGTGGTTATTGGCTTGATACTGCTTCCTTTGGCAGCCAGCATGCTGGTTGATAACGCGGTAATCATTGCTAAACACTTTGGTATGAGCGACCTTGTTATCGGCCTAACTATTATCGCCATTGGCACTAGCCTGCCAGAACTAGCCGCATCACTTGCGGGAGTTTTAAAGGGTGAAGACGACATGGCTGTCGGTAACATTATCGGTTCGAATGTGTTTAACATTCTGGCGGTCATGGGGATTCCTGGCATCATTAATCCATCGGTGCTCAGTGAGTACGCGATGGGACGTGACTTCTGGGTCATGTTAGGCGTTTCATTGTTACTTGTCGCGATGTGTTTGGGTAAATCACGCAGTATTAACCGTATTGAAGGTGCCATCTTGTTTGTGTGCTTCTTAGGTTACCAAGTGTACTTATTCGCAAACATGACCGCTTAATTACCACGATCAATAAGTAGAGATCTGATATGTCCAATCAATTTGATTTTCGCGCTGCTGCTAAACAAGTTCTTGATATCGAAGTTGCTGCTCTGCAAGAGCTAGATACCTACTTTGATGATCAATTTGAAAAAGCGTGTGAACTTATCCTTTCCAACAACGGCAAGGTTGTCGTTATGGGTATTGGCAAGTCAGGCCATATTGGTAACAAGATTGCCGCCACTCTGGCAAGCACTGGGACTTCGGCGTTTTTCGTTCATCCAGGCGAAGCCGCACATGGTGACTTGGGTATGATCAGCCCTGGTGACATCGTGCTGGCAATTTCTAACTCTGGTGAATCAAACGAAATTCTGTCTCTATTTCCAGTATTAAAGCGCCTGAATATTAAGATCATCAGCATGACAGGTAAGCCAGAATCAAATATGGCCAAGCTGTCTGACTTACACCTGCAAATCACGGTACCTCAAGAAGCTTGTCCGTTAGGCTTGGCGCCAACTAGCAGTACGACTGCCACATTAGTGATGGGAGATGCATTAGCCGTAGCTCTGCTTCAAGCTCGTGGTTTTTCTGCCGAAGATTTTGCCCTATCTCACCCAGGTGGTGCACTGGGGAGAAAACTGCTACTTAAGTTGTCTGATATTATGCACTTTGGAGAAGCGTTACCTAAAGTTTCTCCTGACGCATTAATTCGCGATGCCCTGCTTGAAATTTCAGAAAAGGGGTTAGGCATGACAGCCATCGTCGATGAGCACGATGCTATGCTTGGTATATTCACCGATGGTGATTTACGTCGTACCTTAGACAAGCGTATCGATATTCATACGACGGCAATTGGCGAGGTCATGACGACAAACCCAACCACAGCACACCCTGATATGCTGGCGGTTGAAGGTTTGAACTTGATGCAGAATAAAAACATTAACGCTCTGATTTTATGTAAAGACGAAAAAATTGTGGGTGCACTGAACATGCACGATTTACTAAAAGCTGGCGTGATGTAATATCAGCACAAACATTTAAATCATTTATTAGACGAATAAAGGCAATGGTCAGGGAAGTACTGAGCTAAACGATAGGCCTTCATTATATGAGTTTTACTCGCCTTATTTATTTGCTCTTGATCTTCGTTGTAGCGTGGTGCGGTTATTACCTACTAACCCCTAAAGGCAACGACGCAATTCAAGTAGCACCAGATTCTGAACTGCCCATGTTCAGTGGTTCTGGATTAGAAAACATCACCTACGGTGAAGATGGTGTCCGCAGTTACATCATTCGCTCCACTAACTTAGACCATTATGCTAAGAGTGGAGATACTATTTTTAATAACCCGACTTTGATGGTTTACCGTGAAGGTAGCGTCATTGAATGGAAGGTGACTGCCACAAGAGCAGTGTTAGATGAAGACCAAGTTTTGACTTTATATGACAAAGTCTTAATGCAAAATCTTCTGCCTGGTGCGAGTTTTGATACCATGGCAACAGACAAATTGGTCATTAATCTAACCAATCGTGATTTTAAAGCTGACCAACAAGTGATGTTGGTTGGACCACAATTTGAAACTACTGGAGGCGCAATGCAAGGCAACTTAAAACAGCATACTGCGACTCTGACAGATGAAGTTCAAGGTCGATATGAAACCGTTACACCTTAGCCTACTGGCACTGGTATTGGCGGCGCCTCAAGCGCTGGCACTCAAGTCGGATACTCAACAGCCGGTTTACATAAACTCTGACACCCAACAGGTGGATATGAAGAGTAACCAGGTTGTTTTTGAAGGCGATGTATCTCTTAAGCAAGGGAGCATCAATATCGATGCTGATAGAATCGTGGTAACTCGCGATCCTAAAACCGAAGCAATTAAACAGATTCAAGCATTTGGTAAACCTGCGAAGTTTTCTCAGCTGATGGACGATGGTAAAACACTTAGTGGTCAAGCTACGGAGTTGGATTACCGTATTTCTACAGACGAACTGACCATGAAAGGTCAAGCGCAGCTGGCACAAGACAACAACACCATCAAAGGTTCTTCGATTCGTTACCAAATTGGTAAACAAAAGCTAGTCGCAGATAGCTCTAAGGAAGAGCGCGTTACGACCATTTTGCAACCCAATCAGATAGAGAACTAATATGGCAGTACTGAGTGCGAAAAACTTGGCGAAAAGCTACAAAAAACGCAAAGTCGTCACTGATGTTAGCTTAGAAGTTGAATCTGGTCAGATTGTTGGGCTACTCGGTCCAAACGGTGCGGGTAAAACCACCTCGTTTTACATGATTGTCGGCTTAGTACCTCGTGATGAGGGCACCATTACCATTGACGACAATGACATCAGTATTTTACCGATGCATAGCCGTTCACGCCTTGGCATTGGCTATCTTCCGCAAGAAGCGTCGATTTTCCGTAAGCTTTCAGTAGAAGATAACATCATGGCCGTACTTGAAACTCGTCAAGAAATGACGAGGGAAGAGCGCCAAGATAAACTGGAAGATTTGTTGGAAGAATTCCACATCCAGCACATCAGAACCAGTGCTGGTATGGCACTATCAGGGGGTGAACGACGCAGGGTGGAAATCGCTCGAGCTTTAGCGGCCAACCCTCAGTTCATTTTATTGGATGAACCTTTCGCTGGTGTTGACCCAATTTCGGTTAATGACATCAAGAAAATCATTGAGCATCTGCGCGATCGTGGTCTCGGAGTGTTAATCACTGACCATAATGTACGTGAAACACTGGACGTATGTGAAAAAGCCTATATCGTGAGCCAAGGGCACCTAATTGCATCGGGAACTCCGGCAGAAGTTCTCAATAATGAACAGGTGAAACAAGTTTATCTCGGCGAACAATTCCGTCTATGATTATATTAGGAACGGTAAGATTCTGAGCATTACAAGGTAAGTAACACTGAATGAAACCTTCATTACAACTCAAGCTAGGTCAGCAGTTAGCCATGACGCCACAGTTGCAGCAAGCGATTCGCTTATTGCAATTGTCGACACTCGATCTTCAACAAGAAATCCAAGAAGCGTTGGACTCAAACCCATTATTGGAAGTTGAAGAAGGCCAAGACGAGCCTCTAGCAAACGGTGAAGATAAGTCAGCGGTCGAGGCTGCTGATAGCAACAGTGCTAGCGAACCAACAGAAATTGACGTTCCAGATAGCTCCGATGTGATAGAGAAATCAGAAATTAGCTCTGAACTTGAAATCGACACGACTTGGGATGACGTCTACAGCGCGAATACTGGTAGCACTGGCTTAGCTCTTGATGATGATATGCCCGTCTACCAAGGCGAAACCACTGAATCATTACATGATTACCTCATGTGGCAGCTTGACCTAACACCATTCAGTGAAACCGACCGCACGATTGCATTAGCGATTATTGACGCTGTTGACGACTACGGCTATTTAACTTTGTCGCCTGAAGAGATTCATGAGAGCTTCGATAATGAAGAGATAGAGTTAGACGAAGTAGAAGCTGTTCGTAAACGCATTCAACAATTCGATCCTCTTGGCGTTGCATCGCGTAACTTACAAGAATGTTTGTTACTGCAACTGACGACCTTCCCAGAAGACACGCCGTGGCTTGCTGAAGCCAAAATGATACTTGCGGATCATATTGATCACCTAGGCAACCGAGACTACAAGCTCGTCATCAAAGAGACTAAGCTGAAAGAAGCCGATCTTCGTGAAGTCTTAAAGCTTATCCAACAGTTAGATCCTCGTCCAGGTAGTCGCATCACTCCTGATGATACCGAGTACGTAATTCCAGACGTATCCGTTTTTAAAGACAATGGCAAATGGACCGTTTCTATAAACCCGGATAGCGTGCCAAAATTAAAAGTAAATCAACAATATGCTCAATTAGGCAAAGGTAATAGCGCGGATAGCCAGTACATCCGCAGCAATTTGCAAGAGGCAAAATGGTTAATTAAGAGCTTAGAGAGTAGAAACGAGACGCTACTCAAAGTTGCAAGATGTATTGTTGAACATCAACAAGATTTCTTCGAGTATGGTGAGGAAGCCATGAAGCCAATGGTACTCAATGATGTCGCTTTGGCTGTGGACATGCATGAATCCACGATTTCTCGTGTAACAACGCAAAAGTTTATGCATACACCACGTGGTATTTTTGAATTGAAGTACTTCTTCTCTAGCCATGTTAGTACTGACAACGGCGGAGAATGTTCATCAACAGCAATTCGTGCACTCATTAAAAAACTGGTCGCAGCAGAGAATACTGCCAAACCACTGAGTGATAGCAAGATTGCTGCTCTTCTGGCTGACCAAGGGATTCAGGTCGCAAGACGTACGATAGCCAAATATCGCGAATCCTTGGGAATTGCCCCTTCAAGTCAGCGTAAACGCCTATTATAAGGCACTAACTGAAAAGGAAAGTCTATGCAAATCAATATTCAAGGCCATCACGTTGATCTTACCGATTCAATGCAAGACTATGTAAATTCTAAGTTTCAGAAGCTCGAAAGGTTCTTCGACCATATCAATCAAGTGCATGTTGTACTAAAAGTTGAAAAAATTACTCAAATCGCGGAAGCTACGCTTCACATAAATCAAGGCGAAATCCACGCATCAGCCGATGACGAAAATATGTATGCCGCGATCGATTCGCTGGTAGATAAATTGGTTCGCCAACTTAATAAGCACAAAGAAAAACTAAACAGTCATTAATCATGCAACTGAGCGAAATACTGTCATTGGACTGCACCAAAAGTGCGGTCCACTGCACGAGTAAAAAACGCGCCCTTGAAATGATCAGCCGTATCGTGGCTGATCAAACGGGCCAAGATTCTACCGAGCTGTTCGAATGCATGCTCAATAGAGAAAAAATGGGCAGTACCGGTATCGGAAACGGTATTGCGATCCCTCACGCGAGAATGCAATCAAGCGACAAGGCCATTGCTGTCTTACTGCAATGTGATGAAGCAATCGAATTTGATGCGATTGACAATCGACCTGTCGATCTTCTTTTTGCGCTCCTTGTACCAGAAGAACAGTGCAAAGAGCACCTCAAGACTCTATCCTCTATGGCAGAACGTCTGAGCGATAAGCAAGTATTAAAACTACTGCGTAATGCTCAGAGTGATGAAGAACTTTACGACATCATGATTCACCAATAAGCAGGACTAACTCCATGCGACTAATCGTTGTTAGCGGGCACTCAGGTGCCGGTAAAAGTATTGCGCTTCGTGTACTGGAAGACTTAGGTTACTACTGTGTTGATAACCTGCCAGTTAACTTGCTGGACGCATTTGTTCATTCTGTTGCTGACAGCAAACAGAATGTTGCAGTCAGCATTGATATTCGTAATATTCCTAAAAAGCTAAAAGAACTGACGAGTACACTAGAACAGTTAAAAACTGAGCTTGATGTGACCGTGCTTTTCTTGGACGCTAATAAAGAAACGCTACTCAAACGCTACAGCGAAACACGCCGAATTCACCCGTTATCTTTAGGTGGCACCTCCCTCTCGCTCGATCAAGCCATCGAGCGTGAGAAGCAAATTTTGACGCCACTCAAAGCGCATGCAGATCTGGTCCTAAATAGTAGTGGGCAGTCTTTGCATGAATTGAGTGAAACCGTGCGTATGCGCGTTGAAGGCAGAGATCGCAAAGGGCTCGTTATGGTATTTGAGTCTTTTGGTTTTAAATACGGCCTGCCTTCCGATGCCGATTACGTATTTGACGTTCGCTTCTTACCTAACCCACATTGGGAACCAGCACTACGCCCGCTTACAGGTCTGGATACTCCTATCGCCGCATTTTTAGAGCAACACCAATCGGTGTTAAGTTTGAAATATCAAATTGAAAGCTTTATAGAGAATTGGTTACCTCTGCTTGAGAAAAACAACCGCAGCTACCTGACCGTTGCAATAGGTTGTACTGGTGGTAAGCACCGCTCGGTGTACTTAACTCAGCAAATCGGTGAATACTTCGCCAACAAAGGACACCAAGTACAAATTCGCCATACCTCACTAGAGAAAAACGCTAAGGAGTAGCCGTGGAGTTAAGTCGTAAAGTATTGATTCAAAACCGCCTTGGCTTACATGCTCGTGCAGCAGTCAAACTGGTCGAACTGGCACAGAGCTTTGAAGCGGTCATCACCATCGACAATGAAGAAGACAAAACCGCCACAGCAGACAGCGTAATGGGCCTGTTAATGCTAGAGTCCGCTCAAGGACAATACGTCACGATCCACGCAACGGGTGGGCAAGCGGAAGAAGCACTGGATGCCGTTTGCCACTTGATCGAAGATAAATTTGATGAAGGCGAGTAGTTTACTCGCTTTTTTCTTACCTCCCATTATCTTTCTCTTCCCTGACCTAATAAATAAATTTGCTTAGTATCATAAGTTGTTATTAAAAGGCGCCTAGAATTAAGTTATTATTCAACGCATTGTAAATATCAGGAATTGGGAGGAATGAATGGCAGAGCAAATTGAATTCGACCAAGCTCACCAAGCCCTCCAAGAAGTCACAGAAGCGCTAGAAAATGGTCGCTTCGTCCATGTTCGTCGTCAATTACAGGACATGGAACCTGAGGATATCGCTCACCTTTTAGAAGCCTCCCCACGGAAGAGCCGTGAAGTTCTTTGGCAACTCACCGACCCTGAAGATTATGGTGAAATCCTTGACGAGCTGAACGAAGACGTCAAAGACAGCCTCGTATCCAAAATGGCACCAGAAGCGCTTGCAGAAGCGACAGAAGGCATGGATACCGATGACGTGGCTTACGTACTGCGTAGCTTGCCTGACAACCTGTCACGCGAAGTCCTGTCGCAAATGGACTCCTCTGACCGTCTACGGGTCGAAACCGCCCTATCCTACCCAGAAGACACTGCGGGTGGACTGATGAACACCGACGTCATCACAATTCGTGGTGACGTCGATGTGGACGTAGTTTTGCGTTATCTACGTATGAAAGGCGAGCTTCCAGAAGCTACGGATGCCCTGTATGTGATCGATGAAGAGAGTAAGCTCATCGGTGAACTGCCGATCACGACGCTTATTACCACTCAGCCAGACGTAAAAATCATTGATGTAATGGAAGACGCGGACGAGGCCATCACCGTCGATACTAGCGACTCAGATGTTGCGAGTCTGTTCGAACGCCGTAATTGGGTATCTGCACCTGTTGTTGATGAAAACTTGCATTTGGTCGGTCGTATCACCATCGATGACGTGGTTGACGTTATTCGTGAAGACGCGGAACACTCGATGATGAGTATGGCGGGTATGGACGATGACGAAGATACTTTCGCGCCTGTTGTAAAATCAGCTCGCAAACGCAGTATCTGGCTTGGCGCTAACGTATTAGCCGCCCTTGCTGCTGCTTCCGTTTCTAATATGTTTGAGGCCACATTAGATCAAATGGCGGCCATTGCAGTATTGATGACGATTGTTCCGTCCATGGGTGGTGTCGCTGGTAACCAAACCGTCGCACTAGTGATTCGTGGTCTTGCTCTTGGTCATATCGGTGACTCAAACAAACGCGAACTGTTAATGAAAGAAGCTTCGATCGGCTTACTCAACGGTATCATGTGGGCGCTGATTATTGGTGGTATTGTTGTTGCTTGGAAAGGTAACTGGATGCTCGGAGGAATCATTTCCGCCGCCATGCTGACCAACTTATTGGTCGCAGGTATTGCAGGAGTAACGATTCCAATCCTATTGAAAAAAATGAACATCGATCCTGCTTTAGCTGGTGGTATGGCATTAACAACGGTGACGGATGTGATTGGTTTATCTGTCTTCTTAGGGCTTGCCACAATACTGATTACCTAACAGAAAAAACGAAAAAGCCTGATGAACACATCAGGCTTTTTTGATTCTGAATTGCTAGAAAAGCTTATTCACCCGCCACTTTCATGGTATCCAGTAGGATAGAGCCCGTTTGGATTTGTGAGCGCGTTTCAATATCACTACCAACCGCCACAATCTTGGTGAACATGTCTTTTAGATTACCTGCGATGGTAATTTCTGATACTGGGTATTGGATTTCGCCATTCTCAACCCAGAAGCCTGCGGCACCGCGAGAGTAATCCCCCGTTACCACGTTCACACCTTGTCCCATGACTTCTGTCACTAGAAGACCAGTACCGAGCTCTTTAAGCATTTGTTCGAAGTTTTGGCCTGTCGACTTCACGTACCAGTTATGAATCCCACCAGCGTGACCTGTCGGCGTCATCTTCATTTTACGTGCGGCATAACTGGTTAACAGATAAGTTGCTAGCACACCGTCGGTAATGATCTCACGGTCTTGAGTGTACACACCTTCACTATCGAATGGACTTGATGCCAAACCACGCAATACATGCGGACGTTCTGAGATATTGAACCATTCAGGAAGCACTTGTTTGCCTAGATGGTCAAGTAAGAAAGAAGATTTTCGGTACAGGTTACCACCGCTGATCGCCATAACGAGATGGCCAATCAAGCCTGTCGCAACATCAGCCGCAAACATGATTGGGTATTGACCTGTTTTTAGACGCTGCGCATCTAAGCGGTTAACCGTATTCTCTGCCGCCTTACGACCCACCGTTTCTGGGGTCCATAAGTCATCACGATGACGTGCCACGGTGTAGCTGTAATCACGTTCCATCTCGCCGTTTTGACCAACGCCAATTACACAACAGCTAGTACTATGGCGGCTAGACGCATAACTAGCTAATAAGCCATGGCTATTGCCATACACTTTCACGCCGTAATGACTATCATAACTCGCGCCATCACTTTGTTTGATTGCACTGTTATAACTTAGCGCCTCTTTTTCTGCTGCAATCGCCACATTGGCAGCATAGTCTGGATCGGGTGCGTCAGGGTGGAAAAGATCAAGCTCAGGGATATCTTGCACCATGTATTCTTTTGCTGCAGGGCCTGCAAATGGGTCTTCAGATGTGTAATGTGCAATATCTAGCGCCGCTATAACGGTTTGCTCGATTGCCGCTTCACTTAAATCAGACGTGGAAGCACTGCCTTTGCGTTGACCTCGGTAAACGGTAATGCCCAGCGCACCATCGCTGTTGAACTCGACATTCTCTACTTCACCCATACGAGTTGAAACACTTAAACCAGTGCTTTTAGTAATTGCGACTTCGGCGGCGTCAGATTTTGCCGATGCAAGCTTTAAGGCTCTTGCGACGGCTTGCTCTAGCTCGGTACGTTGCTCAGCAACCTGCTGTTTAATATCCATTGTCTTTCACATCTTGTCTTTGATGAACAATAGGATAACAAGAATTTCGCTTTCTCCCCATGATTCTTGTTAAAATAGTCATAATATTAATCAAAACACAGGCAACTGAAATGGCACGTAAGAATCAAAAAGCGCCATGGGAACCAGAAGAAGAGATCATCTGGGTAAGTAAATCCGAGATGAAGCGAGACATGGAAGAACTGCAAAAGCTAGGTGAGGAGCTTGTCGGCCTCAAACCTTCAGTTCTAGAAAAGTTTCCATTGAGCGAAGATTTGCGAGAAGCAATTGCTGACGCGCAACGCTTTAAAAATGAAGCGCGTCGTCGCCAATTACAACGTATTGGTAAATTGATGCGTTACGAAGATCCAGAGCCAATCCAAGCCGCACTGGATAAAATTCGTAATAAGCACTCTCAATTAACGGCTGTATTCCACAAACTTGAAGCGTTGCGTGATCGCGTAGTGGAAGAAGGTGACAAAGCCATTGATGACGTAATGGAAATGTACCCAGAAGCGGATCGTCAGCGTCTACGCCAACTTGCTCGCCAAGCAGCGAAAGAGAAAAAAGCTGGGAAACCAGCAAAAGCGTACCGCGAAATCTTTCAGATCCTTAAAGGTCTAAACGAAGAAGAGTTTTAATTCGAGGGCTCACGCAATGAGCATTCGATTTAAACGCAAAAAGCAGACGTCAATGTCTGCTTTTTTTATCTTTGGTTTTACAGTCAGCGTTACACTAAGCGATTCACGCGGTCTCCGCGCTCGAAAGCGTTAATGTTCTCAATCAAGATTTCCGCTAAACGTTGAATAGATGAGTCGCTGCCCCATGCAACATGCGGTGTCAGTAACAAATTAGGTAAACTCATATTGGCAATCAGCGGATTGCTCTCATCAGCCGGTTCTTGTGTAAAAACATCAAAACCAGCCGCTGCAATTTCTTGCTGTTTTAAGGCATCCACCAGTGCGCTCTCATCCACCAAACCTCCACGCCCTGTATTAATCAAAATGGAGTTGGACTTCATTTGTTGCAACTCTGCTTGACCAATTAAATTCTGAGTATGATCGTTGAGCGGGCAATGCAAGGTCAGCGCATCGGAGCGTTTTAATACTTCCTCAAACGGCACATAACCAGGCCGACATTCTGCCGCCCCTTTACGCTCAGAAAACAACACGGTCATTCCTAACGCTTGAGCCAGATTCGCCGTCGCTTGCCCTAGCGCCCCGCTACCAACAACACCTAACGTGCTACCACCAATATCCCCGATTGGGTGCGTAAAAAAACAAAACTGCTGGTTACGCTGCCACTCACCTGCGGCAATATCTTGGTGGTACCCAAATAAACTCCGTCTTAAAGCGAATAACATTGCCATCACATGCTCGGGCACCGAACGCGTCGCGTAACCACGTACATTAGCAACCGCAATATCATGATTAGCACAGTAGTTCACATCGACGTTGTTAAAACCAGTTGCGGCAACCGCGATCATCCGTAATTTTGGTAGTTGCTCTAATACATGTTGGTCAAGCAGGACTTTATTGCTAATCACGATATCGGCATCGGCTAACCTTTCTATTACCTGCCCAGGCGCAGTTAGGTCGTACTCACGCCAGTGGTGCGGAAAGCTAGGTCGTGGGATCTCAATATGTTCTGGGATGGTCGCTCGATCTAAAAATACGATGCTTGGCAAAGACATAACAACTCCTTGTTCACGGCTGAAAGACAGGATACATCAACCACAGTAACGAAATAGCCAAAAATAGCGAACTAGAAAGAACCGCTGTTAGTGCAATTGGCATTAAGGGTGTGGCAACGTTTTATAATCAGGCAATGTACGCTCTGGCGAAAAATAGTTAAAGATCATCGCCTCGGCTTCAGAATAAAAGTCACAGGGTACAAAAATACTGCTCAGCTGATCCGTAGCTGGATGATAAAAACTTAGCTCCGCAGCGTGCAACTCTAAACGTTCTGAAAACTGATACGCCTCTTCGCTTGCATAAAACTCATCACCCACAATCGCATGACCAATCGCCATCAAATGCACGCGTAACTGATGCGATCGACCAGTAATGGGGAGTAACCGCACAACGGTCGTATGGGTGCCATCAGGGTGCACTTCACGCTTCACTACTTGGAATAAAGTTTGAGATGGTTTGCCGTCGTCAAAACATACTTTTTGTCGTGGACGATTTGGCCAATCACAATTTAATGGAAGATCAATATTCCCTTCTTGCGACTCAACATGCCCCCAAACACGTGCGTAATACACCTTGTGAGTGAGGCGATATTGGAACTGCTTTTTTAATGCTCGCTCCGCGGGTTTGTTTTTCGCCAGCAACATCAACCCTGATGTCGACATATCCAAGCGATGCACAACTTGAATTTCTGGATGCAACTCTTTGAGGCGGCTCCACATGCTGTCGTAATGCTCTGCAAGGCGACCAGGGACAGACAGCAGCCCTGATGGCTTATTCACTGCCAGAATGTCGTCATCCTCAAAAACGATATCAACCCAAGGGTCGGTGGGAGGGGTATATTCAAGCATTGCCATGGGAGATCTCTACAAAATAAAAACGCCGCGATTATATACCCAAATAGCACCCAGATGCAGGATTCTGAAGAAAAGTTCAACCCAATAAAACAAAGTCAATCCTTTAGCATAAAAACTAAAAATAGCACGTTGTAAATTTAGTTTGACAACAAGACGCATAACTGAATAGAGTGCTAGATGCACACAGCATGATATTCGCAAAGAATACTTAAAATAAATACATCAAAACACAGCATTTAAAAGACATTACCGTTGCGCAGTATAGGGCGATCGCTCAGCTTGTCATGTACTGCGGTATGTATCTCTTTAGAAAGATACATAAGATAAAAAGGACAATAAGCAATGGACTCCGCCGTTATAGATAAACCCCAATCCAAACTTTCCTTATTTTTTCGTTCGCTAGGCCCCGGCATATTAATGGCATCTGCTGCGGTCGGTGGCTCTCACCTCGTGGCATCAACCAAGGCTGGTGCGATTTATGGTTGGCAATTGGCTGCACTGATTCTGCTCGTAAACCTGTTTAAATACCCTTTTTTCCGAGCGGGCGTACAGTACACCATGGGGACAGGGCTGACCTTGGTTGAGGGCTACGCGAAATTAGGTCGGCCTTATCTATGGCTATTTCTATTTCTGAGCGTGGTATCGGCCGTCATCAATACCGCCGCTTTGTTGATGTTTAGCGCTAGCTTGCTGGGCTACTTCATTCCGTTTTCACTATCAATGGCATCACTCAGTATCATTGTGATTGTTACCTGCCTGCTCATATTATTTGCTGGCCATTACAAAGCGCTCGATACGCTATCTAAAGTGATCATGTCGGTGTTAACCATCGCGACTTTACTCGCTGTTTCTATCGCCTTTGGTAACCCTGTTGAACAAGTGGCCAACTTCGAGCCACCGTCACCTTGGTCTATTGCGGCTATTGGTTTTATCGTTGTGACAATGGGGTGGATGCCTGCACCGATAGAGATCTCCTGTTTAACCTCAGCATGGCTAAAACGCCAATCAAGCCAGCAAGAAGTAACATACCGCTCTGCTCTATTTGACTTTAATGTCGGTTATATTGGCACGGCGTTTCTTGCCATTATCTTTGTATCGCTAGGCTCTTTGATGCTTTATGGATCTGGCGTTGCGCTTGAAAGCTCTGGTGTTGGCTTCTCCCACCAATTGGTTGGCTTATATGCGGCAACGATTGGCGAATGGTCTCGTTACTTGATCGCGGTAATTGCGTTTTTCTGTATCTTTGGCAGCACGATTACCGTTATTGATGGCTATTCTCGCGTTATTTCGGATTCTCAACGCCTACTGCGCTCACAACCAGACACTAACCCTAAAACCACTTCAGCGATCATGCTGGTAGTCTCCTTACTTGCATTGGGTATTGTGGTTTTCTGGGCTTCTGCGTTATTGCCTATGCTGAACTTTGCGATGATCCTCGCCTTTATGACCACGCCATTCTTTGCTCTGCTAAATTACACATTAGTGAGCAAAACTGAGTTACCTGAGCCTTTGGCTGTTGGACCTAAACTAAAGTGGTTGTCGATTGCAGGCCTGATTTACTTGTTTGGCTTCTTGGCTGTATTTATCTGGTGGAAGTGGTTGATGTAAATGAGATAGCTATCAGTGATTAATGCATTCCGCTTAAAGAAACTAAACCGTAAATAAAGAAAAAGGTCTTCAACTGAAGACCTTTTTTAATGAGCAATAAATACTTACTTAGTTGTGGCTCACCACAATCAAACGCAGCGAGTCGAGCTGAACCTGAGCTTGGTTGATGTAACCAGTGAGCTCTTTAATTTGTGCGTCGATAGCTTCAATTTCTTCGTCACGAATATTTGGGTTCACCGCTTTCAGTGCTTGCAAACGCTCAAGCTCTGCATTCAAACTGTGCTGCATATCTTGATGAGCTTGTTTGCGTACTTCTTCGACCTTCTCTTCAATAAGAACATCACCGGCTTCAATTAAGCGGTGTACGTCTTTCTGTACCGACGTAACCAACTTGCTACCTAAGTGACGGTTTACAGGGCTGAGCTGGCGGTTAAAGCTTTCAAACTCCACTTGAGCAGACAAATCATTACCACGCGAGTCCATCATTAAACGGATTGGCGTTTTCGGTAAGAAGCGCGCGATACCACTGCGTTTTGGCGCTTGCGCATCTACCGCGTAAATCAACTCAAGAAGAATAGTCCCGACTGGTAACGCTTTGTTTTTCAATAGAGATACCGCAGACGTCCCCACCCCTTCACTCATAAGAAGATCGATACCACCCTGGATCATTGGGTGTTCCCAACTGATAAAGTGCATATCTTCACGAGATAAAGCCGTATCACGATCAAACGTGATCGTCGCTCCTTCGTATGGCAGACCTGGGTAGCTTGGCACCATCATGTGCTCAGATGGGGTCACAATCAGGGCGTTTTCACCTTTATCGTCTTGATTCAAGCCAATCGTGTCAAAAAGAGAAAGTGCGAAGGTGACCAGATTGGTATCGCCGTCAGTTGATTCAATTTTCTCAACGATTTGTTGTGCTTTTTCCCCGCCATTTGAATGCATTTCTAATAGGCGATCACGGCCTTGCTCCAATTGGGATTTCAGCTCTTTATTCATTTTTGCTGACGCTTCAATGATCTCATCTAGCGTGCTGGTATCACCAGAGGCAAGAATTTCAATCAGATCATCGGAGTACTTATCGTAAACAGCACGGCCTGTTGGGCAGGTTTCCGCAAAAGCGCTCAGGCCTTCATCGAACCAACGTGCTAGGATCGCTTGCGATGTGCCTTTCAGGTAAGGAACATGAATGTCGATATCGCGATTTTGACCGATACGGTCCAAACGACCAATACGTTGCTCAAGCAAGTCTGGGTTAAATGGCAAGTCGAACATGACAAGTTGGTTGGCAAACTGGAAGTTACGACCTTCAGAGCCGATTTCGCTACAGATAAGAACTTGTGCTCCACCTTCTTCTTGCGCAAAGTAAGCCGCCGCTTTGTCACGTTCAAGAATCGACATACCTTCGTGGAAAACGGTGGCGCGGATACCTTCACGCTCACGCAGTGCTTGCTCCAATTGCAGTGCGGTACTCGCACGAGAAGCAATCACGAGGATTTTCTCGCTGCGCTTCTCTTTTACTTTTTCAAGCAACCAATTCACACGCGAGTCAAACTGCCACCAGCTCGCGTCATCGCCTTCAAATTCTTGGAAAATTTCTTCCGGGTAAAGGTTCTTCATCGCACGTGCTTCAGAACTCATCTTACCGCCAATCATTCCAGCAACACGCATTGATGTAGTGTATTGCGGTGGAATATCCATTGGCATCAGATGCACGTTACGCGTAGGGAAGCCTTTGATGGCCGCGCGCGTGTTACGGAACAAAACACGCCCTGTACCATGACGATCCATCAAGTTATCGATCAGCTCTTGGCGTGCCGACGCTTTAGCTTCTTCGTCCGCTTCACTTTCAATAATACGGAAAAGTGGTTCTACGTCTTGCTCAGAAAGCAGTTCAGTAATTTGGTTTTTTGCTTCATTAGGTAGCTTTTCACCGGAAAAGAGTGAAGTAATCGCATCTGCTACGGGCGCGTATTGCTCTTCTTCCTCAACGAATGCTTCGTAAGCATAGAAGCGGTCTGGATCCAACAAACGCAGACGAGCAAAGTGACTCTCACGACCAAGCTGCTCTGGCGTTGCAGTCAGTAGCAACACACCTGGAGTACGTTCAGCCAAGCCTTCTACCACTTGGTATTCACGGCTCGGTTTATCTTGGCTCCATTCAAGGTGATGCGCTTCATCGACAACCAGTAGGTCCCATTCACCTTCCAGTGCTTGTTCAAAACGCTTGCGGCTCTTGCGTAGGAAATCCAAAGAACACAGCACATATTGCTGAGTATCAAATGGGTTTTCTGCATCCGCAAACGCTTCGATACAGCGCTCTTCGTCAAAGATAGAGAAATGCAGATTGAAACGACGCATCATCTCAACCAGCCATTGATGCTGCAGTGTTTCAGGCACCACAATCAAAATGCGTTCGGCACGACCAGACAGAACTTGTTGGTGGATGATCATGCCCGCTTCGATGGTTTTACCCAAACCTACCTCATCCGCCAATAAGACGCGTGGCGCGTGACGACGGCCAACTTCGTGCGCGATGTAAAGCTGATGAGGGATCAAACCTGCACGCATACCACATAGGCCACGCATTGGGCTCTTATGCTGCTCAAACTGGTTGGTTAGCGCACGGTAACGCAGAACAAAGTTGTCCATACGGTCGATTTGACCGGCGTACAACTTATCTTGAGGTTTGTTAAAACGAATTTGGTTGCTAAGGAAAATCTCACGCAGAACAACAGCGGTTTCTTGCGTGTCTTCACGAGTACCGAAATAGGTGTAAAGACCTTCATCTTCCAGTACTTCTTCTACTTTTAGAGACCAACCTTCTTGGCAATCGATGACATCCCCAACATTAAAGGTGACTCGGGTAACAGGTGCATCGTTACGTGCGTAAACTCGGTTTTCCTCTGACGCTGCAAACATCAATGTCACAGTACGAGCATCCATTGCTACAACGGTACCTAAACCTAAATCGCTTTCCGTATCGCTAATCCAGCGCTGCCCCAAAGCAAATGTCATGAATTGACTACCTCGTTATTAGTTCTTGATTCGTATTTCTTGTTGGTCTACTCATGCCCGTGGGCATGGATAATAGTTTAGATCTGATTCTGGCTTCTGCTATGCCGATAGCATTCGTCATTTCAGTATGAACTGAGTATTTTTTAAGCCAGCTCAACATGATAAATCGGACGTAGCCTATACGCAGAAAAAGGTCGCTAATCTTACTTGAAGCTGTGATTTAGGTCACGCCGAAACCGCACCAAGCAGAAACTTTTTTTCCCAAACTCTAAATGCAATCAAATTGTAAAATACTCATGCCAATTATTAAGTTGTAGAACGTAAATATTACGTATACTTCTAATGAGGGGCGTTTAAAACCATTGCATATGATTTAAGCGCGTTAGTACACGATTAGGATCAACACGGGTTTGCAGTAAGTTGTCTTGCTACTCGGTTGCACACTAGCCGACATCAGCCCGACAACCTCTATTGCAAGCAATCAGAGTTAGGTCACTTCACACCTATTTGGAAACGACCTAACAACTCGCATGCAGAGCCGTACTACGGCAAGGAGACGCTATGGGCGATACCGATCGGAAACTGTTTGTACTCGATACCAACATTCTTCTTCATGAACC
This sequence comes from Vibrio sp. Vb0304, assembly GCF_033338995.1. Lineage (NCBI taxonomy): Bacteria > Pseudomonadati > Pseudomonadota > Gammaproteobacteria > Vibrionales > Vibrionaceae > Vibrio > Vibrio sp. Vb0304. The sequence continues at coordinate 51,683 of NZ_JAWOTT010000014.1, forward strand.
CTTTGCCATCTTCTCTTTCCAAGAACACGATGTCGTTATCCCCATGACCGTGTTGGAAGAACTCGACCGAATCAAAGACAGTAAGCGCGACGTTGCAAGAGATGCGCGCGTGGCTATTCGCACCTTGGAAGATTTGTTTAAAGAAGCAACGCCAGATGAAATCTCTGAAGGCATTCCTGTTTCTAAAGACAACCCCGACCAAGGTACTATTTCCATTTTGGCGGATTTTGAACTGCAGGAAACCGTCAAAGCCTTCGCCGACAAAGCCGGTGACAACCGTATTCTCAACGCGGTGCTTTATCTGCAAAATAAACGTGCACCACGCGAAGTGGTACTGATCACGAAAGACATTAACATGCGTCTGCGCGCCAAAGGCGCTGGCGTACGCTTTGTTGAAGACTACCGAACCGATCAACTGATTGACGACATTCAATACCTCACCAAAGGTTTTCAACTGCGTGAGGGGGACTTCTGGAGTGATATTGAGGAAGTGGAAAGTTATGCGCTGGGCGGAAAAACCTATCACAAGCTCAGTCGTGAACCTTTTGAACCAACCTTTATTAACCAATATGTGATTGATGAAGACAGCGACTTTGCTGGCCGCGTGGAAACCATCAATGAAGACAAATTAACGCTACTCGACCTGAGCCGAGAACGCATGATGCACCGTAAGGCTTGGGACATCACACCAAAAAACATCTACCAAGGAATGGCGTTGGATGCCTTACTTGACCCGGATATTGACCTGGTGATTTTAACCGGTGCCGCTGGTAGTGGTAAAACGCTATTAGCCATGGCAGCAGCACTGGAGCAAACCATTGAAAAAGGCATGTTCGATAAAATTATCGTGACGCGTAACACGCCAGACATCGGTGAATCCATCGGCTTCCTACCCGGCTCAGAAGAGGAGAAAATGATGCCGTGGTTAGCGGCAGTGACCGATACCTTGGAAGCGCTACATAAACACGATCACTGCACTGAAGGCTCATTGAAGTACATCTGCGATAAAGCCAATATTCAGTTTAAATCGATCAACTTTATGCGTGGCCGTTCTATTCAAAATGCGTTTGTGCTGCTTGATGAGTGTCAAAACCTCACCGCTTCACAAATCAAAACCATCATCACCCGCTGCGGCGAAGGAACCAAAATCGTCTGCTCCGGTAACTTGGCGCAGATTGACTCCCATTACCTCACCCCTGTGACCTCTGGTTTGACCTACATGGTTGAACGCTTCAAGAACTTTGAAGGCAGCGCGAATATTCACCTTAACGGCGTGGTTCGTAGCCGCTTGGCAGAGTTTGCCGAAGAGAACCTGTAGTCGACATCGACTCACAAAAACAAAAGAGCGCTCTAATGAGCGCTCTTGTTATAACGATTCGAATGAGTTACTCAGTGCCACCCACCGTCAGTGAGTCTAACTTCAAGGTCGGCTGACCAACACCAACTGGCACACTTTGACCTGCTTTACCACATACGCCAACGCCCTTGTCGATACTTAGGTCGTTGCCGACCATCGATACTTGCTGCATAGCTTCAATACCAGAGCCAATCAACGTCGCACCTTTAACAGGGCGCGTAATTTTGCCGTTTTCAATTAAGTACGCTTCCGATGCGGAGAACACAAACTTACCCGAAGTAATGTCGACCTGACCGCCACCAAAGTTTGGCGCATACAACCCTTTTTCTACCGTCGAGATGATTTCTTCTGGCGTATGTTCACCTGGAAGCATGTAGGTGTTGGTCATACGCGGCATCGGCAAATGTGCATACGACTCACGACGACCGTTACCTGTTGGGTTCACACCCATTAACCGCGCGTTTAGCTTGTCTTGCATGTAACCTTTCAGCACACCATTTTCGATAAGCGTGTTGTACTGGCCATTCACCCCTTCATCATCCACATTCAGTGAACCACGAAGGTCTTTTAATGTACCGTCATCAACAATGGTACACAGTGAAGACGTCACTTGTTGACCCATTTTGCCAGAGAAAACCGAAGATTCCTTACGGTTAAAGTCACCTTCTAAGCCATGACCTACCGCCTCATGTAGCAATACGCCTGGCCAACCTGAGCCCAATACCACTGGCATCATGCCTGCTGGTGCGGCTTCTGCTTCAAGGTTTACCAGCGCCATGCGAATCGCTTCGTCTGCATAATGGAAAGCTTGTTTCACACCATTGCTTTCCGTTAAAAAGAAATCGTAACCAAAACGGCCACCGCCACCAGCACTACCTCGTTCACGTCGTTCACCTTTCTGAGCGAGCACGCTAATAGACAAACGCACCAAAGGACGAATATCGCCTGCATAAGTACCGTCTGTTGCCGCAACAAGCATCTGCTCATGCACACCGCTGATGCTGATCGAGACTTCTTTAATCAATGGTTCTTTAGTGCGGATGTAAGCATCTAGAGATTTGAGCAATTCTGTTTTTTGCTGCTTTTCCCATTCAGCTAGTGGATTCACAGCCGCGTAATACGCTTGGTTTTCGGTGCGTTTAAACGCTTGGACTTTGCCATTCTGCCCTTGTTGAGCAATACCGCGCGCCGCCATTGCACTCTGCTTCAGACCTTCAGGCTGAATTTGATCAGAGTAGGCAAAGCCGGTTTTTTCACCAGTTACCGCACGAACACCAACACCACAATCAATGTTAAAAGAGCCATCTTTGATGATGCTGTCTTCTAGAACCAGAGACTCGTGCCAGCTGGACTGAAAGTAAATGTCCGCATAATCGATCTGGCGTGTCGCAATGCTGGCAAGCGTGTCAGCAATGTCTTGCTCTGTCAGACCATTTGGGGCAAGGAGTGCCTGTTCTATTTGGTTTGTGCTCATAGTTAGCTCTTTTATTTCCGTCTCAATTCATTTTGAAAGCGACTGTGTTGAGTCAGCGGCATATTCTGCCTTACTTGTTGGCTCTGTGACAAATCTATCTCTGTCACCAATAAGCCTACTTCATCCTGAAGCTGTTTATGAATACGTCCCCAAGGGTCAACGACCATTGAGTGTCCCCATGTTTTTCGTCCACATGGATGCGTTCCAGTTTGTCCGCTCGCCAAAATCCAACATTGTGTCTCAACCGCTCTAGCTCGCAATAGTACTTCCCAGTGAGCTTGCCCCGTCACAGCGGTAAACGCAGCAGGCACCACAATGATATCCGCGCCTTCTTGGCGTAATACTTTATAAAGCTCAGGGAAACGAAGATCGTAACAGATGCTCAATCCAACGCTGCCGATATCGGTTTCCGCCACGACTATTTGATTACCCGCCATAAACGTGTCCGACTCACGATAACTACCATAACCATCGGCTACGTCGACATCAAACATATGCAGTTTGTCATAGTGAGCAATGCATTTACCGTGCGGCGGCAATACAAGCGTTGTGGTCGTGACACCTTTTGCGGTTTGAATGGGCATGCTTCCGACAATCAGTGTTAACTGGTTCTTTCTTGCGATTTCAGAGAGCCGCTGTTGAATCATGCCACTCCCAAGTGGCTCTGCATGTTGATGGTACGCTTCGCGGTTGGCAAACAGCACCGTATTTTCAGGGGTAAGGACAAGCTTGGCACCTTGCTTACTCGCCAAAGCACACTGTTTTTCAATAAAGTCCAGATTCGCAGTGATATCTGGACCCGATGTCATTTGAATAATGCCAACACGTTCCATGTGTTTCCTCCCTATTCCATTTTAGTCGGTGAGTTATTTCGCCTGTTCACGCAGCTTTTCTGGCAGTTTGTATTCACCTTTACTTCGAGAAATTTCTTTTACCGTTGGTGAGTCTAGTGGGCCTTTCACTTCATAATTGACTTGAGTGAAGACCTCAACCACCGGAGAAATCACTGTTGAGATGGCTAAAACATACAACGCGGTTTGTGGCGCTACTGCAAACGCGGTCAGCATTGGTAGGCCTGATGTGATGTCTGGGGTGAACTTCACTTCCGCATCGACCATTCTGCTGTTCATATTGGCGATGCCGCGGATCTGCATTTCCCCTGCTAACGCATCCATCACGATATCGTTGGTGATAAATACGCCATCTTGGATTTTGCCCGTGCCTGTGATCGAGTTAAACGCCATGCCTTTGTCGAATACGTCGGTAAAGTCGAGCTGCATCTTACGGATGATAGAATCCAAACTGAACAAGCCTAACAAGCGTGCCGCACCACTGACTTCACTGATCACGCCTTTACCAAATTCCGTTGAGACATTCCCTTGCAAGGTTTGTGTCTTCATCGACCAAGGCGCGCCGTCCCATTCCATATTGGCGTTGATCTCAAATGGTGCCTGCTGAATACCCGATGTGATACCAAAGCGCTCCATAAGATCAGTGTTGTTATCACCTTTCATTTTCATGGTTAAGTTGGAATGGCTACTCTCTTTTGTCAGGTCCCACCAACCACTCATATCAATGCGGTTTTTGCCGCTGCTAAAGGTGATATTTTTCCACTCCAAACGGTTCTCGCGACGCTGCAAATCAACATTCACCTTCCCCACTTTGTAACCTTGCAACCAAAAATCATCGATGTTCAAAGTTAAGTTTGGCATCTCAGCGTGAAACTGGCGGTCAAAATTGGTAATCAAAGGCGCGTTTTGATCCTCACTGGCAAAGAGCGAACTGCGCTCTTTGGTCATCTCTTCAAACCCTGGAATATACAGGTGCAAGTGCTCCAAAGAGACCGATAAGTCATAAGGTTTCAGATAGTTAGCCTTACCTTTAACCTCTTGACTGTCCACATCGAGTTGCCAGCTCAAATTCTTTTTGCTTGCGGAAAAGTCCACATCATGAAACTCAATCCCACCAAGCTGCAAGTTTGGCGTTTCAACATCAATCCGTGTAGGCAATGGAATACTCGGCGTCTTCATGCTTGCCAGAACAGATGAGGATTGCTTACCTTCCGAGCCCTGAACCAGCTCTGCCCATTCGTCTAAATTAAGCTCAGCGACACGCACTGATGCATCGTGTCCGACAATAGGGCTGATCCTGAAACCACCTTTGCCGACCATTAAATGAGTCGCCGTCAGAACAGGTACGTCGCCAGTTATATCTATCTCGGTTTGATACTTAGCATTTGGTATCTGTAGTCTTGCTGAAATACTTTCTTGGTTGCCGGATGCCTGTAGTTTTGCTTGCCCGGACTCGCCAACTTGTTTCGCTAGCGGATAGGGATATTGACTCGCTAAACGATTTAGCTGCGCCAACACATCAAGTTGATAGGTGAAGCCTACATCATTAAGTTGTAAGTCAATGTCCATTTGCCACGGCGCATGCCCAGAAACAAGCTTTAACCAACGCTCACCAACATAAGGTTTGAGAGGCTCAACGTCCCAATCCCCTAATGTATTAATCGTCACATTGTAGCCCTGTTCCGCACTCTCACCACGAAAATCGAGGGAGATAGGCTGGGTAAGCAACTCTGCAGACAAACCCGATGTGGTGACCACATCATTATCGAAGTGGATACGCCCTGTGGCTTTCTCCAGCGTCATTGGCGGCGCTTCAATATCGACACGGTTTTCTGTTAAATCGGCATAACCCCAAGCACGGGACTCTTTTTCAAAATCAAACGGAATGTTGAGCTGGAACTCAGAGTAAACCGGACCACTCACTTGCAGCGCCGTCAACGCTGCCCCGACCGAGTCCACCAATGGCGTCGCCATCATGTAGTCACGAACTTCATTGCCCGGCGCGCTCGCTTTAGCTTCAATCTCAATGTGTCCACCTTCCGCCAACTCAGGGATTCGCCCAGTAATACGCTTGGCATGGACACCATTTAGCGTAGCGGACTTTGAATCCAAATACATGGCATCATTTTCAAACAGCAAGTCCAGCTGCAGATCAGTGATGGTTGGCCACGCCGTATCAAAGCTAAATTTCGCGTCTTTTAAACCGACCCACGCCTGAAACATGCCATTATGATCTTTGTAAGGAAAATCCCCTAACTCGCCATACCACAGCAGCTTAGCCGTATTCACTTTACCGCCTTGAATCGCAGTCGATAGGTAATCCGTTAAGTCTTGTCCAAGTGCCAGAGTCGGCAGGTAACGCCATGTTTCACCTGCGTTATAAAGATCCGCCTCAGCATAAAACGATAAAAATGGGCTTTGTTCTTTTGGAAAATCAAGACGGAATGCTCCTAGTACTTGAAGATCCGGTGTCGCTGCCGTCACTTTATCAGACCACAAGCGCCAGCCACTCTCATCTTGTTGCCAGATAATATCGACTTCACCTTGTTTGATATTCAGCGGAGCTTGAAATACATCACCGTACGGAAATACATCATCAATGACGGTTACTTTCGCTTTTGCCTGATCTAAATCACCAGATACACTGCCCTGTACATGATGGAATCCTGGTAGCAGTTCCCATTGCGTCATCGCAAGTTCATCCAGTTCCGCGGAGTAGCGTAACGTGTCTAAACCACCGTTCATGGACAAGCGAACATCTTCAACTCGGCCTTTCGGTGCCAGTTTGTTGATAAGATCACTGGTCGATTCCGACTCTGGAGCCAATTTGATGAGCGGAATAAGTGCTTCGATATCGAGTTGAGAAAGGTTGAGCGTCCAACCATTCGGTTGCCAATCAAACGCTGCGTCTAGTTCCGGCCAAGGGGTGTTGTCGGTTCGGATCCGAAGTGAGTGACCATTTACTTTCCAACCTTGTTTATCTGGTCGAAGATTGAAAATACCTGACTCGATAAACAGCTCATGACGACCGTTTTCATTCCACACCAGCTCAGAAGGTAATAGTTCAACATACGCATCATTCGGTTGGCTGTGTTTCAGCGTCAGCCAAGTGTTTAAGCTGACCTTACCCGACTCAGCACCCGACTCTTCTTGCATGTAAGTGGTTAACCAAGGCGTCACTGAGACATCTTGGGCACTTACGTAAAACTCACCAGACACATCACGCAGCGAACCATGGTCTTTAAAGTTAGCGCTCACTAACAATGAATTCAGACGAACATCGGCAATGTTCACGGTGCCTTCGGCTAAGTGGTGCTTGCCTTGGTTGCTCCAACGGAGCTGCTCGATATCTAAACGGCGAGTCTCACCAGATACCGATTTATACCAAATCCGTGAGTCGGTAATGGTGAAGTCTTCAAACTGACGTAAAAGAAGTGAGTCGAGTTGGTCGATGAGCTTCACTTCGCTCTTGTCCACACTCGGTTCCTGCTCTTGACGACTAGAGGTCGGCAGAATGTCTACGGTGTGAATATCCAGAGCGAGGTTATGGATGGTGAGGTCTGCGACCACCGGTTTGAGTTGCAAAAGAGATTGAATGAGATCGAATTCAATTTGGATTTCTTCAACGGCAAAGCGTGCATCCTGAATATTCGGCAGGTTCGCTTCTAAACCGAGTAGCGCGATGGAGGGGTGATTATTGCGCCACGTCCCTGCGACGTTGGCGATAGAAAAGTCAAAACCTGTGTCCTGCTTGACCCAGGTTTTGATCTCATCTTGGAAGTGGTTAAGTTGTGGCAATGTGACGCGCAGTGTGGTTACTAATATGGCCAATAACACCAGTACAGTAACTAAACTCCACGCACAAAAACGCCCAAAACGGTTAACACCAGAATTCACAAATGTTCCAAATTACATCATTACGACGTCAAACTGTTCCTGAATGTACAGGGGCTCAGCCTGAACTCGCACTTGCTTGCCAATAAATACTTCGAGCTCAGCCAATGCATGAGACTCATCACCCAACAGCGCTTCAGCAACAAACGGCGATGCGTACACAACAAAATTATCGGCGTCGTAAGCACGGTTTACACGAGTAATCTCGCGTAATATCTCAAAGCACACGGTTTCAACCGTTTTCACGCTACCACGGCCCTCACAAGTAGGACAGCCAGAACACAAGATATGTTCAATACTTTCTCGTGTGCGCTTACGCGTCATCTCGACTAAGCCGAGCTGAGTAAAGCCGTTGATGTTTGTTTTTACTCGGTCTTTAGCCAGTGCGGTTTCCAATGAGGTGAGCACTCGCTGACGGTGCTCTTCAGACGCCATATCGATAAAGTCGATGATGATGATGCCGCCGAGATTGCGCAAACGCAGCTGACGAGCAATAGCCTGAGTTGCCTCAATGTTGGTATTAAAGATGGTCTCTTCAAGATTACGACGACCAACAAATGCACCAGTGTTGATGTCGATAGTTGTCATGGCTTCAGTTTGATCGATGATCAAGTAGCCACCCGACTTTAGCTCAACCTTGCGCTCTAAAGAACGCTGAATTTCATTCTCGGTGTCGTACATGTCAAAGATTGGCTTGTCACCTTCGTAAAGCTCAAGCTTGTCTGTTAACTCAGGTACATACTCAGAAGTGAATTCTTTCAGGTTTTCATATTCGAGGCGGGAGTCGACCATGATTTTATCGAGCTCTGTGCCGACAAAATCACGCAGAATGCGCTGGGCCAAACCAAGCTCACCGTAAAGCGTTGAACGCGTTTTGTATTTTGAACGACGCTCCATGACTTTTAGCCACAAGCGCTTAAGAAATGCCGCATCTTGAGAAAGCTCTTTTTCATCTGCGCCTTCCGCTGCGGTACGAATGATAAAACCACCGTGCTCATCACAGTAATGATTCACCACTTTTTTCAGACGCTCGCGCTCTTTCTCACTCTCAATACGCTGCGAAACACCGACATGACTGGCCCCCGGCATAAAAACAAGATAACGCGAAGGTAAGGTGATATCCGTCGTTAAACGCGCGCCTTTCGTGCCGAGCGGATCTTTGACCACTTGTACAACTATGTCTTGTCCCTGACGTACCAGCTCAGAGATATCACGGACTTGAAACTGCTGTTTTTCGTTCTCTGCCACACATTCGGTATGCGGGACAATATCTGACGCATGTAAAAACGCCGCTTTATCTAAACCGATATCGACGAAAGCCGCTTGCATACCTGGCAGTACTCGGCTGACTTTGCCTTTGTATATATTGCCCACAATGCCGCGACGCGATTCGCGCTCGATATGTATTTCTTGTAGTACTCCACCTTCAATCATGGCCACACGAGTTTCACTCGGGGTCACGTTAAGCAGCAATTCTGCACTCATGTGCACACCTCAAAACAATTATAAAAATTCTTGAATTAGCTGATCGGTTTCGAACAAAGGTAAGCCTACTACAGCGTGATAACTGCCTTCGATTCGGGTGACAAATCGCCCTCCGAGTCCCTGAATACCATAACTTCCAGCTTTATCGCATGGCTCTCCTGACTGCCAATATTGTTCGATTTCTTCGTGAGTCAGTGGTTTGAACCACACGTCAGTGGTAACGACCACTGAATGTTGTTGTTCCGATGATACAACGCTCACCGCAGTCATCACTTGATGACGACGACCCGATAAGCCAGTAAGCATACGCTTTGAATCTTCAAAACTTTTTGGTTTTTCTAGCACACGGTCATCGCATACCACGACCGTATCAGAGCCCAATACAACGGAATCAGGCTTAGCCAACGCTAAGCCTGCCTGAGCTTTTTCCAAAGAAAGACGCAACACGTAATCTCGTGCTTGCTCATGAGCCTGTTTGGCTTCCTCAATATCAGGCAATACGATCTCAAAATCATAACCCAGTTGAGCAAGCAGCTCTTTTCTTCTCGGAGAACCCGATGCGAGAACGAGAGATAAGCTTTTCTTCACCGCTTTACCTTACGTGCCATGCACGACGAACTCGTCGCATTAATAAAAACATCCATGGCCAAAGTATACAGTTTATTGCCGCCGTCCACAGAGATAATGGATTAAATACTACGTCCTGGTTCAAATATTCCCCACAGAATATCAAAACTTCCAATAACGCAGTAAAAAAGGCAATTAAAATCGACTGTTGCCACAATGCCATGTTACGAATCAACAGGAAATTCAGCGCAACGAGGTAGATAACGATCGACATCATCATGCCACGAATTCCAAGCGTTGAGCCGATCAAGATATCCCACAATAAGCCTAGCACTAGCGCAGTTCCGACGTTCACTCGGTGCGGTAGTGCCAACACCCAATAACACGTAACAAGGAACAACCATGAAGGGCGTAACACATCTAACACACCTGGCCATGGAATGGTTTGCAGTACCAGTGCAACGAAGAAACTGACGCCAATCACCATTCGGCTACTCAATACATTATTGGCCATCGGTTACCTCTTGTTCTTGCTCTAACCCTTCATCTACATTGGACCGCAGTACTTTGTGTTGACGGTCTTCATTCGGCCAAATCAGCAGTAAGTAGCGTAAGCGATCAAACTCCACAACCGGCTCAGCCTTGATTGAAGCGAACTCTTGACGCGTATCGTGATCCACATTGGTAACCGTCGCGACTGGGTATCCCTCAGGGTAAATGCCACCTAAACCGGATGTCACCAATAAATCACCAACCTGAATATCTGTGCTGGTTGGAATGTGTTCTAGTTGGATTTCATCCATTTCACCATTGCCCGATGCGATCACTCGGATATCATTGCGGATCACCTGGACAGGAATTGCATTTTTCGCGTCCGTTAGCAGCAGAACACGTGCGTTGTGCGCTGCGACAAACGTGACCTGACCAACGATGCCTTTCTCATTGATAACAGGCTGACCAACGTAAACACCATCAATACGGCCTTTATCGATCACCACTTGATGACGATAAGGTGAAGTATCCACCGCCATTACTTCTGTCACGACTTTCTTTTCATCACGGACAAATGAAGATCCTAACAACTTACGTAAGCGTTGGTTTTCTTCTTTATATTGGTCGAGCAAGATAAGCTCGCTTTTCAGGCGTAGCACTTCTCGCTTTAAGCTGCGATTGCCTTCAACCAATGCCTGATGAGAATTAAAACGTTCAAATACGCCATCGAACATACTACGAGGTAAATTCGCTGCGTACTGAATCGGTGCAACCATACTGTTTAGTAGGTATCGAACGTTGGAAAACGTATCTAGACGACTATCGGCCAGCATTAAGCTCGCCGACACGATGACAGCAAAAAACAGACGTAATTGCAGAGACGGACCTCTGCCGAAAATCGGTTTCATCTTGTTTTTGACCTGATTGCTTCCATAATTATTGAGCCTTACTTGGCAACCTAAAAATACTTAACTAAATACTTTTAGGTATGGAGCATGTTTGAATTACAGAGAGAGCAGAAATGAAGGTGAAGCCCGACATGAGCTTCACCTAAACCTTTATTCTTCAGAGAACAGATCGCCACCGTGCATGTCGATCATTTCTAGTGCTTTACCGCCACCACGCGCAACACACGTTAGTGGATCTTCCGCGATAACCACAGGAATACCAGTTTCTTCCATTAGTAGACGGTCTAGGTCTTTAAGTAGTGCACCACCACCGGTTAGTACCATACCGTTTTCAGAAATGTCTGAAGCAAGCTCTGGTGGACACTGTTCTAGTGCAACCATGACTGCTGATACGATGCCAGATAGCGGCTCTTGAAGCGCTTCTAGGATCTCGTTTGAGTTCAAGCTAAAGCTGCGTGGCACACCCTCTGCAAGGTTACGACCGCGAACTTCAATCTCTTGAACTTCATCACCAGGGTAAGCAGAACCGATTTCGTGTTTGATCTTTTCAGCCGTTGCTTCACCAATCAAGCTGCCGTAGTTACGACGTACGTAGTTGATCACAGCTTCATCAAAGCGGTCACCACCGATACGTACAGACGATGAGTAAACCACACCGTTTAGAGAGATAACGGCAACTTCAGTTGTACCACCACCGATATCGACCACCATTGAACCTGTCGGCTCAGATACACGAAGGCCAGCACCAATTGCCGCCGCCATTGGCTCGTCGATTAGGTAAACTTCACGCGCACCAGCACCAAGTGCTGATTCACGAATTGCGCGACGCTCAACTTGGGTAGAACCACAAGGAACACAAACAAGAACACGTGGGCTTGGCTTTAGGATGCTGTTATCGTGCACTTGCTTGATAAAGTGCTGAAGCATTTTTTCGGTTACGTAGAAGTCAGCGATTACGCCGTCTTTCATTGGGCGAATAGCGGAAATGTTGCCAGGTGTACGACCAAGCATCTGTTTTGCTGCGTGACCGACTGCAGCAACGCTTTTTGCAGAACCTACACGATCTTGACGAATAGCAACTACAGAAGGTTCATCAAGGACAATTCCTTGCCCTTTTACGTAAATTAGAGTGTTGGCTGTACCTAAATCGATAGATAGATCGTTAGAAAACATGCCACGAAGTTTCTTAAACATACTCTTCGCTCATCCTGCAAAAATATAGAAGACAAAAATTGCTCTAAATGTACCAATGCCTCGCTGTCACAGCAAGGTATTGGTACACAAACATGAGCAGAAAGCCTCAATTTCTTGCAGTTTCCTAACTTAAGGGCAAAAACCTAAGTTGTTACTGTCCGGTTAACCCTGGCTCACCACGGTAAATCACGCGATCGTTACCACGATGAATACCAAAGGTGACGACGGATGATGGGTTTTCTTCGGAGCCATCATTGTCCCAATCATATTTGAGCCATGGTAAACCATTTTCAGAGTCATCAAGATCTAACCAAACGCGTGTTTGCTGACGGTATGGTTCTGCTTGAGTTGCAGTAATAGAACGAGAAGAACCAGAAGCAACTTCTCCACCAGCTCCTAACGTGACTGCTTTGGGAGTGGCTCCAGCACCTGTTGGCCAAATATGCGTTTCAGCGGCAGTGACACCTTTCACATCGGTTTGATTGTCATTAGGGTTGGCGATAAAGCGGCTACCATTCCAGTATTCGATTCTTAGAGGAATATGTAAGGTCGCCCCCTGATTTCCACCAACATCATCAAGAGCGATGCGACCAAAGCGCACATCCGGTTGTGCCAGCAACACTTGTGCCACGCTGGTAGTCAATTGTTCATTGCCGTTAACGCTACTTTTAAACCTGAATAATGTCGGGTCAACATAGCTACTGGTTTTACCACCAGAATTGCTCAGTGATAGGCTAATCGTGGTACTGGTAGATTTGTCCGCCACCACTTTCGAGTTAAACGGCCCATCGGGCAAAATTGGTTTGCTCCATTGAACCGAATTATCCCACTGCTTACGCCACACCGCGCCGCTCCAGTTTTTATCGCCGAGATCCGCATTCGCGATATTCAAGCGATCCGAATGTTCACCGGACAGATAGAAATCGGCTTTTAATCCACTAGCAAACAAACCGTAGTTTTGTGTCGCGCCGCCACTGGCATTATAGGCGGTCACAGCAAAGCTTACCGAATCGAAAGCCTGCCCCATGTAGGCCGACTCGCCCTGGTTATCCGGATAGTCCCAGTTGGTTTCCGTAACGTTAAAGTAAGCCGGATAGAAGCGACCTATTGTCGCTATTGCATCCTTAATTTTGAACGCGCTACTACCTAAATAGCTTGAGGTACCCAGCGGTTTGCCGTTTTCATCACTCGCAACTGGTGCAGCTACGCTAAATTCAAATGCGCCGACTTCCGAGACCGACTGCGGCAGCATCACCTTACCATTGGCCCATTTGCTCCCCTCCGGCAATGAGGTATTCAACAGCGTGGCTGACGCCCCCTCAGCCGGGTATTTCACGCTGTTGGCGATGGTAATGGCCGGCTCCTGGTAGTTTTTGGCGACCTTTTCTGTATTTTCATCCGCCGCCTGATAGGCGGTCACGGTCAGGTCAAACAACTCACCAGCGGCAACAAAACTGTTGCTACAGCCAGAAATGGCCTTGGTGCAGGTACCGTTTTTATCCGCTTTGGTTGCTGTTAGCTTCAGATACTCAGGGAAGCTGACAAAGCTGGCAAAGCCAGCAGAATCGCCCACACCATCGACGCTCGCATTGAGCTTCACTTTACCTGCTTCCGGATACTTAATTTTAAAGTACGCCTTGCCCTGCGAGTCAAAATACACATTTTTCAACACTATACTTTGTGTCTTAAGTAAAGTTGGCTCACTTGTCCAGTCGACCGTGTTGTTGCCGACCTTTCTCTTGTACCAGATCGACACCGGCTGAGTTTTATCAACCGGTGCAACTTCATACGCCATCGACATTCTCACGTTGCGCGACTCACCGTCCGCATCTGCCTGAGCAGAACAGAACGACAAGTGATCCTCACCCTGGCTCTGGCGGTTGGCCACCACATCGGCCACGTTGACCGCTAAAACATTCTTAACGAAAGTCACCTCACAGTTCTCTGCCAAGAGCTCGCCGCCATTAATACGACAGCGTGCACCTTCAAAACCAAACTGCGGTACCGAGCTGCTGGCCACGCCCATGGTAATAGTGCCAGATTCCGAAGCCTGTAGCGCTAATTCCTTCTGGTTTTGAACAGTTACCTGTGTACCACCGACCCAGTTAGCAATGTCATGCCCCGCCGAAGGCGTCAGCGTCACATTGAGTGGCTTAAGCATCCCGTTATTGTATGCGTCGCGCGGATAGCGCTTGCTACAGTCCGCATTCATGCACGCTCGCAGCTCCACTTGAGAGGCCTGACAAGTGCTGCCTGAGCCCGAATAATCAAACTCAAAGTGGTGGATGCCTTCGGTCAGTGGGATGGCCTCATCGGCACATACCTGGAAGTTATCAATCTCATGAGTATTGGTCGACCAACCGGTTGATGCGGTGACAGAAAGGCGGAAGTTCTCTGGCACCGTATTAAAGCTGCCCTGCTGAAGTACATCAAACTTCTCGATTAGTGTTTTCCATTCTCCTGTATCTATTTTTCTTTCGACCGTGAGATAATATTTACCTGACTCACGTGAGTTGAGCACGATTCTGTATTTATGTAAGCCACTGCGGGGACCATCAATATCTTCAACTGGCAGATCTTTTCGACTAGGTTCATAGCCCTTAATGTATTTATAGCCCTTAAGCCACTGACCATTTGAGTCCGTGGAGCCGGGACCACGAACACCTATCAAGTTCTGTTTTCGTGGTGAATATTTATCAACAACCTCTCCACCAGTACGGTAATAGTTACCGTATTCATCAAGACCGATTCCTAGCCAACCTCCAGCAAAGCCTTCAATGTCTTTAGTCACTTCTTCGCTGTGGTTTTTCTGCAGCTTCATCCCGTAGCCCAGCGGGCCGCCAAAGGCACCGGTTTTCGGCAGCACATTGGCATCCGACAGCACCAGAGCTATACCATCAGCACCATCACCACCAAAGGCGTAATGATCAAACTCAATCTGCAAATAGTTTTGTGCCGATGGAAAGACATAATTGTAGGCCGACGCCGTGGCCTGACGACGTATACTTTCATTCAGCCTGAAACGCCCATTGTTCGTCTGCGGCTGGGTACTGCTTTCAAAGCCCATCACTGACCAGTTGGCCAGGCTGCCGTTATCGAAGTTTTCGGGTGGTAATGGCTTACACTGCTTAGGCTGAGGAGGCGTCCAGCACGGCTGCGGATAGTCCGGTTTGACAACTTGAGTTGAGCCTCGCATATCAAGCCAACGGCTTGTGACTGCACCATAAATTTGTTCGCCGGTATCCAGCACCAGGCTCTTGGCAAGAATAAAGCCTTTAAACTGTTGTGACGTGGCGGTTTTGAAATGCACACTCGCCTGTGGCCCATAGATCACCGGCAATACCAAATCACTTTGTGTGGTACGGTAATCAAAATAGGCATCTTCGAGTTTAAAATCAGCATTGTTGCCGGTATACGAGCCGGGCGTCTGATTCGTACCCACCACATTCCAGGTAACGTTGCTACCAAAAATCAGCTTCGGCTTGGCGCCTATATTTTTGAAAGTTTTCACTGTCAGGTTGGTGTTATCGGCCAAATATAGTGAGAGATTGGACTTAGACTCGTAAACCAACTCTTCTATTTTGCGTTCACCAGCGATCTTCAGCTCAACCTTTTGACTGTTTGCACTTTCAATAATCTTTAGTCGTTTAAGGTCGCGCTTCAAGCTGATGACAACGCGATCGCCGAATTCTTGGTAACTACAAACATCTGAACCATTACCACAAACCTTGCCATAGTATTTTTTTGCACTTGGATTCGTACGAATAACCTGTTGTTTAGTGGCGTTAAAGGTTGCGTTCAGAGCACTCGGTTTTTCCGCTTTGCGTCGCTCTGTCAGGCCATCACCACCCGCCAAACTGCCATCTCCCGCCAAACCATCTTTCGGGAAACAGCCAAACTCGTTATTACAGATATAAGGGGTTTTGTCCTTGTACAACTGTGAGGCCTGCTCACCGCTATCAAAGCCCACGCGCAGGTTGCGCCACTCGCTGCCGCTGTCCCAGTTCTGTTTGTAGGTGTAGAAGTTGCGGCTGTCCGCCAGATATTCGTCAGACCAGCCCAACGCCCTGACAGTTGAATTAGTCACAATCAGTTTGCTTTCTTCCTGCTGCCAGCCTTGGACAGGTTCAGGGAAAAGTTGACACACGTGATCCGGTACAGCAAAGCTTGATGCTGGAGGGATGGGAGGAGTAGGCCTTGCCCCAGGCTCACAATCTAAATCAGATAACCCATTACCGATTTCAAACAAAACGTCAGCGCTATCTGAAACTTGTGAAAAAGATTGGCCTTTAGCGGCAACTTCTTTTATAAGCAAGCCTTCTTTATAAAGCAGATAAGCCAAATCCGCCGTATACGTATGCCCGTGCTTCGTAACGTTATCATATTCAATACGAACTACGTACTTCTGGCCGGGTTCCAGGTCCTGCTCATGGAATATTCCTCGGTAAGAGCTGGGGGAGTAGTTTTCAACGGACCAGAGCGGATAGAGAGTGACGTTGCCCTTTCCCTGCTTTTTCAAGTAAATAACGCCATCACTCACTGCCACCTGGTAATTAGCTTCGACCGAAAACGACTCTTTTAGATGGACCGAACAAGACTCCGTAGCTTGCCAGGTATCCGCGTATGAAAAGGCAGACAGTGATAGCGAAATTAAAAATAGTATGGTCTTTTTCATTATTCTAATCCTTTACCCAAACCTCTTGCTGACGCTGTACCTGTATAACCCCAGAACCACACGTTGCCGTGGCCTGCACCTTAAAAAGAGATTCAGCGTCAGGGGTACCCTCATTGAAAGTACCTATATCTGTACATGCCATCGCATTAACCTTGCACCCACTTCCCACAGCTACCGGCGGAACGGCACCGCTAACCTCCCCACTGCATACGGTCGCGATATCTGTTGTACTTGTATTTAACGGATACATCTTGGTCAGAGCCCACTCATTTGCAGACTGAGCAACAAACCAAGCTTTTGTTCCCAAAAACTCTCTTGTTAATCCGCTTTGGTTCGACCATGTCACCTTCATTAAAGAGGAAGCCAAATATCCCATTACAATAATTACGAATAACACGATGATTAGTACATTTCCGCTGGAGTTTCTTCTATGGGACATTGAGCACCTGCACATCTTGTTGATACACACTACGTTCACCATCCTGCTCAAACTCTAAATTGATATGAACTAAACCACCTCGTTGCAGAGTAGGCTCTAGATAACGCATACCACTTACGGACGTATCGACACTATCTGCAACCGTAATATCATTTCGCGTAACTCGCTTGGTATCAAAACAGTAGCGAATCTCTGACTTCTCTTGATAAATATAAAGACGACTAGAAACTGAGTTGCCCACAACCGTATTTGCCGCCCCACTAACGACAAAAACGTTATCTGTTTTTGCTAAACCACCAATGGCTATATTTTGCGAAGAAGTTGATTTTAAATCTTCATATCGGCTCGGATTTATCACCATCCTGCGATTCGCAGGAATAGGATTAAGCGTTGAGTCATTACCTAGCAAAAACTCTAAATCATTATTCTTAAAAGTGTAAAAACCAGAATACTCAATCGGAACAAATTCTAAGCAATGGGAAGCATCCTTTGGTATATGGAAACTATTAGGTACAGCATGGCGGATTTCACGCGTCATCTTTTCTAAAACAAACTGAGCCTGCGTTTGTATTCGTTGGCGATCGATAGTATCAGCGTAACCTTTCATTCCTAACTGGACATACCCAGCTATCCCCAACATGATGAAGCTGCCGACCACAATCGTAACTATCATTTCCATTAAGGTGAAACCACGATCTTTCATCAGTAGTTCCCCTTAATAGCTGTTAAAGTAAGGGGCTGCGTGTTCCCCGCAAAAATCCTTAATGTTACTTTTTTGTATTCGGTTATTTCATCGGGAGCTTTATCCGTCAGATCATCATAGGCAACGCTAATTTCTAATCTAAAGTTTTTGTACTGCTCAGTACTGTCCGCACCAAGTACATCACTAATATTCCCTCTAGGGATACCATCACACTGAGAAGCCGTTGTAGATGTGCTCCAACACCCGATATAGTCATCGACATCATTGAAATCACTAGGCGTTGTTTCCAAGGAACCGTCTAGTTTTTTATCCGCACCTAATTTATTTACGTCAGTGCAGCTCACTCCATTCTCACCACACCGAACGGTGCCACCATCAAAGTCGCTGTTTTCATCGAAGCCTCGCGCCAATATCTGAGACATAAAACCTTGGCCTAATGCGGCAGCGCGGGTTTGATAATGAGGGATGGCGGAATCTCGAATCTGAGGGACAAGAAAAGAAGTAAACGCCACCATCGCAATACCCATCAAAACAATCGCGATGATCATTTCTATTAAAGTCATGCCACTAGATTTCTTCATGAGCATGTACCTTTAGAAACATAACCTTGAGAATTAATTTCAACTTGGCAGCGGCTTCGACCATGTTTATCTTCAATTAAGATGTTTACAGCACCGCTTACAGGATTGCCGAGAAGGTTAAAATTAACTGTATTTGCGGCACCGCTGATAACAGAAAAATTTGCGGACTTATCGATAACCACGTCACTACGAGCATCTCGTGCACTGCCTGTTAGTGCACAGGCAGCAACCGAACCAACACATGAGCTAGAAACTTGTAAACGAAAGTTGTTATCAGGACTTGTAGCATTCGACTGCATACGATTCACTTGCACTTGGCGAATCACAGAAATCACACGTTCTTGTAATGCATATGCAGAAAAACTGCCAGAGTCCATAAAACGGCTGGCTGCAAAAAGTGAAAGGATGGAGAGGAGAACAATCACGAGGATTAACTCCATTAACGTGAACCCTAATGCAGAGCTGCGAATTTTCATAACCCAACCTTAGGCTTAGAACAAGCGAGATAAGTATACGATGAAATTATGAGATTAATGATAGGTTTATAATTTTTCGATTCAAAGTGTGAACAGACGAACAAATAACCAATGTCTAGTTATTTTGCCCTTTTGAACGACCAATCTCTTCTTCAATTCGATCGTAAGTTTCTTTATTGCTCAGCGTTTCAGAAACGTGCTCGGCGGTCTGCTTGGTTTGCTCCCACTTCGCTTCGTAAGTTTCTGGCTCGAAGCTGATAAATCTTGGTAATACCACATAACCGATCACACCTAAGATAATCAGCACAACCACAAACTCTATCGCACTAAGACCCGATGATTTACGCATATGAGCTATTCCGATATTCATCAAAATAAAGAGATAAAGGCCAGACTAGCTGGCCTTTATATTAAAGAAATTACTCGTCTGTACAGCTAGCAGAGCCTTCAACAATAGAGGTTTTCGCTGGGACGTTTTCTGTAGCTTGTGTGTAAAGCACACAGCTATCAGAAAAACCTTTAATACCGAATAGAACACCCGTATCAGCGCCACTTGAAGCTTTCTTAGCCCAATCAGTATCCAGACCATCAACCACTAATTCTAAATCATCTTTAGTTGCTTTAGGGTAACCATAAACAAGGTTCAAAGTTTTGCCGGCAGCACTGATAGAACCAGTTGGACCATCCTGACTCTCAATTGCAGCTTTTCCAAAAGCAATACCAGAACCACCATCAATGGCACCTTTCAGGCCTTGAAGAGCAGACTCACGAGCATCATCTTGCAGGTTAAGGAAACGTGGTGCTGCAGTGACCGCTAGAATACCTAGGATTACAATTACCACTACCAATTCGATAAGGGTGAAACCACCTTGTCTTTTCATTGTTTACTCTCTCTATGTAAGCATGCAGTACAACTGCAAAGTTTTGTTTAGGTCACGCGACCATTTTGGATATTGTCAAAACGGTTTGGGGCAGCAACGTTCACTAAAACTGACCGTGAAGTGGATACTGTATCTACCGCTTGAGCAGAATGACGATTCGCCATTATTCGGTTCATGCTGCAATGAGAAAAACACATTATTGTTTACCCACTATTACAGCCTGTTACTTATGGTAATGATTGCATTATACCGACTTTCATTACCAATTATAGTGATTAGGTGTCAAAAAATTCACTCCGCCGACATTTCGACGTCTATTTTCAGTTGATTAGCAGTTAAGATAACTACAATCGACTGACCATTTTCATAAGTGTAGTGACAGACATAACGATCAGTTTTGATGGCTCCATTGATATCTATTAACTTGTTGGTCATTATTTTACGTTGGGGGTAATGCACCGCTAGCCAATAACCACAATCTAATACACCTTGCTGAGTAAAGGGAGACACTAACCCGTCCTCAGTCATAGTAAGGTTAAAACCATCCATCAGCATATGTTCTGGCTCGCCTTGTACTAGCCAAGCTTGACGATAACGCTGAACACTATCTTGCATCCAAACTCTCGCCAACTTAGCCCCAGTTACTTGTGCTTGCTCGGTGACAGGACGTAATTTGACCGCCAAACCCACCGCCATAATCGTAGCAATAACCCCAAACACAATAAGCGTTGCTCGGCTTTGATTTTCAACCACCTATTAGCCGCCTTTGATGATGTCGAGCATTCCCCACATTGGTAGGAAGATACCCAATGCCAGCACCATGACCATGCCTGCGACAATCACCAAAAGTAATGGTTCTATTCTTGCGGTCAGCGTTTTTAGATCGTAATCGACTTCTCGATCGTAAAAGTCCGACACCTCCAGCAACAACTCATCAATACGACCAGTTTCTTCACCTACTGTAATCATCTGAATCACCAATGGGGTGAATATTTTACTGTTGATGGCCGTCACTGAAATGGTGCTACCCGCTTCAATTGCGGACTTCATCTCAAGAATTCGGTTTTCTAAAAAACGGTTCCCTAAGGCTTCCCCGGCCAAAGCCAAAGACTGGTTAAGTGGCACACCTGATTTCAGCATCAACGAAAAGGTTCTGGCAAAACGAGAAAGCTGCGCACGATTAACGATATCGCCTACAATTGGCAGCCGAAGCCGAAACTTATCGAACTTCTCCCGACCATCAGCCGTCGCCACCCACGCTCTGAACACCGTAAACGCGCCAATCATTGCCACAACCAGCAACACCCAATAATTAACAAAGAAATTAGAAGTCGCGATCAAAATACGCGTCGGCAGTGGTAGCTCAACCCCAAAGCGCGTGAACATCGATGCAAACTCAGGGATCACCAAGATATTCAATACAAACATGGCGATGGTGATAAAGATAATGACAAACGTCGGATAACGCATCGCCGCTTTAATGCGTTTGCGAGTCTCAAGTTCCTGTTCGTAGTAATTCGCCAGTTGCAATAGCGCTTGGTCAAGCCGACCCGTATTCTCACCGACGTTGATCATAGAAACGAACAGTGGGCTGAATACTTTACTGTGTTGCTGCATCGCAGAAGACAAACCTCGGCCATTACTCAGTTCAGAAACGACATCTTCTAGCGCCTCTTTGAGCTGTTTGTTTTCGCAATTTTGCAACAAGCCACGCATAGAGCGCAACAAAGGTACGCCAGCTTTAGTCAAACTAAACAACTGGCGAGAGAAAAGAATAATTACTTCCAACGGAATAGCAGGCACAAACAGCTTAGACAAGCTCACTTGGCTTTTTGCCGACTCTTTCTCTAACCGTACATTGAGCGGGATGACCCCTTTGTTCATCAATGCTTCCGCCGCAGCTTCTGAGTTCACTGCTTCGATTTTGCCGTTAGTGGATGAGCCGTCTAGCGTGCGGCCTTGATAACGAAAAGTTGGCATTCACTTACCTATATGAAAATGGGATCAGTCTTACCAGAAGCATCGCCCTCACCTAGGGTCATCACTTCGTCCAAACTGACGGTGCCTTGTAGCGCCAGTTCCATTGCAGAAGCAAGCAGTGGCTTATAGTTTTCTGAGCGGCGCGCGGCTTGCGCAAAGCCAACCGCATCATTGGCGCGCAATTTATCCATCATCTCTTGCTCAAGTTCGAGCATTTCAAACACACCGATTCGGCCTCGATAACCAGTCAAATTACAGTTTTGGCAACCTGCGCCTTTATAAAAAATGGTGCTAACTTGATTTGGGAAACGCCCAGCTAACCACTGCTGGCGAGACTCATCTAAGTGGTCTTCTGTTTTACAATCGGGGCAAACTCGGCGCACAAGACGCTGCGCCACCACAGCTCTGACTGCACTAGCAACCAAGTAACCCGGCGCACCCATGTCGATCATACGTAACGCACTGTCGACAGCATCGTTGGTGTGGAGAGTACTCAATACTAAGTGACCCGTTAGTGCAGCTCGCAGACCAATTTCTACCGTCTCTTGGTCACGCATCTCACCAACAAGAATGATGTCTGGGTCTTGACGTAAAAAGGTTCTAAGAACACGCGAGAAAGTTAGATCGATCTTACTGTTAACCTGTACCTGAGTGATACGAGGCAGACGATATTCAACCGGGTCCTCTGCTGTAATGATCTTTTTCCCAGGTTCGTTGAGCTCACTCAATGCGCCGTAAAGCGTGGTGGTTTTACCGGAACCTGTCGGCCCGGTAACCAAAATCATGCCATGCGGACGCGCCAACTGTCGACGTAAGCGAGCAAGCAAGTCTGGCGGCAAGCCCGACTCTTCTAACGGACGCAAACCAGCGGACTGGTTAAGCAGACGCATTACTACAGATTCTCCGTACTGCGTTGGTAACGTCGACATACGAATATCAATTGATTGGCCACGAACTTTGATATTGAATCGGCCATCTTGCGGCAAGCGCTTTTCAGAAATATCTAGGTGTGCCATCAACTTCAGTCGAAGAACCAAAGCCGATGCAATATTCACTTCATTTAAGAGCGTTTCATGCAATACGCCATCAATACGCTGGCGCAAACGCAATACTTGATCGTCTGGCTCAATATGAATATCCGAAGCTCCAACCTGTACCGCATCTTCAAACATGGAATTAACCAGCTTTACAACGGTAACCTCTTCACTATCGGCTTCATCAATACCGTAATCAAAGCTTTGTACATCTTTATGCTCTTCATGCAGCTGTTCAGCAAAGGAGGCTATCTCTTTAGTACGGCGGTAATAACGGTCAAAGCTTGAAATAAGCTGACGCTCTGAAGCAACAATGAACTCAAGGTTGTATTGGCCCAACAAGTTCATCAATGATTCTTGGATGAACAAGTCCGCAGGGTCACTCATAGCAACGCGCAGTGTGTCCCCATTTCGAGCAACGACCATCGCACGTAAGCGACGTGCGTGTACCTCAGGTAGAATCTGCACGGCTTCGGCATCCACAGGCGCACGACCAAGATCGATCAGTGGCAAACCAAGCTGCTGAGACAAGAAGTCCAACATTTGCTTTTCAGTAATAAAGCCAAGGTCAATTAACGCATCCCCTAACTTCTGCCCGGTACTGCGTTGTGCGTTTAGTGCTTGCTGGATTTGTTCTTCAGAGACGATACCTTCCTCAACCAGAAGATCGCCCAAGCGTTTTCTCAACTGAATTTTCATTGTGCGCTCTCCAACTCTTTCAAGATGCTCAAACGGTCACGGATAAATGCTTGCGATTGATTCGAAATGCCAACTTTACCCAGAGCTTGGTTGTAAGAGTTGATCGCGGCAGTAAAAGCCAGGGCGCGCTCTTGTTGAATAGCCAAACCTAACCACCAGCGCGCGTTTTCCGGCTCACGCTGAGTTAGGAGTTGATAGCTCTCAAGCGCAATGTCATTTTGCTTGTGTTTTTGTGCCAATGCCGCACGCATCGCCAAGTAATCTCGACTTGGTACTGGAGGCAAATGAACAAGCGGGCTCAGCGCCGCTTCAGGTTGATTAGCTTTCACTAACAACTTAGACAAGGCCAAGCGAAGTACTTGGTTGTTCGTATCTAGGTTGATACCTTCTTGAATAATCTCATATGCTTTACGCGTGTCACCTTTACCAAAGTACAACGCTGATAGCTTTTGACGCGTGTCTGCATTCATTGGCTCATAACGCAACGCCTCGGCATAAGCCGATAACGCCGTTTGCATATCGTTAGCATCGAGTGCTTTTTCCGCTCGACTAACTGCCTTAAGAGAAAGCTGACGATGTGTAAGCTCAACCTGCTCAATACGCATTGAGCTGTTTTCTGATGTCGTGTGGGTTACGGGATCGTATTGTTCCTCGCTCGGCATCGTTGCTAACTGCGCGAGTAAAACTGCCTCTTCAGAGGCGGTATTTATCTCAGATCTTGGCGTGAACCTATCAGTCTCTTGCATGTGAGGCTGTTGCGCTACTGGCTGCGTGGCTGGTTTGGTGTAAACCACATGAGTTGTATCGGGCGTCATTTTACTCGTTGGCGAGTGAGTGCGCTCCGATGAAACAATTGGTGAGACATTCACAGACGACAGTGGCATAGCGTCGGTTTGAAACTGTGATAGCTCGCCTGAAGGGACAGGACCGCGAGAGACCGCCCAGCTACCAACCGCAAGGCTTAACGAAAAACCGGCGACAAGCCAAAGCCAAGGTTTACTGCGTGAGACACTTGGAATCTCCGCACGAGTAAGCTCTGACGGCGATGTTTTTTCAGCAAGTTCTGATAATGCTTTATTGATGGCACTCAAGGTTGACTCCATCCCCAAAATACGGGTGTTTTAAACTTAGGTTTACGGGCATCAAACGTATCGTGCATAGCGGCGTAAACGTGATGATTTTTCAATAGTGTGCAACGCTCATTAAATGCAGCAAGCAACGACTTGTGGCTAATTTGGTTTATCAAGCGCGGAATCCCCATGGATGAACGCCAAATCGCTTTTTTCTGTTCAATAGAAAAAATGTGCGCCCCATTGCCTGCTTTATCTAAACGATTATTGATGTAAGCCACGCCTTCATCGATAGAGAGAGGACGTAACTGGCAACTAAACGTAATGCGTTGACGAAATTGCCTTAGCTCATGGTTAGCCAATCTTTCATCCAACTCAGGTTGTCCGAATAACACCAATTGAATGAGCTTATCTTGTTCCGTTTCTAGGTTGCCAAATAGACGCAATGTTTCTAAAGCTTGTGGGGAAAGAGCTTGCGCTTCATCAACGATCAAGACGGTTTTCTTTCCCAAGGCATGTACTTGAATCAAGTGCTCTTGAATGAGGGAAACGATACGCAGCGGATCATCGTTCTCGATACCCAACTCTCTGGCGACAGCAAACTGCAACTGTTCCCCATTCAACACTGGATTGGGTAAGTAAATAAGCTCAACTTCAGATTCAATCTGCTCGATCAGCTTACGGCATACCATGGTTTTTCCAGTGCCGACTTCTCCCGTCACCTTAATCACCCCTTCTCCCATTTGCACGGCAGCTAGGATGGTTTGGATCGCCTCATAGTGAGGGACTAACCCCAAGAACATTTCTGTATTTGGGGTTAACGAAAAAGGCTGAACTCGGAATCCAAAGTGTGACAAGTACATACTCGAATCACAAACCTATTGAAAAACAGAACCTTTCCCAGCGCTTATTGCGCATCTGGGAACCACTCTTGCAGCAGATCACGAGAGCGCTCTAGCTCTTTCTGCCAAGAGTTCACGCCAACTACGGTCGGTTTTAGCAAGATGACCAATTCTGTTTTCTCAGTTACGTTATTCACGTTGCGGAACAAATGCCCCAGTGCTGGTACATCGCCCAAAAATGGGACTTTAGAAACAAGCTCACGATTTTGCTGTTTCATCAACCCGCCGATAACCACAACATCGCCATCTTTAGCACGAATAACCGAGTCTGATTCACGAATAGAGCTTTTCGCTAATGGCAGTTGGATGTTTTGGAAATCTCCGCCCAAGTTCAATTGCTTCACTTCTTCCGTGACTTCAATAACTGCGGGGTGAACATGCAGGAACACATTGCCTTTGTTATCAATTTGCGGAGTCACATCGAGGGAAATACCCGAGAAGAATGGCGTCAGTTCCACTTCAGGAACTGCATTTGAGTTTTCACCGTTGCCTGCATTACTCGATAGCTCGGTAACAAAGTACTCATCGGTACCGACCTTGATGACAGATTTTTGGTTGTTGGCAGCGGTAATACGAGGGCTCGAAAGGACGTTCAAGTCACCTTGCGTAGACATAAAGCTCAACACGGCATTGAAGTTACCATCCGAAATAGTCACGTTGGTTTGACCGCCCAATAGCGTGCCAATCGCATCCAATGGTGGTAATGTCGACGCAGGGCGGTTGACTACGATACTACCCGAGTTACCAATTGACGCCGATAAGTTTGACCAGTTGATGCCTTGTTGGTAGCCATCATTCAACGTCACTTCTAGGATTTTAGCTTCAAGAATGACCTGGCGCTGCATGCGCTCCTGCGATACACCTAAGAACTCGCGTACTTCGCGAATATCATCTGGAAATGCTCGAACCGTAATAACTCCCGCTTGTGGCGTTACAACCACACTTTGCCCTTTGCCTGAACCAATTAGATTCGCAACAGCTTGCTGCAGCATCGGCCAGAAATCACTTTCAGTGATGGTTTCAATGCGTGTACCACCCGTAGATGTGGTCGAGCTATCGTTGTTGTTTCCATTGTTAGAGTCTGACGAGTCAGAACTGTCTGAGCTACCACCAGAATTAGACGTACCAGCCGAGGTTACAGAGCCCGTAACAATGCTGGTTAATGAGCGACCAGAACGCTTGAACTGCAGGTAATCGACTGGAATGGTCACCGTACGCATACCTGCTGGGTAGATTTGAATAACTTTGCCAGACTTCACCACGTCATAGCCATACATATTCTGTACGACATTCAGAACTTCATCCAATGTCACATCTGACAAGTTGACAGTGATATTACCTTGTACCGATGGGTGAATCGCCACACTGTACTCTGTGCCTTTCACCAACGAAGCGAAAAAGCTTCTTGCATCGACCGCATTCGCTTGAATACGAAAACGCTTCGAGGTGCCTTGCTCTGATGCAACGTTCGAGTCTAAATTTGGCATCAAGTCTGCCTCAACAGAAGAAGGGATTTCTTCCAATGTGCGGCTGTTCGCTTGATTGATCGATTCATTGAGCGCTTCTTTAACTTCCACTGGATTCCGATGACCCATTGAACATCCCATTAAAGAAGCAATCGTTATTCCTACAACTAATTTGCGCATATCTGATCGGGCTCTGGTTATTATTGTTTTACGTTTAAATCAAAAAGCTCTAGGTCCCACTGACGGTTACCACGCTTTAAAGTTACAAATTCACTATTAATGCTCGCGACGCGATAACCCTTAAATAGCTCGCCTTTTTCGACAAGTTTGTTATCCATAATCGCGATACAATCAGTACTTGGCTTACACACAATACTGTTGAGCTTAGGCAGTCGATACCGTTTAACTTTTGGTTTCGCTGACGTTTCAACCGCTGGCTTTTCCCAACCAAGTGGGGCCGTTGGGTCCTGGTTTGCCCAAGCGGTTCCTGCCGCTGCCATAACAAGCAATGAGATGATGAGTTTGTTAACCACCAATAAACTCCTCTCTAGATCCTAGTGTGTAGACTTCTAACACAAGCTTCGCTTTCGGGTACTCTTCGACTTTATAACTAAAGCTGCGCCAGTAATAACTCGCAGGAAGGCTCTCCAATTTATTCAGATAATTAGCAATAGAAAAATAGTCACCAGTCAGTTCCATACGAACAGGATGCACGTAGTAACCAGAGTATTGCGATGCTTCTTTATCTTCCGTTATTGGCTCAGATGGCAAGGTTTGCAGAGACAAAAGGTGAATGCCACTTTGCTGCTCCAACACATTTTCAAGCAGCTCAGCCATTTGCGAAGGTGTAATAAGATGCTCGATGATCTCCGCTAATTGCATCGAAAGATGCTGACTCTCAGCTAACAGATTAGATATCGCGCGATCAATCTCAGCATTTGGATCTTTCTTAAGTTGCGCCTGAATACGTAGCGTATCGATTTCAATCTTTTGATTGGCTTGCTTTAAATTACTTAGTTGCCTCTCATTACTGATGATCTCGTTAAGCTTTGGCTCCAATACCAGCGTAAAGAGCAACATGATCACGACAACTAAACCGCACAATGCGGTGAGCACTTTTTCACGCGTACTCATTTCGCCAAAGCGCCCTTCTAATGAGAGCCAGAATTCGTTCATTTCTCTTTATCCTCGCGCGTTTTTAGTTCAAACGTCACAATATCCTTATCATTTCGACCTATTTTGACGTCGTCAAACGTTCGGCCAACCAAGCTAATTTCATTTTTAAATTGGCTGACCCAATTTGGCACTGAGCTCGGTTTTTTCGCTAGTCCCTTCAGGTCTAAGGTATGGGTATTGATTCGAATTTCGGACAAAGAAATTTCTTGGTTTCCTAGCTTCGCTAATGATTGCATCACGCCAGAGTAACCCGTGCGTTGCGAGTCATCGTATTTCCCGACAGCTTTAAGCGAGTCTCGCTTCGCCTTGACTTCACGCTCTAAGCGGGCTTTAGCTGCCAGCTTATTATTGTCAGGTTGATGCTTACGTAGCTTGACTTGATAACGTTCAAGCTCTGACTTCATGATATCGCCTTTACTTTTTACAATAGCAATCTCATCTTCCAAACCGCTGCTCTGCCAAGTGACATAACCGTAAGAAAATAGAATTGCAGCCGCCGCAACGCCCCAAGATAACGCGATATTTTTTAGCGTCAGGAGCTCTTTTTTCGGCTTTAAGTAATCGGGATATAAGTTGACGCGTCGAGTATTTGAAGTAGCCGCAGTGTCAGCCAAAACATGTCCTGATAGCTCATGTTCTGGTGGTAATAACGGTGAAACCTTAGTACTTAAACGGTAGTTCAGAGCCTGAACAAGCTCGCTCTCATCCTCTTCATCACAGCACACTTTCAATTGATGTAATTGCACGTGGCGTAACTGAGATGAAAGATAGTCAATCGAACGTTGCAGTTCTAACGACAGACTGTCCATCTGTAAATCGCTAGACGGAACCCCCGTTAACGGTGGCGTCACACTGCGAATAGAGCGGTGGAACGCAATAGTATTTTCGACAAAAGCGCTTATACGGAAATGACCACGCACACTGCGTTGTAATAATAGGAAGTTTCCTAGTTCACCCGCAGTCTCTCCCCAAATATCGTCTTCAGGAAGAATGGCTTCTAATGGTAACTGGGATCGACTGGCCAGTAACACAATCTTATCCAATATTTTTCGCGATAAGACGTATGCTTGCACTTTGGTTGAATTCGGTAACTCGACCGCATCGGCAATAATGTCGATGGCGCGCTCAGAGATCAGTTCTTTCAACAAAAACGGTAATGCGGCTGGCCATTCTTGACGCGGCATGACCGGTTTGTCGATTTGGTACATCTGGTAATAGTTATGAGAAAGAACAACCGTTAATGAATCATACGCACTCGCTGCAACGCTCAATGCTTGCTCAACGGCTTTTTCCCAATTGGACTCAGAAATATCAAATTGGTATGGACGACTACTTTTGATTGAAGATGATAAATAAACGGCGTCTGGCTGAATAACCAAAAAGCAGGAGCGACCACCACTAGATGATCGCTTAAGCTTGTCGAATAGTGCTTTGAAATCCATGATTATTATCTTTATTTTTTCCGCCAGCGATTTCGTCTTCCCAATTTAACTTGGGATTCTGATTGAGAATTCGGCAACGCTTGGGGACGAGGAAGAAACTGCTGCTCCGCAGAAAAGTAACGCCCTTGCCCACCATAAACCCCGAGCTCAATTAATGTGTTGAGCTCGTTCTGATTCTCAATTCCCACTGCTATAATTTTAGTTTTACTGTTTGCCGCCGCACCTAGCATACTGCGGACAAATAGCTGGTTTTCATGTCGTTGGTCGATTTTTGCTACTAAACTGCGATGAAGTTTAAGGTAACGAATGTCCACCTCTTTTAAATAGTGAGTGCTGACGATGGTACGCCCAGCCTGCCCAACCATTAAGTGGCACCCTAAACCGGCCAGCATTTTAGCGACTGGTCGCATAAAGTCTAAGTGTCTTACAAATTGTGCTTCAACAAACTCAAAACTGAGACACTTTCTCTGCTCACGTGACAACTGTAAGAGTTCATCACGAAACCATTTAAAGTACTCTCGGTTAGAAAATGGCGTTACATTCAAATTGAGCGCATACGATCTTGAGTTATCAAAATTATCCTTAAACTCTCTTAAGAATTTATTAATAACCGACTTATCCATTTGCGCTTCATAACCAACCTGTCTGATCGCAGAAATGAACCGAGACGCTTTAACAATCCCATTCTCAGGATCGCGAATCCGACATGTTAACTCTTCATATAATGATTTTTTATGCGTCGCGTCACTTATTGGGTGCACAGATTGTGCGTAGAGTATCACACTTTCAGGTGTAAGTGCTGTGTCAAATAACGTTCTCCACCTCACACTTCCGCGAGCTTCTTCATCGTGGTTCCATTTTTTGAAGCGACTCCAATTATTGTTATTTTGTAGTTGCGCACTACGCAAAGCAGTCTCGGCTTCATCAATGATTTGGCTGTGTCGCTCACCTTCTTTATAAGTGGTGATGCCAATATGGCACCAGTTGTCTGGATCAAGTGGCTCTGGCGGCATTAACTTTTCTAACTGGCGAATGCATTGCGAGGCGAGGTTAGCCACATCTTTCGCACTTTGGTGCGGTAGAAAAAGCGCAAAATCAGCATCGTAATAACGGGAAAATACAACATCTGGGTATCGTTGAACTAAATTGGACAATAAACTCCCAACTTCAACAATAAACTCATCCGTAATTTGCTTATCTTGCTCTTCCTCAACCAGTTTCCAGTCTTGAATACGCACTAGCAACACGGCGCCGCGAGCCCCACTTTCTAGTAACGCCGATTCCAACTTGCTATCAAATAACACTCGGTTAGCGGTACCGGTTAGCTTATCAAGGAAGGTTTGAGTTCGAATAAAGGTATCAAATCGGCTTCGCTCTTGACGCGCATCTTGTAACTCTTCGATTAATACATCGAGCGCTTCGCTGGCGGTGTAAGGCCATTCTTTTTTGTCACCTTTGGCATACTGCTCCACCCTACCAGCCAGGATCATTCTGCCTCGCTCTTCGAGCATTTCGGAGCCTTCTAATTGCTCCTTAAGCCATGCCACGCCGCGCATTAAGCAGAAGATGATCAATATAACGGCAAGCGTGATCGACCAAAGCGCCTGCATTGAGTAGCTGTAACCTAAGTAAGGGGGAATTGCTTTAAAGTGAATCGTGTAATCTTGATTGTGAGTCAGCTGATACTCTGCCTCAAACAAGACTGACGCTTCCATTTGATGAGAAGTATCTTTGAAGCGATAAACAACGGCGTTGTTGGTCGACAACGTCATTTCGACAATATTGGAAGCCTGCAGCATTTTCGGCATCCAGCGCTGCATAGAATAAGCGGCGTCAGGATCTTCCATCTCCTTGTCGACCACCTCTACGATCCCTTCTAAATAATGGGTGAGATATTCCTGCCCAAGACGTTTAAAAGAGAGGGTGCCACCGACAAACAAGATAAACATGGCGCAGATAACGATCATGGTGACAAAGGCCACCAGCCGTGTGCTTAACTTAAGAGTTGGGGTATACCTCATGAATACCAAATTCCTTTTTTATTCATCATATACCTTATTGAAATATTTATACTTGATAAGAGTTCATCAAACAATCGGATTAGTCTGATAGTGAGAGGCTGGAGCATAAAGAAAATCACACTCATTGATAAGTTTTATTGTTACGCCTAACCTTGCCAAGAGAAGCCTGTGAAATCATTAGATTGCGACAATAAAAAAGGCCGCGATATTCGCGGCCTTTTCGATTCAAGCATAAGCAGAATTTAGAACGGGATATCGTCGTCAAAATCCATTGGTGGCTCATTGTACTGCTGCTGTGGTTGCTGCGGAGCCTGTTGTTGTGGTTGCTGTTGCTGAGGCGCATTGTACTGCTGCTGAGCTGGCTGTTGAGGCTGACCCCATCCACCTTGTTGCTGCTGTTGACCGCCCATTGGTGCGCCGCCACCTTGAGCACGACCGCCAAGCATTTGCATAACACCATTGAAGCCTTGAACAACTACCTCAGTTGAGTAGCGATCTTGGCCACTTTGATCTTGCCATTTGCGAGTTTGCAGTTGCCCTTCAATGTAAACTTGAGAGCCTTTACGCAAGTACTCACCTGCTACTTCCGCAAGTTTGCCGAATAACACAACACGGTGCCATTCCGTTTTTTCGCGCTGTTCGCCAGTCGCTTTATCACGCCATGAATCAGAAGTCGCAATAGTAATGTTTGCTACTGCACCGCCATTCGGCATGTAACGAATTTCAGGGTCGTTACCTAGATTCCCCACCAAAATAACTTTGTTAATTCCACGGCTGGCCATGATGTGCTCCGTTTCACTCTGGATATATAAAATTTTAGCGCATTAGAATAGCACGCTTTAATGTTTTGATTAAAGTCTAATACCATTGTGATCTATTGAGTCATCCTCTAGAACCCAAATCGTATTTCAACTTACGTGTGTAGCATTTTTGATTCGCGTTGCAGACATCGTTTCGTGAAGCTTTGAATTCGAACGCATTTATTCAGTAAAGCGATGGTTATGGCCTCTCTTTAATGCCAGTTTATGGCTTCTATTGAACCCAGGGAGATTGGAACACGTGAGAAAGTCGGCTTACGCAAGAAAGCTATTTCTGATCAGTATGGAAGATAATGCGCAAAAAAAAGTGGCGGCACTCGAAAAGTACGTTGATATGAGCATCCCGGTGATTTCAACCGCAGCACTCATGGAAGCCAAGCCACAACACCGTAATAAAATTCTACTGATCGACTTCAGTGAACATAAATCACTTGTTCAATCGATCAAAAACTTGCCTCTTGTATGGAAAAACTTTGAAACCGTTGTCTTCAACGTGCCTAAAAGACTAACCACGGATGAACTTCTTTCATTTGGTCAATTAAAAGGTGTGTTTTATTCTGAAGATACGCTAGAGCAAATTGGAGAAGGGTTAAAAGGCATTGTTAACGGTCAAAACTGGCTGCCGCGTAATGTAACCAGTCAACTTTTACACTATTACCGCAATGTCATTAATACTCATACTGCACCAGCTACGGTAGACCTAACCATTCGTGAGCTACAAGTACTGCGTTGCCTACAAGCTGGCGCCTCGAACAGTCAGATGGCCGAGGAGTTATTCGTCAGTGAATTCACCATCAAATCGCACTTGTATCAGATATTCAAAAAGCTATCCGTAAAGAACCGAGTACAGGCAATCGCCTGGGCAGACCAAAACTTAATGTCATGATGCAATGTGAGCGGCTCTGATAACTGAAATGACGAGTCGCTCATCTTTTTTCCGCACCGAGTCTCACATTTTTTCCTACTTTATTCATGATTCATTGATACCTCTCGTGTTAAAGTTATGCGCAGATTCTTGATAAAAACGAGATAGGATATTCCCCCAATGATAAAAAAATGTCTGTTCCCTGCTGCAGGCTATGGCACTCGCTTCCTACCGGCAACGAAATCTATGCCAAAAGAGATGATGCCAGTCGTGAATAAACCGCTTATTGAATACGGTGTCGAAGAAGCAATCCAAGCTGGTATGAACGGCATGTGTATTGTGACAGGTCGTGGCAAGCACTCGATCATGGACCACTTTGATAAGAACTACGAACTGGAACATCAGATTAGCGGTACCAACAAAGAAGAGCTGTTGGTAGATATCCGTGAAATCATTGAATCTGCAAACTTCACTTATATACGTCAACGCGAAATGAAAGGCTTGGGCCACGCGATTCTAACTGGACGAGAATTGGTAGGCGATGAGCCATTTGCTGTTGTTCTTGCTGATGACCTTTGTGTGAACGAGCAAGAGGGCGTACTGGCTCAGATGGTGGCACTATTTAAGCAGTTCCGCTGTTCTATCGTTGCAGTGCAAGAAGTACCAGCCGAAGAAACGCACAAATACGGCGTTATCTCTGGTGAAATGATCAAAGACGACATCTACCGCGTAGACGACATGGTAGAAAAACCAGAGAAAGGCACGGCACCTAGCAACCTTGCTATCATTGGCCGCTACATCCTGACTCCCGATATTTTTGAACTGATTGAAAACACTGAACCAGGTAAAGGTGGTGAAATTCAAATCACTGACGCGCTGCTAAAACAAGCAAAAGCGGGCTGTGTATTGGCTTACAAATTCAAGGGCAAACGCTTTGACTGTGGTAGCGTTGAAGGTTACATCGAAGCAACTAACTATTGTTTTGAAAACCTGTATCTAAAAGATGAAAAAACCTCTGAGCTAGGTAAGCACGCAACACAAAAAGCAGTATAAAGCATCGTCGTAGTACGAAATTACTGTATCGAAAGCCCAGTACAACGCTGGGCTTTTTACTTTACTGTTTTTTTATCCAGTAATTTTCTTTGCACATTTCTCACACTATGTAATACTTGCCCCACTTGGTTATACATAGAGCAAAAACGATGGATAAAATAGAAGTTCGCGGTGCCCGAACCCATAACCTTAAAGACATTAATCTTACAATCCCTCGCGATAAACTGATTGTCATTACTGGACTAAGTGGCTCCGGTAAATCCTCTCTCGCTTTCGATACATTGTATGCAGAAGGCCAACGACGCTACGTAGAGTCTCTCTCTGCCTACGCTCGTCAGTTTTTGTCTCTGATGGAAAAACCCGATGTCGACCACATTGAAGGGTTATCACCTGCGATTTCTATTGAACAGAAATCTACTTCTCATAACCCGCGTTCAACCGTCGGTACAATTACCGAAGTCTACGACTACTTACGTCTATTGTATGCTCGTGTGGGCGAACCCCGCTGTCCAACGCACCATGCCCCTCTTGCTGCGCAAACCATCAGCCAAATGGTGGACAAAGTCCTAGAGATGCCGGAAGGCAGCAAAATGATGCTATTGGCGCCTATTGTCAAAGAACGTAAAGGTGAGCATGTTAAAACGCTTGAGAACTTAGCGGCTCAAGGCTTTATTCGTGCGCGTATTGATGGAGAAACTTGCGATCTTTCCGATCCTCCAACCCTTGAACTACATAAAAAGCACACCATTGAAGTTGTGGTAGACCGCTTTAAAGTTCGTCCAGACTTACAACAGCGCTTGGCCGAATCTTTCGAGACAACACTCGAATTATCAGGCGGAATTGCAGTTGTCGCGCCAATGGATGGCGACGGTGAAGAGATTATTTTCTCCGCCAACTTCGCTTGTCCACAATGTGGTTACAGCATGCAAGAGTTAGAGCCGCGACTTTTCTCATTCAACAACCCTGCTGGTGCATGTGGCACTTGTGATGGTTTGGGTGTGCAGCAATACTTCGATCCAAGTCGAGTCATTCAAGATGATTCATTAAGCTTGGCACAAGGTGCGATTCGCGGTTGGGATCAAAAGAACTACTACTACTTCCAAATGCTCACCTCATTGGCCGATCATTATGGTTTTGACCTCCATGCCCCTTTTAATTCTCTGCCAAAGAAAACACAAGATGTCATTCTAAAGGGCTCAGGTCGTACTGAGATTGAGTTTAAATACATCAACGATCGTGGCGATATTCGCGTTAAACGCCATCCATTCGAAGGTATTCTGAATACCCTAGAACGTCGCTATCGTGATACAGAATCCAACTCTGTCCGTGAAGAGCTTGCAAAATACATCTCCACTAAATCTTGTTCAAGCTGTGGCGGTACTCGTCTACGCCTCGAAGCACGTAACGTGTTTATTGCTGATACGACACTACCTGAGATTGTTGAACTCAGCATTGCTGATGCATTGGAGTTCTTCCATTCCTTGAAACTGGAAGGTCAACGAGCCCAAATCGCTGAAAAAGTGATGAAGGAAATCAACGACCGCCTGCAATTCTTAGTTAACGTCGGTTTGAACTACCTAAACTTATCACGCAGTGCTGAAACCTTATCAGGCGGTGAAGCTCAACGTATTCGTTTAGCAAGCCAAATTGGTGCAGGTCTTGTTGGTGTGATGTATGTTCTGGATGAACCGTCGATTGGCCTCCACCAGCGTGATAATGAACGACTCCTAAAAACACTGACTCATTTGCGCGATTTAGGTAATACCGTACTTGTGGTAGAACACGATGAAGATGCGATTCGCTGTGCAGATCATGTCATAGATATTGGTCCTGGTGCTGGCGTACATGGTGGTAATGTTGTTGCGGAAGGCACCATGGAAGAGATAGTCGCGAATCCGAATTCTCTGACAGGTCAGTACTTAAGTGGTGTTAAAGAAATCGCAGTACCGAAAGATCGTACGCCGCGAGATCCGAAAAAAACGGTTGAGCTATTAGGCGCTACAGGTAATAACCTTAAAAACGTTAACCTTTCAATTCCTGTTGGGTTATTCAGCTGTATTACAGGAGTATCTGGCTCAGGTAAATCAACGCTGATTAATGATACTTTCTTTAAAATTGCGCATACCCAACTTAACGGAGCGACAACGGCTCAGCCTTCACCTTATAAATCGATTAAAGGTCTAGAGCACTTCGATAAAGTCATCGATATCGATCAAAGCCCAATTGGTCGTACACCTCGCTCTAACCCTGCAACCTATACGGGGATCTTTACACCAATCCGTGAACTGTTTGCAGGCACACAGGAGTCGCGTTCTCGCGGTTACAAGCCGGGCCGTTTTAGTTTTAACGTACGCGGTGGTCGTTGTGAGGCCTGTCAGGGTGACGGTGTTATCAAAGTAGAAATGCATTTCCTACCAGATGTTTATGTGCCATGTGATGTGTGTAACGGTAAACGCTACAACCGTGAAACGCTCGAAGTACGTTACAAAGGTAAAACTATTGATGAAGTGCTAGAAATGACGGTCGAAGATGCACGCACCTTCTTCGATCCAGTTCCTGCCATCGCTCGCAAACTACAAACACTGATGGATGTGGGTTTGTCGTACATACGATTGGGTCAAGCGGCAACAACACTCTCCGGTGGTGAAGCACAGCGTGTGAAACTGGCGCGAGAGCTATCCAAACGTGATACAGGAAAAACCTTGTACATTTTGGATGAACCAACAACCGGCTTGCACTTCCATGATATCCAGCAGTTGCTCACTGTACTGCACAGACTTCGCGACCACGGAAATACTGTCGTGGTGATCGAGCATAACCTGGACGTCATTAAGACTGCGGACTGGATTATCGATCTTGGTCCTGAAGGGGGTCAGGGTGGCGGCGAGATAATAGCTCAAGGCACTCCGGAAGATGTGTCGCAAATCGAGGGTTCGCACACAGCTCACTTCCTCAAGCCTATGTTGAAGTAGAAAAAACAGGTAAAGTATCGAGACCAGCAAGTGCTGGTCTTTTTTCATTCAAAACAACGCAATAACTATGGCTACTATACATGTAAGTGGAACAAAGCTTTCTCCCGAAAAAGTACAGGTTCCCCTCAATCGCAAGTTTCTCATTGCCTTGGCAACACTATTTGTGTTGGCAATGCACTTTTTCATGCCCAACCCCGGCGGTTCGGGGCTTTCGCTTTCGTTCAATGCGACAACTTGGATTGCTTTTAGCTTTGCATTAGGCATTGGGTGTTACCAACTTGCGAATAATCGAGTACTACGTTACTCAAAACTAACCATCGGCTTGTTCATTAGTGCTCTTATCATGACGGTGCCCATTCTGTACCCAAATGCGAATAGCAGTTTGGCAGCCAATAAGCTCATTGGCCTGTGGTGTGGTGTCCTGTTCTTTATTGTCTTACAACAATTTCATTTCAGTAATAAACATCGCCAACGCCTATTATGGTTCATTGTCCTTGCGGTTGTTATCGAAGCCATTTTTGGTTTGACACAATATCTGTATCTCAAACCAGGCAATCCGTTTGGTTACGACACGGTGGCCAATCGTCCTTATGGTATTTTCCAACAGCCCAATGTAATGGCCAGCTTTCTTGCGACAGGGTTGGTGATTGCCAGCTATTTACTTGCACGTCAGCCCTACAAATACGACCGTAAGTTAAGCGATGTTTACCTTCTCTATGCCGTACCAGTTTTAACTTTACCACTAATTGTGGCGTTGGCTTCACGCACTGGTTGGTTAGCCTCGGTCATCGCCGTGTTGTTGGTCATTCCATACATGTACCGCTTTGCAACCAAAGGGCGCTTTATCCGCTGGGTTGTGTCACTTGTAAGTGGGCTCTTACTCTCAGTCGTTGTCATGCATCTTGCCTTTCCTGATGGAGGTGGGTTAGCCGCAGAAAAAGTAAATATGGAGTCTCCTCGAGCGTATACTTTTCCACAAACATTAGACATGGTGATTGAAAAGCCTTTTACTGGTTATGGATATGGCAAGTTTGAATCTGAGTACATGCTGTATACGGCTCGTCAACATGCCCTAAATGAGAATTACCCAGCTGGTTTGCCAGCCATGGATCATCCGCATAATGAGCTACTTTACTGGGGAGTAGAAGGTGGCTTGCTGCCAATACTCGGCATCTTCTTAGCGATGGCACTGGTACTGTATCGAATCTATCAAGCCAAACGCGGAACTCGTCTTGCGTTGCTGGCCTTGTTTATACCTATCGTATTGCACTCGCAACTGGAATACCCTTTCTACCACTCTCTCGTGCATTGGTTGATCTTCGTTATCCTGCTGTACTGGGTAGATCAGCGCGTCTCTCGTTATCGACAAGTCGGCTTTAGTAATGTGACCAAAAGCTTGCTGCGTGTTTTTAGTTTGGTACTTCCCGTTGCGTTTACGTTTTACATGGTAAGCGCATTGCATACGAACTATGTATTGACGAAGTTTGAGACCACTAGGCCAACTAACCCTGATATTCTGAATCAAGTCAGTAACCCTGCGGTTTGGAAAGACAGGTTTGATTGGGATGTCTATAGCACGTTTTTAAACCTTGGGCTGTACCAACAAGACGCAACCTTGATTCAGCCTTATATCGATTGGTCGCTAAAAATCATCAAAGATAAGCCTCGCCCTGCATTTTATAATAATTTGATTTTGGCCTACCAAGGCTTAGATGACTCAAGTAAAGCGGAGCAAATTAGAGCTGAAGCGCAGTTTTTGTTCCCGAAGATTGATTTCAGTGACGTCAATTACCAACCACCTTCTCAAGCAATCTCTGCCTCACCAGCCCCCACTTCAGGTGCAGAGTAATAAGTACAAAAAAGCGAAGGGATGACCTTCGCTTTTCTTTATCTCATTGCTGTATGATTTTATTCAGTGAGTGACTCTTCTAACGCTTTTAAGCACAGCGCAACGTTTTCAGATCGAGCGCCGTAACCCATTAAGCCAATACGCCACGCTTTACCAGCTAATGCCCCAAGGCCTGCACCAATTTCTAGGTTATAGGTTTCTAGCAAGTGAGCACGAACTTTTGCTTCATCAATTCCTTCAGGCACGTAAATCGCATTTAATTGTGGCAACCGATGGGCTTCGTCCACAACAAATTCAAATCCTAACTTTTGTAAGCCATTTTTGAGTTTTTCATGCATCAGTTGGTGACGAGCCCAAGCGTTTTCTAATCCTTCATTTTTCAGTATCAATAAAGCTTCATGAAGCGCATACAAGCTATTAACTGGCGCCGTATGATGGTAACTACGCTTGCCTTCTCCACTCCAATACCCCAAAACTAAACTCTGATCGAGGAACCAACTCTGTACTGGTGTTGTTCTTGCTTGAATCTTTTCAATCGCGGCAGGAGAAAACGTCACTGGTGAGAGTCCAGGTACACATGACAAACATTTTTGACTACCAGAGTAAACCGCATCCAGTTGCCATTCATCCACTTTTAACGGCACACCACCAAGCGATGTCACCGCATCAACAATAGATAATGCATTATGCTGTTTCGCGAGCTTACCCAATGCTTGAGCATCACTGACTGCACCAGTTGAGGTTTCCGCATGCACAAAAGCAAGAATTTTTGTATCTGGGTGCTGTTCGAGTGCTTGCTCGACTTTATCAATGGAAACAGGCGTCCCCCATTCATCATCGACGATAACAACTTCACCACCAGCACGGACGACATTTTCGCGCATGCGTTCACCAAATACACCATTACGGCAAACGATCACTTTATCGCCTTTCTCGATCAAGTTTACAAAGCAGGTTTCCATCCCTGCACTACCTGGCGCTGAAACCGCAATAGTGAACTCATTGTCAGTTTGAAAGGCATACTTCAATAGCTGCTTGAGCTCATCCATCATACCGATAAACAGAGGATCAAGGTGACCTACCGTAGGACGGCTTAGTGCTTGTAACACTTGAGGATAAATATCAGAAGGACCAGGTCCCATTAAAATACGGTGAGGCGGAATAAAGCTTTGGATCGACATGTCAGCTCCTTGATTATCTTTTATCCTGAGCATTCTAAAAGTTCTATTCAATAACATGGCTCAGGTGTAGGGTTCTTCACCCTAATAGATTTTTCCTCTATCAGCAATTAGCCGTAAGTATGGAGGTCAAACCAGTGTCACAAAATCGTTAATAAAAAACACCATAAAGGTTGAAATATTGATTGACATTAAGGCCTCAAAACCGTTCAATGTTTGAGCTTTATGTAGAAGAGGAGCGCTACCCAGGTAGATGATTTGTGGAACCGCAATTCCAACACCAATCATTGAGGGGGAGTAGTGCCGAGGTAAGTCAAAGTTGCAGGATTTGACTTGTCGGTTGAATTGGGCTGAATCCCATCAACTGTCATCAGCGCAGTCTGATGAAGGGCTTCTGAGGGTAAATTTTTCAAATAGCATTCTAAATACCTCTCTTTTTGCTCTGTTCCTTTTCTCACTAAACATTGGATGTACAATTTTTTAGGAAGCCGTGGGAGAACGCAGTGAGCGCATTTAACGTAGCTAAATTCGGTGGAACCAGTGTTGCCAACTTTGAGGCAATGAGTCGTTGCGCCACCATTATCGAAAACAATCCAAATACTCGCCTGGTCGTGAGCAGCGCTTGCTCTGGCGTCACCAACCTATTGGTAGAACTCGCCAACGGTGTTCAGGATCAAACGCACCGTACTGAGCTGCTACAAAATTTGGCCAACATTCATGACGCCATTTTAACTCAGCTCGAAGACAGCACGAAAACTGCTGCCGAGGTGTATGGCATATTAGATACCGTAACCAGCCTGGCCGAGGCTGCATCTATCCAAGCTAGTGCGAAGTTAACCGATCATTTAGTCGCATGTGGTGAACTCATGTCGACGCATATTCTAACTCAGTTAATGTGTGAGCGAGGCATTCAAGCTGTGCGCTTTGATATCCGCGATGTGCTGCGTACTGATGACAACTTTGGTCGCGCGGAGCCAAACATTGAAGCAATTTCGACGCTTGCGCAAGATAAACTCGTACCACTTTGCCAACAATCCGTTGTTGTTACTCAAGGCTTCATAGGATCTGACGAAGCCGGTAATACAACAACATTAGGTCGAGGGGGCAGCGATTACAGCGCCGCC
Source organism: Vibrio sp. Vb0304 (assembly GCF_033338995.1). NCBI lineage: Bacteria > Pseudomonadati > Pseudomonadota > Gammaproteobacteria > Vibrionales > Vibrionaceae > Vibrio > Vibrio sp. Vb0304. Next base: position 93,309 of record NZ_JAWOTT010000014.1, read on the forward strand.
TTAATTGCTGAGAGCGTTAAAGCGGCAGGGCTAGAAATCTGGACTGATGTTCCGGGCATCTACACAACAGACCCGCGAATTGCGCCAAAAGCCTCACCAATTCCTGAGATCAGCTTTAGTGAAGCTTCAGAAATGGCTAACTTTGGCGCTAAAATCCTTCATCCTTCTACGCTAGTACCCGCATTACGCCACGACATTCCGGTATTTGTAGGGTCATCGAAAGAGCCAGAAAAAGGGGGAACTTGGATTCGCCACCAAGTCGAAAGCTCACCGTTATTCCGTGCGCTAGCTTTGCGTTGTAACCAAACCATGGTAACGCTACGCAGCGCCAATATGTTCCACGCATACGGCTTCTTAGCAAAGGTCTTTGAGATCCTTGCAAAGCATAAGATCTCTGTCGATTTGATCACAACATCTGAAATCAGTGTATCGTTAACACTTGATCAAACCGATACATCCGGCGGCGCGCCGCAGCTGCCGCAAGCTGTACGAGAAGAGTTAGAAGAGCTATGTAAGGTAGAAGTTGAACATGACCTATGCCTCGTTGCTCTCATTGGTAACAACATGAGTGAGAGTAAAGGCTACGCGAAACAGGTTTTTGGCACGCTAGAAGATTTTAACCTACGCATGATTTGTTATGGCGCTAGCCCTCACAACTTATGCTTCTTGCTCCATGAATCGGTATCGAAACAAGCCATACAAAAACTCCACACGGAGTTGTTTGAGAAGTAAGTTCAACTCAATAAAACAAAGGGCTGCGTATCTGCAGCCCTTTGTTGTTTCATTAGTTGTTATATTTGGACGAGGTAAACATCAATTTAACCATTAATGTTTGGCCCTAACCATTTTTCAGCCTCGATCCTATCCCACCCCTTACGATCGGCGTAACTCTCTAGCTGATCTTCTTGGATCTGTGCGATCGCAAAGTAACGTGAGTCAGGATGAGAGAAGTACCAACCAGATACTGACGCACCCGGATACATTGCATAGCTGGAGGTTAGAGTCATGCCAATATTCTCTTCCGCATTAAGTAGCTCCCAAAGCGGTCCTTTTTCAGTATGCTCAGGGCACGCTGGATAACCTGGTGCAGGGCGAATACCTTGGTATTTTTCACGAATGAGATCATCGTTAGATAAATCTTCATCCGCAGCATAACCCCAAATTTCTTTACGGACACGCTCATGCAAATACTCAGCAAACGCTTCGGCTAGGCGATCCGCCACCGCTTGAATCATAATTGCGTTGTAATCATCTCCCTGTGCTTTGTATTCATCAGCAAGCTCTCGTTCACCAATACCACCAGTGACAGCAAATGCCCCTATCCAATCATGTTTACCCGACTCTTTAGGTGCGATGTAGTCGGATAAACAATAGTTGAATCCTTTTGGTTTCTCGGTCTGTTGTCGCAAGTTACGTAATACTTTCACAACGTCGGTACGAGTTTCATCAGCATAAACTTCAATGTCGTCCCCCACGCTCGCAGCAGGGAATAAGCCACACATTCCACGCGCTTTTAACAGGCCTTCTCGCTCAACTCGATCAAGTAACTCGTTGGCATCTTCGAATAAACGTTTTGCTTCTTCACCAACTTCTTCATGTTGGAAAATTGTTGGATACTTACCCACAAGTGACCAAGTCATAAAGAATGGTGTCCAATCGATGTATTGACGTAATATAGCCACATCAAAATCATCGAAGATATGAATGCCAGGCTTAACAGGCACTGGAGGAGTATAAGCTTCCCAATCGATCGCAACTTTATTCGCTCGAGCCGCTTCTAATGTCACTGGTTTGGTTCTCGGTTTCTTTCGATTATGTTGATCACGTACTCGTTCGTAATCAGCTTGAAGTTTTTCAACAAATTCAGGGCGACGTTCATCTGACAGAAGAGAAGTACATACGCCCACTGCACGTGAGGCGTTGTTCACGTAAACCACTGGATGCTTGTAATTTTGCTCAATCTTAACTGCTGTATGGGCTTTTGACGTTGTTGCGCCACCGATGAGAAGAGGTAAGTTAAAGTCGAGACGCTCCATCTCTTTTGCAACATGCACCATTTCGTCTAATGAAGGCGTGATCAACCCTGATAAACCAATAATATCGACGTTTTCTTCTTGCGCTACTTTTAAGATCTTTTCGCAAGGAACCATGACACCAAGATCGATAATTTCGTAGTTATTGCACTGCAATACAACGCCAACGATATTTTTCCCGATATCATGTACATCACCTTTGACCGTCGCTAGCAAAATCTTACCGTTTGTTTGTCCCACCTGCTTTTCTGCATTGATGTAGGGCTCCAGATGCGCGACTGCTTGCTTCATCACTCGTGCAGATTTTACGACCTGAGGAAGGAACATTTTACCTTCACCAAACAAGTCTCCGACGACGTTCATCCCATCCATTAGTGGGCCTTCAATCACCTCTAATGGCTTTGAAGCGTTGACACGAGCCTCTTCGGTATCATCAACGATGAACTCAGTTATTCCTTTCACTAACGCGTGCTCTAAGCGCTTTTCAACAGGCCAAGTTCTCCACTCAAGTGCAGAGGCATCCTCCTCTTTACCTACCCCTTTGCCTGCATATTCCGCCGCGATATCTAACAATCTCTCAGTGGCGTCATCACGACGGTTAAGAACGACATCTTCCACAGCCTCACGCAATTTTTCAGGCACGTTATCGTAGATTTCTAACTGACCCGCATTCACAATCCCCATATCCATACCATTTTTAAAACAGTGGTAGAGGAACACCGCGTGAATCGCTTCACGTACATAGTTATTGCCACGGAAAGAGAATGAGACGTTAGAAACACCACCCGAGATCATCGCATGTGGTAAATCACGTTTGATATCGCCAACGGCTTCAATGAAATCCACCGCGTAGTTATTATGCTCCTCGATCCCCGTAGCAATGGCAAAAATGTTTGGGTCAAAAATGATGTCTTCTGGTGGAAAGCCCACTTCATCAACAAGAATTCGGTAAGCGTTGGTACAAATTTCTACTTTGCGCTCACGTGTATCTGCTTGCCCAATCTCATCAAACGCCATCACAATCACAGCCGCACCGTAACGGCGGATCAACTTAGCTTGTTCAACGAATTTCTCTTTGCCTTCTTTGAGAGAGATCGAGTTAACAATGCCTTTGCCTTGGATGCACTTAAGACCGGCTTCAATAACCTCCCACTTGGAAGAGTCAACCATGATTGGTACTTTTGAGATTTCAGGTTCTGACGCACAAAGGTTTAAAAAGCGAACCATACAAGCTTGTGCATCCAACATGCCTTCATCCATGTTGATATCGATAATTTGAGCGCCATTTTCAACTTGTTGACGAGCCACATCGAGCGCTTCATCGTACAGCTCTTCTTTAATCAAGCGCTTAAAACGCGCAGAACCGGTTACATTCGTACGCTCACCGACATTGATAAATAAAGAGTCTTTATCAATCGCGAGCGGCTCTAAGCCAGACAAGCGACAAGCAACGGGAAGTTCAGGTAATTGACGAGGGGCGATATTTTCAACCGCGAGTGCCATTTGGCGAATGTGCTCAGGAGTTGTACCACAACACCCACCAATCAAGTTTAAAAAGCCACTTTGAGCCCACTCTTTAACATGCTTAGCCATATCTTCTGGCGACAAATCGTATTCGCCGAATGCATTCGGAAGCCCAGCATTTGGGTGAGCGGAAACAAAAGATTCTGATATACGAGAGAGCTCTTCAACATAAGGACGCAGCTCATCTGGACCAAGTGCACAGTTCAAACCAAACGAAATCGGTTTAACATGACGTAATGAGTTGTAAAACGCTTCTGTGGTTTGACCGGATAATGTCCGACCGGAAGCATCAGTAATAGTCCCCGAGATCATCACAGGTAACTCAATACCCATCTCTTCAAACACACTTTCAACAGCAAATGAACAAGCCTTAGCGTTAAGCGTATCGAAGATGGTCTCGATAAGAATAAGGTCTGAACCACCTTTAATAAGCGCTCGAGTCGATTCAGAGTAAGCCTCAACTAACTCGTCGAAAGAAACATTTCGATATCCGGGGTCATTTACATCAGGAGAAATAGAACAAGTTCGGTTTGTTGGCCCTAAAACCCCTGCGACATAACGTGGTTTATCGGGTGTTTTTGCGGTCCATTCGTCTGCAACTTCACGTGCAAGCTTGGCAGCTGCAAAGTTAATTTCTTCACTTAGGCTTTCCATCTCGTAGTCAGCCATCGCAATGGTTGTTGCGTTAAAAGTGTTGGTCTCAAGAATATCTGCACCCGCTTCTAAATATGCAGCGTGAATTTCCTTGATAAGTTGAGGCTGACTTAGAACCAACAGGTCGTTGTTACCTTTTAGATCACAATGCCAATCCGCAAAGCGCGTTCCTCGATAGTCTTGCTCTTCAAGTTTGTACCCTTGAATCATGGTTCCCATACCACCATCAATCAAAAGAATACGTTGCTTCAATTGAGCTTCAATCTGTTGTCTTACGTTACTTCCCACAGTACAGCCTCATTCCTTTAGTTATCTTTCCATCCTATCACACAAACTTCAGGAGTCTAGACGTCTAAACGTGGAATTAATGATTATTTTATCTCCTTCTTAACTTACAAAATAATCACGAAAAAATGTTTGCTATTTAAGCAGCATCAGCCGAGAATTCCATTCATAAAATGTTACAAATAGAGAGCTCTATGTCGGTCTATCATACTTTATGTTTTCTATCCGCAGCTGCGATGCTAATTGCTTTTGTAAACAGCAAGATAGGAAAGATGCAAACCACCATTGCGATTACCGCAGGTTCAATGGTGCTTTCACTTCTAATCTTAATTGCGGGTCAAAACAACTGGTTCCATCTCACCGAAATTGCGACGGAGACGGTCACAAGGATTAACTTCGAAGATTTCTTGCTCAAAGGCATTCTTGGCTTCTTACTATTTGCTGGTGGACTAGGCATCAAACTCCCGAACCTTAAAGATCAAAAGTGGGAGATCACTGTTTTAGCCCTTGGAGCCACACTGTTTTCCACGTTCTTTATTGGATTTGCACTGTATGGGTTTTGTCAGTTAATTGGCATCCAATTTGATTTGGTCTACTGCTTACTATTTGGTGCTCTAATATCGCCAACTGACCCAATCGCTGTATTGGCTATTGTGAAAAAACTAGATGCTCCTAAACGTATCTCCACTCAGATTGAAGGAGAATCGCTCTTCAATGATGGCTTCGGTTTGGTTATCTTCGTCACTCTATTTACGATTGCATTTGGCACTGAGGCACCAACTGTAGGTAGTGTCACCTTACTCTTCATCCAAGAAGCTATCGGTGGTATCACATATGGTTTCGTCCTCGGTTTGCTATTCCACTACTTGATCAGTGCCACCGATGATCACTCAATGGAATTGTTACTTACCATTGGTGTCCCAACAGCAGGTTACGCATTTGCTGAATACATCCATGTATCAGGCCCACTCGCGATGGTTGTATCCGGTATTATGATTGGCAACTGGACACGCTTTATTGGCTTTTCAAAAGAGAGTGAAGATCACCTTGACCATTTTTGGGAGCTTGTTGATGAGTTCTTGAATGGCGTGTTATTCCTACTGATCGGCATGTCGATGCTGCTATTTGAATTCCACAAAGAAGACTGGATTATGATGGCTATTTCAGTCCCTCTTGTACTAGCAGCTCGCTATTTAAGCGTATTTCTCTCGTACATTGGCTTTAAGCGTTACAGAAAATATAACCCGTGGTCAGTACGTATTTTGACGTGGGGCGGCTTACGCGGGGGCCTTGCATTGGCAATGGCACTTTCCATTCCATCTGGTATTTGGGTGATTCAAGATAAGTTAATCGATGTAAAAGAGATTATTCTTGTAATGACCTACTCCGTCGTTGTTTTCTCTATCCTCATTCAAGGCTCAACAATCACCCCAATGATTGAAAAAGCAAAAGCAGAAGAGAAGAAGATGGAAGAGAACAACCAAGCAATAACCACTCCGGAACATACGGAGCCAGTGGACTCTTAAAGACACGTAACTTAATAAATAAAAAGCAGCTACCTAGCTGCTTTTTTCATAACTAATTTTCAGACTCCCCTTCAAAGACGAGTGCTCCTTATTCTTTGATATACCTTCAAATATACTAAGAATCGCTACGCTGCATTTTCATAGATACTAACTATTGCCGATAGATAGTATTCATAGACGAGCCTTTTAATTTACCCATTTATCACTTCTCTTCTCTTCTCTTCTCTTGGCAATATAGGCTCCTCGCAAATATCAAAGCTAAACTTCCACAATACTTAGCAATGAGCGAGTTTGTATTTTTATGAGAAAGATACATTTAGGGTGATTGCGTTCAGAACCCAAACAGGTTAGCAATCTCACCAAGATAAAACTGAGCTAGCATTCAGGTAGATCAAAGCCTTAACAGAAATTTAGTCCCCCTCTCTCTTGATCTCAGTGAGACTAAACTTGTATTCAAAGTCATCCTATTTTCAAATTAGAAACAAGCGACACTTCAAACAATTAAACTCTGTCACATAACTAGATTTTCTAATATCGAATAAAAGGAGCTTTGGTTAGAGCTTGGTATCGGAATAAGACTAAGACTAAGGCACAGAGTTACGTGCTAGCTCGTTCACGACGTATTAAAACCATGTGAAGAGGGTAGTGTAACTCGAGATGCAAGATTTAAATATGAGAGTGGGTTTAAGGTAAGTCAGGTAACCAAAACGAAAAAAGCCCCAGTCTTTCGACTGAGGCTTAATATAAGTGGCGGAGTGGACGGGACTCGAACCCGCGACCCCCGGCGTGACAGGCCGGTATTCTAACCAACTGAACTACCACTCCGCAGTGGTATCACTCGCTTTAATAAGCAAGCGTCCGCTTTTGTCTTCACTTTTCGAAAAAGTGAAAATAAAACTAAAGCCTGGCGATGTCCTACTCTCACATGGGGAAGCCCCACACTACCATCGGCGCTATTTCGTTTCACTTCTGAGTTCGGCATGGAAATCAGGTGGGTCCAAAACGCTATGGTCGCCAAGCAAATTCTTTAATCTGGAAAGCTGTTTTTTAATTCTCGTTCTTACACATTCAATGTTCTTTCATTGAGTCCATCAAAACCCCTTGGGTGTTGTATGGTTAAGCCTCACGGGCAATTAGTACAGGTTAGCTCAACGCCT